>DAOUQC010000139.1 GCA_030625775.1 Verrucomicrobiota bacterium
TCTGAACACGATGAAGTTCTGGTCTTCGACAAAGACGGCACGCGCAGTGTTTTTTACAACAAGACCGACCTCACCATGGATCTCGAACTCGGTGCCGACGGCTGGGTCTATCTCACCGAACGCGACCGCATCCTGCGAATCAAAGACAGCGACGGCGACGGCAAGGCCGATGTGGAAGAAAATATACTGGTGCTGGAATCCGAAGCGGATTACCCCCACAACGCTCTGTCTGGACTTGCCTGGGCTCCCAACGGGGATCTCGTTGTAGGATTCGGCGAGAACTTTGCGAAAGGATGGACTTTGACTGCCAATGACGGCAAAACTATTACAGGCCTCGGACGCGGAGGCGTTTTCCGCTGCCGACCCGACGGCAGTGAACTGCGGCAGATCGCCGAGGGATTATGGAACCCCTTTGGAATGACCGTGCGCAAGGACGGGGAAATTTTTGCCGCCGAGAATGATCCGGGTGAACACCCTCCCTGCAAAGTTTTGCACATTGTCGAAGACGGAGATTACGGTTACCGACGCAAATACGGCGGCGAAGCACATCACCCTTTTGTCGCCTGGGATGGTGAACTGCGCGGCACCCTGCCCATGGTTCACCCCTCCGGGGAAGCTCCCTGCGGACTCGTTCCTCTCGGTCGCGGATTATTGGTGCCCTCATGGGGAGATCACCGCATCGATTTTTTTCCACTGACCCCCAAAGGCGCCAGCTTCACTGCCAAGCAAGTCACCCTGCTGCATGGTTCCCGCTACTTTCGCCCGGTTGCGATTGCACTGGATAAAAGTCAATCAAACAGCGAGTCGATGACCTGGTATCTCACCGACTGGGTGGATGGACGTTATCCCGTTCACGGATACGGACGTTTGTGGAAACTGGAAATCAATCTCAAAATAGCAAAGTGGGTGGGGCCGCTTGAACTCGAAAAGAAAAATCCTGCCTCCAATCTGGCTGCCAAACTGCGTGGTGGCCTGGGCAAATATTCACAGGAGAGAATCTTTGAACTCAGTCGCGACGAAGATCCTTTCATTGCCAGCGCTGCGTTGGCAATACTCTCGCAAACAGCCCAAGGCTGGAAGCTGGATGACGTCAAAAAACTGCCTGGTGAAAATCGCGTGCGTGCCGTGATGGCTTTGAAGCAGTCAAAAAGTTCTCCCGACACCTGGGTGCCAGCTCTACTCGAAGACAACAATCCGGATGTACAATTCGAAACTCTGCGCTGGGTCGCCGATGATCAGTTGGATGCTTTTCTCCCGAATGTTGAAAAAATCCTCCGTCGCAGCGACCTGGACTACAATGTATTCGAAGGAGCCATCGCCGCTCGCAACACCCTACTAGGCAAACCTGAAATTGGTCTGCGCGATCCGGAAATGTTACTGAGCAAAGTATTGGATAAATCAAGCTCTCCGAGCATTCGCTCCTTTGCCCTGCGCCTGCTGCCGACCCGCTCCAAGAACGCATCCAAAACAGACACAGCCTCCGTAGTCAAATTCCCCAAAGGACTCACCTTGGATATTCTAGCAGAACTGCTCGCGATCGGCGACCCGCAACTCTCGCTGGAAGTTTTGCGCACGCTGGCAGGAAACCCCAAAGCCGGACAAAAAATTCTTGCTGCCACCGCTGCAGATGAAAAACAAAGCCCTGAACTCCGTGCCGAGGCGCTTGCAGGCCTTTCCAAAATTGCAGAAAAACACACACCTCTGCTGATTCAATTAGCCTCCAATAAAAACCGCATCATCCGCGAAGAAAGTTTGCGCGCTTTGCGTGCATCCACTCTCAATCCGGAACAAAAGGCTCAACTGAAAAAAATTGCTGAACCATACCCGGAGTCAGCCTCACTGCTTGAAGCACTGATCGACCCAGCTTCACTCGCTGCTGATCGCCCCGCTCTGACCGATACCGCATCCTGGTTGAAACGCCTTGATGCAATTAAAACGCCCGCTGACCCGGAAGCCGGTCGCCGCATTTTCAATCACACTCAACTGGCTCTCTGTGCTAACTGCCATCGTCATAGCGGGCGCGGAAATGTAGTCGGGCCGGATCTGAGCAAAATCGGCGAACTCGGGGACCGCACCTGGCTACTCGAAGCCATTCTCAATCCCAATCAAGATATCGCTCCCCAATATCTGCCACGAATGATCACTCTCAATGACGGCAGTGTATACACCGGTATCCGTTTGCGTTCCTACATCAATGAGCAGATCCGTGATGCCCAGGGTCTGAACCACACTTTCAATCGCGACGATGTGAAATCGATTCAGGATCTGCCGATGTCTTTCATGCCAATGGGACTGCCGATGTCGCTCACTGACCGTGAACTGCGCGACCTGCTCGCTTTTCTTGAATCTTCTTCATCCGGTAAAAAATGAAATCGTCAGTTTTATTTCTCACCCTGTTGATGGTCGTCACGACAGTTTCGGCTGTCGGGAACAAACCCAACGTCCTGCTCATCTTCACCGATGACCACGCACAATGGGCCGTGGGGGCCTACGGAAATAAGGATGTTCATACCCCCAACATCGATCGCCTCGCAAAAGAAGGCATGCTCTTTACTCAAGGTTTTACCAAACCGGTGTGTTCGCCATCGCGAGCCATGCTGCTGACGGGTCAATACAGCCACCGCCTCGGTATTCCAGACTACATTCCCTTCGGCAATCCTGTCCACGTAGACAACGGACTGCCCGCCGGAACAACTACGATTGCTTCGACCCTCAATTACGCTGGCTACCAAACCAGAATGGTCGGCAAATGGCATCTTGGTTACGGTGAAAAATATTACCCGGAGAATTATGGTTTCGACAGCGCGGAAGGTTATCGCTACATCGCACCGGGCAAACAATACAAAAATGTCGGCAAGATCCCCTTCCTCGTTAACGAAAAAAGTATCATAAGATTTAAAAACAATCCCCGCCACACGGATATTCTCGCTGATCAGGTGATCCATCAGATTCGTTCCATCGCGGCACAGAAAAAAATGGATTCGACGCCCGCACCCTTTTTTTTCTACTTTGCCCTCTACCGCCCTCACTTGCCATGGAACCACGTGCCTGAAGAGGATGAAGCTCACTACAAAAACAAAAATGTCGCCATTCCCAATCTTGCGCAATTTCCCAAAGCAAAAGCGACGGACGAACAAGTCCGTGATCTGACACGCCAGTATTATGCCAACGTCACCTGTGCGGACCGCAATATCGGACGAGTTCTCGATACACTGGACGAAACCGGCCTCGCGGATAATACCATCGTTATCTTCATCGGTGATAACGGCTTCATGGTCGGACAATCCGGCCTGCTCGGCAAAGGCAATGCCCGCCGCCTCGGAATTAATGAAAGCGGCCGCATCCTGAGAACTTCCACCCGGGCGAACATGTTCGATGATTCCGTGCTCGTTCCCTTCATCATTCGCTGGCCGGGTGTCGTGAAACCGGGATCCACCAGCAAGGTGCTGGTTTCCACCATGGATATCCTGCCCACCCTTTCAGAAGTCGCCGAAGTCCAAACTCCGCTCAAAACCGACGGCCGTAGTTTACTTCCCATTCTAAAAAATAAATCCGAGGCCAAGTGGCGCGATACTTATTTTGACACTTACGATATGATCTATCTGGGTGATGATGGAGAAAAACCCCACATGCGCATGATCCGTAAAGACGACTGGAAAATGGTACTCTATCTGGATGAAATCGGCGAAGCACTCAGCAAGGGCCGTCGTCATGAACTTTTTAACCTCGCCGTTGATCCCGACGAGAAAGACAATCTCTACGGCAAGCATCAATCGGCAGCAATCCAAGGTGAATTGGAAACCCGCCTCCGCACATGGATGAGCGAATCCGGAGTTCAAAAATAGTTTACCGTGAAAATCCTCCCTGTAATTTTAATTATCTCAGCAGCTCTCATGACTACTGCAAATACCGCTCCTGTTACCGTGTGGAAAATTCAAGAGATCGACTTCCACAGTGAAGCAAACTACGCACATCCTTTCCGCGATGTTGAGCTCAGAGTGACCTTCACTGCTCCTTCGGGATTAAGTTCGATGGTCAACGCATTCTGGGACGGGGACAACATCTGGCGGGTCCGTTTTTCACCCAACGAACCCGGCACCTGGAAATGGCAGTCGACCAGCCGTCCAGCTGACGATGCAGGCTTACACAATAAGGAAGGTGATTTTGAATGTGTTGCAGACAAGGCTGATGAATCCTCCATCCCGCTTGCACCCTTGCGTCTTTCCGAGAATCGCCGCTATCTGGTAAACTCCGATAGCTCACCGTTTTTCTGGTTGGCTGACACCGCCTGGAACGGCGTACTGCGCGCCAAAGACGAAGACTGGAAGCGCTATCTCATCACCCGGAAAAAACAGGGATTCACCGCGGTCCAGTTTGTCAGTACCCAGTGGCGTGGTGGCACACGGACTTTACCAGGACCTGTTTATATAGGAGAAAAAGACATCTCGGTGAACATCGACTACCTGCAGGCAATGGACAACCGTGTGGCAGAAATCAATCGTCAGGGGCTGATTGCCGTGCCTGTTCTGTTGTGGGCACTGACTGAAACCGATCCCGGACGCGCCCTGCCGGAACAGGATGCCATTCGCCTCGCCCGCTATCTCGTCGCTCGCTGGGGCGCTCATCAGGTCGTCTGGTTTCTCGGCGGCGACGGGCGCTATCAAAACGTAAAGCGATGGAAACACATTGGGCGTGAAGTGTTCACCGGACGAAAAGATGATGACCCAATGAAACGACTACATACCTTGCACCCCTCGGGTGGTAATTGGATCAACACCAACTTCGGCAATGAACCCTGGCTCGACTTTACCGGCTATCAATCCAGTCACGGGAATCATCCACAAAGCTTACAATGGCTGACCAGTGGACCGCCCGCAAGCAACTGGAATGACCAGCCCATTCGCCCGATCATAAACCTCGAACCGAATTACGAACTCATCCCCGGTCCGCCGAGCATGATTCCCCATTCGCCTCAACACGTACGACGCGCCGCCTACTGGTCGATGCTCGTCTCCCCACCCGCAGGTGTCAGTTACGGACACCATGTCATTTGGCCATGGAATGACCGACTTGATGACATCGAAGGTCACGCCGCGGCAGGCAAAGCCGATGCCTGGTTCACGGGACTGGAAACAGAAGGGATCACTGCCATGATCGCCCTGCGGCGGTTTTTTGAAAGTGGACCATGGACGGATCTACGTCCACACCCATCCTTGTTAGCCGATCAGCCCGGCAAAAAGCATCCTCAAAAATTTGCCGCCGCCGCACAAACAAAAGACCGCTCGTGGACGGTCATTTATCTGCCGGAAGGCGGAGACATCCAGCTCAAAGCAAACGAGCTTCCAGGAAAACGGCAAGCTTTCTGGACCAATCCCCGCACGGGCAAATCCGAGACAAGCAAAACAAATAATCTGAGTTTTATTGCTCCGGACAAAAAAGACTGGTTACTTGAGATCAGAATCGATTCCGATTAGCTCTCTACTATGTTCTATGCTTCGAAAGCCAACACCTTGTCTTCTTGTTCTGACCTGGGAATACGGTAAGTCTCGGCAATAAAGCGCCAATTAGACACCGCTAGCTTCACCTGAGTGATGATTTTCATTACCTTCCCTTCCTTGACACGAAACCATCTTGGAGCTTCTCTCCCTACTTTTCACCTCGCTCAAGAACTCCGCCGCCCCTCTTAGCACCTCACGATTCAACTCCAATACCGACAAGCAAAAACTAACCCGGCTAGAATCGGTCGTTCAGTGGATCCCTGATGACTTCACCGAACCAATTTTGCTTAGTGCAGCCATCCAGCGAAGCGCCATGAGTCTCACTAGGTTCAAATCCGCCTTTCGTAACCGCTACCGAATGGCTCCGCGAGAACTTAGAAAAAAACATCAGCTTACCAAAGGATAATCATCTGCAGCTACAAAAACTCGTTCATGCTCCTGCCAAATATCCCCTTCTTGCTGCAAAACACTGAGCAAAACCGGATGATCC
>DAOUQC010000020.1 GCA_030625775.1 Verrucomicrobiota bacterium
CTCTTTCTCCCGAACCATTGCTTATCCTGAAAAGGGCAGTCGAGGCAAAGGACAGGTGGCTTTTGGAAAAATCGAACTCAGCGACCCGAAAAACAAAAACGGCACCCTCATGCTGCCTCTCGTAGCCCGGCATGGTGATGACATCGTTCCCTCTTTCATTCTCACCGCCATTATTCAAAATGAAAAACTGAAACTCGACGATATCACCCTGCAACTGCCCCCTGCCGTAGCGCATGCCCAAATATTGATCGGCAACAAATACATCATCCCTATCGACCTCAGCGGGCAGATGAAACTCTATGAACACGCCGCAATCACCCCCCCTCTCTACAAGACAATCAACGCCACCAAGTTGACTCTGGCTCATTCCGATTCACCTGAAGTCAAAAAGCTCCAGCAAGACCTTGAAGATGAATTCCAATCTCTCTCCAATAATCTGATCGTGATTGGTCTTGACCGCGCGCATGATCGTCATATCACCTTGAACAGCGGAGAAAAAATCTCCCTCTCCGAACTCATCACCCGATCCATCGCCACTATCCAAAGTGGCCGCTTCATCGAACAATGGTCTCTAACAGGAAGACTGCTGAGCTTCGCCCTCATCATTTTACTAGCCCTTAAAATTTACCAACTCAAACGCCGTCAGGTTTTAATCTGGGGCGCCCTGCTGACCTTTCTTTACTTCAGCGCCTGTATTTTCATATTCAACAGCACCCTGACGTGGAACCCTCCTTTTACAGCTCTGGCACTTTTTGCGGCCCTCATTCTCATCGGCCTGATCCTTCCCTATTCACCACCCCACTCAGCCGGAACAGAGCAAAAAAAATCCGAGCCTATTGACGGCGAAGGATCAGCGTAACAAACATTCCAGAAATGTTTATCCGTGATATCCCTGTCATCCGTGGTTAATTATTTTTCCAACCATGTTGCCTTGGTTTCAAAATGACCGATTCCCGCTTTATCTCGCGCCTATGGCGGGAGTGACGGATCTCGTCTTTCGCAAAATCTGCAAGGAGATGGGGGCCGACGTCATGACCACCGAGTTTGTATCAGCCGAAGGCATTCTGCAAGCGGACAAACGAACCCGCAAATATACTGAATTTGAAGAAGAGCAACGCCCCCTCGGCATCCAGCTCTTTGGAGCCGATGGCCAGCGCATGGCGGAGGCCGCCGACAAAATCATCGACTGGAAACAACCCGATTTTATTGATTTAAACTTCGGTTGCCCGGTCAAAAAAGTGGTGTCCAGAAATGGAGGATCCTCATTGCTGAAAAACTGCCCCCTGCTCGCCGATGTGGCAGGAACTGTAGCCAGCCGTATCAATCACCGAGTCCCCGTAACTGCCAAAATCCGTATTGGTTGGGATGCTTCCTCCATCAATGCACCTGAAGTTTGCCGTATTCTCGAAGACCAGGGTATCCAAGCGATAGCTGTTCATGGCCGCACCCGGGCCCAGGGCTATTCAGGAGAAGCCGACTGGAACATCATCGATGCCTGCGCCCGGGCCGTGAGCATCCCCATTATTGGAAACGGAGATATCAGCAGCGGTGCCGACGTACTTCGCCGCCAGAGTGAAACAGCCATCAGCGCAGTCATGATAGGACGGGCCGCCATGGGCTCTCCCTGGATTTTCAGAGAAATCCGCGCAGCCTTGAATGAAAAAAAACATTCAATACAGACCACAGCTTCTTCAATTTTGGCAAAAAAAATACCTGGAATGTCCCTGCAAGACCAATGGCAACTCATTCTGCGCCATGTTCGTCTCAGCATGGAATGGGGTCGTTACGGCAACGAACTGCAAACCCTGCGCTCGATGCGCTCCCGCCTAATGGCCTACTCCAGAGGTTTCCCGGCAGGCAAACCCCTACGCCTGCGCTTCTCCCAAGTCGCCTCCCTGCAAGAATTGCAGGACATCGCAAACGAACACCTGAGCCAACATTTTCCCACCCCGCATTCCCCCGAGTTCCTAACTCCTAACTCCTAACTCCTAATCTTCCCTTCCCAATGACTAAAATCGATACCAATTATTATTTCTGGTTCATCCTGGCAGCTGTCATCGGGATTTTTCTGATCGAAGTGATTTCCAATATTTTTAATCTGCGGGCTTTGTCACCGAACCTTCCCAAAGAGTTTAATGGACTCATCAATGATGAGACTTACCGAAAATCTCAGAACTACACTCGTATCAGCACCCGCTTCAGTTTGATCCAGTCCACCTTCTCCCTGCTCATCCTGCTTGTTTTCTGGTTGGCAGGAGGATTCCACTTTCTCGATCAATGGATCAGGAACTTTGAACTGGGCTCAATCACCAGCGGCCTCTTGCTGATCACTGCACTCCTTGCCGCCAACTACGTATTACTGCTCCCCTTCAGCCTCTACGACACCTTTGTCATTGAAGAGAAATTCGGTTTTAATAAATCGACCCTCTCAACTTTTTTCTTCGACCAGCTCAAGGGCCTCATCCTCGGTGCCCTCATCGGCCTCCCCCTGCTCGCAGTCCTGCTTTACCTCTTTGAGCACCTCCAATACGCCTGGTTGTGGGGCTGGATGACGGTGACGCTTTTTTCCCTTGCCCTCACCTACATCGCTCCCACCTGGATCATGCCTCTCTTCAACAAATTTACCCCGCTGGAAGACGGTGAGCTCAAACAGAGTATTATCACCATCGCACAAAAATGCGATTTTCCCCTCAAAGAAGTGATGGTCATGGATGGCTCCAAGCGATCCTCAAAGTCCAATGCCTTCTTTACCGGTTTTGGCAATAACAAACGCATCGTGCTCTTCGATACCCTGATTGACAAACACAGCACGGATGAACTCGTCGGCGTTTTAGCGCATGAAATCGGCCATTACCAAATGAGACATCTGCTGCAAAGCATGATCACCGGTTTCATCACTACCGGCATACTGTTTTTTGCTCTCGGCCTGTTTCTGAATAACAGCTCCCTGTTTGCCGCTTTCGGGGTCAAAAGCACCTCGGTCTACCTGAGTCTGATATTTTTCTCCCTGCTGTTCCAACCCTTCAATACCGTGCTTTCCGTGCTTTCCAATATCCGTTCACGGCAGCACGAATACCAGGCCGATGCCTATGCCGCCGAAGTCACCGGCACTCCCGGGGATCTCGCTCAAGCCCTGAAAAAGCTCAGCAAAGACAATTTATCCAACCTCAGCCCGCACCCACTCTACGCCTTTCTTCACTACTCCCACCCCCCGGTGCTGAAGAGAATTGCAGCCCTGCGGAAGTAATACATCCTTCCTATAGGTAGTGTTTATTGCCATCGCCGACACCGTTGCAATTCAGCTTCAGCTTCAGCCAGGCGCGGGTCGGAAAGCTCTTTGAAAGTTTCTTTGCGAAACTCCAAAAATGCGAGGTTAAAAGGATAACTGGCACCGAATGCTTCTACAGCCTTTAAGCGATGATTAGCAGACAGTTTTTTTGAAATTTCAGTAAGCAGATCAAGTCGCACATTTTCACCCAAACTTACTTGAAAAGGGCTTTCTAATAAGGCGAACAGCTCTTCTAGCCTCTTATGGCTAATGTTTCCCGTATCAGTTCTCAAAATATTCTCAAGACGTGTCAGAGCAAGATTAACATTCGTCAGCCGACACCACACCTTATCATGCATGGTTTCCAGCAAGATTTGGCTCATTTCCATTGCCTGCTCCTGCTCCCCTGTTTCATCAAAATAGATAAGACTGAAAGCCGCAAAATCAATCGGCCAGACATTTTTGATCTGTTTTGCTCGCTGCACAAATCGCTTGTCGCCACTCATTGCGAGAGCTCTCAGTTCCATATGAATTTCCAGCCAGTTCTGCGGATCAAAGTCCCATTCTTTAATAAATTCATCTGCTTGGGAATTGGCTTTGATCAAGACGGAATGGAGCTTGGTATTCTCTTCCCCCAACCAATCTGATCCGGCAAATATGTCGCTGGGATTTCGGCTCAAGGCCAGCAGAGTACCTGCCATCGCCCTTCTCATTCTTGTCTGATCCAATGCTCCGTTCAAAGGTGGCAATTGCCATTTATTTTGAATAGCCAGAATCCAAATATTGTCATTAGGCAACAAGCCTTCCGGCGTTTTCCCAATTGATCGGGCTAACGAAAATTCCAGACGGTTGTGTACATCTGTATTGATCACTCCATAATTATTGGCAATCTTCTCAACCATCTTGTTATTACTAATGCAACGACAGAATAAACCCTCAGCAGATTGAATCCCCCAGGTATAGGTCAATGCCGATTTGAATGGCTCTTGTTCAATCCGGGCTCGCACCTTTGATAAGTTCCAGGGTTTTTCATCTTTTGAACACACAAATATCAGGTCACTGTGAAGTGATTGATAAATTTCCACCCGAGGAAATACGGAGGATAGAGTCGTAACAATCAAAGATACGGTTTCATTGTCGATTTCATAGGCCTGCAACCACTGGGCAAATATCCCGTCTTCAGCTAATCGGTCGGACACAGCTCCGTAAAACGCCCGGGTATAGAGATTTGCAACACCTGCACGATGCGGGTTGGATGGTTCAGAAGCAATCAGGTCATATTTCTCCCCCTTGACCAACAAAATTTCGCGGGCATCACCAATGATTGGATTAACTTTTGGATTTTCGAGGCAATTTTGATTTACCGGGCTGAATGGCCCAATATGCTCAAAAAGTTTTGGCTCCAACTCTATCACATCAATTCGCTCAAGAGAGGGAACCTGCGCCAGCCACCCTGCCGAAGTTCCTGTGCCCAAACCCACAATACACGCTTTTTTAACCTCCCCCGGATGAAGCATAGCTGGAATCAAAGGCAGCATCACCTGCGTCCCGGCATCGCCAATGGCGCTGCCGTCACTCTTCCCATTCGTCAACATGAAGAGATCTCCTCCATTCTTGATCGCCACAGAAGCCTCCCTGCCATCAAAAGAAGAAACCTCTCGCCTCTTATTGTCCCGGAACGAGTCAATGATGGAAGCTTTTGAAGCCTTACTGGGCATTACAAAACGACCAAATCCAATCGCCGACTGCAGCCAATAAGTTTGGGGGCCAACACTTGTCAGCCCAATAAAAGCAACCAGCAAAATTCCGAGCGAAAGCATTATACGCCTTACCTGGCCAGACGGCACATCATCCCGTCCTTTTTTCATTGCCGGGAGCAGCATCAGCGCAGCAAGCAATAAGGACAACAAAGCAATCGCCCTCCATGTGCCAACCAGAGAGAAAACCGGAATAAAAATAAAACCTCCCAGCAGGGAACCCAATATAGCCCCAAGTGTATTCCACGCATAGGCATTGCCTAGCTGTCGTGCAACCCCATGACCGCCTCGCCCCAAAAGAGAAATCAAGGCAGGGAACTGCATACCCGCAAAGAAGGAAGCGGGAAATACCAAGGCCATGGTGATCAAGGTCCAGGCCACCACCTTGTCAAAAAATGGGAAGCCCAATATGGCGGATTGAAGAGCCAGGGTAAAATAAGCAAACCAGTCTCCACAGGCAAAGGGCAATATCAAAAACAAAGCCATCAGCAACGAAATACCCGCAACCAATGTAGGCGTAGGTTTTATAAATCTCAGCAAAAAGGCATAGATGAGCCCCCCCACCCCCATCCCGCCTAGTACCACCGCAAGAATCAATCCAAAGTTGTAAACCGAACCACCTAGTAATGGAATCGAGATACGGTACCACACCAGCTCAACAACAAAAAATACAAAACCTGATAGAAACGCCACTGCATAAACCAATCGTGACGGGACGCCAATCCCGCAATCTTCCTCACCAATGCTCTCACTACTCTGTAAAGCCCCTTTCACATCCCGGGCTTCTTCATTTTTAGCAATAACAACGATTACAACAACCGCGATCACAAAATTCAATACCACCGCAAATATCAAGGTCAGCAAATTTCCGAATAGGTATAACAAAAAAAAGTTAGTCAGAAAAGCCCCGCACAAAGCTCCCAAAATATTCACTCCATAAAATACAGAAGTGGTCACCCTCTTGGTATCCTTGTCTGACTGCGCATAACTGAGCGCAGCAGGCAAAGTGCCTCCCATCAAAAAACAAGGAATACCAATCACCACCGCAGTCAATAAAATCTGAACCAGACTGCTTCCGAGCGCACCTAATACCATGCTCCCCCCCGTCGCTATATACGCCTTCCGGCACAGGAGTAACAACAGCGGAGTCAGTAAGGTAGTTGCCGCAATCCCGAATTCAACCCAACCATAAAAACGGGCCGGGCGATTGGATTTTTCAACCTTTCTCCCAAGAATAGCCCCCCCCAATCCCAGCCCCCCCATGAAAGTAGCCAACACCGCTGAAGCAGCTGGTGTGGAGGCTCCAAATAAAAGCCGGAATTCCCTCAGCCAAACCACTTGGTAAGCCAAAGAGCAAAAACCGGATACAAACAAAACCAGCAGCAAGAGCCCTCGAAATTCCCGTTCTTTACAAGAGGATGGAACAAGGGTAACAGGATTACTAACTTTCATCAATTTATACAAAAATAATTTTACAAAATAACCTTATAAATAAGCCATTTTACCTGACTCCCACTATACGAATTTTCCAAAAACAAAGCCCTCGAACCTTTTGGCTTGATTGAAAACAGTGGTAAATATGAGGCTGCTTTACAAGCTGTTTCTCAGCAACAAAAACTCACCTAAGCCTAAAAACTGTTGATAATTAAAGCTTAAAACCGGAATACTCGATTAAATACTGAGATACACAAAACCTACACGTATTCCCATTCAAGGTTTACCAACGTCCCACAATCCGTCATCAGTCCTCCCAGACGGGTCATAAGATCCAGTAGCCACTGGAGGCATAACGTCCAATTTGATAACAACCTCAGTACCATCCAGTTTTTCTATTTGTGGAATTGCTGCTGCCCCATTTGGAAGATAGGGAAGCAATTTGCTCGCATCCAATGCAGACACACTGTCGGTGGGATGATCTGCCAGATAGGTTTTTTGAGCCAGATAGACAACTCGTAGATTTTCACCTGCCAGTTTGGCTTTTTTCCAATCATTCATCCCGTTCAAAGAGAGAAAAATCATTGTTGCCAACATGAGCAGCACGGCCAACACAACTGATATTTCAATAATTGTCAACCCGCGACAATTTCCATTTGTTTTCCCAATCACTCTATCCATTTTCCTATCCTCCTTATTTATATTTTTTTTTTATTAAAATGCGTTTTGCCTACATATCTTTCAATCTTTCCTGCTGGGCAGCTTCATCCTGAGTTCTAACCGCATCCCTGTCTAACAGCAAAGAGGAAAGAGCCATCTGGGTCACCCCTGAAAGCAGAAATAATATCCCCATTAATAAAATGCCAATCCAAACTAACATAAAGCTCACACTTCGTTGATCATTGCCAACAAAACGTGCGAACGGTGTATCTCTAGTATCAATTCTGGAAGTGTAAGTGATGTTTTCTGACAAGAACAAATCGCAAACCTCTTGCGCCAATTCTTCCGAGCGTGTAGAGCAACGGTAGCGGTAACGCCCTCCACCCTCTTCTTCCGCCTCGACCAAATCGAGCCCACTCGGAAAAGTTTCGGGCATAGTATTAAAATAAATCCTGATGATATGGACATACTTCCGGTGTAGCCAATGATCGAATTTTGTTTTTTGCATACCTCTATTATAGTTAGGCTTACATAGATGATGACATAAGTTTTGGCCCCATCAGGAATACCGGCAGGAATGCCCCGATAAACACAACCGAAATCAATACCCCGGCCATCATCAAAACCACAATGTTCACAATAGCGGTGAAAGTCTCAACTGCCGCTGCCGTATCTTCCTCATACATTTCCGTCAACAAATCCAATTGATCAACCAAAGACGAGGATTTCTCACCAATACTGACCATGTGGGCAACTTGGGGATCACAGGACGTAAATTTCCGAAGAGCCTCTGAAAAAGGAATCCCTGTTTCCTTATATCGCTTACCGGCTTCAATCAATTCATCATACAAAGGCGTATTTTTAACTGATTCAGCTGCCGTTTCGATCGATTTCGCCAAAGTGATGCCATTGGCATGCAACATATTCAAAGAGCCCAAAAAATTCATCTGGCGCAGTCCCATAATCATTGTCCTTAAAAGACGCATTTTGGACATCATCAGTGCCAAAATGAAATTTCTGACTGGACGAGCGAACGTAACTATCAAGATAATAATAACAGATATAGTCACAAAGGCAGGCCACACTTTCCGTGTCACATGACTGATTTGAAACATCAATGCGGAAAAAGCATCCGGTTCAGCATCAAAGTCAGCCAGCAACCCTTCAATCTGGGGAGTGACTTTACATTGAGCTCCAATGAAAATACCGATCAAAGCTGTGATCACCACTGCCGGAATGGTAGTCGCCTTTTTGATTTTCCCCATAATGGCTCGTTCAATTTTCAAGCGTTGTCCAATAGCGGTAAAAGCCTTATCCAATTGCCCCGAATCACTACCCGCTTGGATCAAGCCGATGATTTTATCATCAAAAAGACCTGATTTCCTAAACCCTATATAGGCAGGCACCCCAGCTTCAATTTCTTTCCGAATACCTTCGAGCGCTTTCTGCAGGATTGGATTCGAATGCCCATGCCCATAAAATTTCAAGGCATCCGACGTAGTCAGTCTAGCTCTTAACATCGAAGCCATTCCCCGGCAAAAGCGAATCAGCTCCTTAGCCTTCATTCGCCCCCCCTTTTTCGGCTTGGGCGGGCCTTTCACCGCTGCAGAAGATGCGGTTTTAGATAATCTTGACGGTCTGTTTAGAGGTTTGGTTGCAGAAGCACTCATCGATTCTTTTATACCCTTTATTCGGACAACATATCAATAACTTTTCTTAACGCATCAAAATCTGTTCGTCCCTCCTCCACCAATCCAACTCCACTCGTCTTTAAAGAAGGCAATACCCCTTGCTTGCGCACTGCAATTTCCAGTTCATAAGGGCTCATCGTCCCTTTGGAAAGAGCATCTGACCATTCTGCTGTAATAGGAATAATTTCCAGAATAGCGGTTCGTCCAGAATAGCCCCTGCCTCCACACTCCGCACATCCATCCTGGGCTTTTATATACAATTCCCGGGTTAGCCACTCCTCGCCCACATTATAGATACTGCGCTGCCGTTCAGAAATACCCTCCTTCTTAATTTTACAGTAGGGGCAAAGCGTTTTCACCAGTCTTTGTGCGCAGGCCGCTTTCAAGGTCTGGGCAATTTTCCAGCGCTCGATTCCAATTTGCTCAAAACGCTCCAGAATCTGGGATGCCCTGGGACAGTGAATCGTCGTCAATACTTTGTGCCCGGTGATCGCTGCCTCAATCGCCAGTTCAGCCGAATCGTAGTCTCGAACCTCTCCCATTAAAATAATGTCCGGATCACTACGCATGAAACTCGCGATCATCGGCTTGAACTCAGCCGGGCTCTTCAAATCACAATGCATCACTCCTGCGATTTCATCCTCAACCGGATTCTCCAAAGTGAGAATATTGTCCTCAGGTCGATTCAACTCTCTGAGAATCGCATTCAAAGTGGTTGATTTACCAGATCCTGTTGGTCCTGACATCACAATGATACCGGCGGGAACCGCCATCACTTTATCCAATTCAAAAATGGTATTTTCATCAAAGGCCAATGACCCCATGCCGATTTTTGCCTCGAAGTGACTCTTATCCAGAATACGCATGGTCACATGGTAGCCTCGATAGGTACGATGGCGCTCAAACCGAATATCAATCGGACGGCGAAGATAAACGAGAGTGAAACGCCCTGAAATCCCCACTCTTTTTGAGCGCTCTTCAGGAGCAAGTCCCATCAGATTCAGCAAAAAAGCATCCAGACGATCCTTCAGTTTCACAGGAATATCATGCTTTTCCTGCATGTCCCCATCGACCCGGTAGCTGTAGTGGATCCGCTCCTTTTCGCACTTGATATGCACATCCGAAGCCAGTTGCCTCACTGCTTCAGACATCATTTGAGCTACAAACTGGGCAAGAGGTTCCTCATGTTTGATGCTGACATTAAAATCTTCAATCTCTTCCCCGATTTCATCTACCTCGATCGAATCCAGATCAGATTTTTCGGGCCCCCCCTTCCTTGCCACCGATTCCAGGATTTTGTTGATCTCAGTCACTGGCGCAAGCACCTTGACTATTTCAACATTGGGGTACTTTTGCGCACATATATCCTCAGGAGTTGGATCCCAGGGATTCGCCACCGCAATCATCAACTGGAATTCATCCATTTGCAGGGGAATGAACATGCCTCGCCCCATGACCTGGGGATCGCTCTGCTCCAACAAAGTCCGATCAATCAGTGCCTTGATATCCAGAAAAACCGGAATCCCCACCAAGCTCCCCATCCCAGCCAGGATGCGAGCCGAGGAGCAACGCCGCGTTACATCTTCAGCAGGACGCTCTTTCAGTATTTCATCGTATTCCCTGATTCGATTTACAACCGAATCGGTTATGGTGTCATTCAGAGTAATCCCAATATCAAGATTCATGCTTCAATGCCAAATTGCTTATTACACAACGCCGTCCAGGCACCGGCCCCCAGGGTTAATGCAAAAGTGATTGGTCTCACTCCCTCTCTCTCCATGATGTATTCCAGCAATACCCCCACCGTTGCAGCGGTGATCGGATTTACCGATGCCACACTGACAAAATCCCTTTCATGCGCTTGCACAATAGGACACATCAGGGTTGAACAAATTTTTTCTGCCAAGGGAAATTTTTCATACAGTTCCGTGGGGGTATCACTGGTGTGCGGGAACACACAGTGGGTGACGCCGGTAGGTACCGCTGGAGATAGTTGTGCGGTCAACTTACGAATCTCTTTTTCAGCCTTCTCGTCCTTGGTATCAAGCTTTACCCATATATGGAACGCCAGGATGTCGAGAATATTCTTATGATCTCCCACGTCATCCACATAATAACCGTAGGATTCCAATATTGACTGAGCCTCCCCACCCGACACAGATCCCCCCTGCGTGAGCCGTTGCAAAGTCAATTCCCCACAACAGGTCGCCTGCTCCCGAAGCCAACTGGAAATCGTTTCCTCATCCGCACGATCACGAATAGCATTCAACAAGTCCTCTTCAATGCCAAGCCCCGCACGTCGTTGCTCCGGAGTTTGCGCAAGTACCGCCGGACGCTGCTTCTTAGCCTGGGGCTTTGCAGCATCTTCTTGGCCGGAATCCTGATCACGAACAGCGACATCACTGCCGCCTCCGTGGTCTAGATCTGATTCTACCTTTGACGGGGCTGCTGACTGATCATTTGTGGCGAAAAGTGCTTTACGTGCCATGATCGATCAGTCAGCTTAATGATCTCCCCTAGTTCTTGCCAAAACCAAATATCCTGATCAGCGGATTACGTGGTTTGCGATGATTCGCAGGAGGCTGTTGAGCTTCTGCTGCAGATGTCTGCTCCTCGTTGAGAGGATGCTCAGCCGCGAGCGGATTCCATTCGGGAACTTCAGGGTAAAGTTTCAGCGCATTACCGAGTGTATTGCCAAGGTTCGCTTCGTGATTGAAACCAGGATTTTTACGATCAGGCCAGTTGTGGTCAAATGGCAGCACTTGACGATCATGCAACTGTTTGGTCATCTCCATTGTTCTCTGCGGTGACTCGGCATCGTATGCCGTTGGTGTCACTACAAATACAAGGCTGGTGATTCTTTTTTCTTTGTCAGTCGATTTGAAGAAAAAGTTAACCCAAGGGATGTCTCCCAGAATAGGCACCTTATTTTCCTGATCCAGATTGCTCTGTTCGTAAAAACCACCAACCAGCAAGCTAGAGCCATCAGGAACACGGGCAATTGTATCCACTGTGGACTCGGCCACCCGTGGGTAAAGGTTGCCAGTCTGGCCCTGGATAAACTCAACAATTTGAGCCGAACGTGGACGCATCACCATACGAATCGTGCCGTCCGGCAGAATGGTCGGTGTGATTGACATCGTCACTCCCACCTCACGGGTATTGGCTGGATCGTCCACAGGATCATCGGTATCGATCCGGTAACGAACTTCCTCCGTAATGTTTGAACCTGCCGTGGTATTATTGACGGTGGCGACAATGATAGGAATACGGTCAATGATGGAAATAATCCCCTGCTCATTGTCTTCGGTGATTAAAGTCGGGCTGGACTCCTGTTCAGCCAGATTACCTTCGTTAAGTGCGCGCATCACGGCGTTCAAGGCTACCGAATCCAATACCAGGCCAGTTCCCGTACTGGTGATATTTCTGGTAGTCAAAGAGTCTCTACTCGTATTGTCTTCAATTAATGTATTTCTAGTACCTGCCGTTGTGATCGCACCAGTAGTAGCCAATGTATCCGTCACATCGGTAAGCTGATCAAAACTAGTATTGTCAGTCAAGGTGATCAACTGCGTAGCCGTATCTGTATCCGGCAAGTTAAACAAATTGTTCAAGGCACTATCCGCTCCTAATGCAATACCCTCTTCACCCAGCACCGATGACCAGTCCACCCCGATCCGGTTACGAGAACCACTGGTCACCCGCAGGATTCGCATTTCAATGGCCACCTGACGTTTAGGCTGGTCCAATTGCTCCAGAATTTCCTTCAATGCCTCCACCTTTTGCTCATTATCAATGACAATCAGCGTATTGGTCTTGGTTTCATAGTCAACCGTACCACGCCCCGGAGTGAGGATGGGCTGCAAAATCGCCTTGATTTGCTCAATGTCAGCAGGGCGCAAATACTTCATATGATACTGAAAGGGCTTGGTTGGCAGCTGCGACAGCTGGCCCTCGGTCATCGCATATACCGTCTTGCCTTTTTGATGGATAGTAATGCCATACATCAATCCCAGTTCCTCCATTTGCCCAAGAGGTTCGCCGTCCTGCAAATGCCCGGTCACTACATAACTGGGAGCAGCCAGCTCTGCATTGTGGAAATAATTCAACCCGGCACTTTTAGCCAGAAACTGGAATACATCGTTGAGTTGGGCTCCACGAATGAAAAAACCTTCCTCGGCGTTGCCGTCGATTGCTTCCATAGGATCCATGGGATCGCTGCCATCAGTCGCTGCAGGCACACCGCCTGCTGGTGTCGCGGGTTTGTCACCTCCCACCAGATCTGCAATCGAAGACTCTGTTTTTTTCAGTAAGTTGACTGCCTCAGCTTTTTTGGCAGCAGGAGCCTTTTCTGCGGCGGGTGCGGGTGCGGCGGCAGGTTTAGCAGTTGCGGGTGCGGCGGCAGGTTTTTTTTCAGCATCCGTTGCTGCCCCATCCGTTGTAGCTGCTCCGGTTACCGCAGCCTGTGCCAATTCCGCAATTGACCCGGTAGAACCCGTTGCAATATCATTGGAAACTTTTCCATCCACTACTTCCCAAGCCAGAGGATCATCATTTGATGCCTTGGGGCTTGCTGAGGTAGAAAAACCAGAATCATTGCCAGCCTTCCCTTCAGCCTGCATCAGGCGGGCAGAGTCAAGTGTGCCAGTCTCCCAGGCGAAGTCCATTGAACTGCCGTTACCGATCGAACCAACCGATTTAAAAACCTCCGCTTGTCCAGCAACAGATGAAGGTGGAAAATCGCCAGCTGCCTCAAAATTTTTCGGAGTAGCTGTTGGGAACAACGTTACAGTCAACGCTGTGGTCAAAGTGTATAGCACCTGAGTTTTCATTCTTTAGTTTCTTATATTTCGGAAAAGTTGGACGCAAGTCTGTGAAAAAACAGCTAACAAGTCAATGGCTTTTTCATATATTTTCTCGCAAATATAAGAACAAAGTTACAATTTTCATCTGAGGTAAAACCGCTTGCCTGCATGGCTTGAACGAGTTGATATCGGCATAGGCTAGGACAAAAATCAGATTCTCTCATTTGAGAATATCCCAGATCCCCCAATTAATTACAAAAGTTTGATTGATGGCCAATTGACAATCCCTCGTAAGACAAAATTACCCCTGGCGATCTCCGATCTACTCCGATCTACTCCGATTTTGCCGTTTGAGAGCTGCCTATTTAATCTGCAGAGTTGAGTCCTTCTTGATCACATTCTTTTTCAGTGGGTCAACTCCCCTTATTCCTGATTTCCCAAATCCTCTAAATACCCCCAGGCGAACCGTTGCTTTCTCCTGATTTTTTGTGTTCAGGAATACTACTTCATCGGTGGTGATTTTCACAATTCTCAACTTGAACAAAACTCCTTCGTGTTGAATTTCAACCGGATCTCCCCGCCGCAAGGAGCGAAAGCCAACCATGACCATCTGTTTTTTGGCATTCACCCCATTCACCTGGAACTTGTCCACCGCCTCTTGCAGCAAAACCACTTTTTTCACCTCCATGACCTTCGGGGCCTCTGTAGTCACCACCGGCACCACAATCTCCTCCAGCGTCCCGGGATCCATCATCGCCCCAAAAACATCTCTTTCCCGATCTCTTTCACTAAAAATCTTCTTAAGTGCCAGCCACCGGACTTCTGCCATTTCTTCATAGTGCTCCTTCCCCCAATTACGATTTTTTTCCACACTATTTTCTGCTGCCAGCATTTGCCCCCCCCATCCGCCCAGTAAAACCACCAACAGGTTCATCACCCCTATTCTCCAGCTTGTTTTCATTCCCGCAATCATCATTTTTCCCTCCTTTTTTACAACCATTCTCACCCTAAAGCCTACTCTTTTGACCAGGCCGAATAAACTATTTTAAAGGTCAGCTCTTTTTCTTTTCTTATCCCTGTAGGCCTGCCCGCCCCTATGTCCATGCTGTCCAGCTCCAGTTGAGGAATCAGGGTCTCGAGCTCACCCATCAAGGCCTGCATGGGGCCAAACCCCCCTTCAAAGGTCAGCATAATCGCCGCAGACTGCGCTTCACCATCTTTAGACAAAGAACCTCTCCCTCCCCTCCCTATTTCCACCAACCTCAACTGATTGGGTTTGAAGCCCTCCATAATCGCAGTCACACGATCATTCATCACCTGAACAAAACCCCGCTTGAGATTTTCATCCCAATATTCCATTTCACCAATACGAGTGGCCAATTTTTTTTCTATTAATTTTTGGCTATTTATAGTCGTTTGGTAAGCTGTAAAAGCAGCCTCTTTTTCCTGACGTTTAAGCTTAAGATTATTCACACTGCTCAGCATCACCAGTATAAACAACAGCAATACAACGCCGGGAATAGCGAGCCCGAATATGACGATTGGTTTCGTATACATATTATTATAATAAAAATTATTCTTATTTGGCTTGTTTTAAAGGGATGGCCAGATCATCTCCAGCTATGTAGGACTGAGTGATGTTCATATCAAAAGCAATCTGGTATTTCCCCGCTTCCTCTGGAGGCAACGTACCCGACGCTGGATAGGTTCCCTGTTTACGCTGCATGGTTGCATTCAGAACGCGTGTTGATTGACTCATATCAAACTCTTCCGCCCCTGTTTCTTCTGCCAAATCAGTGAACAGTTTTTTGACTGCCTTTGTCGTTCCCAGGCTATTTAAATAGGGAACCGCCTGAGGAATGGCAAACCCTTGAAACGCCCATTGTCTCTTCACCCCTGCCTCTGTCTCTTTTTTGCCACCAAGAGGAAAGCTTTCAGCCGTATATCTAAAAGAAGTAACCACGACCCCTTTGTTCTGGGGAAACAATTTCAACAATAAGGCCATATTAGACCACCCTTCAGACCGGGTTCGCATGATTTTTTCCCAATATTCGATCTCATGCTTTTTTTTGTTAAGCTCCGCTGTTTTCAAAGCAAGACCATCGATGCTCCCTTGATTTAATTTCCACCCCTCCGTCGCGGTTGCTGACATGTAAGCCCCCCCTCCCCACAAGATAATGCCGAGGCTAAGCAAAACCAGAGCAACCTTCCCAACACCAAACCATTTTCGCAGCTGCAGATCTTTCCATGAAGGATAAACTTCCTGCACCCCCAAAGGCAAGGGTGCAAAATCCTGCAAAGCCCATCCCCCTTGATACAGATTTGTGAAAGTCACATTTTCGAATAACGAGTCTCCAGCCAGATCTTTGAAATTTTCTGCCGCATCACTCATGAGCATTTCAAGTTTCCCTCCAAACACAGCCTTCAACCCCACCAGTTGATCCAACTCGATAAAACCGACATCCATCGGCTCACGACCTGCAAAAAACTTGGTTAACTCAGAGGTTAACCCCTCCGTCCCACTCCCCTCTTTCATTGGTAGAATATGCACCACGGGGTCATCCAACCCCAACAAAGCCTTGGTATTTAATAAAACGTCCCCCAAGCCGGTGAAGTAATCAGCCCCCTCTCTATGCTGCAAGGCCCTTAACAAGGTCAACTCACCTTCTGCATTCAATCCCGCCATGGCACTGAAGCTCTGATATTGCATAATCACAATACTACCGCGATCCAACTCTTCTCCTCCCAGATAGAGGGGGATTAATGCCAGGGCCTCCAGCGGTGCGGAAACAGCCATAGTGACAAGCGCAATGTTTTGATCCTCTCCATAGTCCCTGGCAGTGGAAAGAAAATTTTCTGAATCTTTCGACATTTGCACGACCACACTGCGCCGCCCCCCTTCTTTCACCCCCCAATAAGGCAGCAATCGCCAAGTATGAGACAAAGGATCTACCGAAGCGTCACCCAGAACCAATTGTGGATCCTGCTGCAGGGAATTCTGCACATCATCAAAGTCGGTGAGTCCCGAGAAGTCCCGCGACAAATCCACTACCGCAAACTCATTGGCTACATGCCAGATGATACCCAGTGATTTGACCTTGCCGCCGAGTTCCCTGGAACGCAAAACCTCAGCTAGAGCGGAGTGCACGGCTTCGACATCATTCCTTTCGCTTTCTAGAGCTTCACTATTGTCAACACTATTTATCAACCAGGGAACTTCAGGTCCCTCGATCCAACGCCCCGCCTTTCTGTCAAAAACGGCACTGACCACTTCCTCCTTGCCAATCCATAAATGCCATTGGCGCTGAACCTCCACCGGACTCACATACCAGTCAGGGTTTTTTGCCCTACTTGTCCTTTTGGCAATACGACGTGCCTGTTGATAAATCTGGTAAGGATTAAGTTGTGAAGGGTGTTTGAACTCTATCATGAATATGAGTCCATAATTTACCTGATCTCAACAAGGATGAAAATGCTTTTTTAAAGGATTATTCAAAAAAATCACCTTCATCCATTGTCGATCTTTGACCCACTCACAATATTCTTCACCATCCTGCGTAAATCCTGGGTACATGTTTCTCCACGGCAGTTGCCAGCGAACACGAAAGGTAAAGTTCGGTAGCTAGGGTTCCCGGCCCCTGCGAAGGCACTTTAGTCTGAAATGTGTAGCTTCCGGTATCAGGGCATTTTGGCTCTCTGGGCAACATTCTACCAGCTCCCACAAGAGTCCCGATGACCAGTGCCTCATCGATCTCCAACTGATTCAGATTGGCGTACGAACGCACCACCTTCTGCATCACTTCGATATTTGTTATGCATTGGGCCCGGTCTGCCCCCTTTTTATAAGTACTGATCCCGATGAATAAAACCGAAATCAAAGTGAGAAGAATAGCAATCACCAGAGTGATTTCTATCAGTGTCATCCCTGGCGGTTCTCCTTTCTTTTGTTCATTTATTTTCATTTTTTATCTATTTAATGTTTTATTTTAAGATGCCTCGAATAATTTTCATTACTTAAGTCCATCCTATTTAGACAGTTAAAGAAAAAAATACCACCCTAGCAATAAAAATTTTAGCTATAAGAATACCTTCTCCTCCAAGCTAGGGATTCAATTTTATTGCAGCCTATGAACGCCGGGGTAATTCCAACGGTACGGCAGTAAACACATATTCCAGACAACAGTAATTCAGACAACAGTAATTCAGACAAGCTCAAGGGATTATAGCTCACTGAAGGTATAATAACAAACTTAGTTTTGTAATTATGTGTTAAAACTACGAGTTCTAAGGTGATTACCTGCCTAAAGCACCGCCTCATCACAAATTGCGCTCAATAGCTTTAACTCGAGCAGCTTCTCATCTTACCCTGTTTCTGCTCCGGCATACAAAAAAACAAAAAACTCTTCCCTCTGTTACTTGGAAACCCATATTCCCAGGAAGTATTATGCCATGGAGGCAAACAAAAACCGCCCTCTTTTCAGAGGGCGGTTTTTTGTTAAGTCTGCTTAAGCGAAAAATGAATATGCATCCATTCAGTTTTCCGCCTGGCTTCAATCCGGTTTACCAACCTACAGCATTTTTAGGTGAATGGTCATTCCCTACAGTTCCTGCCAATTTACAAACAGTGTAAAGCTCACTGGCTTTAGTCGATGCCGCTGGCACTACGGCCAAGAAGGTGTAACCCCCCAATGTATCGGGACACGCAGGTTGCACTGCCAGCATTTTGCCTGCTCCGGCAAGAGTACCAATAAGCATGGCATCAGCAATTTCCAACTCGTTCAAGTTGGCATAAGAACGCATGGATTTTTGTACCGTGGAGATGTTCAGAATGCATTTGGCTCGATCCGCACCTTTTTTGTAGGCCGCAACACCAAGGAACAACACGGCGATCAAGCTCAGGAGAATAGCAATCACTAAGGTGATTTCGATCAGAGTCATACCTGCATTTTTTCTTCTTTGTGGTTTTTTCATTTTTTTATCTATCTTGTTTTTTGGATTCCGTCTTCTTCAGACAACACTCATTGCCCAAATAGTCCGGGTGGTTGTTTCAGCCAAACGCCGCGTCATCCTCGATGAACAGATTTGCATCTGCATCATCAGGGTTCATCATATTCAGCTGAAAAGTCTCAAAATCTATCTTGCCCTGGTCATACAGGTTTTTCAGATTGGCGTCCCACTCGACATTGCCACTCTGGCGAATCACATCTTCCAGTGATTTTGCCCCTCCGTCATAAGCGGCGATACCCGAACGCACCGAAGCTTCGGTATTTTGCAAAAATTCGTAGTTCAATACACGTCCGTCCCGTCCCTTCATCAAACCCTGGGAAAGAATGAACATCAGAATCTCACTCAAGCGTCCAAGGATGGATCGATGCTGGTCACGAGGAAAAAATTCCAGAATACGGGAAATCGTCTTCACCGCACCATTGGTATGCAAAGTAGTGATAACCACATGCCCCGTCTGCGCAGCTTCAATAACCGTGTCCATGGTATCACGATCACGAACCTCTCCGAGAAGAATCACATGCGGAGCTTTACGCAAAACATCTTTCAGCCCCTGATTATAAGACATCACATGTTTGCCCACCTCCTGCTGGGTCACCAGACCCGGTGGCACCCGGTCTTGATCTTCAGGAGGAGAACCCGTCATATCATGAGGGTAACGGTACTCAATAGGATCCTCCACCGTCACGATGTGACGGTCACAATTACGCCGCACCCAATCAATCAAAGCCGCCAAGGTCGTGGACTTGCCTGAGCCGGTCTGCCCCGTCACCAATCCCATGCCCTGCCGTCTTTGTAAAAAACCTCTCAGTGCCTCCGTTGTGTCCGAACCCAGGCCCAAAACATCGAGAGAGGGAATATCATCCGCCAATATACGGCAAGTCACGCCCAGACCCGAACTGCTCAAGTGGGCCTGCACACGCATCCGCCCACTCACCTCCCCATCTGGCATCTGCTGGCCATCACAACTAAAGTCCGCCACTTTATACTCTTGCAAACGCTCCATCACCGGCATCTGCCCCAACAACGCGTTCTTTTTACTCTTGAACAAATCCACTTCCTGTCCGGCATACAACATCTCAATCACATTCAACACCACCGATTCAGGAAGTTCTCCCAGGGAATGGATGACTTGTAATCCTTTTTTGGTGTGCACATAAGGAATGCGGTCGGTGCGTAGCTGGATATCCGATATATCTTGCTCCCCCGCGTGGATAAATACCTCGCTCAGGACATGTAATGCATGGGTGAAATCGGCCATCTAAGCAGAGTTGACGAAAAAAACAGAACAATAGAAAGGTTTTTTTCACTAAATTGAATTCATTTTAAAATAATGTTCTAAAATAAAAATCTTAACTTTACGAGAAACCTACCCCCCCCTAACTAACTTCCCGATAAACCTACCCCGCTTACTAAGTTACAGAGAAAGCTATCCCTCTTGCTTTTACCCAGTGCCTTTCGAATACCTCATAGTGCTGGTTTATTTTGCCGTTTGAGCATTGCGTCAAATTGTTCAAACAGCTTGCCTGCTGTGTAAGCTCTGTTCTCCGCTTCATCCCGCCTTTCTTGAGGAACGATCAACCACCGCCCTTCTTTAACTGCCAAATCCCTCAACGCCCCATACCGACTCAGGCAATAGCCCATTTGATCCCTATAGCGCATTAAAACTTCCTTCGGCAGCTTCACCTTGCTAAGACTTTTTTTTATTGCCTCAGGTTTCTCTCTCGCCAAATCTTGTTGTTCCATCAAAAATTGATTCAATACTGCCTCAGCCGCCGTCAACCAAGGCATCGGATCCACGTTTTCTCTCTGCACCAGACGGAAGGTGTGTTCCGAAATTTTGCGGGCGTGCTTGCGAGCCTCCGGCGTGCCTCTCATCGCATGCAAGGTCAGGAAATGATAATAGGAGTTATACACCCCGTAATCAGTCGGATCCATGTTATAACTGCGTAACAACAACTTCTCAATATCGAGAGCAATCGCTTTTTTATGTGACTCTGATAGTGCAAATGGACTGGTTCTCCGAAACCTCTCTGCATCCAAATCCACCAAAAAATCCAAAGCGGATCCTATCGGCGATTTTTCCTCTAGCTGTTCAAACTCATGATCATGTTGAGGGCTTTCCTCATCTTTTTTGCCCTGATCATGCCCCTCATGCCCCTCATGCCCCTCATCATGAGTTCCTCCGTCCTCTTCTTTTTTGCCTTCATCCCCGTGATCATGCCCGTCGCCCTCCTTGTGCTCTTGCCGGGCGAGTTCGCTGGCCACCGCCCCATTGTGCCAGGCCCGGTCAAGATTCTTCTGCCCCAACCTCGCCAGCAAGGTACCATAAGCACTCATCTTCAAAGCAAAGGGATTGTTGTGATAAGCCACCTGCCCGGATTCCTTGAGCCCACGCAAGGACAATACCAGGATCACCGAGCCAATCAAAACACCTACACCTGCAATCCAAAGCCTCATTTTTTCTCCCTGAATAAAGCTACCGCAACACTGATAACCACCAATCCCACCCCTGCCAGATAAAGTGCCATTTTCGCAAAAATCCCATTTTCCAGCGGTCCCATTTTATAAAGCAAACGAGTGGTCAAATCTGCCAGATGGTAATGAGGGGAAATCACATAAATAGCGTCCACCACCGGATTACCTGACTGTGATAGGAAAAAATCCAGGTAACCCACTCCATACAAGCCGTATAGCGCCAAGCCTGAAGTGACCACGTAGGCCGCAGTGGCATTAATCCGTGTGCCCAGAGCTGTCGCCAGAAAGAACAGCGGTGCAACCACCAACAAATACAAGGCCGCATATTGAACATTGGTGATAACCCACATCCTGGCCTCTTGCGGATCTCCGGGCATCGCAAACAACAGACTGATCCCTAAAACCAGACCCACACAAACAAGGCCCCACAACAAACTGTTGGCCCACAGTTGCACAATCAGGGATCGGCGCTTCACGCCTAGTGTCTTGAAATATTCAAGCACCCCTTGAGAAGCTCCGTCATGCCCCATCACTGCAGCCTGATAGAACAACCAGACCAGAGTGACTATCCACAGCAAACCCCAGGCAGTCTGGGCTCGCGCTGGTTGCAACAAGGTCGGCTTTTCCTCCCACGGAGTCATATAAGGCAATACCAGTGGCAAAAGAGCCAGCACCAACAGGAATATCAAATAGGTATTCCGGGCAATGGTGGTTTTGAATGTGAGCTTGAACAGTGACATAATTGCGAAAGTGTTTCTATTGTCCCGGTCTGTTTTTTTCAGCTCAAACCCTTGCGTGTTTCAAACCAATCCAAACGCCCACCTTCAACATCCATGTGAGAGATTTTTTCATCATTGATAGTCAAAACACTCTCCGCCCGCAGGGTGGGTTCATCCGGATGCACACAAACCAAGCGCAACACTGCGTTTTTGTTTTCATTCCATATAGAATCGACTTCGTCCCTCACATGAAAATCCAAACCTGAAAACGGTTCATCCAGCAATAAAATCTGGGGCCCTCCTTTAATCACCTGAATCTCGGCAATCACTAGAATTACCTTCTGCCGATTCCCCTTGGATAGCTTGCCATAAGCTTTTCCCACATCCAATTCGAGACGGGCCGCCATCTCCACTGCTCGCATCCTGTCTTCTTTTTTAAAAAATGCTTTAAAAATTTTTGCCGAGGTCAAAAAAGGATCAAAACGCAACTCCTCATCAACGAACTGCACCTGCCCCTCCACCGAAAACCCACCAGCAAAAGTAGGCACCAATCCCGCGAGAGTTTTCAATAAAGTGGTTTTTCCCCGCCCATTCCTAGCCAGTAGCAAGTGACGTCCTGTCCCCAAACTTACTTCCGTAGCAGCGTCTGCCAATTCCAGATCAGGCACCATAGGATTTCTCCAATCCGACCGGTAGCCGATACTCATTCCCTGTTTGATGACAATTCGAGGTTCCATTGGAAACAATCTATTTAAAACGCAACATCTTATCAATTTATGCTTAATTGTAAAGCCTCGCACTCCAAGACTTGCCCGACCGTGAAGCCACCTATCATCATTCTGTTCAAAACCCAGCTGGGAGAAAATATCGGCATGTGCGCACGCGCCATGCTCAATTGTGGTCTCGACCAACTACGCCTGGTTGCCCCACGGGACGGCTGGCCTAACAACTCAGCTGTATCCACTGCCGCCGATGCCGACCAGGTACTGGAGGGAGCCCAATGCTTTGAAACCCTCGAAGAGGCCATCGCTGACTGCCACTATCTCTATGCGACCACCGCACGCCCTCGCTCACAATCCATCCCTTCCCTGCCTGTTTCACAAGCCATTGAAAAAATTCAACTCTCCTCACAAGCCGCCCCCCCCCTACCGATACAACAATCCGCTATTCTGTTTGGGCCAGAGGCTTCCGGCTTGGACAACAATACCCTCTCACGCGCCGATGCCCTGATCCATTTCCCAATGAATCCGGAATTCAACTCGCTCAATCTGGCTCAAGCCGTGTTGCTGTTTGCATGGGAGTGGTTGCGTGCCCAAGCTCAACCCCTACCCTCATCCGAACCAGCACCCGATCCTGTCTCATCTAAAAAATATCTTATCGCCTTCCTTGATCGGCTGGAGAATGAATTGGAAAACACAGGATTTTTCCTCACTCCCGAGCTGCGCCCGGAAACTGTCCGCAAGCTGCGCACGGTCTTCACCCGCTGTTCTCCCAGTGAACAGGAATTGCACATGCTGCACGGCATTATCACCGCTTTGAAAAAGCACTAGGCATCAAGCCTTGTGAAGTGATGGTCGTTTATAATTGTAAGACGGATTGCCAATCCGCCTAATTTGTCCGCTATCCCAACAAACTGAAAAACTTCACCCCCTTCTTCATTCACTCCGCTTTGCCTGACTTTTCCTCTGCTTCCTCACCAAAGAAGCCACCAGCCACATCACCACCGGCAAAACTGCGCTCAAGGTCAGCGCCAGGCCTGGAGAACTTTTCCCCGCCGCCCCCACTGCGGCAAACACAAAGCCCAAAGGCACACTACCACACAACAAGGCTGCCAGAAAAATCCCGAAGGGCATGCGGGTCAAACCCGCCATGCAGGCCACCACTTCGGGCAACAGAGGCAACCACCGGGATAGCACCACCACCCATCCCCCTCCCTTACGAAAAAAACGCTCCCCCTTCTCCAAATCCTTTGCCCCAGCCAACCACAATGCAGCCCGGTGCCCCAGAGCACGGCACAAACCATATGCCAACAAGCCCCCCAACACCGAGCCGACAGCACTATACAGACCGCCCCACCAAGGACCGTAAACATAGCCCATCGCCGCCATCACCACGGTTCCCGGCACTGGTAAAAATAAATCTGATATCAACAGAGCAACCCCGGCCAGGGCCCCATACTGCCGCAACCACTCGACACTTCCCTCATCTGAAAAAAACTGGCTGAACGCATCCCCCCAAATCAGGAAAGGCAACATGACCAACAAAGCCAGAACCAAAAAAATCCACCAGATACGCATACAAAAAACTTTCTCCAGCAAAAGTTGAATTTCAAAAAATAAACACCACTTTTAATCGTCTCTCTTTTTCCCTGCTCCTCATCCCTTTTTTTGTTCGAGGTTTATTAATCTCATTAGAGCTTCTTCTTCCTAACTCAAAATTTATAATTCTCAATTCTCAATTCTCAATTCTCAATTCTCAATTCTCAATTCACCATGCCCACCCCCAAGCCCAAGCCCATCGACTCCTCCCAACTCCCGGATCTGGCCCGTTCAGTCATCCGCAATGCAAAATTCCCCCAACTCGCTACCATCGACGGCGATCACCCCCGGCTACGTCCGGTATCGCCGGTTCGTGTCGATGAAGACAGCTTCACCATTTACGTCGCCAACCTCCGCCGCTATCACAAAACTTCCGAGATCGCCTCCAACAGTAATGTCGAACTTTGTTATCTTGATGACCAACACGATCAGGTTCGCATTTCAGGAGTTGCCGAAATTCTAAACGAGCAAACCCTGATACAGGAAATCTGGGACAGCAATCCGCTACTGACCAAATACCTCGGCAGCATCGACAATCCCGAATTAGTCCTCTACAAAATCAAGCCCACCCGAATTCGCTTCATGCGGGAATGGGCTCTGGACTATTACGAAATCCCCCTCCCTTCTTAAATTCCCCTCTCTTATTTTATGAAAATACTCATCACCGTATTCCTGTTGGGTCTCACCCTTCTCTCGTCCGCATCCGCACAGAACCGCTTCGCCAAGTGGGAAAAAAGCATCGCTTCTTTTGAAAAAGCCGACCAAAAAAATCCTCCGCCTGCCTCCTCCATACTCTTCGTAGGCAGCTCCAGCATCCGCATGTGGGATCTCAATCAGTTTTTTCCCGATTTCAAAAAACTCAATCGAGGTTTTGGTGGGTCGACCATCGCTGATTCCATTTATTTTTTTGACCGGATCATCAAAGTCTACCAACCACAAAGCATCATCCTCTATGCCGGTGACAATGACATAGCCAAAGGCCTCTCCGCACAAGAAGTGCTCAGGGATTTCAAAACCCTCACGCAAAAAATCGAAAGCTCACTGCCCGGCACCCCCCTAATTTACATCGCCATCAAACCCAGCATCAGCCGCAAAAAATTGTGGCCGGAAATGAAAAAAGCCAACGATTTGATCGCCGCCTACTGCGCCCGGAACCCCTCTCTGTATTTTGCAGACATCGCAAAACCCATGCTCGAACAAAATCTCTCCCCCGACCTGTTCAAAAAAGACGGTCTGCACCTCACCGACAAAGGCTACGAAATGTGGAAAAAGGTCCTCCTGCCGCTGATCAAGCAGACACGCTGATAGTCTATTTGACTTTACTTTCGACCACCAAGCCTTCCAATTTTTCGACCTGATCCTTCCACTCCAGCCCATCCAGCCTGCCACTGACGACGTCCCTAACATAAACATCCTTTTGTTTACCGTCTACGAATACATAAACAATCACCCCCAGTACCTGGTCGGACAGTGATTTACCAACCCGGCCACTGTAACCTCCACTCAAGCTCTCCAGAGGAAAGGTCATATCGACATCGACTCGCTTCTTTGCTTCCAGCAAGTCTATCTCCACTTCTCCACGAATCCTCTGAATCTTCCCCTTCTTGGGGCGCGGGTTGCCTAAAAGATGTTGATAGCCCATCTCCAGGTCGATAAAGTTTTCGACAATCACATCACAGACCACCTTCATTTTTAATATTGATGCTGCCCCCCGGTTGGTCACACTGGTCGATACTTTCTGATTTGAGGTCATCAAATGCTTGTCATGGTCCCCCCCCTTGCGCTTCTTTTTGCCATTATTCCCGCTGAAACTGACCGAATACCGCAATGCCAGACTCATCGCCTCGGGATGTTCGCTAATCCATTTTTTGATATAAGCCTGATCCTCAAGTGAAAACTGACGGGCTTTCACTGTAAATTCCTTACTGCCCCGGCGAATCATCACCGAATCACCGGAAAAACCGAGCAATTCAGCCTCCATCTCCCGACCTTTTGCATCTTTGAATGTACGAGCTACTGCAGAATCTGAGATCCCCAGTGAAAACAAACCTACAAGTGATAGAGAAAACCAAACATAATAATTTATCATACCTCATATATTAAGAATGCATTTACACTCTAATGTCAAGAATACCTTTTTTTCCTCCCTGCATATAGCCCTCACCGCCAGGCAATAATTGTCCGTTGTCCCTGATCTCCATAGGTGCTACCTTCCGCCGCCTTCCAGCAGGCCCGGCTATGAGTGACAAAAAGAAGCAATCCAACACCTACAAAGACAGTTTGAACCTTCCCCAAACGGATTTTCCGATGCGGGCGAATCTGGTCGAGCGGGAACCTCAACGTCTGGAAAATTGGGAAAACCAGGATCTCTACCGTCAGATTGTCGATCAAAGAAAGGCAGAAAACGCTCCAACTTTCATCCTACACGACGGCCCCCCTTTTGCCAATGGCGACGTCCACATGGGTACGGCACTGAACAAGGTGCTCAAGGATCTGGTCATCAAAAGCCGCTCGATGGCGGGTTATTATACCCCCTTCATCCCCGGTTGGGATTGTCATGGGCTGCCGATCGAATTCAAAGTGGTCGAAAAAACACGCGGTCTCGAGCCTGCTGAAATCCGGCGCCGCTCGGAGGAATACGCCCGTCGTTTTATCGATATCCAACGTCACTCCTTCCGCCGCCTCGGCGTGTTCGGGGACTGGCAAAACCCTTATCTCACCCTCGACCCCTCGTATGAAGCCGACGTGATCCGCACCTTTGCCTCGCTGGTCGAAAAAGATCTCGTCTATTGCAGCAAAAAACCCGTGCTATGGAGTTTTGGTGCCCAGACCGCCCTGGCCGAGGCCGAAGTGGAATATGAAGACCGCACGGATCCCGCCATCTTCGTCAAATTCCCAATCTCCAGTGGAGACCTGGCCGGCCAATCCTCCCTCGTCATCTGGACCACCACCCCCTGGACCTTGCCGGCCAACCTCGGCATCGCCCTGCAGTCTCGTTTTGAATATCTGCGAGCTACCTTCACTCACGCTGAATCCGGTCGCAGCGAAGACCTGATCATCGCCCGCCCGCTGCTGGAATCTTTCATCGCCAAAACCGGCTTCCGTCCGAGCGGTAAGGAACAAGCTGTCTCTGCCGCTGATCTGGAAGGCCACACTGCCGACCACCCACTGCTCGACCGCACATCCAAAATCATCCTCGCCGACTTTGTCACCGACGAAGCGGGAACCGGAGCGGTGCATGTCGCACCGGGCCACGGTTCTGATGACTACGTTGCCGGTCTGCAAAATGACCTCGGCCTACTATCCCCCGTCGATGACCTCGGTAAATTCACCGACGAAGTTGGCATCGAGCAGCTGGTCGGCCTGCATGTATTCAAAGCCAACCCCATCGTCATCGAACTGCTGGAAGAAAAAGGCGCCCTCATCGCCCGGGAAGATTATCTGCACTCTTATCCCCATTGCTGGCGCTCAAAAACGCCGATTATTTTCCGCTCGGTGGAACAATTTTTCGTACGCATTGACTCGATCCGCGAAAAAGCCCTGGAGGAAATCGACAAGGTGGAATGGCTTCCCCACTGGGGCCGTAACCGCATCCGCGGCACGGTGGAATCCCGCCCCGACTGGTGCATCTCCCGCCAGCGCACCTGGGGAGTACCGCTACCTGTTTTTTTCCCCGCAGGCAAACCCGATGAACCGATCGTCGATGCAGGACTCGCCCGCAAGGTCGCCGACCTGACCGAAGATCAAGGCACCAACCTGTGGTTCGAAAAAGACGATGCCTGGTGGGCTGAACAACTCGATCTGCCCGCCGGCACCACCCGCTGCCACGACACTCTCGACGTGTGGATCGATTCCGGCAGCAGTCATGTCGCCGTGCTCGACAAACGCCCCGAACTGCACACCCCCGCCGATCTCTACCTCGAAGCCACCGACCAACACCGCGGTTGGTTCCAATCCTCACTCATGCTCAGCGTCGCCCACCGCGGCATCGCGCCCTACAAAACTGTGATGACCCACGGCTTCGTGGTCGACAAAGATCGCAAAAAAATCTCCAAATCGGATGCCAAGAAAAAAGGCAAGCCGATGGATGCCGCCCACTTCTACAACCAGTACGGCGCCGACATCCTGCGCCTCTGGGTCAGCAGCGTCGATTGGCAAAACGAAGTGCCCTTTGACGAAAACCTCTTTAAACAAACTGCCGACACCTATCGACGAATCCGCAACACCCTGCGAATCCTACTGGGCAATCTCCACGACTTCGATGCCGATACCCAGTCCGTTGAAAACAAAGACCTCACCCTCATCGATCGCTGGATCCTCGAGCGCCTGCATGTGGTCACCCGGGAGTGCATCGAAGCCTACGGAAAATACGAATTCCGCAAAGTCTTCAATACCCTCAACCAATTCTGTGCCGTTGATCTCAGTAGCCTTTACATCGACATCACCAAAGACCGCATGTACTGCGAAGCCACCGACTCGGCAAAACGACGAGCCACCCAAACCGCCATGGCCCGGGTGTTTGAAAGCCTGACTCGTCTAATGGCTCCGATCCTCGTTTACACTGCCGACGAAGCCTGGGAATTTCTTGGCCGAGAAAAGTCAATCCACCTGCAGAAGTTCCCCGCAGCCGACCCGGCATTTGCCAGTGGTGACAAAGCTGCGACCCCCGTTGTCGAAGAACTGCTCAAACTGCGAACCTGCATCCAGCAGGAAATCGAAGATGCCCGGCAGAAAAAACTCATCGGCAGTAATCTCGAAGCCCGGGTGAGTCTGGACATTCCAGAAAATGCCACCCTCGAAACTATCCTCGATGACCAGGCTACGGCAGAGGAATTCCTCATCGTCAGTGATCTCACCATCAAACGCAATCGTGATACCCTGGTGGCAACTATCAGCAAAACAGACAATGGTAAATGTGCCCGCTGCTGGCGCCATGAAAAGACGGTTGGAAAAATCGAATCCCACAGCGACCTCTGTGAACGCTGCGCCGATGTGGTATGATAAAGAAAAAGGCAGCCTGGGCATCCTGCCCATGATTATCACCCAAAATTCCAGCTACACCAAAACACCCTAAATTTCATCCTCCACGATATTTCTAAATATCCGGTCGAATACCGCCGATGAAAAAATACCTGCTCACCCTCGCACTCCCGCTTTACCTGCTCGATCAAGTCACCAAGTGGCTCGTCATTCGTCAGTTCCCACACGAAACCTACCGTGGAGAGGAAATTGCCCTCATCCCCGGTTTTTTCAATCTCGTCCGGGTGCATAACACCGGCATGGCCTTTGGTCATTTCAACAACTCACCATACGCCAATCTCGCTTTTGGCGCCGTAGCCATCTCCGCCCTGGTTGCCATCACGGTTCTATGGAAACGCAATGCCTTCCCCACCATCCCCTCCAAACTTGCCGCCACCCTGTTGGTTTCCGGCATCCTTGGAAACCTCACCGACCGACTGATGCCCGGTCGTGGTTACGTCGTTGACTTCCTCGATTTTTATATCGGCACCCGTCACTGGCCCTCCTTCAACGTCGCCGACTCCTGCATCAGCGTCGCTGCCGTCCTGCTCATCATCTCCGCTTTTTTCCCGGGGCCTGCGGGAGATATTGACAAGGAGTAATCGCCCATATCCACTGCCAGCATGTCCCGCAAATCCCTCATCTGGATCCTCAGCATTATCGCTGTCACTGCTGCCCTGATCAAACTCGAACATTGCAGCTATGCCCAGCTCAGCAAACCCCTGACCATGGAAGGCATCACCAATAAAATCATTTCTAAATTCACCCGGGTTCAACACATCACCACCAGTGATCTTGCCACCCTGCTCAATCAGCCTGATAAAAAAAATACCACCCTGCTCATCGACAGCCGGGCCCCTGGGGAATTTGAAATCAGTCACCTGTCAGGCGCTGAAAATCTCCAGACTCCCGCCGAGGTGAAAGCTTATCTGACTACCCTCCCCCAGCCACCCGAACGCATCATTGTTTACTGTTCCGTCGGCTACCGCTCAGCCGACCTCACCACCCGAATCCAGGACGAAAAGATCACCGGCATCCCTACCCAGAATCTGCTTGGCTCTATTTTTTCCTGGGCCAACGAAGAACGCCCTCTCGTTAATGACAAGGACAAAACCACTGACAAGGTCCACCCCTATAATAAAAAATGGGGACAACTGCTCAAAGCCGAGCACCGGGCCGAAGTGGATTAGACTGTAGGTTTTTTATCCCGCCTATTTCACCTTCGCTACTTGCTTGAGCCTCAAGGCATTCAGCTTGATGAATCCTGTCGCGTCATCCTGATTGTAGGACTCCGTCGCATCGGCCTCCATCGTTGCGACGTTTTCATCATACAGGCTCAAAGGCGAACGCACTCCGGCCGCCATCACATTGCCCTTATAAAGTTTCACCTTCACCTCCCCACTCACCCGCTGCTGACTGTCCGTCACCAGAGTCTGCAAAGTTTCACGCTCCGGCGCAAACCAGAAGCCATTGTAAACCAATTGTGCGTATTTCGAGATCAACGAATCACGCAGCAACATCACCTCCCGATCCATCGTCAGACTCTCCATCTGACGATGAGCCTGGAAAAGAATCGAGCCACCCGGTGTTTCATACACCCCACGGCTTTTCATGCCCACAAAACGGTTTTCGACCATGTCGATCCGACCGATCCCATGTTTTCCTCCCAGGGAATTCAAAATCTTCATCACTCCGTAAGGTGACAGCAGAGTGTAACCATCCGATTCCCCTTGGGCAGCAATGCCGTATTTCCCCAATAAATCCGCCAAACCCTCAAGTTTTAGCCCGATGCAATTACCCTTCTCAAACAATAGCTGTAGATACTCTGAAGCATCAGGTGCATCCTCCGGAGACACGCTCAACACATACATATCACGTGATTCCTCCGCAGTGGCATCAAACCAGGGGTCTTCGAGTACTCCGCTCTCAAAACTGATGTGAAGCAGATTCCTGTCCATGCTGTAAGATTTTGCTGCAGAAGCCTGCACGGGAATATTTTCTTTTTTTGCGTATTCAATCATTTCCGCCCTGCCTGGAAAATCATCACGGAATCTCTGCGTCCTCCAGGGAGCAATGATCTCCAGTTCCGGCATCAGCGAAGCCGCACTCAGCTCAAAACGCACCTGGTCATTGCCTTTGCCCGTCGCTCCGTGAGCCACCGCAAAAGCCCCCTCTTCACGCGCCACCCGCACCATCCCTGCAGCGATGCAAGGACGTGCAATACTCGTTCCCAGCAAATATTGACCTTCGTAAATCGCCCCCGCCTGGAACATCGGGTAGATATAATCCCTGGCAAAATCCTCCTTCAGATCATCGACAATGCATTTGGAGGCCCCGGTCGCCAATGCCTTTTCCTCCAATCCGTCCAGTTCCTCTTCCTGGCCAACGTCCGCACAATAAGCAATCATCTCGGCGTCATAGACATCCTTGAGCCATTTCAACAACACCGAGGTATCAAGACCACCGGAATAAGCCACCACAATTTTTTTCATATTACTAAAAGAGATTCACGGGTTCACCAAAATCCTGCTTAAATCAGAGAAATTTCCCTGAGCAGTAAAAGCGCCACACCATAGCCATCTTCACCTCTATTTCAAACACCCGCGCAAAAAGAAGCCGTGTTAAATCCCATCCCGTAGGACAGAACTCCGATTCTGTCATTACAGAGCAGCCCTGAATCGCTCTAACAAATATGGAAATTTGTTCCACCGTCAATACACCAAGTGGGCCTGAGCCGGAGGCCCATAACAATAAATAAAAAAAGCCCCGCAACTCATTGAGCTACGGGGCTTTAAAATTGGTTGCGGAGACCGGATTTGAACCGATGACCTTCAGGTTATGAGCCTGACGAGCTACCAGGCTGCTCCACTCCGCATTTGGACTATGCGCGGGAAATGAAAAGTCGCAAGTTCTTTTTAGAAGCTTGCTACTGTATGATGACGCGAAGCAAATGCAGAAAGGAACAGCGACTGAAAATAGTAATACGCTGATTGCTCCGATAACGATTTACTTCTGGCAACAAATTCATAATCCCGTCACAAAATTTGCGTAAAAGCAGTTTCACCAATACCTTTTCCCAGGGATTACAACCAAGAGCCATTCAAAGGAATATTAAATCAGGAGCCCCCAAATGAAAAAATACCACGTCATCATCCTAACACTGATAGCCACATTTGCGCTCACTCCCCTCCTCGTTGCTGTTTACCTGTCAAGCTCAGGGAACAAAGAACCCAGCTATGTGAAAATTTTCAATGGTTTTGATTTGAAAGATTGGGATGGCGACCCTGATTTCTGGAGAGTTGAAGACGGTAATCTTATCGGAGAAACCAGTCCTAGCCATGAGCTCAAACACAGCACCTACATCCTCTGGAAAAAACAACAGGCCCAGGATTTTGAGCTCAAGTTGGAATTCCGGCTCACTGGAGGAAACAGTGGAATCCAGTATCGCTCTGAGGTAGGCGAAGGTGAACGTTGGAGCGATGTCAGAGGTTACCAGGCCGATCTCGACGCCCAAGATCAATGGACGGGGATCCTCTACGAGTGCGGCATGCGCAAATTTCTCGCCTTACGCGGCCAGAAAGTGCTCATCGAAGAAGACGGTAAATCCGAAATAGTGGGATCACTAGGTGATCCCGAAAAGCTCAAGGAAAAAATTCTCCATAAAGACTGGAATGAATACCATATCATTGCCCGGGGCGACCACTTGCTTCATCTCATCAATGGCCAAATCATGGTCGATGTCCGGGACCGGGAAAGCAATCGTATCAAATCAGGATATCTAGGATTCCAACTGCACCAGGGCCCCCCCATGAAAATCGAATTCAAGAATATTCGTTTGAAAAATTACCCACAAACACCTGCCGACCAGTGAAAAGGTATTTATAGTGAAAACGGAACCGTCCACGTCCATCCCTACTCTACACCACCCCCTTGGCCCCTTTCGTCTCACCCTGTATGGTCTCGGCACCATCCTCGGCGCCGGCATTGTACGTGCTCACCGGTGAAGCCGCCTTTGTCGAAAAGGGAACCGGGCAGCCTCCCTCTCGTTATTTATCCTTAGACGCAGCGAAGCAGCCAATCCTCCCACAAGTGAAAGCCAAAACGATCATTTTACTTGCCCCCGCTAGGATACCTCTCATCGGATTCCTGCTCTGCATCCTCTTCCTTGCACTCAATTTCTGGCTCTCTTTTTCCTGAAGCCTCACTCCCTAGGGCCTCTCGGAAAAATCCTTCCACTGCTTTTCTGTAAAAACCTTATCAACCTGACCCGGGTGAATCAGTATGCGGAATTCAAAAGGCAACTCCTTTCCGGCCTCCAGCGTATAGGGACCTGTAAAAAGCGGGGCGTGATGAAACTCATGAGGCATCGCTGCAATATGCCACGGAGAGGGATGCCGCAAGTTCTCCGGGTGATCCATAATAGTCACACCTCCCGTCTTTCCATCTGACATATCGAGAGTCAAGTCCACCCAGCGGGCAGGTTTACCATGCAATGGCTCAAGACTCTTCCTTGACTCCTTATTAATGGAGTCTGCTTTGCTGGCGACCGTAGCCCCCTCGCTGTTAGAAACCGTCCATGTGGAATACTTCTCGTGACCAGCCACTCGGAATTGCAGCCCCGCATAACCGCCGAACCACTTACCATCCTCCTCACCCTCTATCGGTGTGCGGTCCAGAACCGCCCCTTTGGCCCCGGCGGTAAAAACCCCTCGCCACTCAATCCCGTAATTGCCCTTTTCATCTGGAGCACTAACTTCAATAATACGCTTCTCGCTAAGATCTGCAGGCTCTCCCGGCGGATGGTAATTCAACTTCAGTTCGAAGCGTGCCGAAAAATTGTCTCTGGCAAGCACCTTCACGGCTGTCACATCGGTGTGTCCCATTATTTTGTCCGGCCAGCGTTTTTCCCCATCAGGCCAAGTCCAATACCCCTCCAATCCGTTGATCTTTTTCCAGGCAAAACGCAGGCCTCGATGCCAGAGATGATCACCCGGACGCAGGTCAGTCAGTACCGCACCATCCATGGTCGCCAGGGGATGAAAATAAGGACAGCCCTTTTCCTCGCCATCCTGCAGATGATTGAACTGCCAGACAATCCTGTCGCCAGTCATCAAAGCCAGCGAAGCTGCAGTTTTTTTCCAGGCAAGCCCCTGTTTCCCTTTCTCTATTTCTGCCGCAGGCAAAGACAACACCGAACCAAAAATCCCCACCCCTAGCACAAGTAGAGTCAGATACCATAATCGTTTGTCCTGTCGTTTCATGGTGCTAAGTTCTATCCAAATACGCCCGCTGACAATTCTTAATTCTATCTCCTGTTTCTTAATTCCCATTCCCCACCCTCCAAGTATGAAAACAATGCCCGGAAAAATACTCGCCCTCTCTGCTGGTGCAGCAGTCATAGGAGTCTCTCTTTCCCTCATCACTCCGCATGCAGCGGCCAAAGATGAGAACAAGGGAATCGACCCCCAACAGCAAAAGGTGAAAACAATCCCACTGGATCTTTTTGTCGTTCCCGAAGGAATGGAAATCACCCGCTGGGCCAGTTCACCAATGCTACACAATCCTACCAATATCGACATCGATAAAGACGGTCGCATCTGGGTCGCCGAAGGTCGGCGTTATCGCCGCAGTATGGAAAAGTTTCCAAAAGGCGACCGCATCGTCGTTCTCGAAGACAAGAACAAGGACGGCAAAGCCGACTCATCCCATACCTTCGTCCAGGATCCGGATCTGGTTGCTCCGTTGGGTGTTGCCGTTATCGACAACAAGATTGTCGTTTCCCAACCACCCGACCTCATCGTCTACACTGACGTCGACCGGGATCTGAAATTTGATCCAGCCAAGGACAAAAAAGAAGTCCTCCTCACTGGTTTCTCCGGGAAAAACCATGACCACTCCCTGCATTCCGTCACTGCGGGACCTGACGGCAAATGGCATTTTAATGCGGGCAATACGGGCGGCATGTTTACCGATAAATCGGGCAAAACTTTCCGCATCGCTGGCCCCTACAACCCAAAGCCAATCGGCCCGATTGAATTCCCCTTCAAAGCAGCTGATGTCGCAGGGAAAAAAAGTGATGATGGTCACATCTATGTCGGCGGTTTTGCCGTTCGCATGAACCCGGATGGCACCCATGCCGAGATCACCGGACACAATTTCCGCAACAGCTTCGAGCAATCAATCAACTCGTTCGGCGATGTTTTTCAAAACGACAACGATGATCCTCCGGCTTGTCGTGTTTCACACGTATTGGAATACGGCAACGCTGGATTTGCTTCGGCGGACGGGAAACGCTCCTGGCAGGCAGACCGCCGCCCTGGCCAAAGCATTCCCGTTGCCGAGTGGCGCCAGGAAGACCCCGGCACCATGCCGGCAGGTGACATCTATGGAGGAGGCTCTCCCACCGGCAATGTCTATTATGAAAACGGAGCACTCGGAGAAAAATGGCGTGGCACTTTTCTCGCCTGCGAAGCTGGTAGAAATATCATATTCGCCTACCAGCCGAGGCTCTATGGTGCAGGATTTGAACTGGAACAAGGGACCTTCATCACCTCAAACCCAGAAAAAAAGTGGGCCGGCTCCGATTTTATCAAAGGAGGTTTTCTGAAACTCAGCCAGGATATCCGTACTGAGTTTCGCCCATCTGATGTAGCCGTTGGACCGGATGGGGCCATTTATGTTTCTGACTGGATTGACGCCCGGGTCGGTGGTCATCAAGCACTCGACAAAACCCAGTCCGGAGCAATTTACCGCATTGCTCCCAAAGGATTCAAATCAGTGATACCCAAATTGAATCTCGATAGCACGGCCGGGCTGATTGAAGCACTCAAATCACCTGCTATCAACGTTCGTAATCTGGGGTTTGTAGGACTAAAAAACAAAGGTGAAGCCGCTCTGCCGGTAGTGAAAGCTCTGCTCGAAGATGACAACCCCTACATCGCCAGCAGAGCCATATTCCTGATGCCACATCTCGGTGCCGCTGGCATTGAAGCCGCAACAAAAATTGCCAGTGGCAGCAATGATGCCATGCAGAGAATTGCCGCCTTCCGCGCCCTGCGGCGGGCTGACCAGGCTCTACCCGACCTGTCGTCAGACCCCTCACCGGCTGTGCTTCGGGAAGTAGCTCTGAGTTGCCGCAACCTGCCGCTCGACGAATGCCGTGACCCTCTGGTCAAAATCGCCGGAAAATTCGATGGCAGTGATCGCAGCTACCTTGAAGCTTTCGGCATCGGCGCAAGTGGAAAGGAGTCGGGCATTTACGATGCTGTCAAAAAAACAATAGGCGACGATGACCCGCTGAAATGGAGTGAAGCCTTCATCCGGATAGCCTGGCGCCTCCATCCCCAGCAATCGATCAATGATTTGCTCACCCGCGCACTGTCTGACAAGCTTTCTGACTCTGATCGTAAGCTGGCAATGACAACGATTGCATTCAACGATAGCCAGGATGCCGCTCAAGCAATGCTGGAAATCGGTGCCCAGGAGAAGTCCCCCCTCAAAGCAAGTGCCACCTGGTGGCTGCTCAATCGCTCCGGAAACCTCTGGGCAAATCATGAACTCATGCCCAAGCTCAAATCACGGGGCATCTACGACCCCGATACGATTGTCTTGCAGGAAATCATCACTCCTGATCCGAAAGGAATGCCAAAAACCCTGCCCAGTATAGCTGAGATTCTAAAAATCAATGGCGACCCAAACAAAGGAAAAATCACAGCCCAGCGCTGTATCATGTGCCACCAGATTGACGGTATTGGCATCGAATACGGCCCTACTCTCACCGGATTTGGTAAAACCCAGACTACAGAAGTGCTGATCGATGCCATCCTCAATCCGAGCAGCGGCATCGCTCACGGTTATGAGGGCACGGAGATCAAAATGGTAGATGGAAAAATCATCCATGGTTTATTGATTAAAAACTCCGACCCCTTCATTATCCTATCCATGGGAGGAGTCAGCCAGATTGTTCCCAAGCAAAAAATTGCTTCAAAAAAGAAACTCAAGCGCTCACTCATGCTCTCGGCAGAACAACTCGGCTTCACCGCGCAGGATCTGGCTGATATTGTGGCTTATCTCAAAACCATCTAAAGACCATGGTCGCTATTGTTGTCACATTGGAAGCGCATCCTGATAAAGTAGATGCGATGCTGGAAGCACTCGAAGAAAATGCTGCGGGCTCTATCAAAGAACCTGGTTGTCAAAAATGGGAATACTCGCAACACCTTGATGACCCAAAAAAATTCGCCATTTATGAAATTTATGATGACCAGGACGCCATCGATGCACATAAAAACAGCGAGCATTTCCATCACTGGGTACAACGCAATGAGAAAGAAGGCCTGATGGCCAGCAAAGAATCCGGTATATACAGAATCCTCTAATCCTCCCTTTCCAATCCACCCTTTTTTCCAGTGTCCTTACGTCTCGAAATGTTGCAAGTTGCCCGACTCGGGCCTTCAGTGCTCGGCGAAGAAGCTTGCCAACTGATTGAGAAATACATTCGCAATCAGCAAAATAATGACGGCGGCTTTCGTGATCGTGATGGCAAGTCCGATCTGTATTACACCAGCTTTGCCATCGATGCACTCACCGCTCTTCAGGTTGAAATCCCCGAAGCTTCAATCTGCGCATACCTTGAGAACGAAAACAAAAAACTACCTGATCTCGATTTTGTCCACCTCTGCTGCCTCGCTCGCTCTTCTTCAGCATTGAAAGAGCATCGCGAAACCAAAAACATCCAGCCTGTTCTGGATCGGATCGAACAATTCCGAACTCCCGACGGTGGATACAATCAAATCACCGACTATGCAACCGGCTCCGCCTACGCCTGTTTCCTTGCCTGGGGGGCCTACAGTGACCACGGAATTTCTGTCCCGAATCAGAGTGGCATTGCAGACTGTTTGGATTCCCTGGCCACGACCGATGGTGCATGGAGCAATGATGTGGACTTCCCGGTTCCCAACGTTCCTTCAACCGCGGCCGCCGTTGCCGTCTGCCGCAATCTTCGACGCCCGGTAACGGATGCCACCGCTAAGTGGATTCTTTCCTGCCATCATCCGGCAAGCGGAGCTTTCCTCGCCTTCCCCGACGCACCCATGCCTGACCTGCTCACCACTGCTGTCGCTCTCCACACGCTGGATGCCTTGCAAACCCCTCTCGAACCGATCAGAGAATCGTGTCTGGATTTTATCGACAGCCTCTGGAGCGCTGAAGGAGGTTTCCACGGCAACTGGACCGACGATCAACTCGATATCGAATACACCTATTACGGACTACTCGCCCTCGGCCATCTGGCAGTGTGAACCATGAGCAATTCCGCAGAGCTTCAGTCTTCGATCAAAAACGCCAGACAACATCTGCTGGCTGAGAGAAATGAATACGGCTGGTGGGAGGGTGAACTTTCCACCAGCGCTCTTTCCACCGCCACGGCGACAATTGCTTTTCATACAGTCAACCCAGACAAATACAGCAAGCCGATCACCCTGGGTCTGCAATGGCTGATCGATAACCAGAATGAAGATGGAGGATGGGGCGATACCACCATTAGTTTTTCCAATATATCGACCACCCTGCTCTGCTGGTCGGCTCTGAATTTATCGACCCGCCTCTCGACAACAGACACTTCGAGCAAAGCTGAAGCCTGGATCAAAAATTACGTTGGATCTCTGGACGCTGATGCAATTGCAGAGGCTGTCACCAGACGATACGGAAAGGATCACACCTTTTCGGTACCTATCCTCATGGTCTGTGCCGTCTGTGGAAGACTCGGAGGTGATTCAAACAAAGCCTGGAAAAAAGTTCTTCCGCTTCCTTTTGAACTGGCTGCCTTTCCGAGAAAGTGGTTCGCCATTTTGCAACTACCGGTGGTGAGCTACGCGCTGCCCGCACTCATTGCGATCGGCTATGCCCGCTTCATTCATGTGCGCCCCTTTTTTCCTGTCCGCCTCTTGAGAACCCTTGCCTGGAAAAAAACATCACGGGTTTTGCAGGAAATCCACCCTGAAAGCGGCGGGTACCTCGAAGCCACTCCGCTCACCAGTTTTGTCACCATAGCCCTCGCGTCCAGTGATCAGAAACAACATCCAGTCGTTCAAAAAGCCATCCCCTTCCTGCTGGCCTCCATGCGCCCTGACGGCAGCTGGCCAATCGACACCAATCTCGCCACCTGGGCCACCACCTTGTCAGTGAAAGCACTGGCTTCCGGAAACAGCCCGCATCCAATTTTGCCCGCCCTCGAATCTGACGCCATCCGTCTGTGGTTAAAACAACAGCAGTATCTGGAAACCCACGCCTACACCAACGCGCCTCCCGGCGGCTGGGCCTGGACCGATCTTACCGGTGGAGTTCCCGATGCCGATGACACCGCAGGCGCCCTGCTCGCCTTACGCGTTCTTGATCCTGGAAACAATAACAGCGCAGAGAACGACAGCTCTGCAAGTGCAGCCATCACCTGGTTGCTCGATCTGCAAAACCGGGACGGTGGCATTCCCACTTTCTGTCGTGGATGGGGTGCCCTGCCCTTTGATCGCTCCAGTCCCGATCTCACGGCTCATGCATTGAGAGCGTGGATCACCTGGATGAAAGACGTCCCCCCTGCGCTGCGCTCCCGCGTTCGCCTGGGCATGGAGCATGGACTTGATTATTTGAAACAAACCCAGGCAAGCGACGGCTCCTGGACCCCTCTCTGGTTCGGCAACCAGCATCTGCCCGATGAAAATAATCCCACTTACGGCACGGCGAAAGTGTTGCTGGCTCTGGCCCAACTGGATAACTGCCACCATTCCGATACGGTTTCGATGCGGGAAAAAGCCATCCATTGGTTGCAGGAAAATCAGAACCCTGACGGAGGTTGGGGCGGAGGTTCTCAAACTCCATCCAGCATTGAAGAAAGTGCCCTCGCCATCGACGCCCTCTGCACCAACCTCGTGCATCTGGAACATCGTGAAAAAATTATCCAGAGCATACAATCAGGTGTCGATTGTTTGATCACTCTCACCAAACAAGGAGCTCACTTCCCTGCTTCACCGATTGGATTCTATTTTGCCAAACTCTGGTATCACGAAAAAATCTATCCCATCGTCTGGTCCGTCTCCGCCCTGCAACAAGCATCTCGTATACTCTCTCCGTAAAACGAAGTTCCCACTTCGTTCATCCGACCCATCTATTATTACCACTCACAAGTCCGTGCTATCATCCCGCCCCTTCAGCTGGATCAGCTTTTTTTTGATCACCTCCAACTCAACTGTCAACGCATGGGCTGACTTCAAAATATCCCCCTGCATTTTTTCATCTCCCAGATCACCAACGGCCGGATGAACCTTCATCATCTGCAAGGCGATCTGCTTACAGGATTCCTCGATTTTCTCAATAGCTGCTTCTCTTTCCATATTTTTTTTCCTTTGCGCCTTATAGGCTAGGCGTGATCTCCTCTCTTTTCTCCATCCGCTTTCCGCTTTTCAGCTCCTCCCAAACCTCCAACAAAGCGTCCACCAAAGCATTCCAGTGTTTCCCCTCGGTTTGCCATCCACCACTGATTCTCAATACCCGGTTCATCTGGTCAAAGTCCAGGCCCATAGCTTCCATTACATGAGAAGGATTCCCTTTACCCGCAGAGCAGGCTGATCCTGTCGATACCTCAAATCCCAATCGATCCAGACGGATCAACCACTTTAAATTCGACGGCCCGGACAAAGGCAAAATCAACATCACCGTATTCCACAATCGTTCCGCATCTGCAGCAATGATCTTCACCTCAGGCAAGTCCTCACCCACCCTTTTTTCAAAAGCCCGCCGTTCAAGCAAGCATCCCTCCAACCTCTCCGCCGTCATATCCCCCTGCTTCTCCCTCAGGGCCACCATCATCGCAAGCACTCCGGGATAGTCCTCTGTCCCGGCCCTCATCCCACCTTCCTGCGGACCACCCACCAGCGAAGTAAAATTCTCTCTCGCAGCACCGCCCACCCGCAAAAAACCCACACCTTTCGGTCCACCAAACTTATGCGCACTGCCGCTTATAAAATCACACTCTCCCAGACCAGCCAAACTTGCCTTGCCCACCCATTGAGCCGCATCACAATGATAAGGCACTCCCCGCTTGCGACAGATTTCACCGACCTCCCTCCACGGCTGGATCACTCCCGTTTCATTATTAGCCGCCATCACCGATACCAGCCCTACTGCTCCCTCAACAAGAACTTCCTCCAAAGCATTCAGGCAAACCTTCCCTTGCTGGTCAACTGCCAGCTCACGCACCCCTTCTTTGCCAAACCACTTCTCTGCAGCCTCCCTGACTGACGGGTGCTCGATCGCACTGATCACGGCAAACACCCCCTCACCACCTGAACGCGATGCATATTCCATCACCGCATTGTTCGCTTCCGTCGCCCCGGAAGTGAATACCACTTCCTCCTCTTCCACCTCGAGCATCCCAGCCAATTCGCCGCGCAGCTCCTCCAACAAACGCCGTGTCATCCCCGCTCCCCGATACAAACCGGACGGATTCTGCCAATGCTTAAGAGACGCCCGCACCCACGCCTCACTCGCGGCTTCGCAAACAGGCGTCGTCGCGTTGCAGTCAAAATAATGCCCAGGCATCGTCATTTGCCCACTCTATAGCATGTCAGCTTTTCGTCCAGTAAGTTGCCGAACAGCCTTTGTCAGTTTAAGCTCCGTAAAACCCCATCTGTCGTGTCTTTCCAAAGCTTCATTAACCTTTCCTCCCGCAGCCTTTTAGCTGTAATCTGCCTGGTCTTTTTCACCCAAACAACGATTGGGCGGGAAAACACCGACTTCGCAGACCTGGTTTCGCCCGCACACCAGTATTGGACCCGGGTGCTCAATGACCCCTTTTCCAAACTCATCCCCGATTTTGAGTCAGGAAAAATTTCACTCAATTATCAGAACGAACGCGCCTTTGTCTCCAGCTTGCTCGAAACCCTCAATATTCCCGCAAGCTCACAGATGTTGGTTTTTTCCACCACCAGTCTGCAACTGAGCAAAATCTCACCCCGCAACCCACGTGCCCTCTATTTCAACGATGACATCTATCTGGGTTATGTTCCCGGTGGAAAAATTGAAATCATCTCCATCGATCCTCACTTAGGTGGAATTTTTTACATTTTCAACATTCCTCAAAATGGAGGAAACCCACAGCCTGAACGCGCCAAACGCTGCATGAATTGCCACGCCGATACCGACACACGGCACGTGCCCGGCCTGGTAATCAAATCCGTCATTCCCGGCCCCAACGGAGGCAGTCTCAATTCATTCCGGCGTGAGCAAAGCGGTCATCAAATCCCTCTCGAACAACGTTTTGGTGGCTGGCATCTCACCGGTGCTGGCACCCTGAAAAAACACTGGGGAAATACACTTGGGCAACTTTCTCCCGCCGGGCTGAAAAAACAAATCATCGAGCCCGGTCAGTTATTTGACTTGAAGCGCTACCCCGTTCAGAGCAGCGACATCCTCCCTCAACTGCTGCATGAGCATCAGGCAGGTTTTGTCAACCGGGTGGTTGAAGCCGGATATAAATACCGCACTTATCTGCATGCCGAGGAAGGCAAACTCAATACCTCTCATGCACAGGAAATACAAGAGCTTACCAAGCTTCTTACCCGCTACCTGCTCTTCGCCGATGAAGCCTCCCTGCCCCGTGCCGGGATCGAAGGGGGCAGTGCATTCAAAACAGACTTTCTCGCCACCCGCAAAACTTTGCCCAGCGGTGAATCCCTGAAAGATTTTGACCTGCACTCCCGCCTGTTCAAATACCGCTGCTCTTACATGATCTACAGCAATGCTTTCCAAGGCCTGCCTGCGGAATTCAAACAACAAATTTACCAAAGCCTCGGCAAAGCTCTCAGCACCGACTCCCCTGACCCGGATTATTCCTACCTGCCACCCGCAGAAAAGAAAATCATCAAAAAACTTCTGCAAACAATGCCAGCAAAGTGACGCTTGTATTGAAACCTTGATTTCCTATACAAAAAAACGGGTGTCTCCGCTTTCGCAGAGAACACCCGTTAAATGAGTTATCGAATGGAATTAGCTTTTGTCGGTTTTTTCACCAGCTTGAAGCCATCCGGAAATGCCTGCAGACATGTGCTTCACATTGGTGTAACCAAGCTCTTCAGCAGCTTTTGCCGCAGCCTTGTATGCATTGCACGAAGGGCCACCACAATAAGCAACGATCAAAGCACCCTTGTCTTTGGGAAGCAGTACGCCGATATTCTTGGCATTGGCCTTGAAATCGATCGCTCCGGGAACATGCCCTCTTTTGTAGGAACCGGATCCCATCACATCGAGTACAGTTACTTTGCCAGATTTGATCACTTCTTTCATTTCTGTGATGCTGATATCAGGGTATTCACCAGCGAAAGAAAATGACGCTGAAATGAGTACGCAGGAAAGAATCGCAAGGAGTTTTTTCATAATAATTTTTAAGTTTGTGTTTATCTTAGGGTTGAAGCAGCCGGGATCATAATTTTGAACCCGAATGAATGGTAACATTGCCCCAAAAAACCGATTTTCACAATTTTTTTTGCAGGTTCCCGGGTAATGTGGTGCTAAACTCCGCTATTCCCGCCTCTCAAACAATGCCTTCTCCAATTGATTTTACTCGTATTTCAGTCGTTGCTCCAGTGTGCAATCTGTCTGACCTGGATTTTTTGTCAGAAATCCGGATCAGCGACCACTGCGACATCATCGAGTTGCGACTCGACAGTTTGACAGATAATCTGGATCAAATCACTGCATTTTTAACCGACAACAAGCTGGACACCCCTATTCTCGCAACCGCCCGCCACCCCGAGGAAGGTGGCTGCCATTCACTCAATGCAAGCGCCCGCCAGGAGCTCTACCTGCGTTTCCTCCCCTTGGTGGATTCTATCGACATCGAACTGCGATCCCTTACCGAAATGAACGAAGTGATCGATGCAACTCGTTCAGCAGGAAAAACGGTCATCTTGTCCTTCCATGATTTCGAAAGCACACCATCCATCGCCGCCATCCAATCCAAGATTGATCAAGCCATCGAGGCCGGAGCAGATGTCTGCAAAATTGCCATCCATCTCGATTCACAGTCTGCCCTTGATGAACTGATACCAATCTGTGAATCAGAATCCCGCATCAACCTCAGCATGATGGGCATGGGCCCTCTCGGAAAACCTTCCCGCCTCGCATTTGCCAGAGCCGGCTCCGTCCTCAACTACGGTTACCTCAAAGAAGCCAACGCTCCCGGCCAATGGCCAGCAAAGGAATTGAAGCACTTGATTGGGGAGATTTAAACTCCCCCATTCCTAATTCAAAATTCCTCATTCCTCATTCGTATACCTACTCCCACTCAATACTGGCAGGTGGTTTGGTTGAGATATCGTAGAGTACCCGGTTCACTCCCGGCACCTCGTTGAGAATGCGGTTCGACACCTCTTCCAGCAATTCATAAGGCAGGTGCACCCATTTTGCAGTCATCGCATCTTCACTCACCACTGCCCGTAGATTCACGGCAAACTCATAAGAACGTTCATCGCCTTTCACCCCCACCGTTTTCACCGGGATCAATCCCGCATAAGCCTGCCAGACGTGGTCATACCAATCCCGCTGACGTAGCACCTCGATGAAAATAGCATCCGCTCCGCGAATGATTTCCAGTCGATCAAAAGTGATCGCTCCCGGACATCTCACCGCCAAACCAGGCCCCGGAAAAGGATGCCTGCCCACCACTTCCGCCGGCAAACCGAGCACTTTGCCAAGTGCTCTCACTTCATCTTTAAACAACTCGTCAAGTGGCTCCAGGATCCTCCCCTGCTCTTTCAACTCCATGATCTTGTCCACCCGGTTGTGATGGGTTTTAATCGTCGACGCCATCGAACCGCTGGTCGCGCTTTCGATCACATCAGGATACAAAGTCCCCTGCGCCAGCAACTCCACATCATCGCCCACCGCATCAAAAAATACCTGTACGAACAATCGCCCGATAATACGTCGTTTTTCCTCGGGATCATCCACCCCGGCCAAAGCCGACAAATACATCTCTGAAGCATCAATCGTTTCAATTCCGATCCCAATACTGTCGAATAAAGTCTGCACCTCGGCCGCTTCATTTTTTCGCAGCAAACCCATGTCGACAAAAATGAATCGCGTATCCACTCCCGCCTCATGAAGCAAGGCCGCCAGCACCGACGAGTCCACTCCGCCCGACACACCACACACCACTTTGCGATCGCCTACATCTTGCCTAACTTTTTCCAAAAGATAGTCCTTGAAAGAATCGATCTTAAATTCCAAAGGATCTTTTGCCAGCTTGAGGAAATTTTTCAGCAACTGCGTACCCTCATCACTATGAGTCACCTCCGGGTGGAACTGAATCCCGAAACATTCTTCGTCCCATTGCAGAGCCACCGGCACCGCATCCAGGTTTTCGGCAAGCACCCGGGCCCCCTCCGGCAATTTACTGACCGTATCCGAATGGCTCATCCAGATTTGTGAACGCTCGCTCAAACCTTCGAACAGCCCCCCCTTCTCCACCGGAACCAGGGTCGCCGGCCCGTATTCACGTGTATGTCCCGGCGCCACTTCACCGCCAAACTTTAAATTCAACAACTGCATGCCGTAACAAACCCCCAGGATCGGCACATCCATTTTCCGCAAATATTCAAAGTCAATATCAGGCGCATCCTCCTCCAGCGTGCTGCGTGGCCCGCCCGACAAAATAACCGCCGATGGATTCTCGGCATCCTTCAACTCACCCGGTTGCCACAACTTGGCAAAATAACCCAATTCCCTGATTCGCCTCACAATCAACTGTGTATACTGCGAACCAAAATCAATCACTGCGATCGAATGCTCCATAAAAAATAACCTTTCTGCTAACTTAAAAATACTTTTACCAGCTGGGGATCAATTTCCCAGCCTAAAACCGCGTTATCAATAATCAGCTGCGACTCTGATAATTCACCGGCTCCTCCGTGATCACAATATCGTGGGCATGACTCTCTTTCAAACCTCCCGTAGTGATCCGGGTGAATCGTGCATTCTCTCTCAACTCCTTAAGATTCCCCGCACCCACATAACCCATGCCTGAGCGCAAACCACCCATGAGTTGAAAAACCGTATCCGCCAGAGGCCCGCGGTAGGGAACCCTGCCCTCCACCCCTTCAGCCACCAACTTACCACTGGAGTTCTGGCCATAACGATCACCAGAGCCCTGGCGCATCGCTTTCACCGATCCCATACCCCGGTATTCTTTAAAGGTTCGCCCCTGGTAATTCACCGTATTGCCCGGGCTCTCCGAAGTTCCTGCCAGCAAAGATCCCAACATCACCAGGTCGGCTCCCGCTGCGAGAGCTTTCACCACATCCCCGGAATAACGCATGCCGCCATCGGCAATCAAAGGTATGCCCTTTTCCCGACAGCATTTTGCCACTTCCTGAATCGCCGTGAATTGTGGCACCCCCACCCCGGCGATCACTCGTGTCGTACAAATTGATCCGGGCCCTACTCCGACTTTTACCGCCGACACACCAGCCGAGACCAGATCTTCTGCCCCCTGAGTCGTCACCACATTGCCCGCGATCACCGGCACATCCGGTGACTGCTCACGAAGTCTCGCGACCACCTCAAGCACCCGCGTGGTGTGGCCCGTTGCCGCGTCGATGAACAAAGCATCTACTCCGGCTTCTACCAAGGCCTTGCCTCTTTCCAAAAAATCAGGCCCCACACCGACCGCAGCCCCGGCTCGCAAGCGCCCTTCCACGTCTTTTGCCGCATTGAGAAATTTGTGTCGTTTCTCGATATCCTGCCCAGTAATCAAACCCGCCAATCTGCCTCGCTCGTCAACCAGAGGCAGTTTTTCAATCCTGTTCTGATAAAGGATTCGTTGGGCTTCCTCCAGATCAGTCTCTACTGAGCCCGTTATTAACCTTTCACGAGGAGTCATCACACTGCCCACCGTGGTCTCACCATCCTCCACCTGCCAGATATCACGATTAGTCACCATCCCCTCCAGATTGCCTTCGGCATCCACCACTGGAAATCCATTGACCCCCTTCACCTCCATCACCCGCTTCAGTTCCTCCAGCGTGGTATTCTTTGAAACAGTGAAAGGATCGCTGATCACCATGTTCTCCGAACGCTTGACCCGCGCCACCATACCCGCCTGTGCCTCGATCAGATTGTTACGGTGAATCACACCCAATCCCCCTTCACGAGCCAAAGCAATAGCCAACTCTGCTTCGGTGACCGTATCCATAGCGGACGACAGCACCGGAATATTCAAAGGAATCTCAGCCGCAACTTCGGTACTGAGATCGGTCTCAGCCGGCAATATCTCGCTCTTCTGTGGAATCAGAAGAACATCATCAAAACTTAAACCAAGAGAAATTTCACCCATGTGAAATATTTAAGAAGGCAGGCCCCTTCGTCAACTTATTTCCGAGTCACGGAGCATATTTTTTCCAATGCTTCAAATTGACTTGGAAGCCCCTGCGGTAGAAAATTGATACCTCCAAGTCGTGGGACAGAACTCCGATTCTGTCATTTGAGATATACGCAAATCACGCCGACAAATATGGAACCGTAATGCAATGAAGATAGCCGTAGTCAAATTTGACCCACAATCCCTTTCCCAATCAGCTCTTATCCTAATAAGGGCAGCCTATTATTGCTCCACCCGCTTCGTTCCCGGCCTCACCACCGGAATCTCCGCCAACCACTCCGGCACCTCGTCCGGTGCGTAGATCGGAAACTCCACTTCCATGCAGGACACCACGGGAATACCCGCCACCTCCGCTTTCCCCGAGCGGTTCACCATCACAAAAATTCCTGCCACCACTCCACCACGATCAGTGATAAAATCCGTCAGCTCCAAAAGAGTGCCACCCGTGGTGATCACATCCTCCACCAGCAAAACCCGTTCCCCTTCTGCAATCTCAAACCCCCGCTTCAGCTCCATCTCGTTGGACTCGGCATTGCGCTCTGAATAAATCGTCCGTGCATGCAAAGCCAGTCCCACCTGTTGCCCCACCGGCACACCACCCATCGCCGGGCTCAACACCACATCAATCTGTCCGAGAGCCTGCATCGCATCCACGCGCTGCTCGATCATACGTTGCTGCTCCCAGGGATGCTGAACCAGTTTCCCTTTCTTCACATAAAAGTTAGAGTGATTGCCGCTGGCCAGCAAAAAATGCCCCTGTTCGACGGCACCGTACTCTTTCAAAAACTCAATCGTTTCAGCCGAGGACTTCGGTAATTTGGTTTGCATAATCTTCTGCTTTTTCCGCAAAACTGCGTTTAGGCTCGTGGTAGAGGATACCACGCGACACATTGACGATATTCGGAGCGCTGCGGGTCTGCCCCGCTATGGCTTCCAAATCCCCCCCCTGCGCGCCCAAACCAGGAATCAACAAGGGCACATCCGGCACCCTGTCCAGGATCTCTTCATCCACATTGGTCAAACCAATCACCAGCCCGATTTGCTCGGCTCGCCTCTGGGCCATTTTTCCCACCAACTCGTAAACCGAGCGACCATCGATCAACTCCTTGCGTTGAATATCCTTAGAGCCCTCATTGGTTGTCACCCCCAGCAAATACACCCCCTTGTCCGGATATTCCAAAAACGGCCCCATCGTCTGGGCGCCCAGATAAGGACTCAAAGTTACCGCATCAACATCCCAATTTCCAAAATAGGCTTTGGCATAATATTCCTGCGTCACCCCGATATCTCCACGTTTGCAGTCCAGAATAACCGGTATTTCGTCGGGAATCCAACCCAGCAAATCTTCCAACAATTGATAACCCTCGACACCCAGGGCTTCAAAGTAGGCGATATTTGGTTTGAAAGCCGCGGCAAATTCGGCGGTTTCCTCGATCACCTCCTGCAACCAGGCCGCCAGATCATCACATTCATGTTGATCCGGCCGGGGGTCGAGGCCCACACACAACCGCGAACCCACATCTTCGATCCGCTCCGTCAATCTATCAGCGTAAGAACTCATACTTGGAAAACCGGATTCCCTACACCGAAACTATCGATTCAGCAAGAATTCTCCATCCCTTATCACCGAGATTATTTGTCCGTCGAGTTCCTGATCCAGAAACGGAGTGTTCGAACTCTTCGATTTCATGAAGTCCCTGGTGAATTTTGTTTTCCGATTGGGATCAAATACGATGAGCTCAGCGACGCCGCCTTCCACAACCGGCACAGGCTCCAAATTTGTCAGGCGCCGGGGCTCGGCAGAGTAGCGTTTCACCAATAAATCCCAGCCGAAAATACCGGTTTTTACGTAGTGATGATAAAGTGATACCAGTGCTGTATCCAATCCGGTGATGCCAAAAGGAGCCGAGACAAAATCACTGTTTTTCTCAAACTCAGTATGTGGCGCATGATCCGTGGCAATCACGTCAAATACCCCGTCAATCAAAGCTTGCAGCAAAAGCTCGTTGTCCTTCTGCGTGCGCAAGGGCGGATTCATTTTGTAATGTGTATCGTAGTCCCCGATGTGCTCCTCATTGAACAACAAGTGATGCGGGGTCACCTCACAAGTGACCTTCACGCCCTCTTCCTTGAATCGACGAATCGTCTCCATTCCACGGGCCGATGTCACATGCTGAATGTGTACGCGCGCTCCCGTGTACTGCGCCAGACGAATATCCCGGTCGAGACAAATCTCTTCACTGCAAGCGGGAATCCCCGGAATCCCCAGACGATAACTGACCACCCCCTCGTTCATCGCCCCGAATCCGCTCAGTTCCTTGACCTCGCAATGCATGGCCAGGATTAAATCAAACCGTTTAGCATATTGCATCGCTCTCAGCAATACCATCGGATCAGCAACCGAATCCCCATCGTCGGTGATCACTGGCACCCCCTTGGATTTCATCCCCGCAATCCCTGCCAACTCCTTCCCCGCCCGGCCTTTGGTGATGCAGCCTGATTGCCAGATCGGAATGCGTGATTTTTCCGCTGCAATATCGAGCACTGACTGCACCAGTCCACCGCTGTCAATCGCCGGTAGAGTATTGGGCATCAAAACCATGCCCGTCACCCCGCCGTTGATCGCTGCCTCGCTGCAAGTCTCGATGGTTTCTTTATCCTCGCGTCCAGGCTCCCTCGCATGCACGTGCACATCAAACATCGCCGGGGCGATCACACAGCCCTCACAATCCACCACTTCCGCCCCCTCGGGAGCTTTCACCTCCTCAGCCACACGAATGATCTTCCCCCCCTCGACCAGGACATCAAGCTGCTCGAGCTTTGCAGAATCCTCCGCAGCAATCCGACCACCTTTAAACCAAATCAATTCACTCAAAATTTAATCCTAGCTGAAAATTCACCTCTCATTCTCCTCACCCGGTTTCAACCAGTAGAGTGCCGCCATCCTGGTAGCGATCCCGTTCTCCACCTGCTGATTGATCAAACAACGCTCGTAAGCCATCGCTTCGTCGACAATTTCCACCCCGCGGTTCACCGGCCCGGGATGCATCAGGTAAATCCCCGCACCCTCCACTCGTTTGAAACGCTCACTCGTCAGCCCATACACCCGGTGATATTCTCCCAGACTTGGAAAAAACTGCTGCTCCTGCCGCTCCATCTGCACCCGCAGCAAATAAACCACATCGGGCTTCCAGGCCAGGGCATCTTCCCAGTTCCAAAACGACTTCATGTAATCGGGGCGTCCCTCCGGCACCAGGCTTCCCGGCCCCAAAACGCCTACCTCCATACCCATCTTGCGCATGATCGTACTCGTCGAGCGCGCCACTCGTGAGTGTAAAATGTCCCCCACAATCAAAATCCTTTTCTGCTCGGTCTCCGGATAGACCTCACGCACCGTGAAAGCATCGAGCAACGCCTGGGTGGGATGCGCATGAAAACCGTCACCGGCATTCAGCACTGAAGCCCGGGTATGTTTGGCGATCAAAGCAGGCACCCCCGATGCCCCATGACGGATCACGATGTAATCCGTGCGCATCGCCTGCAAGGTTTCTATCGTATCCAGGATCGACTCCCCTTTCACCACGGCTGAAGTGGAAACGGCAAAGTTGGTTACGTCCGCAGACAAACGATTTGCAGCAACTTCAAACGAAGTCCGGGTGCGGGTGGATGGCTCGTAAAACAGCGTCAGCACCGTTTTACCCCGCAGGGTTGGCACTTTTTTCACCGAACGGCGGAACAATTCTTTAAACGGCTCGGCTGTCTTGAGGAGATATTCGATCTCTTCAATGCTCAGGCTCTCGATATCGAGCAGATCTTTTCGGGACTTAATTTCTGTTTCAGCCACTTTGCCTGATTCTGTTTACGATCAAATATCAATCTGTCAAATACACGCCCTCTCTTTTGTCATCCTCGACAAACTGCACCGCGACGTAATCCCCCACTTTTGTCTCCACCTTCAAACCCACATAATCAGGCTGCAGAGGCAATTCCCTATTACCCCGATCCACCAATACAGCCAGCTCAACCCGGGCCGGACGGCCATAATCCATCAATACATCCAAGGCAGCCCGGGTCGTTCGCCCCGTGTACATCACCTCGTCAAAAAGAATCACCCGCGTGCCATCCAATGCAAAGGGAATATCCGAGCTTTCAAGCTTCGGCGCAGTCTGCAAATCATCCAGATCATCCCGATAAAGCGAAATATCCAAAGTCCCCAGTGGAATGTCCGGCCACTCCTCCTTCAGAGCTTCCTTGACCCGTTTTGCCAAAGTCACCCCGCGGGTGTAAACCCCCACAAAAGCAGGCCTGTCATCACCACAGCGTTTGCGGATTTCAGCCGCCAACTCCCCCACCTTTTCAGTGATGCCCTCACCACTCAACAATGTGCGTTCACTTCCCATTTCAATTCAAACTATTCCATTCCAGCAAACTTCAAAAGTCGGTGAGCCACCATACAGGCATTCAAAGGAGCCTTGCTGTGCAAACCCACCGTCGTCACCGGAACCCCGCCAGGCAACTGACTGATCGACAACAAAGCGTCAATACCATTCAAAGGACCACCAGGCACCGGCACTCCTATTACCGGCAATTCGGTTTTGACCCCCACCACCCCTGGCAAAGCTGCGGCCAGACCTGCAATCGCCAGAATCACCGCTTTTTCACCACTTTGTTTCAAGGCATCCAAATACTCGATCAACTCAGGCAAATCCCGATGTGCCGACAAAACGACTTCTTCGTAGCTCACCCCTTCAGCGTCGAGATAATCCCTACCGCCCTGAAGGAAGGGTTTGTCGTTCGCCGAGCCGTATATCATTATTACTTTCATAGTTTTTTAAGTAGTCAGGAGATAGAAATTAGAAGCTAGAATTATCTCTGCGTGAATCTCTCAACATTTCATCTTCTATCTCCTCATTCCTAAAAATTTCGCACACCAATATCCGTGCGCCGCTGCAGACCGTCGAAGCTGATCTTCGCCGATTCCTGATAAACTTTTTCCACTGCCTGCTCGCGGGTCTCACCAGAGGCCACTACCACCAGTACCCTGCCGCCAGCAGTCTCAAATTGCCCCTGATTATTTTTTTTAGTTCCTGCGTGAAAAACACGCACACCTTCCACATCATCAATCCCTGAAATAACATCTCCACTACGCGAACTGAGCGGATAACCCGCCGAGGCCGATACCAGGCAAATACTCCAGCCATTCTTGAAAAAAATCAATGAGCGATCCAGGTTTCCCGTAGCTCCATTGAACACATAAGAGGCAAAATCCCCTTCGATCAGCGGCAAGACCGCCTGCGCTTCCGGATCTCCAAAACGACAATTGTATTCCAGAATTTTTGGGCCCCCAGCCGTCAGCATGATGCCAAAATAAAGGAACCCTCGATAGGGCAGGTCATCCTTGATCAGGCCCTCGATTGTCGGGCGAATGATTTCCGCATCAATCCGCGCCATCAATTCAGGTTCTGCCATCTCCCGCGATGACACCGCCCCCATCCCCCCTGTATTAGGGCCTTTATCCCCGTCACCGATGCGCTTGTAATCCCTGGCCGGAGCCAGAATCTGATATTGATCATCCACCACCGAGCAAAAAATCGAAATCTCAGGCCCATCGAGAAACTCTTCCACCAACACCCGGCCTTCACCGAATTTTTTCTCTACATAAACCTCAGCGAGGAATTCCTCCGCCATCGTTTCATCCAGACAAACCGCCACCCCTTTGCCTGCTGCCAGGCCATCAAATTTCAATACTGTCGGGTACTTGCCGCCAATCGCCTCACGCGCTGCCTCCAGAGAATCCACCGCTGCATATCCCCCGGTAGGGATTGCATGACGCACCATGAACTCTTTGGCAAATTCCTTGCTCGCTTCCAACTGCGCCGCTTCTTTCGGTGGCCCCCAACAGGGAATCTCCTCCTCCTTACAGGCATTTGCCAAACCCTCGTCCCTCACCAGATAACTCTCCTCGCCAGCAACACACAAATCAATGCCCTCGTTTTTCATGAAAGCCATCAGCGTCGGCAAATCGGTTGCCGATGTTTTTTCAGCAATTTCAAATATCGCATCACTGCCCGGAAACGAATAAATTTCCGTTTTTGACGGCGATTCGTGCAACGCAGTCACTATCGCATGTTCGCGCCCACCTTTTCCAACAACCAGAATTTTCATGTTCTCCGATTCATTTATAGGGTCTAGCCACCCCTTGCAAGCGGCATTCTCAAAAAGCCTGTTTTTTGGCTCTATGAACTCCCCTTCGACCTCCCCGGCAAAATCTCTGGTGTAATTGAAATCTAATCGCAATGTGCCATCTTGCACAATGATCACCCGCCGTAATTTCCTCATCACAAGTGCCGCTGGCACCGCAGCCAACACCCTTCACCCACTTGTTTCACAGGCCGCTCAAGCGGCTAATTCAGAAGCCCCCCTCTTCTCCGTAGGCCTGATCGCCGATGCCCAATACACCGATGCCAAACCCGGCGGCATTCGTTACTACCGCAAAAGTATCAACAAACTCGCAAGCGCAGTAAAAGACATCAACAAAGCCCGGGTCGACTTCTCCATTCATCTCGGGGATCTCATTGACCGGGAGTTCTCCAGCTTCGACGACATCCTCGAACCCTTGCGTGAACTGAAAAAACCCGTACATCAAATCCTTGGCAACCACGACTTTGCTGTCGAAGAAGATAAAAAACAGGAAGTCGCTGGAAAGATGGGAATTAAGGAGACTTATTACGCTTTTTCACAATCCGGCTTTCGCTTCATATTTCTCGATGGCACAGAACTCAGCACCTTCGCCCAGCCGAAAGGCAGCCCCATTCACGAAGAAGCCATGGCGATGTTAAATGAATTCAAAGCCAAAAAACGCAAAAATGCCCAGAGCTGGAATTCCGCCATCGGTCCAAAACAAATCATCTGGCTCGAATCCCAACTCGCGGCAAGCGCCAAGGCCGGAGAAAAAGCGATCATCTCCTGCCACTACCCCATCCTGCCGGACAACGTTCACAACCTGTGGAACGATCAAGAAATACTCAGACTGATGGATCAACACTCCAACACGGTGGTAGCCTGGTTCAATGGCCACAACCACGCCGGCAACTACGCCCAACACGAAGGTGTGCACTACGTCACCGTTCAAGGCATGGTCGACACCCCCGATAGCAACGCCTACGCCGTACTGGATATCCTGCCCAATGCCCTCCGCATTCGCGGCAGCGGCCGGGTGCCCAGCCGCCTGCTGACGTTTTAGATGCCCGACACTCGGCCCTTTCCATGATGAGCCACCAAGAAATCGAACAATTTCACCACAGGCTTTGTCTCAATACAGCAAGCACCCACCCGCTCGGTGGTTATTACGATCACGGGCCCAGGGCTGCTAATCCTGCACACCGAATTCTGCAAAAACACCCTGCCCGCATGCTTTCCAGCTTCTTTTCCAAACTCCACCAGAAAACCGCCGCCTGGCTCTGCCTGACCTCTCTTGGCACCCTTGCTCTTGCCGGCAACGCGAGCGCCCTTGAAAAAGGCACCGAGGCAGCGATGGCTTTGCTCCGTGACGAATGCCTGCGCTGCCACAAAGTTGAGAAAAAAAAGGGCGGGCTGCTGCTCAACTCCCGTCAGGCCTTGCTCGATGGAGGCGACACCGGTCCGGCCATTGTTTCCGGTAAAGCCAGCGAAAGTTTTTTGATTGAAGGCCTGGCAGACGACGCGGATCCCCACATGCCTCCCAAAAAGCAGCTTACGCTTAAAGAAATCAAACTGCTCAGCCAATGGATCGACAAAGGGGCCGCCTGGGACGCAAAAACCCTCGCCAAAATAAAAGCTCCCCCCGCTCCCACAGCTAAAGACCTCGTCAGCCTGCCTGACTCCTACCGCCCCGTGCTTTCCATGGCGCTGTCACCCGATACAAAAACCCTCGCTACCGGACAGGGTGGCAACATCGTTCTTTTCGATTTCATTCAAGCTGACACCAAGAAAAAAACCAAAACCAGCCTGAAAAGTAAAACCGTGCTCCCTGCCCACAAGGATGCCGTGCAAGCTCTGGTCTGGTCTCCCAATGGCAAACGCTTTGCCTCGGGCGCTCACCGGGAAATACGAATCTGGCAAAACGGGCAAAACAAAGCGCTGTTCACCCTCACCAAAAAGCTGGCTGGTCGCATCACCGTTCTGGCAATCACCGCCGACAACAAAACCCTGCTTGCAGCTGATTCCAGTCCCGCCATGAATGCCGACCTGCATGTCATCGACCTTGCCTCGGGTAAGATACTGCGAACGATTAAAAATGCCCACAGCGACAGTATTTTTGGGATCAGCATCAGCCCCGACAAAAAACACTTCGCCACCGTATCCGCTGACAAACTGATAAAAATATGGGATCTCACCACCTGGAAACCTGTCGCCACCCTTGAAGGCCATACCGGCTTCATTCTCGCCGTCGCCTACAGCCCGAATGGAGACCGACTCGCCACCGGCGGTGACGATGAAGTCATCAAGGTCTGGGACATCAAAAGCAAAAAACAACTGCTGACTTTCGGAGCCAAACGCACCGGCCCGATCACCGGCCTGCGATGGAGTTTGGATCCAGAAAAAATCAAAAAGAAGGCGGCCCAAAAAGACAAAAAAAAGGCCGCTGAAATCAATACCGATAAAATTTTCACCATCAGTGAAGACGGCCGTCCCCGGACATACAGTGATCTTATCCTCCATGACGGCGCCCAACGCTCAACCGGAGCCAAAGAGAAAGCTTACAGCGCCCAGGACGAATCCCTGGCCTCCCTCTCCATCGCCAGCTCCAAAAACGACAAATCCCCCTTCCCTTTCCTGTTTGCCGGTTCTGACAGTGGATCCCTTTTTATCTGGGACGTCGCAGGTAAACTGGTTTTCCAGCAACACCCCGACACCGCTCTCGCCAAATCAGCTCCACCAAAAAAATAGTAAAGCCCGCGGAAAACTGCTTTTTCGTTCAAGGCAGGGAAAGCGGGTTGATCCGAGCGTGGAAGGTGCTAGTCTTGCGTCCTCACTGCCCATCTGGCAATAAAGTCAGATAGTGGCAAATTGCGCGGTTAGCTCAGGGGTAGAGCACCTGCTTCACACGCAGGGGGTCGCAGGTTCAAATCCTGCATCGCGCACCATTATCATCAACGAGTTACAGGCATTACTCCGCGCCACCCAGGGTGAAAGTAACGGATAAATAACGATTTGCCTTGTGTGTATAATCGTGCGCATTACCTTAGCGTATGACAAACGTCTCAAAGATAGGTGAGCGGCTCGGCAACAAGGTGATCATCAAATCACTCAAAGGGCACAAAGGTGGATACAAGTGGCGCGCCACATTTATCGAGAGCGGTGCGCGTAAGCAAAAATACTTCAAGAGAAAAGTTGATGCTGTGGCATTTCGCGATAGCCGCGAACATGAGGCACTCGAAAGCGGCACAGCTCACCGCATCAACCACGCCGAGCAAAGCGCCGTCATTGATGCCCGCGACAAGCTCGAAAAACTCGGAATAGACGTGCGCACCGCGCTCAATCATGCAATCGACTACTTCGAGCGCTCTCAAAGATCAGCGACGGTCTCTGTGCTTGTTGCGGAAAACATCGATGAAGCCCGAAGTTCAGGTTCCTCAAAGCTTCACATATCCGATCTCGAATCAAAGCTCGGGCGATTCTCTGAAGAGTTTGGCAACCGCTCCGTTGCAACCATTACTCAAGACGAGATCCGCGACTGGCTTGACGGGCTCAAGCACAAAAAAACATCGAAGAAGCTCAATCTGACCTCGGTGAACTCATACCGCAATAAAATCGTGGCCGCGTTCAGCACTGCGGTCACGCGCGGGTATATCGCCGATAATACCGCTGCGAAAGTGAAGCCGAAAAAGATCAAAGAAGCTCGCTTTTCTGCGCTCGCGGTTGAGGATGCCGCCACCCTGCTCAAT
>DAOUQC010000100.1 GCA_030625775.1 Verrucomicrobiota bacterium
CGCTGACCACCCATCATCACCCAACCCTTGCGACAGGCGTCAGCCGCCAGAGATCGCGTTTTGTAAAAACGCAGCGCCCAAAGCCAGATGTCGAGTCGGCTGCTATCGTTGCTCTCTGTCATACGCACATGCTGCCAGACCGGCATTTTACAACTTGTCTGCATCCTATGCCACATTTATCTAAATCTGGTTCAAAATTTATTGAGTAAATCAGGCTCTAGCGCAATTTGGTAGCGCACTTCGTTCGGGACGAAGATGTAGCTGGTTCGAATCCAGTCAACCCGATCAGCCTTCACTTTGACTGGCGCCTTCCTGATTCCTGGCAGGACGGATTCTAAGCGTAGACAGCCGCTAGTAACTGATATCTGTCTTCCCAAAACAAGCGCGGTGATAGACAAATATGGAAATCTATCCTACTCTTTTATTTTGTGATCCTGTGAAAACACTCACCCTCATCCTAGCCATTTTTGCCATCTTCAGCATTCCTTCCGGCCATGCTGAAAACCCGCCTAACTGGCCCCAGTGGCGCGGTCCTTTCAACACCGGGGAAGCCGCCGCCAACGCAGACCCTCCGGTTACCTGGGATGAGAAAAATCACATCAAATGGAAAACTCCATTACCAGGCAAAGGCCTCTCAACTCCGGCAATCTGGAACGATCACATTTTCCTGACCACGGCGATTCCCGTTGGCGAAAAATTACCACCCAAATACAGCGGAGCTTCCGGAGCGCACGACAACTCTGCGGTGACCCGGCAACACCAATTTGTTGTGATCGCCATCAAGCGCAAGGATGGCACATTCCTTTGGCAGACCACTGTCCATAAAGCACTGCCCCACGAAGGAGCCCACACCAGTGCCAGCCTGGCCTCGGCTTCCCCGGTCACCGACGGCAAACAGGTTTATGCCTTTTTTGGATCTTACGGATTGTATGCTCTCGACTTCAACGGCAAGATCAAGTGGCAGGTCGATTTGGGAACCATGAACAGCAAACATGGCCACGGCGAAGGCAGTTCACCAACTCTCATCAATAATACCCTGGTCGTTAACTGGGACCACGAAGGAGAATCTTTCGTGATTGCTTTTGACACCAAAACCGGTAAACAGCTGTGGAAAAAGTCCCGTAATGAAGCCACTTCCTGGGCCTCGCCGGTGGCCTTTTCTTTCGAAGGCACAGACCAGGTGCTGATCAGCGGCACCGAACGTGTTCGCTGTTATGATAGCGCCACGGGAGATATTATCTGGGAGTGTGGCGGCCTCTCCGCCAACGTGGTTGCCACTCCCATTGTGCACGACGGTTTTGCCTGGATTGGCAGCAGTTACGGCAAGCAGTTTTTGATGGCAATCAAGTTGAAGGGGGCATCAGGTGACATCACTGATTCCAAACAAATCATCTGGACCCGACACCAGCGCACCCCTTACGTGCCCTCACCCCTGCTTTACAAAAATACACTCTACTACTTTTCCCACTATCAAGCCATTATCTCCCGGGTGCTTGCCCAAAGCGGTGAAGACCTGCCCGGCCCACTGCGCATCAATGGTTTGCGCGACCTGTATGCCTCGCCGGTAGGAGCAGCAAATCGCATTTACCTCACTGACTTGTCCGGGACCACCGTGGTCATCAGTCATAACAAGGAATTGCCCGAAATACTGGCAACCAATCATCTCGATGATCAATTCAGCGCTTCACCGGCAATCGTCGGCAAACAGCTCTTCCTTCGCGGTAAAAACCTCTATTGCATCGAGCAATAACCCAGGCCGCTCCCCCTCTCATCTTCCTGACTCCCGACTACTGACTACTGAAGCCTTCTTCTTATCCAACTCAGCCCGCCGCCGGGCCATCATGCGTTTGGCCAACTCATCCACAATCACTCCCACCAGTATCACCACACCGATTACAGCAAATTCGATATTTTTCGAAATCCAGTCAATCAGATTGATCGAGTTATTCAATACCCTCATCACCGCCGTGCCAATGATCACACCGAGAATGGTTCCCTCTCCACCACGCAGACTGCAGCCACCGAGTACGGCAGCGGCAATGGCATAGAGTTCATAAAAATTTCCAAAGTCTACCGGCTGCGCTGAATTCACATCCAGCACAAACAACAAGCCCCCCAGTCCGGCCAGCGAAGAGCAAATCACGTAGGCCGAAATGATCATGCGATCGGTGTTGATGCCACTGAACTTGGCTGCCTCTTCATTATTTCCCAGCGCCTTCAAATGCCTGCCATAGACCGTCCGGTTCAGAAAAAAAGCTGCCGCTGCCGCTACAATCACCATAAACACAACCGGCATCGGGATACCGAATTCGGTAGTCACTGGAATCTTCCCCGTCGCGAGAAGCTTCAAACCCTTGAAAGAATTCTGGAAGCCCTGGGTTTGGTCCCCGGTGAAACCACGGGAAATACCACGATAGATTAATAGACCGCACAGAGTCACCACGAATGGCTGTAACTTCAGCTTTGTGATCAGCAGCCCATGGATCAAACCAATACTCGCGGCGACCAGCAAAACGGTGGGCAAGGCCAGGCCAAGCGGCCACCCTTTTTCCATCAGCAACCACGGAAAACCCACGCCAACCAGACAGATCACCGAGCCAATCGACAAATCGATTCCTCCGGTAATAATCACAAAAGCAACCCCGATGCTGATAATAGCAAAAAGCGCTATGCGTTTCAAAAGGTTCTCTTGATTGTAAGCCGTCAGGAAACTCCACTGGTGATCGCTCAGTAAATCACTGAAAACCCAGGTAGCCAACCACACAAAGGCCAACAAACCCGTGATCCCCAATATTTTGTTCATCTCCTTCAAATGTCTATTTTACAATTCCTATCACACCACCCCCGTCGCCAACTGCATCACCGCCTCCTCACACAGTTCACCCCTGGAAAGCTCACCAGAAATACCACCTTCGTGCATTACCAGAACCCGATCCGCCACTCCCAGCACTTCTTCCATTTCACTCGATACAAATAAAATGGCTACCCCCTTTTTTGCCAAATCTTCCATCAGTGCATAAATCTCCTGTTTGGCGCCAATATCAATTCCCCTGGTCGGTTCATCCAACAGCAAGACCTTGGGCTCCATCGCCAGCCATTTTCCCACCACCACTTTCTGTTGATTACCGCCGGACAAAAACCTCACTACCTGTTCATCGTTTGGAGTTTTAATCCGCATCTGCTCGATCATTGTCTGACTGATCCGGGCCTCTGCTTTTTTATTCAGGATACCTGCTATCTTTTTGTCCCTATCAAGACTGGCCAGACTCATGTTCTCACGCACATTCATATCCAGAATCAGCCCCTGGCTTTTCCGGTCTTCAGGCACCAGGGCCATACCTGCTTCAATGGCATCACGGGGACTCTTCAACTCAAGAGCTTCACCGCCGTGCACTCGTATCTCTCCAGCCAAAGGCTCACTGACTCCAAATAGGGTTTCCATCATCTCCGTCCTCCCAGCCCCAACCAAACCCGCTACTCCCACAATCTCACCTGCACGAACTTCAAAACTCAATTTGTGTGCGGGATGAGCTGCCGTCCGTAGTCCTTCGACTGACAGAGCCACTTCTCCAATCTCATGACGGCTTCTTTCATACAGCTGGGCGACCTCTCTCCCTACCATCAATTTCACCATCGCATCGTGGTCGATCTCTCCTTTTGCAAGTTCACCGGCATTCTCTCCGTCCCGCAGAACAGTGACTCGGTCCGCCAGTTCCTTCACCTCACCCAATCGATGGGAAATATAAATTATACTCACCCCACGTTTCCGTAAATCCTTGATCACCTTGAACAAGTTTTCCGTCTCAGCCAGTGAAAGGCTCGAAGTGGGTTCATCCATAATCAACACCCTGGCATTCACCGATAGCGCTTTGGCGATCTCTACCATTTGCTGCCGCCCAATCGGCATGTCCCCGACAAGGGTGTCGGGATCAACATCAAGCCCGATCATGTCGAGAAATTTTCTGGATTCCACACGAATTTTTTTCGAATTGATCACCCCCCATTGGCCCGGCTCCCGACCAAGAAACACATTGGCTCCCACACTCAGATTCGAAGCCAGATTCAATTCCTGATGAATCAAAACCACCCCCTGATCCAGGGCTGCCTCCACCGACACCGCTTGCAAGGTCTTTCCATCAATCCGAATCTCACCCTGATCCGGTGGCTGCACCCCTGCCAGAATTTTCATCAAGGTACTTTTACCGGCACCATTTTCACCGATCACCGCCAGCACTTCGCCCTTATTCAGCTTCAAATCCACACAATCCAAAGCCCTCACTCCGGGGAAACTTTTCCCAAGCCCCTTAACCTCGATCAATAAGGGTACACTCTCTTGCTCGCTTCCCATCATCTATGACTTAAGTTTAACCAGTCCTGGATCGATACTCAAAAAAGTAGGCCGGAATGCCATTCCATCTATCTCCAAAACAATCGAATAAACGGGTTGGTAACCCGTTCTACGCATTACACGCAAATTTGAAGTCATCAGTTTAGCACTGGCACCTGGGATTACCCGCAGCATCTATTCTTTTCCCAGTTTTCCCAGTTTTCCCTTCAGCTCTTTCCAGAAAACTTCCACATTATCTTTACGAATCTGGCGTGCGGGAATGTCAATAAACCCACTATCCGGCAAACCGGTTTTATCTCCTTCATTCAATTGTTTTAAAAGTTTAATCGACTGGTATCCATAATCATAAGGGTTCTGTACCACCGTGCCGTGAACACTACCATCTATGATGCCTTGCAGGGTTTCGTCATCCTCATCAAAGGCCACCACCTTCACCTTGCCTAATTTCCCACCCTGCTCCAGAGCCTGCAGGATCAGTGGTGGATTGTATGCAAACAAACCCACCATGCAGCCTACATCCGGGTAGCGGGACAACGTATCTTCCGCATTCGCCTTTGCTTTGGCACGATCAGATTGATCTGTCAAGGTTCCCAGAATCATATATTTATCCCCTTTGATCACCTTTCCCGGAGGATCATAGCGGCGTGCATCCATGCTTCGATCCATCAACTCATCGATGACCCCCTGCCGCCGTCGCTTCGAATTATCCTGCTCCATACGACCAATCAAAATCATCACCGACCCTCCATCCGGCAAAGCTTCTTTCACCAGTTTGCCGCACAAGCGCCCAGCCTTGTAATTATCCGTGCCGATATAATACAAGCGCTTGGAATCCGGCGCATCCGAATCGTGAGTGATCAACTTGGTTCTCCCTGCGACCTCATTCAAAAGTCCCGTCTGGTTCACTGGATCTATCGGACTCACAGCTACACCTTCCACCCCTTTGGTAATCAGATCCTCAAGGATTTCTTTTTGCTCAGAAATACCGCCGCCTGCAGGCATCAATACCCGAACCTCCACACCAAGATCCTCACCGGCTTTCATTGCTCCAGCCTTCCCAATAGTCCAAAAATCGGCAACACTATTGGTCACAAAAGCCAGACGCAAGCCTGATGCTTTCCCGCTTCCCTCACCGCCATCTCCACCACAGCTGGATAAAAAGCCGAAACTCCCGCTTACAATTAATAAAAGCCAGAACTTCGCTGTAACAATCTTACCAATACTCATTTCTATTTTATTTTCACACTCAAAGACTTGTTCACTCTGCATTGTCAGAGCCCTGATGGTCAAGCTTCCCTTCATTATTCCAGAGTGACTAGAAGCAGGGAGAGTATTTTCAGTTGCATAATTATTGAGAATTATCATGCCACAATATGCCTGACTGTCGAGATTACAAAAAAATGGCCTCCAGGTGAAGCCGAAGCTATACTCTGATTGTCCCAAATCTGCGGAATGAACCCTAAAACATTAAGTGAAAACTTTTGCCAGCAATTGGCAGATGATGCCCAACTGGCTTCCCTCTTCGACTTTCTACCCGAAACCTACTTTTTTGCCAAAGATCTCAATGGTCGGTTTGTTCTAGCCAATCAGGCTGTAATAAAAGTCATGGGACTGCGCTATTCATCGGAATTAATCGGACGCACAGACTACGATTTTTTCACTGCCAATCTTGCTGACAAATACCGGGAAGAAGATACTCAGGTGATCAAATCGGGCAAAACCTTGCAGGATCAGATCTGGTTAGTGCCCAACCAAAATAATGAGTTGCGCTGGTATCTTTCGAGCAAACAACCACTATTTGCAAAAAATGGCAACATTATTGGCATTGCCGGCATCATGCGCGATTTCGATACCGCCGGAGCCGTCTTAGAACCTTACGAAAGTCTGAGCAAGGTGATCTCTTATGTTCAGGCAAATTACGCTGACAAAATCGAAATCGCTCAACTCGCCCGAATTGTCCATCTCTCAATCAGTCAACTAGAGCGTCGCTTCAAGAAATTTTTCAAAATCACCCCTCTCAAATACATTCACCAAGTCAGATTGCACGCTGCCACCCGACGGCTGATTACCACCCGGGACAATATCGGCAATATCTCCATCGATTGTGGATTTTACGACCAAAGCCATTTCACCCGTCAATTCAAGACCGCTCACAACCTGAGTCCACTGGAATACCGTCGACTGCATTCAGGTTTCGTAGACAAAATCCAGCCAAAAGGGATCTAGGAAAAACAATAACAAGCTGCCCGGCACTTCAATTGCCCGCAGCGTGCCTGATCAAAGCAGAAAACTCCCCGGCCATGAGTCGATACCCCTCTGCATTCGGATGCACCAGATCACTCTTCAATGAAGATGTGGACAAAATTGTTTTTACAGTCTTCGAATCAAAAGGAAGTTCATAGTCTTTAGCCAGCTCTTCATACATGCTGGGCACTTTAAGCAGCAAACCTGGCTCAGGCACACCTACCATAACGACTTCTGCCCCGGCATTCTGAATAAGACTGATCATTGAATTTAAATTCATCTTGGTCTTCACTTTGGATTGTTTTTGCAGCATATCATTGCCGCCGGAACACAGAATGACGAGATTGGGTTTGTGTTTTGCTAAAACGGCAGGCAGTCTCCGCAAGCCAGCGGATGAATCCTCCCCCGGAACCCCGGCATTCACCACCTGGCAGCCAAGCAACCCTGCTAACACCATCGGGTAACTCTCATCATCCCCGGCCCCATAACCAAAAGTCAGGCTATCCCCAAAGGCAACAACTGTTGTTCCACTTGTTAAGCCTTTGATTTCCGGCTTGCCACCGCAAGCGTTGAGTAAGACAAGAGAGATGATCAGTCCTGTGATAGTGAAGCTTCTCATGTTCATTGCTCCCCCTCTGTGGCTCCCTCACCTCTGCGTGAGTTTCCTCTCCCCTTCAACCAGCCGCCACTGCCTTCAATACCGCTTTCTGGGCGTGCAGCCGATTCTCAGCTTGCTGGAAAATTGTATCGGCATTCGCTTCAAGAACCTTCTCAGTGATCTCTTTCTCCCGATAAGCTGGCAGACAATGCATTACCAGTGCCCCTGAATTAGCACAGTTCACTATGCTGTCATTGATCTGATAAGGCTGGAAAACATCCAAGCGATCTGCCGACTCTTCTTCCTTGCCCATGCTCACCCACACATCCGTGTAGAGAACATCGGCAGCCACTGCAGCCGCTGCCGCATCGGTGACAAATCTCACCTTCCCGCCTGCACTGAATTGCTGCTGATAATCCGCCGAGGGCATGAAAGCTTCTGGAGCTGCAATCACCAGTTCAAATCCCAAACGTTCTGCCGCCCACATCCACGACTTGGCCACATTGCAATCCCCATCACCAAAAAATACCACCTTACGCTCTTCCCAGCCACCAAGTTTTTCTTTCATCGTCAGCAAATCCGCTAGAATCTGACAAGGGTGTTCGTCATCAGTCAAAGCATTAATCGTTGGAATGCCACTGAGCTCAGCAAACTGATCAACATCGCTCTGCGCAAAAGTTCGGATAACTGCTCCATGCACCATCCGTCCCATCACACGAGCGGTATCTTCAATCGGCTCTCCTCGTCCCAACTGCGATTGATTCGATGACAAAAACATCACCGATCCCCCAAGTTCACGAATACCCACTTCAAAACTCACCCGCGTCCGAGTCGATGATTTGCTGAACATCAAAGCCCAACATTGATCTTCCAAATCATTGTCAGACAGGTCTTTCGCCCAACGTTTATGCTTCAGCTCTTCAGCCGATTCCAGCAAGGCCTCAATCTCTTCTCCTGTGGCCGATTCCAAAGATAACAAATGTTTCATCTCAATTTAAATAATAGTTCTCTCATACACAAAGAGAGTCCAAACCATGTCTCATTCGCGCCAACGCAAAATCAACACCTTCCCGACTTACGTTAAGCGCTGGCAACCAGCGAACAACGTCCGCCCCGGCAGGAACTGTCAGTAAGCTCGCTTCCATCAAACGCTTCACAACAAACAGACTTGCCATCTCCCCACTATCTACAAAAGCCTTATTTTCTTCCAATTTTGACACATTGAGAACAAAACCCAGCATCAAACCCTGTCCTCGTATTTCATGAATTAAGGGATTATTCCAATCATTGACCTGATCCTGAATATACACACCCATCCGTGTGGCATTTTCCCAGAGTTTTTCTTTTTCGATCTCTTGCAACACCGCCAAAGCCACCGCTGATCCAAGCGGAGTGCCCCCAAAAGTGGATCCGTGACTTCCCGGCCCCAGAGCATCACAAAGCGGGACGCTTCCCGTAGTCCGGTCAGCATTTACCCAGATTGCCCCCATCGGAAACCCGCCCGCCAGTCCCTTGGCCCAACTCACCGCATCCGGTTCAATTCCACTGACTACGTCATCCCAGGTTCTTTTGGAACCCGTGCGCCCCAAACCACACTGCACCTCGTCAAACATTAACAACAAATCGTGCTCATCCCGCAAGCGCAGTGCCGTTTTTAAAAAATCCTCACTGGCAATATGAATCCCCCCCTCGCCCTGAAGCACCTCGATAAGAATTGCCACCGTCTTATTTCCAACTGCATTTTCCAGCGCTTCGACATCGTTGTATGGAACGTGTTTGAAACCCTCAAGCTGAGGTTCAAACCCGGCTTTCACTTTATCCTGACCGGTCGCTGCAATCCCTCCCAGTGTCCGCCCATGAAAGGAACCTTCACAGGTAATGATCTCATAACGCCCTCCCGGATCCGATAAATCATTGCCATATTTTCTTGCCAGTTTGATCAAGCTGTCATTGGCCTCCGCTCCACTGTTGCAAAAGAAAACTTTACCGCCCTTGCCCATCACTTTCTCTACCAGATGCTGCGCCAGCAAAGCCTGTTCGCGGATTTGATAGAGATTCGAACAATGAATCAACTTCTGCCCCTGATCCCTGAGGGCCTCCTGAATCACTGGATGACAATGCCCTAGCGAACACACCGCGATCCCCGTAGCAAAATCCATATAGCGTTTGTTTTCTTCATCAAACAACCACGAGCCCTCGCCGCGGACAAACTCGACCGGAAACCGGCCGTAATTTGGAACCACATATTGGCGCATCAAGTCTGACGTCGCTACCTCGCTCATTTCACAATCTCCGTTCCAACCCCTGATTCAGTAAAAATTTCCAACAACAGGGAATGCGACAAACGACCATCAATCATGTGCACTTTCCCCACTCCCGCATCAAGTGCATCCACCGCCGAGCGCATCTTGGGAATCATGCCGCCATGAATCGTTCCCTTCTCGATCATACCCTCAACTGACCCGGCTTTGATCGAAGGGATCAGCGTGCTTTCATCAGTGTGATCTTCCATCACCCCCAGTACATCGCTAAGAAATACCAGCTTCGACGCCTTGATGGCTTTCGCCAGTGCACTGGCTGCCAGATCAGCATTCACATTCAAAGCCAGACCCGTATCCCGCTCCGCAGCCAGAGGCGAAACCACTGGCACCATTTCGTCGTGAATTGCCTGCTCAATCGCTTGCAAATTAAAATCTACTGCCTGGCCCACTCTCCCCAGCGAAACCTCACGACCTTCTTCTTCAGACCACCCCGTCAAACGCTCCCCGACAAAAACTCCATTGCCCGGAATTCCAACCGAACGACCACCAAAATCCTCGATCATTTTCACCAGTTCGGGATTGATCTTTCCATTCAAAGTTTCATCAACAATTTCCATCGCTTCATCAGTGGTCACCCGTTGACCACCGGAAAAAACTGCTTCCAGACCCGCTTCTTTCATCGCCGCCGAAATAGCCTTACCTCCGCCATGCACCAGCACGGGGTTCACCCCGGCTACTTCAAGAAATACCACATCCCGCAACAAGCGCCGGACCAACGCAGGATCCTCCATCGCTGAGCCTCCGACTTTAATAAGAAAAGTCGATCCACGGAAATTCTGCAAGTACGGCAGTGCTTCCAACAGCACGGCGGCTTTGTCGATTTGGTTCTGTAATCCTGATGTGTTCACGAATTGGGAACGCCCAATTTCGCGAATTTTTGGCAATCAGCAAGCGAAGTTTCCAGACAAGTATAACGATATTCCAACATCGTTTCCCCATGCGAGGCGCAATCTTCTCGAAACGTAGTTGGAACTTTCGTTTTACCTGAAAACTCAACTCTGCGGCACAGCGTATTCCCGGCGATTAAAGTCCACGTATTCAGGAGACAAATCACTGGTATAGATATGGTATTCAGCCCGTCCCTGATTCAATTCAATTCCCACTGTGAACTTCCTCTTCGTTACCACTTTCTCCAGTTCCTTGAATGAAGTTCCATTCTGATTTGCGATGCCATGCTTGGTGGCACACAAACCATCAAGATAAATGTCCACCAGCTCAGGTTTGATCTTGGCTCCCGAGTATCCCACCGCATGAATAATCCTCCCCCAATTGGGGTCGTTGCCATTCCAGGAACATTTTACCAATGAAGAATTTGCCACAGCGCGGGCAACCAGCTCCGCATCGCGCTGTGAAGCAGCTCCGTTGACCCGGACTTCCACCAATTTCGTCACCCGCTCCCCGTCAGCAACCATTTTTTTTGCCATTTTCAGCATCAAAGCTGTCAAAGCATCACGGAACTGGCGGCTGCCAGGTCCTCTCGCAGTGATCTTGCGATTCTCCGCCCGGCAATTCGCCATCACCACCACGGTGTCATTGGTGCTCATGTCTCCATCAATCGTGATTCGATTGAATGAAAGATCCGTTGCCTCTCGAGTTGCCCGTTGCAATTCAGTTTTGGAAATACACGCATCCGTAGTGATAAAACACAGCATCGTCGCCATATTCGGATTAATCATGCCGGCGCCCTTGGCTATTGCACCGAGCCTCACCTTTTTACCACCGATCTCCACTTCGACAACAGCACTCTTTGCCACCGTATCACTTGTCATGATCGCTTCCGCCGCCTGACGACAATCTTTCTTTCCCTGCAATTGGGGCAGTTCTTTAATCCGTGGCAATATACGCTCTATCGGCAAGGGCACACCAATGATTCCAGTCGAGGCGACCAAAACCTGCCTCCTTCGAATCCCCAAGGCTTTTGCCGTCACATCCGCCATTTGCCGGGCATGCTCCATACCAACCGGGCCAGTGCAGGCGTTAGCGTTCCCGCTATTTACAATAATTGCCTGAGGGTCATCGGCACGCAGATAATTCGCAGACAACTGCACCGGCGCAGCTTTCACACGATTCTGGGTAAATACCGCAGCGGTAATTGCCGGAGTATTGGACCAGATCAAAGCCAGGTCCAATTTGGACGATGACGGATCTTTAATGCCGCAGCTTACGGCTGAAGCACGAAATCCTTTAGCGGCACATACGCCGCCGGTTTTAATAACAAATGCTGAATCCATGAGAGGGAGAAAGAGAGTCTCTTTTAACTCAAGTCAGGGAACCTGTGCAAGCGGTATTAATTCGAAATGGGTCAAAAATGCAACAAACCTGCATTTTCTGGCAAATCGAACATCAAATTGAAACTCTGAAGCGCCTGACTCGATGCCCCCTTGCCCAAATTATCTTCCGCACTCAACAGGATCAATCGCCCGGTTCTTTCATCGACGACCCAGCCAATATCAATAAAATTACTGCCAACCACGTTCTTCGTATCGGGAAAAACACCTTCCCCCAAAAGTCTGACAAACGTCGAATTCTTGTAAGCTGCAAGTAAAACTTCACCCACTCTCTCTGAACTAACCCCAACATTAAGATTTGAAAACATTGTGCTGTGTATTCCTGCAGTCACTGGCATCAAGTGCGGCACAAAAGAAATTTTTACGGATGATCCGGCCGCATTTCCCAATTCCTGCTCTATCTCGCTCAGATGACGATGCTTGGGTGCCCCGTATGCTCGGACGCTCTCATTGATTTCGACAAACAAGAGACTGGTATCCGCCTTTTTACCCGCTCCACTTGCCCCGCTCATACTCGCCACGGCAATCGATTCAGGATCAATCAAGCCTTCCGCCAATACGGGAATCAAGGGCAACAAAATACTGGTGGGGTAACACCCGGGAGAAGCCACTAGTCGCGCACTTTTAATTTTCTCACCATAAACCTCGGGCAAACCATAAACCGCCTCCTTCATCAAATCCGGCGAAGGGTGCTGCTTATCGTAATACTCCTGATAGACATCTACATCCTCCAGGCGAAAATCAGCACTCAAATCAATCACCCGCAGCCCCTTTTTCACCAAAGCTCCGGCAAAGTCCACCGCCACCCCATGCGGCAAAGCCAAAAAGGCACATTCAGCTCCAGAATCAGTGATGACATCAATTTCCGGTTGAACAAAACACAAATCATCCCCCTTGCCCCCACGAAAACGCGGGAAAACATCTGTCAGCTTCTGACCCGCACTCTGACGCGAAGTCACACAAACCAAGTCGACATTTTCATGCATCAGCAGCAGACGCAGCAATTCCTTACCGGAATACCCACTTGCACCCACAACGGCCACTTTCACCTTGTTCTCACTCATCGCCCCACCCTCGTCTGATTCCTGAAAATTTCCAGCCTCTTAGCTCATCATTCCTCATTTCCTCCCCCCGCCCGTCATCGGAACAAAGCGCACCGGCATCACCACTTTTTCCCTCACCTTCCCCCCTTTTTTCTGAAGCAGATACAATTCCTGCACATGCCCTTCCTTTCCGACCGGAATGATCATGCGCCCGCCTTCCTTCAATTGATCAATCAAAGCCTGCGGAATTTTGTCCGGCGCACAGGTCACAATCAAAGCATCAAAGGGTGCTTTATCAGGCCAGCCCTGATAACCATCAGCGAACTTGGTTTTCACATTCTCATAGGCCAGTTTTAGCAGAGTTTTCGCCGCCCGTTTGGCGAGCCCCTCGACGATCTCGATAGAATAAACCTCCTTCACCAGGTGTGACAACACTGCCGCCTGATAGCCCGAGCCTGTACCCACTTCCAGCACCCGGTCCGTGGATTTTAATTTCAGAGCCTCCGTCATATAAGCCACGATGAAGGGCTGCGAAATCGTCTGGCCAAAACCAATCGGCAAAGGGCTGTCCTCATAGGCCCGCAATCGCTCTTCCTGTGGCACGAACTCATGCCGTGGCACCTTCTCCATCGCCTCAAGAACCCGCTCATCCTTGATCCCATAACGAGGGCCTTTCAACAACTCTATCATCTCCATCCTGCGCTCATTATAAACGTCTTCACCACCCACCGCCAGCCCCATTGGGAAGATCAAAACAAAAAATAATATCAGGCTTAATTTCATTAACGTCTTTCTCTTTGTTCCCTAAAATCCCACCTTTGACCTGCTGAGAGAGACTTCGGCGTCCCGCCATGGTTGTAAGGTTGGTCGGGCTGACAGGATTTGAACCTGCGACCTCTTCACCCCCAGTGGTGCATTTTTTTCACTAAAAAGCACGCTAAAAATATCACTTAAAAAAAGTGAAGAGGTCAGAAAAACCCACCAGCCTTGCTGCGACGTTGAATCCTGACCTCTTCTTTTAGTGAAATCGGCTCTAATCGTTTTTTCTGGAAATTCTATAGAAGCAAATCTGAAAATTAACAAATTTTCTACAGCCCTTATGTTTCCTCTATAGTTGCAACTTAGGATTTGCGTTTGCGTAGGAAATTTGCTTCTATGCATCCGATGAAACTTAAAGGACTTTTTCAGAAATCCGAGACAGGCATTTACTATTTCCAGCCACCGATGGTCAAAGGTGTCCGCAACAGCCCGATCTCCTTGAAAACCAAAGATCACAACACAGCCGTCGAGCGTTATATG
>DAOUQC010000110.1 GCA_030625775.1 Verrucomicrobiota bacterium
GCATCAATTTTACCGGCATTCAATATGTCGATTCCAGTCGCAGCTCCAGGCACAATCCGGGCGATAGTCCATCGTTTGCCATTGAGAACCTGAATCACCCACCAGCGCACCGAGCTGGCCCGTTTGCTTTCGGGATACCATTTCAGGGCCATACGCTCTCCCTCCAGACGAGCCTGGGTGACAACCGCCTGAGGCAGGTTTTTTCCATTGCCCAACCATGGGCTGGCAGGCACGAGGGCAGGTTCGCTGTAGGCCTTGTTAACGAGTGTCTTGTTAATACCGCCAGCATTTTTGCGAAAGGCTTTGTCATTCCAGAAAACATGCCCGGTGCCCGGTGCGCTGCCACGGTTTTTGCGGGTGGTGTTGATCTGGGTGATGATCTCACTGGCAGCCCGGCCATCACCCTCTCCACCGCGCCCGATTCGGCTAACGGCAATGCCAGGCCAGACGTGGCGCCCCTTGGTATTTTCCGACTGCCACCAGTTGTAGAGAAAGGTGAAACTTTGCGGCCCCTTGCTTTTCCAATAGAGCTGTGGCGAGACATAATCCAGCCAGCCTTCACGCAACCAGCGGCGGCTGTCGGCGTAGAGTTCTCCGTGCGCGTCGAGGCGACCCTCAACGTTTGATGGATACCCGGGTTTCCAAATTCCAAAAGGGCTAACACCAAACTTCACCTGGGGTTTGGAACGCTTGATACTGGAATACAATTCCCTCACCAAACGATTCACATGATCGCGGCGCCAGTCGCCACGGTTCAAGCGGCCTCTCTTTTTTTGATAAGAATTCCAGTTGGCTGTATCGTCAAAAGCCGGTCCTCCGCCCGAATCCGGGTAGGGATAAAAATAATCGTCAATATGGATGCCGTCGACGTCGTAACGTTTCACCACATCCATGACGACGGTGATCATACGTTCACGGGTGAAACTGGAGGAAGGATCCATCCACAGACCTTTTCCAGCCCGGCGGATCACCGATGTCATGGATCGTGTGACGTGCTTGGATGATACGGCCATCTTGCTGCCGGTCTTGGCGCGGTAGGGATTGAACCAGGCATGCAATTCCAGCCCCCTGCGATGTGCTTCCTGGACAGCAAACTCCAGCGGGTCGTAACCCGGACTTTCCCCCATCGTGCCGGTCAAATAGTGGGACCAGGGTTCCACCCGGGATTTGTAAAAAGCATCCGCCATCGGGCGAACCTGGAAAACCACCGCATTTAGCCGCAGGGAAGCGGCACGATTAAGAAGGGTGATCATCTCTGCTTGTTGCTGTGCTGCGGATAGTCCGGGGCGGGAAGGCCAGTCGATATTGTAAACGGTAGCCACCCAGACTCCGCGAAACTCCCGCAGGGGGGGCGATGGCTGCAAGCGGGGGTCAGGCACAAAGTCAGCAGCTCGCGCGGCCGACAGCATCAGCAGCATTACGGAGATGGCGGCAAGAGTGCTTTTTCCCGGATTATAATCCTGGCAGCTTTTTATAATCGAACTCAAATTCATTATGCGCTTATAGTCTGTTGGTAGACACGGTAAGTGCGATACTTTATAAGGGAGTGCGCATCGTTTCAATCAATCTATCGAACTGACAATCCTATCCACTAGCTATTATGACAACTGTAACTATTCTTCTCATTGTAGGCGGCATTGCCCTGGTGGTGATCCTCTGGATCGCAGGCCAATACAATGGCCTGGTCAAATTGCGCAACCAATTCAAAAACGCTTTTGCCCAGATCGACGTGCAATTAAAGCGGCGCTATGACCTCATTCCCAATTTGGTGGAAACAGCCAAAGGCTACATGAAACACGAAAAAGAGACTCTCGAAGGGGTGATCAAGGCCCGCAATATGGCCGCTTCCGCACGGGAGCAAGCATCGGTGGATCCCAGCGATGCAGTGGCGATGCAGCAACTTGCTCAAGCAGAATCAGGGCTCGGCGGCATGCTGGGACGTTTATTCGCCCTGTCCGAAGCTTATCCCGACCTCAAGGCCAATCAGAACATGATGCAATTGACCGAAGAACTGACCTCGACAGAAAACAAAATTTCTTTCGCCCGGCAGTCCTACAACGACTCGGTGATGCGCTACAATAACAAGCGGGAGATGTTTCCTTCGAACCTCATTGCCGGAATGTTCAATTTTGTCGCAGCGACTTTATTTGAAGTAAAGGAAGAAGAGCAACGCGAGGCCGTCAAAGTGTCCTTCGACTGAAATTCGCGACATGGGCATCCTGCTCATGGATTTTGCCGGGAATTCATCTCAACACAGTGATTTGAGACTTCTAAAACGATGGATTTTTTCGAACATCAGGAGCTGGCCCGGAAAAAAACCCGCTTGTTGGTGGTCTATTTCATTCTGGCGGTAGCAGGCATCATCGCATCGATCTATACAGTGATCGTTCTCGCCAGCCTGTTCCTGGGTGATGATTCCTCCGGCACTTTGAATCTGTGGCAACCGGAAGTGCTGCTCTACGCGGCACTCGGATCCGGCAGCGTGATCGCCTTGGGAACCGGTTTTAAGACTTTGCAACTCAGCGCAGGTGGGTCAGTGGTGGCTATTGACCTCGGTGGCCGTTTGCTCGATCGCAATACCACCGATTTCGAAGAAAAGCGCCTGCTCAATGTGGTCGAAGAAATGGCCATCGCCTCGGGGGTGCCGGTGCCGGATGTCTACATCATGGACAATGAAATGGGCATCAACGCTTTTGCCGCAGGCAAAACAACCAGTGATGCTGTGATCGGGGTCACCCGGGGAACACTTCGTTTGTTAAATCGTGACGAGTTGCAGGGAGTCATGGCACATGAGTTTTCGCACATCCTGAACGGCGATATGCGTCTCAACATGCGTCTCATCGGTTTGCTGTTTGGCATCCTGTTCATCGCCATGATCGGACAGATCATTTTTCGCAGTGTCCTATACACTCCCCGCTCACGAAACCGGGATTCAAACGGGGGCGGAGTATTGGCTATTCTTGCCTTTGGACTGGCTTTGATCGTGATTGGCTATGTAGGGCTCTTTTTTGCCAAGCTGATCAAAGCTGCTATTTCCAGACAGCGGGAATTTCTGGCTGATGCCAGTGCGGTGCAATTCACCCGCAACCCGGAAGGCATCGCGGGAGCACTGAAAAAAATTGGTGGTTTGAGTGAAGGCTCAACGCTGATAAATCCGCGGGCTGAAGAGGCCAGTCACATGTTTTTCGGAGATGCTTTCCAACACAAAGTGATGAATCTTAACTCTTTCGCCACCCATCCTCCACTGAGTGTGCGAATCAAAAAGATTGATCCGCTCTGGGATGAAAAATTTCCTGAAGTTGCCTTGCCCGCTATTTCCCAGCCGGAGACCAAAGCCGCTTCGCCTGGCCCGTCTGCTTCCCGGACTTCCGCTTCGGCACCACCGCCCTTGTCTCCACATGCCGCCCTTGCATCGGGCTTTGCCAGTTCCCCGAAACTTCCTGGCGTTGGACAACCCGGGGTCGAGCAGATTGCCTATGGCCACATGCTGCTGCAATCGATTTCACCAGCATCACTCGAGGCAATTCGCAGCGAAGCGGGAGGCCAGGCGATCATTTTTGCACTCTTGCTAGGCCAGGATGATCAGGTCCGGGCATCAGAACTCGATCTGCTGGCAAGTCTGATTGATGACATCACCCTGAAGCATGTAGGTGAGTTTTATAACCAGCTGGGAGATATGGATTCTTCCAGCAAGCTTGCCCTCATCGATATCACCATCCCTTCGCTGAGAAGACTGTCCCCACCTGAATACGAACGCTTCCAGGAAGTGGTGCAGCAATTGATGGAGAGCGACGGCCAGATCGATCTGTTTGAGTTCACCCTTCAGAAAATCATTCGACGCCATCTCGATCTCTTTTTCAACCGGGTTCGCCCACCACGAATCCGCTATCGACAGCTCAGCGCTCTGCGCGACGAAACTGCGGTATTATTATCCACTCTGGCAGGTCTCGGAAGCCGCGGCAGGGAGGAGGCGAATCATGCCTTCCAGCAGGGCATCGAAGCGATGGCCGAAGAGCTTGGGAAGCCGCCGCTTCAATTGCTCGGCCCGGAAGACTGCGGCTTGCCCCGGATCGATGAAGCCCTCAATCATTTTGATCAAGCCACTCCGCTGGTGAAAAAGCGCCTCTTGCACGCCTGTGGGAAAACCGCCATGGCGGATCAAAAAATCAACGACAATGAAGCCGAGCTGCTGCGCGCCATTGCCGATACGATTGGCTGCCCGATTCCTCCCTTTGTGAAAACGGAGCAGCCGCAGAGCAAATAGTGGACAGTGATAAAAATAAGAATTCCATCCTGCAGAAGAAAACAAATCACACTGCTAGTGGTTTTATTTTTCCTTACTCTGATTGAAGCACGAGCCGAAAGCAAAAAAGGTTTTGCCGCCGAACGATTGTCGGTCTGCTATAATGCCAGCATCCCTCCCGAACAATTCGAGCCGTTCAACCTGGTTGTTCTGGATTCGTCCTACCCAAGTAAAAATATCAGGCAGCTAAGGATGGAGGGTAAAACTGTCTTTGGCTATTTGAGTCTTGGTGCTGTAGGAAAAAACCGATGGTGGTACCAATCTCTCCACGAAGCAGGTGCTTTACAGGGTCAGAATCCGGGTTTTGACAGTTTGATCATTGATCTCGATAACCCCCTGTGGATAAAATTGATCGAGCAGCGCATCATTCCCGCAATGTTGGAGAGGGGGTTTAACGCTATATTTCTAGATGATCTCGATCTGATTTATCAAACCCAACAACATCACGAAGCACTTGAATTAATTTCCAGGATACGTCTCAAGTTTCCCAAGCTTAAGATAATGGGCAACCGCGGATTGGAATACCTTACGGGTTTTGCTAAAGAGATAGATTATGTGTTGCTCGAAAGCTGTGTGGCCGAAGGCTACAAACTCACTGAAAAAGCTGATCTGCAGTGGGCTCTAGAACATCTGGCTGCCGGAAAAAAGGCGAACCGCCGTCTGATAGCCTGTGCTCTGGACTACTATGCAAAGACACCCACGGCCATCACTCCGCAATCACAGAAGTTGATTGATGCCATTCGACGAATCCACGCCAGAAAAAAACTGGTCTCTTGCATTTCAGTGGAAAGCCTCGGCATTGTTCCCCTCAAGCAGTGATAGATCGTGAGCTAAGTCGCCAATTCACCGGGTAGCGATCAATTCAGATAAATGCGTTGCGTCACTTCCCTGAGGAACTTTTCACTGTGATCCAGCGGAGCGGAGGCATCAGTCGGGCCGGCCGCAGCTTGCCTCCCGGGATGAGCACAAGCGTTACCAGAATAGTGCAAAAGCCCTTCCCTGGCTTTACGGCTAATCTGGCTGAACAAAACCGTGACCAGATAAGTCGGCTGGCCCATCGCATTACTGCCTATTTTAGATTCAACTACGATCACCTCTACACTGATGAACACACTGCCTGCATGCCCCGGTTTGGACAAATCAAATGGTTTGGGCTTCCCCTGCCCTGAGGGCGGAGGAACAGCGCCACTCTGCAAATGGAATCCCAAGGCGATCGTCGAACCCACCTCGAAACCACAGCGCATTTCCATCACCATGCCATGCTCGTCGATTCCTGGAATATTAAGAAGCGGGCAGCAGGGCACGACTGAACCACTATCCAGAAAATCTTGTTTGGGGGTATTTTGTTTCTGGAACTTCATTTTTGCAAAGACTCCAGCCTTCGCAAAAATTTAGCACCATCACAAATTCTGTCAAATTTGTCCGTGCCGACTCATCACTTGAAACTCCCATCAGCCACTTGCTTTGCAAATAAATTGAATTTGCGCAGGCATTGTGGCAGAACTGGAATCCCGTTTACTGCAAATTATGCATATTACCGATATTTTTTCTGCTAATCGCACCACGATTTCTTTCGAGTTTTTCCCTCCTAAAAGCCCTGGAGGCTGGGAAAGCCTCTACCGGACGATCCGTGATCTTGAACCGCTCAAACCCTCTTTTGTCAGCATCACTTATGGAGCGGGCGGATCCACCCGGGAGCCTACCCACGATTTGGTCGTGCGGATCAAAAATACCACCTCCCTCGACCCGGTTCCTCATCTGACCTGCGTATGCCATAGCGCGGACGAGATCGATGTCATTCTCAAACGTTACGCCGAAGCCGGCGTCAACAATGTGCTTGCTCTGGGTGGTGACCCGCCAAAGAACCTTGAAAACTACCAGCGTTCACAAGACACCTTTCAACACGGCAAGGATCTGGTCGCCCATATCAAACGTTTCAACGAAAGCGGCCTCCACCCGGATCCTCGTGGTTTTGGAATCGGGGTCGCCGGTTTTCCCGAGGGACACCCCGCAACGCCCAACCGCTTGCAGGAGATGGATTATCTCAAGATGAAGGTGGATGAAGGAGCTGATTACATCATCACCCAGTTGTTTTTCGAAAATTCAGCCTTTCTCGATTTCAGGGATCGCTGTGCGCTGGCGGGCATCCAGGTGCCCATCATCGCCGGCATCATGCCGATCACTTCCAGCCAGGGCATGCGGCGCATGGCCGACTTTGCCGCTGGCACCAATTTCCCCGCACGTTTGCAGCGCGCCATCAATCGCGCAGGGGATGACAAAGCCGCCGTTGAACGAGTCGGCATTTCCTATGCAACGGAACAATGCCAGGACCTGCTGAACAATGAAGTCAGCGGAATACACATGTACACCCTGAACAAATCCAAAGCGACTCAGGAGATCTACGCCAACCTCGGCTTGCGCGATACCACCGGCCTGCAGGCTGGATCAAGTCCCGCCCCAAGCGATATATCTTCCTCATGAACTTCCCCGGATCGTTGCAACCCTCTGCTTTTCGGTGAAACGATCCGGAAAATTTCCCAAACGCTATGCGATCTACCTGATCGCCGTCATTTATCTGTTTTGCGATCTCATCTGGCTGAAGGGGCCAATTTCCCGCCGGGTGGAATACAGCAAAAATGCCGACCTCAGATCCCGTCAAGCCATCAAAGACGGACACTGGGTAGCTACCGTCAATACCCGCCCGCTCACCCGGCAGCAACTCGATCTCACCACCCGAATCTATCTCTTCCGCCGTGGCGAAAAGGCCGAAGAGTTGAGCGAAGCCGCCATGCGCATCACCCGCAGGGCGGTGATGCAGCAATTGATCAATGACGAACTGGTAAAGCAATATTCCAAGGCCGAGCAATTCAAAGCCGATCCTGCAGCGGTAAAAATACGCCTGGCCGAGTTTGCAAGTCAGTTTGAGAATCCACACGCCATGAAAGAACGCATGGCTGCCCAGAAGCTGTCGCAGCAGGATTTGTCCAAGCTGATACACCAGCACGTGACCCAGCAGCTTTGGCTGGAAAAGAGAATCAGTCCCGCCGTGCTGGTCGACGAGCAGGCAGCCCGGGAATGGTACGAGAAAAATCGCAATGACGTTGAAGCCCATGGGTTTTCCGTACCCGACCTTATTCGTGCACGTCACATTTTCATCAGCACGGTCGAGGAAAACACCGAAACACAGAAATCGTTGATCGAAGATGTTCATCGCCAACTGACCGTTGAAAAGACTGACTTCGCCGAACTCGCCCGACAGCACTCTGAAGACGAGCGCAGCAAATTGAAAGGCGGGGATTTGGGCTGGTTCAGCCGCAAGCGGATGCCGCAAGACTTCATCAAACAGGTGTTCCCGCTCAAACAGGGAGAAGTAAGCCGCCCTTTCCGCACCACTTTGGGATGGCACATTGTCGAAATCACGGATAAAAAGAAAAAACAAACCCTGACATTCGAAGAGCTGAAACCTGAAATCATTGCCTGGCTCAAAAACCAGCGAAGCAAAGAAGTGCTGCAGATTTTCCTGCTCAAATTACGCAAGGCCTCCAACATCATCATCTACCCCGAGAATATATAATTTGAGTCGCCCAGAGCCCGGTTTCATACTAAACGCATTGTCATAAGCAAAGATTCATCAACATGTTCTCAGAAAATCAAAATAAGGTCGGCGTCATTGGGCTTGGAATCATCGGCCAGCGTGTGGCAAAAAACCTTCGCGAGGCCAATTGCCATGTTTATGTCTGGAACCGCTCACCCAAAACCGAACCCAATTTCCTGGGCTGCCCGGCAGAAATCGCCGACGTCGCCGAGGTGATCCAGATTTTCATCAGGAATGGCAAAGACCTGGTGGAAGTCATCGAAAAAATGAAGGGGCACATCACTTCCCGCCACGTCATTATCAATCACGCGACCGTCGATCCAGAGTCCACTCGAAGCGCTGCCGAGATCGTCGCCGAAGCCCACGGCGCCTTTCTCGATGCCCCCTTCACCGGCAGCAAAATGGCAGCACAAAAGGGAGCCCTGGTTTATTATGTCGGCGGTGACCCTGCCGTGCTTGATCGAGTACGCCCCCTGTTGGAAATTTCAGCCAAGGAAATCCTCTACCTCGGTGACATCGGTGAGGCAACCATTTTAAAAATTGTCACCAACATGATCACTGCTTCCACTACTGAAGTGCTTGCCGAAGCCCTGGCTCTCACCCGTGCCAACGGCATCGACCCCGCTAAACTTGCCCAGGCACTGGAACACAACGCCTGCGGCTCCACCCTGACAGCGATGAAGTTGCCCACCCTGATTTCCGGAGATTACGAAGCCCACTTCTCACTCGACAATATGTTCAAGGATGCCCAGTTTGCCCTCGATCTGGCAAAAAACCAGGGACTCGAGCTGCCCGCCCTGTCCACCACCGCCAATGTGATGTTCAACAGCATCCAGACGGGTGACGGCCATGAGGATTTTTCTGTCATCGGCAAACGTTTCACTCCGGACGATTCATCCAACAACAAAAATTGACATAATGGCGGCTTGTCAGCGCTGCTGAAAACGTTAAGCTGATCATTCGATTCCTCGATTCAAAACTATTTACAGTCATCATGAATACTCATACCGCCTTGCGTAAGGCCTCTCACTTTACAGTTTTTGCGCTGCTTGCCACTATGCTGCTGGCAGCTCCACTGAAACCAGCCGCTAGTGCCGCCAATACCACCAGCACGGTCACTCTCAGGATTGATATTCAAGGAGTCACGCAGGAAATCGTCATCGAACTCGATGAAACCAATGCCCCCAAAACCAGTGCAAATTTCAAAAAACTCGCCTCCCAGGGATTTTACGACGGCATCGCTTTTCACCGCGTCATCCCCAATTACATCGTGCAGGCGGGAGACCCCCTGACAAAAGATGCCTCACAGAAAAATTTGTGGGGAACAGGGGGGCCCGGCTATACCCTCCAGGCAGAGATCGGCCTGCCCCACGAACGCGGCTCAATCGCCATGGCCCGCCTCGGTGATTCCGTAAATCCTAACAAGGCCTCCAGCGGCAGCCAGTTTTACATTGCCCTCGCCCGCCTGCCAAAGCTCGATCGCAAGTACACCGTATTCGGCAAAGTCATTTCCGGTTTGCAATACCTCGACCAGATTGCGCAATCTCCAACCGACAGCAATAACAACCCCTCGGAGAGAATCGAAATCGTCGTCAGTTCCGCCTCCGGTGGCATCACCCCTAGCGTAGCCTCCACTCCCGTCAAGTTGGCAACACCACCTGCTGCCATGAGCAAAACGCCAACCGCATCGGGGTCGAAAAAAGAGGCTCCGGCAACACTGGACACTGCCAGCACAGCTGATAGCGAGCCCGAGGCAAAGAAAAAATCGTGGTTCAAAAGAAAATTCAGCTTAAGGAAGAAAAAGGCAGATGCTGACATGGCTGAGGTCGATGAATCTACGCCTGCCCCCACCCCGGCCCCAGCTGCCAAACCAGCGAAAAAGTCTCTGCCCAAGCCTAAACCCACAGCAAAACCAGCTGCCAGCATCGCCAGCAATACGAATAATGTTGGAAACGATGAGGCTCCGTCTTACCGCAACGACAACAAAACCGACTCCCGCTCGGCGATAACTGCACCCGCGGCCGCCGACACTGACGACGACGCAGGAATTTCACTCGCCGATGAAATGAAAACGCAGGCCACCCGGGACGATGCCGATGAGGAGGTGGTTGTCAGAGAAGAAAAGAATCGCAGCATGGTCGGTCGTTTTCTCTATCGTTACTGGTAAGTCTTTTGTGGCAAGTCCTGCGCTCTGAGCCTGCCTGATTTTGGCCATCAGAGCAATAGAGGCAATATAGCCTGTAACTTTTCCTTGCAAAACACTGTTATAGCGCCATTTATTAGCGCTCCACGATACACGCAGCTTGCTGCGTCCGGGGAACGGGTAGGTACCGAAGCGGTCAAACGGGGCAGACTGTAAATCTGCTGGCTCAGCCTTCGAAGGTTCGAATCCTTCCCTGCCCACTCCTTTTATAATAAAGGAGTTATGGCGATCAAAATATTTCGTTCAGTGCATTAAATATTGCGGCTTGGCACCAGCTTGGCACTGATTCAAGTCCTTCCTCAAAGCTTCGCAGGCAATAACCGTCTTTCTTTGGTATTTCCAAAAATTCTCCAGTAAATGCCGAGTGCGGAAAAGAGCGTTTCCAGAAACGCCCCCCGCATAGAGAATAAAGACCCCATGCCCCCCGACTTAATTTGCACGGCGTGCAAGTGGCTGGACTTAAAGTAATATCACCTGTTAGCTTCCATTATGT
>DAOUQC010000151.1 GCA_030625775.1 Verrucomicrobiota bacterium
TACGGCGGCTTCTGCGACTAAGGGCAAACCCTTTGAGAATAGTCTTGGCATGCGTTTTGTTCCGGTGCCGATTATCGGTGGGGCGAGCGATGGGCAGCGGGTGTTATTCAGTGTTTGGGAAACACGGGTGGCGGATTACGATGAATTTATCAAAAACAGCCGTCAGGTTGAATGGCCCAAAATCCCGTATCCACAAAGAAAGGATCATGCAGCAGGTAATGTGAGTTGGGATGATGCCGTGGCATTTTGTGCTTGGTTGACCGAGCTAAGTCGCCAGAACGGTGAGCTTGGGGAAAAGGAAGTTTACCGCTTGCCGACTGATCACGAATGGTCTTGTGCCGTTGGCATAGGGGCGATGGAAAATGCCGAAGCCAGCCCGGTTTCAAAAAGCAGAAAACTGGAAAATGTATTTCCATGGGGAACAGGCTATCCCCCACCGGTGGGTGCAGGCAACTACAATGGGGAAGAGGCCGATGGTGATCGTTTTGTACCCCTGGAGCCTATTAGCGGTTATAATGATGGTTTTGTTCACACTTCTCCGGCAGGAAGCTATCCGGCCAATCAGTTTGGCTTGCATGATTTAGGGGGGAATGTCTGGGAATGGTGTCAGGATTGGTTCAATCCTGACCAAAAAGATAAGCGTGTTTTCAGAGGGGCTGCGTTTAACTGGGCTGTAGATAAAGCGTTGCTTTCGTCAAATCGCGGATTGGGCATTCCTGATAAACGCGTATATCTTGTTGGCTTTCGGGTGATGATTGCGGTGGGGGAGTAAGAAGGGAGGAAAGGAATCCGTGTTTTTGGAAAAAGCACGCCTGTAGGGATTGCCTCCGGCTGCGCGGTATGGATCACTGCGTGATCTGAATTGTAAACCGCTTCGCGGTTAAGCGCTCGAACTGCGTTCTCATCCCAACAGGGACCTGTGCTTTTGGAAAAAGCACGCCTGTAGGGATTGCCTCTGGCTGCGCGATATGGATCACTGCGTGATCTGAATTGTAAACCGCTTCGCGGTTAAGCGCTCGAACTGCGTTCAAATCCCAACAGGGACCTGTGCTTTTGGAAAAAGCACGCCTGTAGGGATTCGAACCCCAAACCTCCTGATCCGTAATCAGGTGCTCTATCCAGTTGAGCTACAGGCGCATAAATACACTTGCTGTGCGGTGGCTTATTGTGGGGCATGTTGAGCGCTTCGCAAGTGGTTTTTCGCTACGTTTTTCCCAATCACTTGTATTTCATCCGATTCCATATGCCCGGGCGGCGGTGAGACCAAAAATGGCTTGCTGCTCACTTGCCGAGAGTCGGGAGGTGAATCCGGCTATGGTATTGAACCAGCTTTGATAGTCAGACCGCAACAGGGCTACCGGCCAATCAGAACCGAACATCAGGCGGTCCGGGCCAAAGGCTTCCAGAGCTACTTCGAAGTAGGGACGGAGAAGGTCGGGTGTCCATTTCTGGTTCAAAGGCACTTCGGTGACCATGCCGGATAGTTTGCAGAAAACGTGGCCGCGTTTGGCGAGTTGCTGGATGTTTTTTACCCAAGTCGGATCAGGGGAGGTGGATTTGATCTCGGGTTTGGCGAGGTGGTCGAGCACGAATACCTGGTCAGGGTGTTGATCCACCATCTTGATGCTGTTGGGCAGGTGGCGGTGAAGGATGAGGATGTCGTAGGTCAGGCCGAAGTCATGCAGCAGGGCGAGGCCTCGGTTGAAATCAGGGTGCAGGCAATAAGCATCATCGGGCTCTCCCTGAAGAACGTGACGGACTCCTTTGAAAATATCATGATCAGAGTAGCGGCCTAATATATCGGCGACATTGCTCTGAGTGAGATCGGCCCAACCGACGATGGCTTTGATGATCGGGTTTTGTTCGGCGTGTTTGAGGAGGAAATCATTTTCTTCCAGAGTTGTGCGGGCTTGCACGGCGACGGTGCCGTCAATGCCAGCTTCCTTGATCAGTGGAGCGAGATTATTTGGGGCGAAATCGTGCTTCAAGGGCTGCATCTCCTGATTGATCCAGCCGTATTCACGGGCAGAATAATTCCACAGATGATGGTGGGCGTCGATGAGCATGGGGGAAGGCGGTAGCAGTGTGGGCTGTAGGCTGTAGGCGGGGTTAACCGAATTGGGAGAGGATGGCGTAGATCAGGACGATGCTGACCAGCACGACGACGGAGGCGATGCGGGCTCCCCGCCAGGGAGTGAGGTCGACGGCTTTGACATCCTGTTGAACCCAGGCGGTGGCGCGTGGTTTGATTGCGGTGAAGACGAGCATGAAAATAATCAGCAGGACAAAATTGATCCCGGCTACGTGCAGCCAATGCACGGGGTGACCAAAGAGGTCGCAGTTATTTGAACCTTCAATTCTATTGTGAATTCCGAACCATCCATAAAAAGCAAAACCTCCGAAGAGGCATATTTTGGCGGCGAGCGGCGGAATTCGCGGCATGAAAATCCCACCCAGGGTGATGGCCAGCAAGGGGATGTTGTAGAGCGCGGCGAGACTTTTCATCAAGTCGAAGAGGCCGCCTGAAAACCCGCTGATGAAGGGGGCGACGGTGATGGCTGCGATCGCGGCAATGATACCGAAAATTTTCCCGGCGCGAACCATGTCAGACTCGGTGGACTCCGGTTTGAATATGCCTTTGTAGAGATCGACACTGAAGAGGGTGGCGGCACTGTTCAGGCCGGAGTTGAAGGAACTGAGAATGGCTCCAAAGATGACGGCTCCGAAAAAACCAAGCATCCATTTGGGCAATACGGTTTGGATCAGAGCGCCATAAGCAAGGTCGGGTTTTTCGAGCGAATCTCCTAAAAGATGAAAGGCGATGATGCCGGGCAGAACGAGGTAGAAGGGGCCGAGTAATTTCATGGCCGCAGCAAAGAGTAAACCTTTCTGCCCTTGGGCGAGGCTGAGGGAGCCGAAGGTGCGCTGGACGATGGCCTGGTTGGTGCACCAGTAATAGAGATGCAATAACATGACACCGGTGAACAAGGTGCCGAAGGGCAGGTTGTCATCAGATTTGCCAATGGGGTTGAGTAGGTCGGGACGGGTTTCGGTCAGAGCCATGAATCCTGCGGCGATGGATCCATCACCGAGTTGATGCAGGGCGAAAAAGGGGATCAACAGTCCACCGACAAAAAGGCCAATGCCGTTGAGGGTGTCGGATACGGCAACGGCTTTGAGGCCGCCAAATATGGCGTAGATCGATCCGACAATGCCCAGGGCGGCGGTGGTCAGCCACAGGGCTCCGTTTTCACTGAGATGGAAGATG
>DAOUQC010000069.1 GCA_030625775.1 Verrucomicrobiota bacterium
GATTGTGGTCAAGAAAAGTGCTTTTGTAAATATAAAACATCTACTGACAAAAAACTCATTTTGCCGGTATTTTTTTGTATTTATGCCCAATTCACCACCCATCTTACCTGTTCTTGCCGCGAATACTCGTGCTGTGACTACTAAAACCGCAGATTCTGTTGAAGCTATTGCTGAGCGGATTGCCCCTCTGTTTTATTCGAATACACCGAAAACAGACAAAATGGCATTTTGTTCTATTTTTTCTTGCTGCCGTCGATGGGTTTGCTCTTATCCAGGGATTTGGGGGGAAACTGCGTTTCAAAAAATTCCTGAAGGCTCTCAGTGTTGAATTGCTGATCCCTTTTAAGCTGACGGCCAGCGCCGTGTTGATAACCGCGATAGGGACGATATCCCCAAGGGCCCTGCCCCCCAGAATAGACAAGTTTGCCATCTGTCCCTACAACGTAAATTCTCACCGGCCATGCCGCCCACCGGGTCATGACCGGATCATCAATAGAATCGACTAAAAGGGGAAAGGGCAATTTTAATTGCTGCTTACAGACCTCTGCAGTGACCATACGCTGCCTGGTTGTGGTGGGGTCATTTACACGGGCAAGCGCAGCGTCAACACCACTGAGAGAATGGGCTTCCCTGATGTAAACCATCACAAAATTGGCCTGATCCTTATATTTCGAGTGAAGCCACAGAATTCCTGGCACCGTTTCGCGAAAAACGTCACATCCCCAACTCGCCATGATCAAAACAAGCGGCTTGTTTTGCCGAAGCTCTGCCAGACTGACTTCACGATCGCCACTTGCAGTTTTCAGAGAAAATTCCGGAGCCAACTCACCAACACGCGGCGCATTCGACTTACGGTGCAGCATCAGTTGTAGAGCCATCTCACTATTACTCACGGTCTTCCCTGAGTATTGATCCTCGCTGAAAGGCCGGGTGGGGGATTTCCGGGATGCCTGTGCGGGGTGCAGTGTGGACTGGCTATCTTTTCTAAAAACAATTACAGCGGTATGAACCACTCCCCAACAGATACAGCAAACAAGAAATAATTTTCCCAAAAAAATACCCAGGGAATACTTTTTATGGCGCATTTGAGCATCGTTCATGATTCCCCGTGCAAAAATTACAATTTTTGATCTCCTCCAACAAACACAGCTTTTACCTCAAAAGCCTCATCGAGCAGCACTATGTCGGCAAGAAAACCTGCCTCCAAATGCCCACGATCATTGAGTCCCAGCGACCGGGCCTGATTCGCCGCCGTAGTTGCCACCAAATGATTCAGCGGCAAGCCTGTAATCTCTACAATATTCTTTAATCCCTCATTGTAACGCAAAGTCGAGCCCGCCAAATTCCCCTCCGCCAAACGCGCCTGCCCCTCCTTGACGCTCACCTGCAAGCCCCCAATCGTATATTCCCCATCGCCCAACCAGGAAGCCGCCATCGAATCAGTGATCAGTATGATGGTTTCCACCGGACGATGCTTGAAGGCCAATCGAATCATGTCCGGACACAAATGAATCGTATCACAGATCATTTCCGTCATCACCTCATCATCCAGCAAACCCGCTCCGACCAGGCCCACTTCACGGTGATGCAGGGGCGTCATCTGATTGCAATAGTGAGTTAGATGAGTCAGGCCTGCCTCACGTCCGGCACAAAATTGTGCGTAAGTGGCCGCCGAATGGGCACCCGATGTAGTGATACCATGTTGCTGCATTTCTCTGATAAAATCTACCGCACCCTCCATCTCAACCGCCAGGGATACCACGCCCACTGGTGCTATTTCATTCAGAGCCAGAATTTCATCGACATCAGGCAAGCGCACATATTCACCATTCTGGGCCCCCAGACAATTCGGGTTGATATAGGGCCCTTCAATATGCATCGAAGGAGTCCTGGCAAATTCTTCATTCTCACGATACTCAGCCACTGCTCCCGCCATTGCTTTTAAATTCTCCGGAGGCAGGGTCAGCGTCGTCGGCAGATAAGTCGTCACCCCTTCACTCAACTTGGTCTCAGAAATCATTCTTACCGCTTCGACCGTGGCATCGGAAAGATCACAACCGCTGACTCCATGGGTATGGATATCAATAAAACCCGGAACCGCATAAAACCCCCCGGCATCGTAACCCACCCCCGAATCGAATGACGCATCCTTCCCTATTCCGGCAATAAAACCTTCATCATTAATGCTGATCGAGACCGGGCAAATTTCCTCACCCGGTGTAAGCAAACGGCAGTTGTGGATTAATGATGTCATGCTTAGTTCTTTGTTCTTGATGCCTGGTTCTTGCTGTTTAGTTTTTATAATCCGGGTGCTTGGGAGTGCCTCCCGAATAAGGGTAGGTATCAAATAACACCGGAGCTTCAGTGTGACGTGGATCCCCTGACGCAGTCAGATCAGCCGTCAATCGGTCTGACAGATTTTTCAGAATCTCAAGGTAAGCCGGCTCACTGGCAACATTCTTTAATTGATCCGGGTCATTTTTTAAATCATACAACTCATCTGCCGGTCGTTTGGCAAAACACCAATCCCAGGCGCGGCGATGGATCTCATCCTTGTCTTTATTGGCATCGATATAATTTTTAGTCGGACCGCCATCGGTATCCCCATACCAAGCTCCCGGAAATGCAGCTTTTTTCCAGTGGGGTGTGCCGTTCGGCCAGCGATCAGGCTCGTAATTGCGGATATATAGAAAATCCGCCGTACGAATTGCACGGGTCGGATAGCCCCCCATATCTGGAGCCTCCTGTGACGGCACATGACGCTCCTTTCCAAACAATACATCAGTTCTCAACTTCGCATCACCACCACCCGTGATCGCCGGAAGCAAATCATGCCCCGTCATTTCACTTGGAACCGCCAGACCGGCAGCCCTCAAAAAAGTCGGAGCAAGATCTGTCAAACTAACAAAACCATTCAACACCTGGCCCGCTTTCACTTGCGCCGGCCAGCGTAAAGCGAGGGGCACCCGCGATCCGCTATCGTAGACGTTGCTCTTACAGCGCGGAAAAGGCATGCCGTGATCACCGGTGATCACCACAATGGTATTATCTGCTTCACCAGTGGCTTCAAGTAGCTTCAAAGCCGCTGCCACATCATCGTCAAAACGCTGCACTTCGAAAAAATAATCTGCATAATCGGATCGTATCACTTCACTGTCGGGAAAAAATGGAAACAATTTGATATTCGAAAGATCCAAGCCCGATTCACGCCCGGATCCGGTTTTGTAAGGACGATGAGGATCACTGGCTCCCAACCAGAAACAAAAAGGCTCACCCTCAGGCCGTGTTTCCAGAAACTGCTTGAACCCCTTGCGGTAATTTTTTCCCGCTGGAGGTATATCTTTCCATTTGCCGTCCAGCTTGCCCGGCCCCCACGACTTCCTCCAATACCCTGTATGATAACCTGCGTCAGCCAGAATATGAGGATACACCTTTAATTTCTGATCCAGAGTGCTGTGCAGATTCCCTCCCGTCCCCAAACGCCAATGCCACTGCCCGGTCAGGATGGCATTGCGTGAAGGGGTGCAGGAGGGTGATGAAATATAAGCGTGATGAAAAAGAACCCCCTCCTTCGCTATCCTGTCAAAAGTCGGCGTTTTCACAACCGGCTCTCCATACGCTCCCGCATGTGGCCAGCCCCAGTCATCAGCAATACAAAAGAGAATATTGGGGCGCTTGTCCTGGCCCGCTGCCGACAAAGGCAGGGTGAAAGCGAAGCCGAAAATCAATACCAAGCAAAATACCATTCTTTTCATATCAAGATCATTAACAGTGATCCCTTTGCCCCGCTACTCTCAATTCACTAATCTTGATCTCAATTGCAGGATCAAAAGTTCGGCATTAGAGAGTTCGGCACGTTGTTTTAAAATATCAACCAGCACCTTGGGGGTATCGGTTAAAATATTATCCACCCCAAGATCGATCATTATTTGCATCTGCACAGGATCATTCACGGTCCAAACATGAACCTCTTTTCCCTGGGCTTCAGCCGCCGATAGCATCGAGCGGTTTACCTGCGAGGCATTCAAGCTTAGAAAATCTACTTCCGCTCGCGAGATATCCCCTACTGCCGAGGTAACAATAAGCCCCGTCAGCACTTCAGGAGCGAGGGCCTTGAACTCTTTCAAACCTTCATAGTCCAATGAAGTCACCACACACTCGCTGGCATATTTTTTTTCCTGGATCAAATCTCCTACTCCATGATTCAAACCCTTCCGATCCGGCCCGAATTTCAGTTCGATGTTCAACTTCATCTTCCCTCGAACCAGATCAATCACCTCATCAAGAGTCGGCAGGGGTTCCCCCTTGAACTTTTCCGAAAACCACTCCCCCACATCCAGTTTCAGACGCTGCTCCCGGGTCATGTCCGTCACCTTCAAATCCAAACCGGAAACCCGCATCAACTCACTGTCGTGAATCATCACCAATTCCCCATCAGCATTGATCTGAATATCGATCTCCGCAAAATCTGCACCTTCTTCCATTGCCAGACGCAATGCACTCAATGTATTTTCCGGCGCATCGACGGAACTTCCCCGGTGAGCCGTCACAGCAACACTGCGATCCATTTTCACATCCTCCACCAAACTCCAGCCAACATACAGGGAAGCCGCAAAAATCACACTCACCCCTATCCATAAAAACGAGCGGGGGTTTTGCAAACCAAAAAAATTAAACTGTCCATCCACCTCGGCAAGATTGATCGATACGGGGGATGAGGCACTGCTTGCCAGAAAATGCCGTGTGATCAAAATGCATTGGGCTGAAAACCCCATAAAGGTGATGACTGCAGCAAGTATGAAACGAAGTACCAAAATCAAACTGCCACCAATGACGAGCACTTGAATTTGATTCGCAAAACGTTCGAAAAAAATCTTGTCGATTACTTCCAGGACAAAAGACATCAACCACATGGACAAAAAAACCATTAACACCAAAACCAACATTTCCATTCCAAAAACCAAAGCCCTGCCGGCACTGCGCTCGCGGCTTAGATAGACACTTTCCCGAACTCCAACACGCTCGAACAGTAAAATCGGTAGTGCTAGAAACCAACGCAGATACATCCACAGCAATCCACTGAGCGTAATGAGACCCGCTGCCGACGTGAGAACCACCGCTTTCCAGAAAACGGGAGGTTGCACACTGATGTAATAATTGATGTCCCTGTCCGACAATAGGGTCAGATAGCAGACCCCCGCTACGATCAAAACAGGCAAGGCCACAAACATTGCTGCCAAAAAGTAGAATACACCCAGACGCAACAAACGCGGAAAGTGTGTTTTCTGCATCCAAAGAACCTCTATCAGTCCAGGCAATCGTCCACCGGCAAGAGATGATCGGACAACGATGATCATTCCCGACTGCTCAAAGAAAAAAACCGCCAAGGCAAAAGTGCCGGACAAGGCTAGAAATACCAAACCTTGCAGTGATAAAAAAAATCCAGCTAAATCAAAATTGCTGACCAAGTGCCCTCCTCCTCCCCGGGTTAATAATTGAATCACCCAGGCGGCCACCGGCCCAAGAACAACACCCGCCAGCATCCCATACAAAACCCTCACTGCGATCAAACGCGCCAAGGCATGGCGCTCGCTAAGAGTTTTCCACACACTCCCGATATCTTCATTCCACCAAAAAGATGTTTTCCCAGAAGGTTCCGTATCCATAATGTCCTACTACCTACTAATAACCTACCTTTGCCAAGTTCCCAGAATATCCACCAATGCCTCAACCCTTCCCTTAGCGGCCCCTTTGATAGAAAATGAGGCACGCATCAGATCATCACCTTTGTAAAAATGGATGACCACCTGGTTTTGTTCCAGCTTCACGTAAGCAAAATCAGCTTTTAAAATTACCTGTGGCGAAGCTCCCCGGCCAAAAATAGTCAAGTGCGCATCTGCCTCCTTACCGTCAATCACCTCAACCTTCATTTGATGTCTGCGCACCAACAATACAGCCACCACCGCAAAGCCCGCCATCACCAGCAACATCAAGCAAAACCTCAAACCCGGCTCACCCGTTGTGGAATACTCACGCCAAGCCATCACCCCGACCAAAACCGCACCGCCACCGCAATACAGTGGCGAACGGTCTTTAACATCGTCATAAACCTTTAATTCGAATCGCTCCATCATATCCCTGCATTGTGACTACTGAATTCTTCTTCCTCATACAATACGTGACAAAATCGCCCCCACTACCTGATCCCCTTTCTTGATTCCGGTAATAATAATAATCGAATTCCCCTTCTCCAATCTCCCCTCTTCCACCAATTTTTTGAGAGCACGATCAATGGTCGTATCGGGATGACCTGCATCAAAATCCATCTGAAAGGGACGGACGCCCCAGTTTAAAGTCAGAGAAGCGGCCACCTTGCTATCGGAACACGCTGCGTAAATAGGGGAGTAGCGTGGTCGCTGCCATGACACATAACGCGCCATCGTTCCGGTATTGGTGAATAACAGCACCGCATCCGCCTTCAACTGATCGGCCAGCACCACTGCGCTGTTTGCCAACTTCTCCCGCGGCCCCTGGAATTCAGCCAGCTTGTGATAATCAGCCCCCCCACTGCGCTCCGTTCTGCGGGCAATACGGTCGAGCACTTCGATACACTTCACCGGATATTGTCCCACCGCACTTTCACCGCTTAGCATGATGGCATCAGCCTCTTCAAACACCGCATTCGCCACATCCGTGATCTCAGCCCGGGTTGGCATTGGGCTTTCAATCATACTCTCCAGCATGTGGGTCGCCACTATCACCGGCCGTCCAAGTCTCAGACAAGTTTTCACCAGACGCCGCTGGATGATGGGTAATTCTTCATAGGGGCACTCGATCCCCAGATCACCACGTGCCACCATAATGCCATCGGCCACCGCGACGATCTCATCAAAATTTTTAACCGCTTGTTGATCTTCAATTTTTGCTATAATGGCGGGCTGATGTTCGTGGGTCTCAATCAGATCCCGCAGCAAACGGATATCACCCGCCTCCCGCACAAAGGACAAGGCGATAAAATCCACCTTCAATTCAATTCCCAGAGCAATATCAGCACGATCCTTGTCAGTGAGTGGCGGCAAACTGACCTTCACTCCGGGGAGATTGATATGACGACGACTGCCCAGTTTACCTGGCGTCAAAATTTCACATTCAACTTTGTTGTCATACTTCTCCAGGACCTTCATGTGGATCTCTCCGCTATCCACCATGATCACATCATCAACACTGATATCATTGATGAAGTTTTCGTAATTCACATCCACCGAATGCAGCTCCTCACTGGTCTCCCCACGCACCGTGAAGGTGAATCTTTCTCCGGGCTGCAAATGCAAATCCGATGGCAAATTCCCCGTTCGAATCTCCGGCCCCTGGGTATCCAATAAAATCCCCACCAACTTCCCCCTCTTGCCGGACTCGTCGCGCACTGTCTTCACAATCTCCCTCACCCAGTCATGTGGAGCATGCGACATATTCAGGCGGACAATGTTCATGCCCATCTCAATCAACTTGCCTATTTTTTCAGGCTTGCTGGAAGCAGGCCCCAAAGTTGCAATGATTTTTGTCTTTCTCATGCAAAATCCTCCTTCGGCGATATCACCCTGTTTGTCACCCTAATATCCGCAACAAGTCCCGAAGCCCTTATCAAGTCAGCGTTTCGCTTCCGGCGAAGGTTTCGGCGCTTCCACTTCGATATTCTGGCCATCCGATAAACGGATCAGAGCCCCTCGAATCATATTACCCTTCTCCTCACGACTGATGTCCGGATACTTTTTCATCGTCTGCCTGACGTATTGATGAAATTTCTCCCTTTTCTCAGGAGGCAGTGCCTTATACCGTTTCACTTCTTCAGGACGAGGCCCCTTGCGCTTTTTTCTGCCATCCTTGCCACCTTTTTCCTTCCCTCCTTTTGCCGCTATGCCTTTCCCCACAGGCGCCACGCTTTTTTCGTCATATTTCAACTCCACTACCTCTCCTCCGACTGAAACTTTCACACTCACTTTTCCCAGTTCATCTGCCGGGCTGATCTCCATCAATTTCATTCCGCTTTCATCACTGCCATTGCTTGATATCACCACGGTTTTTTTGGTATCCTGATTATAGAGAGTCGCCAGCGATTCTTCGCCCAGGCTCACCACCGCTCGCAGCACGTAGGTATCAGTAAGATTCAAGGTTCGTAAAAAAGGCGAACGGTTTTTCATTTGCTCGAAATCCGCCTCAGTCACTGGACGAGGCAAATCCACTACCCCATCCTGCGCCAGCAGTAATCCCGATTGCCCCCCAATCGACAATAGCAGCACGCTCCAAATACAAAAATAAATTTCTACTACCCTCATTCCACTCACCTAATTTGCTCCCCCCCTCAAAAACCACCTTGCCACCGTTACTTCACACAGTGCCTGCGGCTCTTTCTCTTTGGATTTTAAATCCAAAGACAACTTGAGTGCTTTGATCGTTTGAAAACGCTCAAGCCCCTGAAGCTTGGACAACCATTCATTCACCTTCGTGGCCTCACCCTGAATCCTGAGGGTCACAGCTACCTCATCATAATAAGCGGCTGATTCAGGCTCCAATAAAGTTTGCCGGTCAATTTTAATCCGCTGCTCATAAAGCGAATCCTGCAGGAACTGCACCAACTCCCCCTGGGCCTTGCCTGCCGAATCAAAGGAAGGTGGCATCTTCTCCACCAGCCACTGATTCCTTTGCTGCCAGTATTCCTTATCCCCAAGCCAGCCCTGCTGATCCAACAGTTCCAATTTGAGTTCATCCGCGTGCCCACTCCCCCCCTTCAACGCCTTGTAAACAGCACGGATCCCTAACAGGTTTACCATCACAAAAATGGTGAACAAGCACAAAAACAAAAGTTTACTTTCCCTGTTATTCAGATGTCGCATAATTCAACTCACCTTGAATCTCGAAAGACGCCGCATTGTTCTTGCCCACCTTGGGTTGAGGCATATTCCATTGGTATTGCCCCATCAACTTGCTGCTTTTTAAATCCTCTTCAAACTGGAAGGCAATCTGTGCATCCCTCGCCTGCCCTCGAATCCTCACCGATGAGCCCTTGGTTTCAAACTCACGAATCACCACCCCGCTCGGCGGCATCAATCGTGTCACTTCATTCAGTTGAACCAAAGGAAATCTCTTGAAATCAAAAGCCGGAGTTAGTTCCTGCCAGCGACTGGCCGCCTCTTCAATTCCCCTTACTTCAGGACGATTGGCTTCCACCTCTTTCTCCAGATTCGCTATATTTTTTTCAGTCCTTTGGGAAAAAATCCAAAGTGCCGCCCCGACAACCACATAAAGAACCCCCAAAGCCATGATCACCGCATTGCGCTTGTGTGATTTCTGTTTAGCCCGGTGTCCTTCTCGCACAGGCAGGGGCAGCAGTTTCCCCATATGTTCTGAAGCCTCCGCCTCCACCCCCGCAACGGCAGGCGAGCAATACTCCACTGGCATCATCAGGTTTTTACCAAAGTCAACCCCTTCCCCCCGGGCAAAATCCCCCAGCACAACCAGTCGTGAGCTCTCCCCGATACTGCCATCAGCCTGCAGCGACAAACAAAGCAGATTCACTTCCTGAGCCAAAGCCGTATCCAGTTTATCGGAAGCACTCAATTGAATAGCCCCGCTAACCCGCCCGTGGACAATTGCCGCCATAACCAAACGGCCATGTTCACTCCATATCATGATATTATGTTCGACCGGGGGTCTCAACAAGCGTGCCGAAGGGAAAAAAGCTGCTGCAGCGGAGACACACCATGCATCGGGCAGTTTGCTACTGAGCACATCAACCGACAGCAAAACCCCGGCACCTTTTTTCTCCACTACATAATAGTCAAAGGGGACGCTTCGCCCTGCAGATTCTGCCAGGCCCCGTTTTTCAATCTGGGCAAAAACCATGTCTTCAAAAACTGATTCATCCTGCGTCGGCAGTGCCAGTGAGAAAGTCGTACAATAAGCAGCTGGAACGGCTACGATCACATCACGACGGCGTTTGATCAATTCCCCCAGGCCCTGCTCACTGGTGACCACAGCATCCCCCTTCCACAGACTCCATCCGGAATCCATCTCGTTTGCTCTCGCTATGTCGTATTTTTTTCCCATTGACCGCTACATTTTATACCCAAACCTATATTGCTAACTTATGATTCTAACTCAATATTCAAAATTCGCTAGCTGCTCCTCCCCCCCACCTCCGGTCTCCATCAAAACCACCAGACTAAGAGTAAAATTCCCCACTACAGCCCTACTTTCGATTCTTTTCACTGAATTCTCAAGTGTAAGCCATTCCTCTACCCTTACCATGCCACTGTCAGCCAGACCTAACAAGCTATGCAGCTCTTTCAAATCTCCAATCACATAATCGTCCACTGTTCCCTCCTCACCATCACCACCCCAGCGTGCCGCCACCAGATTCCCAGCCGCATCACTGGACGTCTGAAAAAATGCTTCGAGCAAGTCAGCGGGGGCCTGGTTCACGTCGATCATTCCATCCCCATAGATTGTAAAATAACGTCGCCAGTCCGATTTAATCTTTGCCACTTCATCCATCCCTTTCACCAGTAACATCTGCTCGATAGATACCAGGGATGTATTGGCAGGATAGGTGGGAAACCCACGTGCGGCATAATAGTCATTCTCCGCCCCACTGGTCTTCACTTCACTGTCCGCATCAATCCAATCAGCGAGGGAATCCACCGCAGTCGTTGCCTCCGTTGCATCCAGGCCCCACAAAATAAACAACTCTCGAACCGTATCGGCAATCACCGCTTCACCAATCGCATTGACCAGAATCCTGCCACCCTCCGTCCCCACATGCACATCAAACTTCCGTCCGTCTGGATACTCCTGATGCAAAACAGGATCCCCGTTTTTCACCTTGGGATGCATGGCCAAAGCAACCCCCGATTGTGCCAGCTGACGAGCCATGAAACGCTGCCGCTCAAGAGTATTTTCATTCCAGCCAAACTGCGCAGACTCCCACATCGACGTCACCACAAACAACAATACCATCAGCGCAAACATCACCGCCAATAAGGCAATCCCCTTCTCGGATACCTTGTCCACCTTGAGTACCCTCATTTTGCTCCTCCCCCTGCCGAAGCTCCGTCGCTGCCACCAGCACCTCCACTAGCCGGACGACCACCACCACCACCAGAGCCAGGCGCACGTCCGCCACCGTTGCGGCTCCCCCCCCCTGCTCTACCTTCACCTCTCGCCCCTGCACCCGACTTCCCATCCCTGCCGCCTCTCTCTCCCTTCCCATTATTTTGGGGAGGACGGCCATCCGCAGGAGGTCGGGATGATGACGATGCCCCTGTCGCCCCCCCACTCGTCTGGGAATCTGCACCAGCCCCATTACTTCCGGCAGTCTGCTCACCTCCCTGGACCAGATGTGAGGGCATTTCAAAAACCACCCGCAGCGGAGCCGGACGCCAAGGATCAAGCAGCGATAACTCCAACATCTCCGGCATCTCTCCAGCTTCCCACGTTTCCACCCATTCACTTTGCTCCTTATCCCAGTAACGCCAGGTCATGGACACTATATCATTCAATAAGGGCAGCCAATACCTGCCCTCATCGTCGACTTCAAAAAACGGGTCGCTCTCACCCATCCGTATCGCCATTTCACCCTCATCGGCAAGCGGCTTGAAATCCTCCCGACTGACAGCCACCTGGAACAAAGACCCCACGTAGTCCTCCAAGCCCCCGGCCACCTTTGTGGCCTGTGGTATCAAGGCAATAATGGTTTCTCCATCCGTATCCGCATTCACCCCCATGGCGTAAGCGGTCGTCGCCCCGTCGATTTTCATTTCCTCTTGTCCTGAGGCACTTTCTTCAGCAGCTGTGATCTCTATCGAAGTTCCCAGTGGCAGTGATTCCAGAGTCTTGCGATAGAGCACAAGAAAGCGACTCACCTGTTGATCCCTCGCATCCAATACCCGCAGCTCCGCCGCACTATCAGCTGCCTGCCAAACCACCCCGAAGACCGAACCAATAATCAAAGCCAGAATCACCATCGAAACCACCACCTCGATCAGCGAAAACGCCCTTGCACTGGATTTGATTATTACAAAATCGGCTTTCATCTCAAATTTTCATTCTTCCCGGCCCCACTTCACTCTTCATTCTTCACTCTCTTCCGGCCGGTAAACAATCACTTCCGCCGTGTCCGTTTCATCTCCCTCCCCATGCTCAAAAGTAGCCGAAACCTTCAGCCGGTAAAGCCCCTCAAGCGCCTCCCCCTCGCCGCTCACCTCGCTCAAGGCTTCAACCTCTGTTCGATACAAAACCCCCAGATGGCTGTCATTGCGTTCAAAATCCATGGTTTCGAGCGGTCGATGCCGGGCCTCAACCAGCATCGCATCCATGCCATACTGAACCTGCATGTCCCTGGCATAAAGACTCGATGTCTCCGTAATTCGATTGATCGCTGCCACAATTCCCGTCATCGCTATAGCAAAAACCGTCACTGCCAAAACCACATCAAGCAGCAAATAGGCATCGCTATAACCCTTCCCGGCACTTGGTCTCTGACACTTAATCCACATAAGATTGCTCCTCTTTGATATCTCCTGTCAGTGGGTGGAAACTCACCTCAAAAAAAGCCTTGTCCGATTGAATCCGGATCTTGAACGGATCGCACATTCCCGAAGATTGAAACACCCACCGTTTAAACTCTCCCCCATTCATTGCCACCCACTGGTGGTCTCCCCTCATCATGATTTCATAACGAACTCCAACCGGCAATTCATAGCGCTGATAAAAAACACCTGCCGTTGTTTCTGCAGCCACCGCCTGCTCACCCGGTTTGCCCAGGCGCTTCTCGGAGGCCTCCGCCATCTGCCGTGTTTTTTCAGTCAACTCAAGTTCGATCACCAGTTCATCAAACAACTCTTTTCCTCCATAGGGGCTGAAATATTCCGCCGCATGAAAACCCTCGTGATCAAAAGCAATCTGGTAGGGATGCTGCTCTGCCATCGCCCGCGCTCGAACCGTGCGTGCCATGCGCACCAATTCTGCCACTGGCTGCCGGGCTTCATGCTGACTTTGCAAACCACGGATCGTCGGCACACTGATCCCCACCAGCACCGCCGCCACCGTCATTGAGACAACGATCTCAACCAGAGTAAAGCCCTGATTTGAAAGCACTGACCGCACTCTCATCCCCGTCAACTGTCCTGCTCTAGCTCTGCTCACCAATTGCCCTGGTCATCCTCACTTTCCACCCCATCTTCACCCAAAGAATACAAGTCATACTTTTTCTTACTCTGGGTAGCTGGGAACCGGTATTGATATTCCTGTCCCCAGGGATCCAACATCATGTCATCCAAATACGGACGCCAGCGCTGCGGTTGCGGATCCGAAGTCGGCTTTTCCACCAGCGCTTTCAATCCCTGTTCCTGGGTAGGCGGCTTGAAATAATTATTGCGCTCATACTGCTGCAGAGTCATATCCAAACTCTTCAAATCCATGTTCACCCGTTCATACTTGGCATCATCAATGAAGCCCGTCAGCAAATAAATTCCCGATCCAGCTAGAATACCAATGATCGTAAGCACGATCACCAATTCCACCAAAGTAAACCCTCTCCGTTTTTGTTCCTTTAATATCCTCATTGCTAAATGTTAATTGTTAATTGTTAATTGTTAATTGCTAAATCTTATCACCCTCTTCTCGAAATCCCCGATACCGAGCCAAAGATCGTCGTCATGATTGCATAAGCCACTACTCCCACAACAATAGCGATTACGATCAAAACCACAATTGGCACCAGGCCTGTCAGCCGATCAATTCTAATATCCAGTTCTTCGTCATATTTTCTAGCTGATTTTACAAAGGCCTTACCCAGTTCCCCTGTCTGTTCTCCAACCGCAATGCGATCAAGCAAGGCTATCGGGAAAAAATCTGATTTGCCCAAAGCCTTTGCCAATGAGCCTCCCTCTCCAACATCTAACACCGCCTTTTCCAGAAGGTTTTTCATAAAAACGTTGGAGGCACCCCGAGCCAGCAAATTCAGAGCATTCAGCAAGGGAACCCCGTTGCCCAATAAATTGGCCATTGTATGACAATACTGGGCATAAAAACGCCCCGCGATCACCGGACCGAATACCGGCATAAGCATCTTCGTTCGATCCCACCATGATCTCCCCGCAGGTGTACCGATAAATGTCCGGAAGCCTAAAAGCAAAGAAGCTGCCAGCAATAAAAGCATCCACCACCAGTCCACCATGAAATCACTGAAATTGATCAAAGCCTGCGTGATCACCGGAAGCTCTCCTCCCGTTTTCTTGAAAAGTTCGGCAAATTTTGGCATCAAAATTGTGCTGAATACAAAAAGCAATACCACGCATCCCAATAACAATACCGCAGGATAAATCATTGCACCCGTGACCCGTCGTTGCAGTGAATACATCTGCTTCAAGCTAAGCGCCAGACGCTGGAGGATCTCTCCCAGAGATCCGCTCGCTTCGCCAGCAGCCACCAGATTCCGGTAGAGCGTATCAAAAGACGGGGACGCCTTTTTCAAGGCTACCGAAAACCTCACCCCCTCACGAATTTCATCCCTTAAAATTCCCGCCACTCTCTTGATCAATGGGTTTTTCTGGCGCTCGTGAAGAACCCGCAATGCTTGCTCAAGATTAATCCCCGCATCCAGCAAATCCGCCAGATCCTCGGTGAAAGCAATCACCTGCGAGCGGCTCAACTTTGCCGGACCAGCTGAAGTTTCAGCCGCGACTTCCCTCTTTTTCAGCTTCCCCCCTTTGATTCCTCCTGCACTTTTCTCTTCCACCAAAGACACCGTGATCGGAAGCAAAGCCTTTCCCTCCAGTTCACGGTAAGCCTCCGCCTTGCTTCTCACCGCAAGACTTCCACTCACCGTTTTCCCTCCGGAATCAATCGCTCTGTATTCAAATGCCGCCAACTTCCTATCTCCTATCTCCTATCTCCTTACCGCTACTCCACATTCGCCGTATTTGTAAGCACCTCTTCGATCGTCGTCAATCCCAATGCCACCTTTGCCCAACCATCATCCCGCAGTGGTTTCATCCCATCCCGTAAAGCCTGTTCCTTCATCAGCGGCACCCTCGTTCGCCCGATGATCATTTCCTGCATCTCCGCCGTCACCACGCAAATTTCAATAATCGACATACGACCCCGGTAACCCGTTTCCCGACAGGCCTGACAGCCCACCGCCTCCATAATGGCCGGTTTATTCTCCAGCGGAAAAGCAATGCTTAACAGATACTCATCATCAAAAACAGCCGGACGCTTACACTGCTCGCACAAACGTCTGACCAGGCGCTGGGCCAAAAAAGCACGCACCGATGATCCGATCAGGAAAGGTTCGATCCCCATGTCCATCAACCGGGATATCCCACCCACGGCATCATTAGTGTGAAGAGTACTGAACACCAGATGCCCCGTTAGAGCACCGCGGATTGCAATTTCCGTGGTTTCCACATCACGCATTTCCCCCACCATGATGATATTCGGATCGCCACGTAAAATGCTGCGCAAGCCATTGGCAAAGGTCAGACCAATTTCAGGTTTCACGGCAATTTGAATGACCCCGTCCAGTTTGTTCTCCACCGGATCCTCCACCGTCACAATTCGGGTTTCTCTGGTATTGAGCTCTTTGAGAAAGGTATACAAAGTGGTCGACTTGCCCGATCCCGTAGGCCCGGTCACCAATATGATGCCATTGGGCATCGTTAGCAATTTGCGGATTTTGACTTCTGCTTCTTCATCCATCCCCAGCATCGAAAGATCAAATTTTTGCCGGGTCAGCAAACGCAAACTCACACTTTCACCATTCACCGATGGTATCGTAGCCACACGCACATCGATCGGTTCGCCATCAAGCTCCAGATTGATTCGCCCGTCCTGCGGCAAACGACGCTCGGCAATATCCAGATGCGCCATGATTTTTAATCGTGAAATTAAAGATGCCTGCAAAGTTCTCACATTGGGAGGCACCGTTACCTCCTGCAAAGTGCCATCTACCCGGTAGCGAATCCTCAAGTTGTTCTCCAAAGGCTCAAAATGAATATCCGTAGCGCGCTCACGAAGAGCCTGACGGAAAATTTGATTTACAAAATTCATCACCGAAGCCTCTTCGTCCTCCTCATCGAGAACATTGACCTCCTGAGCCATTTCATCATCATCGACAACCTGGTCCCGCCCATCCATCAACTCATCAAAATTTTCCGCCCCCACCCCGTAACCCTGCCGCAGGCCTTCCATGATTTGATAACGTGTCGACACCGCCCAGCTCACCCGCTTGTCCAATACCCGGCCCACCGCTTGTTTGGCTTCGATATCAAAAGGATCGTAAGTCATCAAACAAACCGCTCCACCCTCCATTCTCCCTGGCAGCAACCGATAGCGCAAAGCCAGCTTTGCCGGAAAACGACTGTGCAAAGGCTGACTCAAATCCAGCTCGGAATTTTCCATGAATTCCAAACCAATACCCTTTGCCAGACTCTGCGCCAGTTGATCTTCCTCAACAAGATCCGCTTCGAGTAAAGCCTCCACCAGGGAATGATGCCGCTGCTCCGCACTCGTCAGAACCTCGTCACAACGCCCCCGGTCCTGACACCCGCTCTCCATCGCCAGTTGAGTTACTAGGGGTATCAAAGACATAAAATTAACAAATCAGCTGGAAAAATAAGTTTGATACCCTGTGTGTTACACAAAATCCTCAAACAATACAACCCCGCCGCGAGGCAATTGATTCTGCATAACAAACAAAAGTGATAAAAACCCTTCAGCACAACTGACAAAAGATAATATGCAATGCCATTGTGTGATCTTAGCCAACCCTTCCATGTGGAACAGAACTCCGATTCTGTCATTTGCAGAAGATGCGCCAAAACCAATCCCCCCCTCACGGCAGTTGGGGAGCCAGGGCCTTGCCCGAATCATCAATGGGATATAGTGCCTTATGCTCCTTCAACGAGCCAACCAAACCCTTCATCAAGCGCTGGAGTTCCTTCGGCTTGGATTTGGCTAAATTGGTCGATTCAAAAGGATCTTCAGCAAGGTTGAATAACTCGTAATTCCCTCCGTCGAACTGAATATTTCCACCCGTGGTCGGTTTCTCCGGCAGGGTATGATAGATCACCTTCCAGTCCCCATCACGCCAGGTAGTGAAATAATTGCTGCGATGTTTGCCATGCGGATAATGCATCAAAAATTGCTCGGGCCTTGACGGATCTTTTTTTCCGCTCAGCAAGGTTTGCAAGGGAAAGCCATCCACCGCATGCCCCTGCGGAAATGGGATAGCGGTGAAATCCAGAATAGTCGGAAACAGGTCTGGAACCGAAGCCACCTGTGATTGGATCTTACCCGCGGGAATGGGAAGTTTTTGTTGAAAGACATTTTCAGAATTTCTTTTACCCCAGGCCGCGATAAACGGAACCCGCATCCCGCCCTCGTAATGCGCCCCTTTTTTTCCTCGCAGCGGAGCAGCACAAGCCACCGCATGCTGGTCGCCCAGCGGGGCATCGCTGCCATTGTCACCGAGAAAAAAGATCAAGGTATTCTCTGCAATCCCTAGTTCGTCGAACTGGTCCATCATATCGCCCAGCGATTTGTCCATGCCTTCGATCAGGGTGGCAAAAGCCTGCGCCTGTTTGGATTTTCCCGAGTCTTTATAGTGAGCCGCAAATCGCGGATCCGAATCAAAAGGCGCATGCACTGCGTAATGCGAGAAGTAGAGATAAAAAGGCTGGCCGCTCTTCACCGTTTCAGCCACAGCTTTTTTTGTTTCGAGAGTCAGCGCCTCGGTCAGAAAAGTATCGCTGCCGTGGTATTTTTCCAGGTGAGGTACCGCATGCCCTCTGCGTTTGGTTGAGGCTCCGTAGTTTTTCTCCCCATAATAACTGCCCGGCGCCCCAAATGAAGAACCTCCGATATTAACATCAAATCCCAGATTCAGCGGCTCTGCACCATCATGCTCCCAGGGACCAAAATGGCCTTTGCCAACATGAATCGTTCGATAGCCTTTTTTGTGCAAGGTCCCGGGAAGGGTCACATCCCCCTTTTTCAAACCCTGCCAGTTCCAATCTTGTGCACCATTGGGCCCGGCGTTGTTCTGGTTTTCATTGATCCAGTTCGTCGTGCGGTGACGAGCCGCATTCTGGCCGGTCATGATTGAAACCCGAGTCGGTGAACACACACTCATGGCATAGAACTGATTAAAGCGGATCCCCTGCTTCGCCAGTCGCTCCATGCTGGGTGTGCGGTAAAACTTGTTCAATGGGTAGGCCTTGGGTTTACCCTCTTTGTCCGTGAGAAAGGGCAGTGAGGTATCCATCACCCCCATGTCATCCACTAGGAAAACCATGATATTCGGCTGATCCGCTGCCGAGGTCTGTGAGGCATGGAAAAAAACAACAAGGCAAAGAAGAAGGGTGAAAAAGGAGGCTTTCATATTTACCCAATCTCATTCTGGAAACTGTTTATGCAAGCGCATAAGAGAGCTGGCTCGATAAGCCACTTTTCCGGCTCCTTTATTTTAATGGCGGAGAGGGTGGGATTATCCGCGTCGCTTCGCTTTGGCGGCTCTCTCCACTCGCGGACTCGCTTCGAGTCGAACTGCGTTCACATCCAACTCTCGATATTAAAATAAAAAGCCGCGCTGCGCTTTTCCGGCTTTTTATTTTAATGGCGGAGAGGGTGGGATTCGAACCCACGGTACCTTGCGGCACGGTAGTTTTCAAGACTACTGCATTCGACCACTCTGCCACCTCTCCGGAATCGGAACCCTACCTTCCCTCGACTTGGCACAATGGCAAGAAAAACTAGTAGGGTTTTCCCTCTATTTTTTCACCTCGTCTTTCACCTCACCTTTCGGTTCGATCAAGATGGTCAGTGCCTTGTCACCTCCCAGATACTTCTTCGCCAGCTCATTGACTTCGTCCAATTGAATCGCCTGGTAGTCTGAAATAAAGCTTCGTGACCAATCCAGTCGCTCCGGATATTCCTGACTGCTTTGCAGCACTGAGTTCATCCAGTAACGATTGGTTCTGCGGTATTCCTCGATCTGGTTGATCTGCGGTTTTTTTGCCCGCTCCAATTCATCTTCTGTCACCGTGCCTCCGGCCAGACCTACGCCAATCTCTTTCACCACTTTGAGCAGCATCTCGGCCTGATCCGGCTTTGCTGTGACCGAAGCAAACAAATAACCATAGTCTTTGAATGCATCACTCGGCAAATTGTGGGCAAAAGGACTGTAGGCATCTCCCAACTCTTCCCTCACCTTCACACGCAAACGATCATCCACCACCAGTGCGAGAACACTCAAACGACGGGTGCGTTTGATATCCCAGATATCCTCCGTCGGCCAGTAAACCAGCGGCATGGCTTTGGGAATAGCCGTTTCCACACCAAAAACCTGTGCTTCTGCTCCATGAGGGAATTCTACTTTACGCTGTTTTTTATACGAAGGTTTCTCCAGCTCGCGTTTTGGCAAATTGCCAAAAGTCGCCAACACTTCAGCCATCATGTTTTCCATCTCAAAATCACCCACGATGGTGAGTTCAAGATAGTCGCCTACCAGTGGCTTCTGCAACCACTCACGGACATCCTTTTCAGTGTACTTCGCCATGTCTTCCTTTGCAGGAAATCCAAAACGGGAATCCCCACTGTGCAAAAATTTACTGACTACACTCTGCATCACCCCTTGTGGCGTTCGTTTGATCTGCTGGTAGACCTGGTCCAATCCACGCTGGAACAAAACGGCAGCTTCCGGCCTGTAACCAGGATCTGTGAAATAGGCTCTCATCAGTAACAACTGCTGGTGCAAGTCCTCCGAATTGGTCTTGCCGCTCATTGCGAAAGAGTCATCCTCCACTCCAAATCTCACCGATGCCGTCACCCCGGCATACAAACGCTCAAGCTCGTCAATATCATGGGCCGCAAGCCCTCCATCTGAAAACGTATTGCCCGCAAAAAAAGCCAGCCCCGGTTTGTCTTCAGGCTCCACCAGACGTCCGCCACCAAAGCGAGCTTTCACATGAATCGTTTCATCCTCAAAATCGGTCACTTTTAAATTCACCCGGACGCCGTTTTCCAAAACCAACTGAGTCACTTCAAGATCCTCAATCACAGTCTTTTTTTTGATCTTTCCCGGTTCAGGTAATTCACTGTAGGCAAAAGCCTTCTCTTCCGTTTGAACCGGAGCTTCCACCGCAACCGCCTGACTCTCTTTGAGGGCAGCCAAAATGGTCTCCTCGGCATTTTCAAGTTCGAGATTACCTGTTACCATCACCAGGGTTTCCTGGTTGCCCGACCAGGCTTGCTTCAACAAATCCTGACACTCACCCGCCGTCACTTTTACCAATTCGCCCTCAATCCAGACCAAGTCATCCGCCGGGTTGGTGAAAACCTCGCGACTGCCGATACGACTGGCGATCGCACTGGACAGAACCCGGGACTTCCTGGTTCCCATCGATTTTGCCTCCTGGGAGTACACCTCCTTTATATTTGCCTTGGCTTCTTTCAACTCGGCCCCGGTGAACCCGAATTCCAAGGCTCGCCGCAATTCCTGTTCAACTGTCTCAAGTGCCTTTTGCCAATTTTCTGGCTGGCAGTCCGCCCCAATAGAAGCATAACGAACAAAACCAAGGTCATACAAATCGTAGACGTGGGATGTCCCACTCAAAATCACCGCACCTTCCTTTTTTGCCAGAATTCCCAGTCTTCTGGAAATGATCCGGTTGGCCACCGTCAGCCTCAAATCCCTCGCCCAGTGTTCGAGCGTATCCTCCCTCTTGCCTGCTGGTTTCATTGTATCAATCGACACCGACACTTCACCCGCCTCAGCTTCGGGATGGAAATGCGCCACCAAACCACGAGCCGTCAGTTTGCCAAGGTCAGGCTCCTGAACTTTTTCTGCTACAGGCTTCAAATCCGTGAAATACTTTTTGATCTGGGACTCGATATTTTCCACGTCAACTTCACCCACAACGATGAAAGCCATGCGATCCGGCGTATACCATTTTTTATAAAACTCAACAAAACGATCCCGGGGAGCTTGCTCAATCACTTCAGCCTTTCCAATCGGCAGTCGATGACTGATCAAACCTTCCGGCATAATAAATTCCAACTGGGCAACAAAAGTTCTCCAGCCCACCGAGTCCCTGGTGCGTTTTTCGCTTATGATCACCCCGCGTTCCTTATTGATTTCAGGTTCGCCGAGCAGCATGCCGTCGGCATAGTCGCGCATCAGTTGGAACCCCTGCGATAGCAGCTCTGGATTCGAGTCCGGCATTTCCAATTTATAAACCGTTTCATTGAAGCCGGTGTGCGCATTGGTATCCGCACCAAACGCCATTCCCAGCCGCTGGAAATACTCCACCATCTCACCGGCGGGAAAGTTCTTCGAGCCATTAAAAGCCATGTGCTCCAAAAAATGAGCCAGTCCCTGTTGATTGTCTTCTTCCATCAACGATCCGGCATCAATGAACAAACGCATGCTGACCCGCTTAGGAGGTTCCGCATTTTTCATAATCGCGTAGCGCATCCCATTCTCCAAAACACCCCACTTCACTTTCGGGTCCGGTTTGACATCACTGGTATCCTGTGCCAGAGGAATCGGATCAGCCACTATTTGTGCTTTTTCAGCGACTGGTTTCTGTTCGTCCGTTTTAGATTTTTCAGCCTTCAGCTCTTGCTTGGGCGGTGATTCCGGCAAAGCATTTTTTTCTGATGCTTCGCGGCAACCACCCAACAAAACCAAACCACTTAAAGCTAATGCCAGTGCCAGGCACGACGACGATTTTAAAACAAGTTTCGGTATATTTTTCATAAAATTTATTTCTTTAAGTTAAACTCCACGCAATCCGCGTATTTCACAAGTGAACCTCCAAAAATGTCGAGAGCGCTGCCGATCGTCAGATCCACCCGGCCTTGACTCAGGTGGTTCACCAGCTTCAAATCATCCAGTGCACGAACTCCCCCGGCGTAGGTCACAGGACAACCCTCCCAGTTTCCAAGCATCGATACCAGGTCTTCGTCGATGCCTCCGCAAAGCCCTTCCACATCCGCGGCGTGAATCAAAAATTCTGCACAACTCCTCGAAAGCTCGGACAAAGTCTGCTCTGTCACTTGTAAATCGGTTTTGGTCTGCCAGCGATCCATTGCCACCACCCAACCCTCTTCAATCCGCCGACAACTAAGATCGATTACCAAATACTCGCGCCCCACCTCTGCCACCAGCCGGTCCAACTCACTTTCCTGAAAATGCCCATCCCCATCAAAAAGGCATGAAGTGGCGATCACATGACTCGCTCCTGCCTGCAACCAGCTAGTTGCACTTTCCGCCGTGATCCCTCCTCCGATCTGCAAACCTCGTGGGTACACCGACAGAGCCTCGCGAGCAGCCTCGTCATTACCTCCACCCAACTTGATCACATGCCCTCCCTGCAGCCCATCGTCACGGTAGAGCCCGGCATAATAAGCCGGAGACTGGTCACTGACAAAATTGGTCTGTAAAAATTCTTGCTCAGAATCCAAGGTGCCGCCAACAATCTGCTTCACCCTGCCCTGGTGCAGGTCAATACATGGACGAAATTTTGTCATCACAAACTAATAAGCGCTACCCAAGCCAATCCCACCTAGTTATTTCCTTGAATTCTAATTGCCTTCGAACAGCAAACTCCGGCAGTCTCGTCTTCTCCTCGACTCCTTAATCCTGAGTTCCTACTCCTTCTTCAAGCCACACAAAAAAAGTCCTCTCCCTCCACAAAGCCTGCCGCCTTCGCCCTCGTCCTGATTATCTCCCTTGCTCCCGACACTCCCACCGCTGCAATCAAAACCGTCCCCCCGGCTTCATCCATGCAGGCTTCCCCTTTGACCAGAATGCCGCCGATTTTATTGCCCACCTGACGTTCATTCACTTCAAAAAAACAATGCACGCGAACCCCGAACTCTTTTAACCACCTCGCCAGTTTTTTTCCAATCCGGCCTGCCCCGGCCACGGATACGCCGTGCTCTTCCACCCTGGCTTCTTGCGCCAGGTAAAAGGCCTTGGCTTTGAGAAAATTATCCTGACTATACCGTTGGGATGTCCGGGTAATCCGCGTATCGCTGTCATACCAGTCCAACAGCACCCGGTCCACCTTACCAATCTGCACTCCGGATTGCAGCATTCTCAGCCACAAATCATAATCCTCCGCCCATTCAACTTCTTTATACCCGCCCGCTTTTTCCATCACCTCCCGGCGAATCATCGCAGTGGGATTTGCAATCGGACTGTCTATGTAACGCTCGGCTGCCACTGCCCCGGGCAATACCAAAGCATTCAACCACTTTTCATATTCGGCATAACCCGGCAAAGGTTCAGCTACACTCATGTCCGCCTGACGCAGACGAATCCTCACCAGTGCGCCGCAAACCCCCACCTCGGGGTGATCCTGCATGTATCTTGCCTGACGTTGCAATCGATCGGCATAAGAAAAATCATCTGCATCCATTCTCACCAACAAATCCCCCTCCGCCTCGCGAGTGCAAAAATTGAGTGCCTGCACAAAAGTAGAACCCGCAGGAGCACGCGCCACCCTCACCCGGGAGTCCCGGCGCACATATTTTTTCATTAACGAAAAAGTCCGGTCCGTCGAACGATGATCTACCAGCACCAGTTCAAAATCGGGCAGAGTCTGTGCCAGACAGCTCTCGATCGCCAAAGGCAGCGTTTTCTCCGCATTGCGAGCAGGCAATAAAATTGAAATCAAAGGTGTTTTTTTCATCACTATTCTCCAAGCCCACGCGCAAAGCCACTCACCTCGTCACCTTCAAATGAAATTTCAAAAACTATCAACATGGGACGGCAACAAACAGCGCAATCATAATCGTGCTCAACAGGGAAAACCGTATCACCAACATCTGGAGCTGCGACCTCAAAACGCTCAAAACATGTCGGGCAAACAAGCTCACACAATTCCATTTTTCAAATTTCCAGCCACTTGCCTTAACCTCCAAGCCACACTCATGCGGAACGAAAAGAATCGTTTTTTCCGACTGCTTCATACAATTTCCATATCATTCTGACTGATCATGGACAGGATGCCCATGCTCCATTTTAAATCCTTCATCTGCGCTCATCTGCGGTTCCTTCCAGCGCCCCGCACTTAATTCACACAATAAACGATGCGCCCGCAATTCTCACAATGGGTCAATTGCTTCCCCGCCTTTGCCTGCAACACCGTGTCGCTGATCACTCTCACATGACAACCCGTGCATTGCCCTTCTTTCAAAGCCACCACCGCCACGCCCCCTTTGTTTATCATCAAGCGCTCAAAAATCTCCACAGTATCTTCATCGAGACCCACGACAATTTTAACCCTATCATTTTCCAAACCGACAAGATCTTCATTCAGATGATGGCGGCGGCTCTCCAAATCGACCAGCTCTTCATCCACCAGCACCTGGGTGGCCGCCAGTGCAGAAACCGCTTCCGCCGTTTTTTTCCTCAGCTCCTCACCCGTTTCCATGAATTCCAGTTCGCGATCCTCCAGCACCCTCACCTCCTCACCATACCTCTCTATCTCGATGCCCATGGCACGAAACTCTTCATTTTTTTTCGTCTCAAACTGTTGCACCTTCAGTCTCGCGATGGACTCTTTGCGCGTATCGATATCCAACTCGATATTCTTCATCTCGATCTCGTTGGCTTGAACATCACCCCGACACTTCTCAAGCGCCTGTTCATCTCCCTGCAAACGATCTCTGGCTGAAACCTCATCATCGGGAATCCGGGCAAGTTGCTTGCGGAACCCACTAATTTTCTGATCCCTGTCCTGTAAAATCAGCAATGTTTCAATCTCAGCCTGCATCGTATTCTTATCCTGTTATAACTCTATCAAAGTTCTGCCATCATTCACCCTTATTGTCCAAGCATTCCCCTCTAAGAAACGTATCAATAAGTTTCCACCGGTGAGCGTTTGCCATCCTCCACGCTCAAAACCTTTGCCTGCTCCTCCCCAAGCGTATCCACCCGCAAATCCCATATTTCCGCATCCACCTCGCGAAAGCGATCCATTGTAAAAGCAAAAGGATCACCCATTTTCTTTTTTGCCACCTCAATCCGCCTCAAGGCATCATGCACCACCGGGTCGGAAAGCTTCTCTAAATGTTTTTTTGCCTCTTCAACCAACTCAACTCGATGACAAATCATCACCAGGTCATTGCCTGCTTCCACCGCTGCGAGAATGGTTTCTTCAAAAGTCACCTCATTCAAAATCGCCCCCATATCCAGATCATCGGTCATTACCAGACCGTCGTAAGCCAACTGGTTACGTAAAAATTGACCAATCACGTTCTTTGACAAAGAAGCCGGCCACCGCGGACGATCTGCATCCCAGCACGGGTAATGCGAATGGCAAGTCATCACAGAATCCAAATCCGGAAGCAGCGCACGGAACGGCAGCAGCTCCGCCTCCTCCATTTGCTCCAGCGTTTTGTCGATCACCGGCAGTTCGTGATGTGGATCCACCTCCGCCGAGGCATAACCGGGGAAATGCTTGCCACAGCTGAGCACTCCCTGTCCCCTCATCGCCCGATTAAACACCGTCGCATTGTCGATCACCTGCCTGGCATTCTCCCCCCAACACCGTCCCTTTAAAGAATTATCAGCCTCGTCATCAAAAGAAATATCCAGCACCGGACAAAGATCCATATTAAAACCAAAAGTCCGCAAAATACGCCCGGTCAAATCCCCGTGACGGCGGATCAATTTCAAGTCCCCCTTGTTTCTCAAAGCCTGCGCATTTGGCGGTTCATTGCCAATCAAACGCAAACGCGATACTCGCCCGCCCTCCTGGTCGATGGTGATAAAGGGCTCAGTATCACTCAGATCGCGCAGATCATCGACCAATTTCCGCAACTGCTCGGGCGATTTGATATTCCTCCCAAATAGAATGAATCCCCCCGGCTGCAGTTTACGAAAACGCTCAGCCGTTTCGGAATCCAGTTCAGGGCCAGGCACCCCCGTTAACAACAATTGACCCAGTGATTTTTCATTCATCACCCCTGTTCTAGCCGACATTCAAAAATGCTCAACCCTAAAGCATCTAATTCACAAATATATTGCTCAATAAGCTTACTGCTCTGCCCGCGCGCCTAATTGGCTTTGCCCACCCACTTCACAGTGTTTATTAGAATGCGTTTGAATGCGGGAAGATCGTGAACGCGCTCGTCATGTCCAAGTGCAATACCCACAATGCGGGCCTTCGGATTCTCCACAGTCCAGACACTTGGGTGGCCTTCCCCGTATTTCTGGCTTGGACTGGTTCTTGCCAATACTTTGATCGGCAAGGTTCCATCGGGAACACCCTTTGCATTCACATAGTAGAGTTCGTCAACCACCTCGAACCCAGCCTCCACACCTTTCATAATGGGATGATTCCTTTCCAGAACCTCAACCCGGAAAGGCCCCAACTTATCGTGACCACGTGCACCGCCTCCAACGATTCTGGCATTCAGCTCCGGCCAGCCCTGGTAACCATACCACACACCTGGATGCAGCATGACCACCCCTTTTCCCGAAGCAATGCGATCCATCAAAGCCTTCCGATAAGCCGCATCATCGAAAGCCTTGCGGTTCACGCTGATCACCGCCACATCCGCTTCTCTCAATAACTTGGTCGCCTGCTCCCGATCCTCAGTGTAGTGCACGGTAAAACCTGCATCCCTGAGGATAGCACTGTCAGCTTTACCAAAAAATTTCTCAAACTCATGCGAAGATCCTCCCCCGATGAGAAGTACGCTAACTTTTCCCTTCTCCCAGTTCACAGGCGTGGCAGAAATCGGAGGCGGCGGACCTTTACGTTTTCTCCCTGACGCTCGCTTAAGCTCTGTTTTTTTTCCTTGTTCTGCCTCTTGTTTCTTCCTCTCTGGCGCGCTCGCCACGCCTTCGATATCGGCAGTCACAGCAACGACCACGGGTGCGACATGATTATTAAAACTGCTCAGGACGAGTTTCTTGATAATACCCTGTTTTTTCAAATTGAGCGTGATCCATCGAACCTGGGTACGCTCACTGAGTTCTCCCACGAAACTTGACCCCGGCACCTCCACCCGACGAATATAGTCGGCAAACTCGACGGCATTTTTCATCACCCAGGACTCACGGTCACCGTCCTGATACACAACTTCCACCTTCATCACTGAGAATTCCTTGTCTCCACCTGCCGGATAAGCCCAGCCGCCAATGCCACTAAGCAAATGCAGTTTTCTGGCCTCGAGATTCACATCGACCTCAACACTCTGGGGAAAACTCTTGCTGTAGTTGTTCTTGTCAGGACCACCCTTGAGAACGACGAGATTGGCACCAGTGCGACTCTTGGCCGGTGCCTGAATCAAGAATGGAACACCATTAATTGTAAGGTTCCCGGTTTTGGGAAGTTTCAGAACTCCTCCCCTGGGGCCACTGTTGTTAAAAATACCCATCCGCGAATCCGCAGTGTAGGCCTCAGAGAGATCAAGTATCCTGAAACGTCTGGAAGCATCGCCACAAATGTAAGCAAGCAAATCGGACAAGCCCTCGGCACCAAGAGCCTCAAAACCCTCCGGCATCAGACTGCGCCGGGTGTTCTCCCGTTTTGCAATCCGGGCCTTGGCAATCTCCTTCACCCCGGCCTGCGTGGCAAGAGTGATCGAAGTTGCGTTTTCAGAGCTAATCACACCGACATAGGCTTCCCCCTTTTTAGTCGTAATGTTATGTGCCCAGAAACTGGGATCCACCTCCCGGTTGGGATCCAGAATATGAACGAGCAATTCACCAGGACCATGAGCACCCATGCCATCCAGAGCCGGCCCCACTTCGATCCCGGCATCCCCCAACTTGTGGCAAACCATGCAGGCACTGAATAGCACCTTGCCCCTGACCGGGTCGCCGGCTTTTTCCACCGCAGGCCTGAATTTTGCAATCAGTTCGTTCTTCGCAATCGCTGCCGGGCTCATTTGGTCGAATAAGCGATTCGCCCGCAAAGCTATTTTTTTGTCAGGATGGCTGCGAAGCCGGGCAACATTCACTGGTCCGAGATCTGCCAGCTTAATCTCTCCCTGCTCAATCAAGCTGAGTAGTTTCTGCGACCGACCCGCACGCTTGATCACCTGATCAAATGCAGTTGCCTTGAGGGCCAAAGGCAGTGTGCCCATTTTTGCAGTAAGAAAATTTCCAATCTCCGGATCATCCGATTCCCCAAGCACAATCAACAACTCACGCTTGAAATTTTCAGAGCCATCTCCAGCGAGCACCTGTTCCAACACTGGCAGCACCTGCTCTTGCATGCCGGACAGACTGATCAGACTACGCGTGATGGACAGCCGATCCTGATCCTTCAATGCGGTATCATTCAACCACCCGATCAGCTTCTTCGCCACCACAGACGCCTCGGCTTTCATTTCCCCTTTTTTGTCCCACTTCTCAATCAAAGACAAGCTCAGGGCAATGGTGGCGGGTTGCTCCAGAAAAGTCCGCAGAGTTGTTTGCAGTTCCTTGCTGAAAACCGGTGGCGGAGCCACGCTGTCGGCAAGGCCTCTCAACACCACACCAACAACAGCTGTCGCCCCCTGATCAGCTTTGGAGCATGCAGCCAGAAGGCGCAATGCCTTTGCTCCAGAATCCCCTTTCCCCACCACAGGCATCAGGGCAGCGGCAAGAGTGATTACGTGATCATTTGCACCGACTCTGAGCGCCGCCTCGATGGTTTCGACGGCACGCTGCGGGGACTCGGAGGATGCAGCGATCAGTGCAGACAAG
>DAOUQC010000012.1 GCA_030625775.1 Verrucomicrobiota bacterium
CTTTTCTACGCAGGAAATGATTAAGATTTCCGTATTTTTTGGGCTTGCTTATAAAGCGGTATGGAGATTATAATATCCCCCGTTGCCCTTTAACTAATTATGGAAATTTGAATCTGATCTGATTTTTCTGATAAAACGCATTAACAGATTGTAACTCGTTGATACACCGATGGTTTTTTCACTTCATCCCATGCTCGAAAAAAACGCCCGATTAGCGGTTCGTTCTACGAGTATCATGAGGGGATCTGAAAGGCCTGCCGTGGGGAGAGGAAGGGATCTGGCCGTGACTTGCCAGAAGGGGAATACATCGGATGAGTGTGCTGCGGATGGACAAATGGAAAGTCGGGGAGATCAAGACCGTGAAGCTTACCATCTGTCGGTTCTGGCGGATGAGGTGCTGGAAGTTTTGGCCGTGAGTGAGGGTGATGTGGTTTTTGATGGTACGCTGGGAGGGGGCGGGCACAGTGAACGCTTGCTCGAATCCGGTGCACAGGTGATTGCCTGTGATCGTGATCCGGCGGCTCTTGCTTACGCACGGGAGCGATTGGCGGGTTACGGAGAACAGTTCAGGGCCTATCACGGCAATTACGATCAAATGGATCAGTTGCTGGCGGCGGCGGGTGAGAAAGACGGGGTCGATGGTATTATTCTCGACTTGGGGATTTCATCAAAGCATGTGGATGATGCCGGGCGAGGGTTTTCGTTTGCAAAAGACGGGCCTTTGGATATGCGCATGGATTCCACGGCGGAGTTGACGGCGGAGTTGATGGTGAATGATGAGGATGAAGCTGAGCTGCGACGTATTTTTTGGGAGTATGGCGAGGAGCGGGCTGCTCGTGCGGTGGTGAGAGCGATTGTGAAAGCACGGGAAGAGGGACGTATCGAGACGACCGGGCAATTGGCGGCACTGATCGAGTCGGTGATTCCCAGGAGAGGAAGGCGTCATCCCGCCACCAAGGTGTTTCAGGCTTTGCGCATCGCGGTAAATGATGAGTTGGGGCATTTGCAGCGAGCTCTTGAGAAAACAGTGTTTTGTCTCAAGCCGGGAGGGAAGTTGGCAATTATTTCTTTTCACTCTCTGGAGGATCGGATGGTGAAGCGCTTCCTGCGTCAGCACAGTCTGGCTATGCTGGATCGTCCGGAGTGGCCTGAACCCAAGGTGAATCCTGAATGTTTTTTTTCACTGCCGATGAAAAAACCATGGGTGCCTGGCACGTATGAATTGGAGAACAATCCACGGGCACGGAGCGCCAAGCTTCGGGCTGCCGTTCGTTTGGGCAGTGAGAGTCAATCAATGCGGAACAAAAATAGTTATGCAAAATAATCAATATCAGAACAGTCTACAGCTCGCATCAATGGTGCGCTGGGTATTCTTACTTGCTGTTTTCGGAGCGCTGGGTGCGTCCTTCGTTTATATTCGCAATCTGCATGTGGCGAAGGGTGATGAAATTCGTGCACACGAATATGTCATTCGCGATATGGACAGGGAGATCGAAATGCTGGAGCTGAGAATTGCGGCATTGATGGATCGCAATGAATTGGCCAGGCAATTGTATCGCCATGACAGCGACTTGCGTGAAATCGAATCCACCCAGGTTATCGCATTGCGGCTGGGAGAGAAAAAACAAAATTCAGCAGTGGCGTCCAATCGCTAGGCAATTGGAAGTTTAATATTAAAGTGAAAGCTGCTGCGACGAACAATTCCAGATTGCGAACCAGGATGGCACTGGTATGCACCGGGATGACTGTGTTGTTTAGCATCCTGTCTATCAGGCTGGTGCATGTGCAACTGGTCCAGCACAAACATTATTCGGATGCCGTAGAGCGCTATTATGTTCACAAGGCAAAGTTGCCAGCTTCGCGTGGGGTGATTACGGATCGGAACGGGGAGTTGTTGGCACGGAGTCAGACGGTTTACACATTGTATGCTGACGCGTATCACTTGCGATCTTATATGATCGGATGTCTCGGGGTGGCTGCAGCGGAGAGCATGGGGGCGAGAGCGGTGCGGAGGAAATATTCCCATGAGGAAATCAAAGAGAAGTACCTTGAGCGTGTGGCCTCGGTGATGGCTGAACCTTTGGGTTTCTCGACTCTGGAATTGCGTCAGATGCTGGCGTCGAAGGAGCAGGGAGAGGTTATTTTGCTGAAAGGACTGGAGGAAGATGAACATCGGCGAATTGGGGAGGTGCTGAAACGTGAAAGAGTGGGCGGCATTTATTTCAAGACGGGTTCACGTCGGTTTTATCCCAGCCCGCACGCACTGACGCATGTCATTGGTTATGTCAATGACAAGGGGCAGGGAATGGAGGGGGTGGAGAAAATTTTTGATGGCCAGATGAAAGGGTATGATGGTTATCGGAATATCGAACGGGATCGACGGGGGCAGGAAATTCTGGCATTCCGGCGTGAAACAGTGGCACCACAAAACGGTCTGGATGTCCAGCTGACGATCGATATGGGCTTGCAGACACGCCTGGAGGCGGTGGTGGAAGAGGCGTGGAACTTATACACGCCTGAAAAAATGACGGCGTTGATCATGGATCCTTTTACGGGAGAAGTTCTGGCAATGGCCAGTCGCCCTCATTTTGATTTGAGTACGAGGAAGGGGGCCCGGGGTAATATTGCCGTGAGTGACCGCTATGAACCCGGTTCAACATTCAAGATTGTGGCGCTGTCGGCGGCACTGGAGCGGAAAGTGATTAATCCTCATACAAATATTTTTTGTGAATGGGGGAGTTGGTACACTGGAGGGATGGAGGTGAAAGATCATCATCCCTATGGGGATCTCACTGCAGAGGGGGTGATCATGAAGTCGAGCAATATCGGGATTTATAAGATTGCACGTTTGGCAGGTAAGAAGTCGTTTTTTGAATACATGCAGAAGTTCGGTTTTGGACAGCGGACAGGAATCGATCTGACATCGGAAAGCTCCGGGCGGATTTTTCCTCCTGAGAAATGGAGTCGTCCTTCTTTTGCAAGCATGTCCCGTGGTTACGAAGTGGCAGTGACGCCTATTCAGATGGCCTCAGCACTGGGGGTGATCGCAAACGGAGGGGAATTGATGAAGCCGCTACTGGTCAGGAAAATAACCGACCGGCGTGGGCGGACGGTGGAAGAGCACCAGCCTCAAGTTCTGAGGCGTGTGGTCAGTGAAAAAACAGCGCACCAGGTGAGGGAGGCAATGGTGAAAGTGGTTTCTGAAAAAGGTACGGCCAAGAGAGCCAAGGTGGAAGGATTTTTAGTGGCGGGCAAGACGGGTACGGCCCGGAAAGTTGCCAAGGGGGGAAGGGGCTATCTAGTGGGTCAGTATGTGGTTTCATTCATGGGTTTTTTGCCAGCTGAGAATCCTCAATTCACGGCATTGGTCATGATCGATGATCCTCATGCCCAGGGGATTAAGCTCTACGGCGGAACGATCGCGGCACCTGTTTTTGCCAAATTGGCGCAAGAGACTGTGAATTATTTGAATATTCCTCCAACGATCACCAAGCCGAACCTGGTGTCATCCGATTCCAAGGGGAAATAAATTAACTTTCATGAAGCTCAAGGATTTAATAGAAGATTTGCACGTCAAGAGCGTGAGTGGCTCGATGGCTACTGACATTCTGGGGATTGCTTATGATTCCCGGCAGGTGTCTACCGGGCAGTTATTTGTGGCGCTTCGTGGAGAGGAAGTAGACGGGCATCAGTATGTCGACAGAGCGGTGGAAGCGGGGGCTGTTGCTGTGATGGCTGAGGATCCACCACCACCCGATACGCTTGTGCCCTGGGTGCAGGTGAAGGACGGACGGGTGGCGATGGCTCTGGCCGCCGATGTGTTTTTCGGGACGCCTTCGAGTGATCTGGCGGTCGTCGGGATCACGGGCACCAATGGCAAGACAACCACAGCGTATTTGCTGCACCATTTGATGAAGAGCGTGTGGCGTCGTTGCGGTTTGATTGGAACGACTGGAGTGGAAACCGGAGTGCAATGGTTGCCCGCTTCACACACGACACCGGAGTCGGTAGAGGTTCAGAGTTTGTTGGCGCAGATGAAGGATGAGGAGTGCCGGGGGGCTGTGATGGAGGTGTCATCCCATGGCCTGGCACAGCACCGGGTGGACGGGGTGCGTTTTGCAGTGGGGGTGTTCACTAATCTAAGCCAGGACCACATGGATTATCATGGCAGCATGGAGGCTTATTTTGCCGCCAAAAAGAGATTGTTTGAACTTATGTCGGTGCAAGGGCGCTCGTCCCTGGTAGGCAACAAGCCGCTGATGGTCATCAATAGCGATGATCGTTTTGGTAAACGTTTGGTGGAAATGGAATTTCCTGAATTGGAGTTAGTGACCTACGGGATGGGGGTGGGTTGTGACTTTCGTGCCACCAATATCCGCTCGGATTTGAATGGGACGGTTTTTCAATTGCAAATAAAGGGGCGCACGATGCTAGTGCGGATTCCCTTGATTGGCAGCTTTAATGTTTACAATACACTGGCAGCTCTGGCAGCAGCCCAAGGGTTGAATTTGAATCTGCGTGAAGCCGTTGCCAATCTGGCCACTGCTCCACAGATTCCAGGGCGCCTTGAATTAGTGGGGGGCAGACAGACTAATTTTCGTGTGTATGTGGATTATGCCCACACTCCGGACGCTATTGAAAAAACGTTGACGACTCTGAAGGAATTGAGACCGGCACGCATTATCACCGTATTTGGTTGTGGTGGGGACCGGGACCGGGAAAAACGGTCATTAATGGGGCGGGCGGTGACTCAGTTGAGCGATGTGGCTTTTGTGACCTCCGATAATCCCCGTAAGGAGAGCCCGGAAAAAATTATTGAACAGGTGCTGACAGGAATGACTCGTGGCAGGTATCAGGTGATCGAAGACAGGCGTGCAGCCATCCGGGCAGCTATTGATATGGCGGGGGCCAGGGACATTGTCCTGATTGCAGGCAAAGGGCATGAGGATTATCAGGAAATTGATGGGGAGAGGCATCCTTTTGACGACCGGAAAGTGGCCCGTCAGTACATCGCCGCTACGGTGGAGGGGCGGGCGGCTGATATCGAGGAAGCGCAGCTGGAAGAAGAAGGGAGGGATGACGAATGAAATCGCTGTCTTTAGGTGTGCTCGCTGAAATGAGTGGAGGCAGTCTGATCCAAGGCTGCCCTGCTGACCTGGTTGCTGGAGTTTCCAAGGACACACGTGTTTTGACTGGTGGTGAGCTGTATGTGGCTTTGACGGGGGACAATTTTAACGGGCATGATTTTGTTCTTCAGGCCGAGAAAAGTGGGGCGGCCGGGGTACTGGTGAGTCAGTTGACAGCAGATACTGAAGCCTTGTCCGGAGCGGTGATTCATGTCAAAGACACGCTGCTGGCTTTGCAGGAACTAGCGCGTAATTATCGTCAGACTCTGAGCGGGTTCCGGGTAATCGGGGTAACGGGAAGCAATGGCAAAACGAGCACCAAAGACTTTATTGCTTCGATCCTGAAGCAGGATCACAGTATCAGTGCGACATTAGGCAATCTGAATAATCATATTGGCTTGCCTCTGACGATTTTAGCGACGCAGGCTGGTGATGCGGTGGGGGTTTGGGAAATGGGGATGAGTCATCCGGGGGAGATTGAATTGCTGGCGCAGATTGCAGCACCGGATATCGGTGTGATCACTAATGTGGGGATGGCTCATCTGGAGCACATGAAATCGCGTGAAGCGATTGCCGGGGAAAAGGGAATGTTGGCGGAAAATTTGCCGACGGGCGGTTATTTGATTATGCCCGAGGCGGATGATTTTACTGCGGCTATACGGCAGCGCACGCAGGCGGAGGTGGTGACAGTGGGAATTGGTAGTGGTGACTTGCAGGCGGAGAATCTGGTCGAAACACCTGCCGGCACTAGGTTTCAGATCATTGATGATGACAAGCTAGTTGCCGAGGCTGAAATAGTGGTGCCAGGGCGGCACATGGTGCTAAATGCGCTGCTTGCCACGGCTGCAGCCAGGGTCATGGGTGTCGAGTGGAGTAGCATCGCTTCCGGCTTGAAGAATGCCAGGCTAACGGGAGGTCGTCTCCAGCAGAGCCAGTTGAATGGAATAGAGATCCTGGATGACAGCTACAATGCCAATCCGGACTCGATGCTTGCCGCCTTGCAAACCCTTAAGCTTTTGCCCTGCGAAGGACGGCGCTGCGCCGCACTGGGAGTGATGGCAGAATTGGGTGAACAGGCAGAGAGTGAGCACCGGGCATTGGCGGATGAAGTGGAGCACGCCGGGCTTGATGTTCTAGTGACGGTAGGGGAGCTGCCGGCTTTGATGGCAGAGGGCTTGAAGGACAGTATTGAGGTTGAAAAATGTGTAGATTGTGATCAGGCTGGTTTGTTTTTGAAGGATTACCTGCGAGCGGGTGACTTGCTGCTGGTCAAAGGGAGCCGCTCTGCGGGAATGGAAAAAGTGATCGAAAGGCTGAAAGAGTAATGTTGTATTATCTGCATCAATGGAGTGAGCATTTCTCAGTACTGAGGCTATTTGAGTCTCAGACCTTCCGGGTGGCAGGGGCTTGCGTCACTGCATTTTTGTTATGTTTGATGTTGGGGAACCGGGTGATTTTAAAATTGATCTCGCTGAAGGCAGGTCAACCAATCAGGCAGGCCAGCGAGGTTCATAAGCTGGCTGAATTGCATGGCGGCAAAGGCGGGACTCCGACTATGGGGGGAGTGTTATTGATTGGTTCGGTGATTCTTTCGACTTTGCTGTGGGCGCGGCTTAATAATCCGATGATATGGGCGGTGTTGTTTGTGGGGGCGGGAATGGCAGTCCTGGGTTTTGTCGATGACTATTTGAAGGTCACCAAAAAAACGTCTGCCGGGGTTTCGGGTAAGGTTAAATTATTGGTGCAATTGTTGGTTGCGGTGGCGGCCATTCATTTTCTTTCGGTGCACCCCGAAACAGCGGAGCACATGAAACAACTGTATATTCCGTTTTTCAAGGAGCCGGTTATCAATGACATGGGCTGGCTTGCTTATGTGTTTTTAGCAGTTGTGATCATTGGTTGTGCCAATGCGGTGAACCTGACGGATGGTCTGGACGGCTTGGCCACAGGTTGTATGATTTCATCAGCCATGGCATATGCTTTGTTCACTTATGTGACGGGGCATGTGGTGGCGGCAAATTATCTGCTGATTCCCCACCTTGCCCATGTGGGAGAACTGACCATCATCTGTGCCGCGATGGTGGGAGCAGGTCTGGGTTTCATGTGGTTCAACTGTCACCCGGCACAAGTGTTCATGGGGGATACCGGGTCATTGGCGATTGGGGGTTTGCTGGCAATGATTGCAATTTGTGCCAAGCAGGAAGTTTTATTGGTGATTGTGGGAGGAGTTTTTGTTCTCGAGGCGGTATCGGTGATTTTACAAGTTCTGAGTTTTAAACTTACAGGCAAACGTATTTTCAGGATGGCTCCGATCCATCACCACTTTGAACTGATGGGATGGAAAGAGAGCAAGGTGATTACCCGTTTTTGGATTATCTCGATCATGTTTGCCATGTTGGGATTGATGACCTTGAAGATTCGCTGAGATGAAAGATAAAGGAAAAAGAATAGCCGTGTTGGGAGGGGGATCCAGTGGGATTGCCGCCGCACGACTGGCTTTGGCCGGAGGGGCCCTGGTGTGGATTTTCGATACTGCTGATGCGAGCAGGTTTTCTGATACTCGTGATGGTCTTAAAGCAAGTGGGATTGAAATGCGCTGCGGGCATGAAGCCTTGAGTGCACCGGAAAATATTGATTTGATTGTGCTGAGCCCCGGTATTGATCGAGCGACTCCGCTGGTAAGGAATTTTCTGGCAACGGGTGCAGCGATGATCAGTGAAATTGAGTTTGCTTTTCAAAGGGATCAACGCCCGGTGGTAGCGATTACAGGAACGAATGGCAAAACGACGACAACCGAATTAGTAACCCATCTGTTGAATGCCAATGGCAAACGTGCGGTGGCGGCTGGTAATTATGGTAAACCTTATTCGGAAGTAGCGATGGAGGTTGATGCTTGGGATGTGGTGGTTCTCGAAGTCAGTTCTTTCCAATTGGAAGAGATCGATAGCTTTCGACCAGAAGTGAGTGTGTGGATGAATTTTGCACCGGACCACATGGACCGGTACCACACCCTGGATGATTACCGAAATGCCAAGTTGCGAATTTTTGAGAATCAGACTCCGCAGGATACGGCCATTGTGAAAGCGGAAGATTCGCTGCCGGGGATTGCCGCACAGCAGATTAGCTTCAGTGCTTTTAGTGAAAAGGGGGATTTCACTTACGAAGCGGGTGAGATTTTTTATCATGGCATGGCATTGCTTGATTTTAAATCGACTAAATTGCATGGCCGGCATAATGCCGAAAATGTGATGGCGGCAATGGGGGCGGTTTCAGTTTTGGGGGTTTGTTTTGATTCAATGGGGGAAGCCTTACGTCAGTATATTCCACCTCATCATCGCTGTGAGAAAGTAGGTGAGGTTAATGGGGTGACCTTCATCAATGATTCCAAAGCAACCAACCTGCATGCGCTGGAGAGTTCCTTGCGAGGGCAGGAAGAAGCGGTGGTGCTGATCGTCGGAGGTAAAAACAAGGGCTTGGACTACAGCGAACTTACCGACACAGTTGCTGCGCAGGTGACACAGGTTATTGCCATGGGTGAAATCGCAGCCCCCATTCTGGCCGCATGGCAGAATCAGATTTTATGCAGCAAGGCTGACTCGCTCGAATCTGCTGTTGAGAGGGCATTTGAAGTAGCAAAAAGAGGGCAAGTGGTGCTGTTTTCACCGGGAACATCATCTTTTGATATGTTCAGCGGCTATGTCGAACGCGGTGAAACCTTTAAAGCTATTGTAAACGAGATCAAAACCCAAGCAGGAGAAGAAGTATGAGAAAAACAAAGAGAAGAAAAAGAGGAGGGTCAACCAGTCGTGGATTGATGGGGACTTTGTTTAAAGGGACGCAGCGCTTGCCTGCTCATGTGAGTGATGAACCCGAATGGTATCTTGATGGAGCAGAGGTCAAATTGACACGGGTTTTCACCATTGTTTTGATCCTGCATCTGGTTGCTGTCGGTGGAATCCTGGCATTCAAGATGATTGAGAAAGCTTCATCCCCATCGATAGTCGTGGATACGGGCAGCACAAGTTCGAAACAGGAAGGCAAGGCTGAAGCCAGGGAACTGGTGACATCCGTCAAGGCTGCAACCGTTAAGCAGACGGTGAAAGAGCCACTGAAAATCGAGCGCAGGAATTCGGTGATTGTAGCGGACCCATCAAGAAAGGGGATGTCTGTTTACCGGGTATCAAATGGTGAAACCCTGCTTGATATCGCACGCGACCAGGGGGTGAGTGTGGCTGAGCTCAGGCGCTTGAATGATTTGCACTCAGGGGATCAGCTCTATGCGGGCAAATGGCTTTCTGTTCCTGATAAAGAGAGTCCGAGTATTGGTAACGGAGCAAGTCTGGAGAATAAAAATGCTGTTGCCTCCCAGGCAACAGCCTTGAAAGCAAAACCGATAGGAAGTCAGGCTTCAAGCCAAGTGGCTCATGTGGCCAAACCGGTAAAAGCTGTGGCAGCCAAACCCGTGGTGGGAAAAGAGAGAAAAACCCCGGATGTCAAAAAGAAGAACAAGGTTTCTTCTTCGGGCAAGACTTACACAGTGCAGTCAGGGGATAATTTATACTCTATCGCTCGAAAAACTGGAGTTGGATATTCGGCTCTGATTTCCTTGAACAAGTTGGATAAACCCGAGTTGCTGCAGGTCGGCCAGGAATTGAAACTTCCCGGCAAATAGGCTGACTAAGTTTATGAACTGGTTGGCAGAGCTTTGATTCGATCCTAACGGGGAAATATATTTATCATGTCAAAGTGGAGTGCACAAATTCTGATCGCAGCAGTGGTTTTCCTGCTGGGGGTGGGTGTTGTCATGTTGGTAAGCACCTCTGTGTTTGGGATCGATGCGCCAAGCGATGATATCTATTTTGACGTGAAACGCCAGGTCGTTTGGCTGGTTCTTGGCGGCATGGTTTGTGTGTTGATGGCGAGTATTGATTACCACCTCATGCAAAAAATGGTGTGGGGGGTTTACTGCGTTTGCATTCTTTTATTGATATTATGTTACGTGCCTGAAGTCGGGCGGACTATCAATGGGGAGAGCCGTTGGATCGGGCTCGGAGGGTTCAACCTGCAGCCGTCTGAACTGGCAAAATTGACGATAGTGATTGTGATGGCTCACTGGTTCTCTCGTTATTCAAGTGATGGAAAGTATTTTTGGAAGGGATTCATCGCACCGGGATTGATTGCGGGCTTGATCGTGATTTTGGTATTGTTTGAAGTGGATATGGGTACCGCAGCTATTCTTTCGGCAGTCGTATTTGTATTGATGTTTGTTGCCGGCACCAACTGGAAATATTTGATGCTATCGCTTGGGCTGGGCGTGTCATCTTTTGCCATGATGCTTTTTCTCAGGCCTGATAAAATGGAGCGGATGACGGCCTTTGTGAACCCGGAATTACATCGTTCGGGAGTGGGTTTGCAGCAGTGGATGGCTTTGATGGCTCTGGGCTCAGGAGGAGTGGAAGGCATGGGGCTGGGCTCGGGAAGGTTGAAGATGTTGTATATGCCATTTGCACATACAGATTTTATTTTTCCTATGATTGGGGAGGAGCTGGGGTTGCGGGTGACCTTGGCGGTGGTTTTTGCCTTTTTGTTGATTGCCGTTGCCGGTCTGATGATTGCTTTTCATGCCCGTGACCGCTTTGGAACCATGCTGGGGGTTGGAATCGTGAGTTTTATTAGCTTGCAGGCAGTTCTCAATATGGGGGTGACCACGTCGATATTGCCCAATACAGGTCTGCCGCTGCCATTCATCTCATATGGGGGATCAGCCCTGCTGGCAGTGATGGCAGGGATTGGGATTCTATTGAATATTTTTCGCCAGGGTGATATCGCGGGCAGGGATCGGTTTCAGGGTATCGCCAAGAGGCGCATCACTCCTCGTGTTTGAAGAAGTGCAAGTGGAGAATGTGAAAAGGGGGCAGGTGCTTTGTAGTTAGCCAATAATAAAAGTATATGGATGCAGGAAAAAACCTCGTTTTCCAGGATTGCCCCATTGGTAACGACCCCTCGGTAATTGTATAGATCACCATCCCCCGGTTTGAGGAGTCGCCGTCTTCTGAGTAGCGGCATACCAGGTCTTCAGCCGTTTCAACAAGGACTTGGCTTTTTTTAGATTTTCTCTGGTGATGTCGGTTTTTTCTTTGGGATCCTGATCAAGTCGAAACAGCTCCACTTTTTCGTTGTCAAAGGAGCCCGGCTTTGCTTTTTTATGACTCACTACCAGCTTCCATGGGCCGTCTCGCATCGCTTCATAACGGGAGCCGTTGTTGCCGAGCGATGCCCAGAACAATGGCCGCTGGGGCAAAGTTTTTCCTTCAAACAAAAGGGGGGACAGATCGACGCCATCGAGCGGACGACTCGCTGAGGGCTTCGTTCCGGCGAGTGACATCAAGGTAGGCATGATATCGAGGGTGATTCCAGGTATTGCGCTCTCAGTGTCCGCTTTGATTCTCCCCGGCCACCAGGCGATGAAAGGAACTTTGTGGCCCCCTTCGTAAACCGAGCCTTTCCATCCACGAAGATAGGCACTGCCGCTGGGGAAATCCCGCGATGGACCATTGTCGGAGAAAAACAATACCAGGGTATTTTTGTCGAGTTCCAGTTCGATCAAAGTTTTGCGGATTTGTCCAACTCCTTCATCGATTGGCAGAGTCATGCCTTTTAATTTTTCTATCCGCTCGGCTTCGTTGGCTGGTTTCCAGCGTTTCCAGGCCTGCTCGGTTCGTCGCACCGGGTCACCTGGAACCTGAACCGGGTTGTGGATAGAGAGGTGGGAGATATAGATGCAAAACGCTTTGTCTCGATTCCGGCGAATGAAATCGTCAGCATTGCGATTGATCAAATGGGTTACGTAACCTTCTTCTCTGGTCTCCTTGCGTCCATACCACCAGTCATGTTTGTTGTGATCGCCGACGTGACTGACGAAGTCGATGTTGCCGCTGTGGTAACCGATGAATTCATCAAAGCCGTGATTCTGTGGATGATAATCATCAGAGTTGTGCGGATACCCCTGGTGCCATTTCCCAATCAGGCCAGTGGTGTATCCTTCCGTCTTGAGACTTTCGGCGAAAGTGTTTTCGACTTTTTGCAAACCCTTACGATGTTCAGGATGATCGGTGACGGGGTGGATCACCGCTTCGATTCCGGCGCGTTGCTGGTATCGTCCGGTGAGCAATCCGGCACGTGTGGGTGAACACACCGTGCCGGACGAATGGAAATCAGTCAGCCGAATGCCCTCCTTCGCCAAGCGGTCGATTTCCGGAGTCTTGAAATAGGGGTTACCAAAACAGCTCACACCCGCGTAGCCCATGTCATCAACCATGATGACGACGAAGTTGGGTTTATCTGCTGCCGGGGAAATGCCGCAGGCACAAGCGAAAATCAGGAAGCTGGATAGGAGGAATTTTTCCATGGGATTATCAATAAACCCTGACCTGACAAATTCGTGCGTGGTCGATACCGTTGGTGGCGGTGACAGAAATGCGGAGTGCGGAAATGGGGGCGCCGTTGAAGGGGTGCATGCGATTACGTTGATAATTATCAGTGATACTCAGCTTTGGCGTCCACTGATTACCATCAAAAAAATCGACATTATAATCCTTGACGGTTTCCGGTTGGGGTGAACCCCAAATCATGGAATCGCTGTAACTGTCGAGCTGGGTGAGTGTGAGGTGGCGGTGCAGGCCGGTGTCGAAAATTAATCGTAGTTGATAGATGTTGAAGGGCTCAGGCCAGGTGATTTCGAGTGTGGCAGGGAAGCCGTCGGCAGGATCCGACATCCAGCGATGGGTGCCGGGGAGGTTTCGTCCAGGCGGGGCTCCATCCTCTCCGTGAACGCTGCGGGTTTGAGGAGAAACGATTTCGCTCGCTTTACCGACGCTTTGTTCACTGCTAGCGGTGATCGTGGCCTGGGAGACCAGATTGGCGATATCGGAGCTGACCTGGCCAATGAGAAATGCGTCGTCTCTCATCACTTGTCGTTGGATGTTTTTGACCAGCCCTGGGCTTGAAGAGATATCTGATGGGGAAGTGAGTGTCGCAATGGCAAGAGCAGCCGCTGTGCCGACTCCCTGACCCATCACTGAACAAGTGGCCATGACACGGGTGGAGGAAAAGGCGACATGGGTGGCCGAGTGATTGCGTCCGGCAAACATCAAATTTTCAATATCGCGCGAAATACAGGAACGCAGGGGGATGTCGTAGAGGTGGGGCAGGGGGTGTTGTTCGCAAGGCTGAAGGCCCGATCCATCGATACCCTCCGGCGGGTGGAGGTCGAGTGACCAACCTCCGTAAGCAATGGCATCGTCAAAACTTCGTGATTCCATCAGATCCTGTTGAGTGAGGACATGTTGACCGATAAAGCGTCGGCTTTCGCGTTTGCCGGGTAAAAAGCCAAACCAGTCGAGAGCCCAATTGGCGGCGTCGGATGGATCGGCTTCTGCCGGGGTTCCGGGTGGTCCGTTTTTGACATGGTCCCAGATGCCGAGAACGATGGCGAGCAGTTCATCGCGGATTTTTTCATTGTCCTTGATGGTATCCAACTTGCCACCCCATTCGGCCCACCAGTAACCGTACTCATGGGATGGAACTTCGTCGCCGGGGGTGGCATAAAGGCGTAGGCGAAGCTCTTCTTTGGTGAATTTGCGGGCAAAAGCTGGAGCAGTGAATGGCATGGGTTGATCATGCTTTTTTGCCTGCATCAGGATGGTTGATCCGAGCCGGAGTTTATCAGCTTTTTCAGGTGCCAGTGATTCGCCAAATTGCTCGCGACTTTCACGGCCCTCCATGAAGGGTGCGCCGGCTTCTGCCCCAAGACGTCCGTCGCCAGTGCAGTCGATGAAAATATCGGCGGCGATGAGGAATCGATCTTCTGTGCTTTGACGATCAGCAAGCGCATGGGTGATTTTATGGCCATCCATTTCCACGCCGGTGATCGTGGTGTTCAGCATCAGAGTGAGGTTCCTTTCCGCCTGACACTTTTCGTAAAGGATGAGATCGAACATCGAAGGTGAGCGTTGCGGATTGCGCACACAATTTTCGAGCCGGATTTCTTCAATGATGCCGGATTCACGCGCTTCGGTTTCCAGTTCGCGTCCACGATCCGTACCGCCAGTCCCGTTGGCACCGACAATGTGCATGCGTACTTCGCTGGAGGCATTGCCACCGAGAACCGGTCGGTCATGGCAGAGGATGACACTCGCTCCGCAACGAGCAGCGGCAATTGCGCATGGAACGCCTGCTGGTCCGCCGCCGGCAATGAGGATTTCTGTGTTTAAGTCTCGTTCGGTGACGATGTTAATCCTTGGTTTGTGTTTTTGTTTGCCTTCTTACTTTTTTTGTCCAGCCTGCTCCGCGCGTTTTAGTTTTGATACGCAGGAGATACATGTCGGCGGTGATGTAGAGAGTGGATCCATCATTTCCCCAGGCGCAGTTGGCCGTGCGCTCGCCGGTTGAGATACGGCCGAGCAGTTTGCCTTTTGGAGTGAAAATGTAAACGCCTCCCGGGCCGGTGGCCCAGAGATTGCCCTCTTGGTCGACCTTTAAACCATCGGGCAAGCCGGGCAGTTTTTCTTCGACTGCCTGGGTGGCATCGTAGAATACTTTTCCCTCGCCCAGAGTTCCATCCTCTTTGACCGGAAAGGATTTCCAGATGGCGGCTTCCGGATCGGATTGAGCGACATAGAGAGTTTTGTGATCTGGCGAGAATGCTATGCCGTTCGGACGGGTCAGTTCCTTGGTGAGCAGGGTGGTTTTTCCGTCTTTGCCCAGTCGGTATACTCCACAAAAATCGAGTTCGCGGCGAGGATCATCGTAACGTTTTGGCAATCCGTAAGGAGGGTCGGTAAAATATAAATCACCATTGGGGTGATAACAGGCATCATTCGGGCTGTTGAGACGTTTGCCTTCGTAATTATCAACCAGCGTGCGTTTGCCTCCGTTTTTGGTGAGAACGGAAAGTCGGCGATCACCGTGTTCGCAGGAAACGAGGCACCCCTTGGAATCGAGCAGCAATCCATTGCAGCCGGGTTCGCCGCCGTATTTTCCTGGTCCGGTATAACCTGAGGGTTTAAGAAAGGTTTTTGTTCCAACGCCTTCATCCCAGCGCACCACCTTGTTGCGTGGAATATCAGAAAACAGCAGGTAACCACCACGGGGATGTTTTTTCTCAGGAACCCAGACAGGGCCTTCGGTCCAATCAAATCCTGAGGCCAGTACTTCGATTTTTGTTCCCGGTTCGATCAAGGCATCGAGGGCGGGGTCGAGTTTAATGATTTCACCGAGTGAGGGCAGATTGGTGGTGTCCTGAGCCGATAGCAGGCAGGGAGTCAGCAGAGCTGCGGCAAGCGTTGACAGGAAAGTGAAGGGGCTTAGCTTTTTCATAGGCGGATTAGTTTATAGCTTGTTGGCTGGAAGTCTCTCAGAAAAACAGGATTTCTTGGTGGTATGGGGTAAAAGTATTGGTGAGTCATGAGTGATAAAGAGCCGGAAGGTGAGGAAATCCCCAAATCAAGGAAGAAACGATTGAAGAAGATCGTGATCGGGCTGGCTGTGTTCGCCGCACTGCTGGGTGGTTCTGCTTATTTCGCACAGGACAGGTTGATCAATGAGATGCATTCTTTGGTTATCACGACGTTGAAAGAGGTCGGTATTCATGTCGATTACTCTTCAGCCAGGCAGGATCCTGTGAGGGGAGCGGTGATTGAGAAAGTGTTTCTTTACGAGACCGAGAAACAAGAAAAGCCAGTATTGACGATCACTAATTTGGGTCTTTCTCCCAGCTTGCGGCAATGGTTTCTCGAAGGGGAACTTTCCATCAGGGTGACGCTGAAGGATTCGGAAATCAGTATGCTGGTGGATGGGGAAGAGGTGGAACGTTTGGGAAGTGTCACATCAGTGATGAAGGCGGGAGTGAGCGGGGTGACGATAGGGCATTTGTCGGCGGTGATGAATGGAGTGGATTATAATGTGAAGGGGCGTGTGGATTTTGGCAGTGGGAAAGACAAAGGCGAGAAGACGAAGGCGATCGAAACAGTCATTGATGATAAAAAAGAGCTCCTGTTGGATTTCTCATTTTTGAAGCCACTGGGAGAATGGCTGTCGGTTGAGGCACAGAAGGGAAAACTGCATGTGATCTCTGATTTTAATATTGATGCGGCAGATTTGGACGGGATGATCGTGAACTCCCAATTTTCCGGTGAGTCTTTTGTCTGGCATGGAGTGGACTTTGACCAAATGAAGGCGGAGGTGACCTATTCGGGAAAGGATAAGTCAGTGAACGTAAAGTCAATTGAGGCGGCTTACCGCGGAAAGTCGGTGGGAGGTGAGCTCCGTTATTTGACACCGACAAAAACGCTGGAAATTACCAGGTTGGATAGCCAGGTGGATTTCTTGAGTTTGATTAAGGATTACTCAGGTAAGAGTGCTGAAAAAAACGGGCAGGCATTGGTTCTGATTCAAGCGCCTCATCTGTCCTTGAGTGGGAATTTGGACTTCGGAGATCTGAAGAAAAGCGATTTGGAAGTCGAATTTCTCGACGCGGCTGATGCGGTCGTAAAAAGGGGAGGGCGGGAGATGAGTTTTAAGGAGCTTCAGGGGAAACTGGCATTTGCTGATGGACGTGTGAGCATTTTTGAGCAGGGTATAAACGCAAAGGTTATAGGTGGAGATTTTAATCTGTCCGGAGAAATGGAAGTGATGGGAGGTGCGCAAAGTCGCTCTGCCAATCTCACTGTATCAGGCAAGTCCTTTCCTTATCATGGAGTTACCTTTGATCACATGAAGGCAAATGTGATCTATTCGGGGGAGGACAGGACAGTGGATGTGAAGTCTTTCGACATGGCTTATCGGGGGAAACCGCTGACGGGTGAATTTCGTTATTTGATACCGACAAAAACGCTGGAGATTATCGGACTGGATAGTCAGGTGGATTTCTTGAGTTTGATGAAGGATTATTCAGGCAACAGCACTGAAGAAGGTGGGCAGGAAGTGGTTTTGATCCAGGCCCCACATTTGGGAATCAATGGGCATGTGGAATTTGAAAATTTGGAAAAGAGCGATTTGACAATCGAGTTTCTCAATGACGCTGGCGCGGTTGTGGAAACTGCAGGCCGGCAAATCAGCATGAAAGAGCTGAAGGGAAAACTCGCCTTTGCCGGAGGGAGCCTGAGCACTCTTGATCCAGGCTTATCCACGAAGATAGCGGAGGGGGAAGTTTACTTATCCGGAAAAATGGCAGTCGTGAGTGATGAGAAAGCTTATCAAGCGTCTCTTAAGCTGGAGAATATTTCCGTAAATGAGTTGGATGCTTTGATCAATGCAGAAGGCGAAGACAAGAAATTGCCCGGGCGTCTGTTTTTTGATTTTGATGGGAGTGGTGATAAGGCGATGCCGGTCAAGGATGCCCAGGGCAAAGTTAAAATTGAAGGTGCGAAGTTTTATTCGATGCGTCGTTTTGGTTCTCTTTTTGCGACCTTGAATAAAGCAGTGCCAGCTTTCGGAAAACGGAATTCTGGAGAGAAAGCGGGTACGCAGGTCTTAACGGGAACTTATCAGGTACAGGACGAGGTGATTCGCTCTGACGATTTGGCCTTGGGAGGAGACCTGAGTCAGGTTTTGGTAAAGGGAAATTATGACCTGAAGAATAAAATCGTGAACATGGATGGCAAAGCTGAATTTAAAGGTGCCGTGGGATTAGCGACAGGTCTGGCGAGTAATTTATTGGAACTTACAGGGACCGGGCCTTTGGATGAAATAAAGTGGAAATTTAAGAACCTCAATGCGATCGGAGTCGTTAAAGCCGGAACGAAGGGGGTGACGGAAACCAGTAAAGAAGCCCTCAAATTAGGAGGCGATACAGCAAAGGGAGCTGCTAAAATTACCGGGAAAAGTGTTGAGGGAATTAGCAAAGGCTTGAAGAAGGTGTTGCCTTTTAAGAAGAAAAAGTAAAGGTGGAAGCAAGGGGGGCCTTGCTTAACAATGTGGATTTTCTATGATCCAGCGATGAGTGATAGGCAGGAGATTAGATATTACCAGCCGGCAAGAACCAGTGGCTATGCTATATGTAGCTTCATATTCAGCTTTGCTGGGTATTGCTCGATTCTCTTTGGTATTATTGCGGTGATTTTCGGGCACATAGCAATTGGAAAAATCCGCTGTTCCGACGGTACGCTCAGAGGGGAAGTGCTCGCCCTGTTTGGACTAGTGATTGGTTACATTGGCCTGGCATTTCAGGCCGTCATCACTGGTTTTTTTGTTTATGCGATGATTCAGGCGGATGGTGAATCGGGAATGGATATATTCGGCCGGTCACAGTTCAGCGGCAACACTGTCGTTACTGATGGCGGTGCACGAACCCAGATTGGCTGGAAGCTTGGCGTATGCTCCGGCGGTTGATATTGAGAAGCACTTTAGCGAACTATTGGAACAACTATTGATTGGGATGGTACTGCCTGATATCGAGCACTTTGTAATCCAGAGTTCGCCGAAAACTCACGTTGCAAAACTGAGAGGCCCCTTATTCTTATTTTTTGCCGAAGATGATATGATGGCTTCCGTCGATGATGCTTGGGCCTTGGTTTCCGAATTCCCTTCCAAGGATAACCTGACTTATCGAACCGTGCCGGATGGAGGTCACTATCAATCTATGATTTCTAAAGGCATCCCGGAAGGAATTATTTGGATTCGATCACAGGAAAAGGAGATCGATGAAGAGGCTTTATCCAAGCCTGCAGAGTAAGCTGGTTTTCCGGGAAAATTATCATTCAGCCGTCAACTTCACATAGACCTTCACGATCGTGCGCAGGGTGAGCAGCAGTGAAAGCAGGAAGCCGATAGATCCCATGATGATCATCCATTTGGGAACTTTGCGTTCACCGGTGAGGTCGGGGCGGGTGGCCAGGTAAACCAGGGCAGCAGCCAGTGCGGGCAGGCCAAGCACGGTGGATGCCTGGGCGACGGTGATGACATTGACCACGGGGAAACCCATGATGATGGATCCGATGGCAATTGCCATGCCGATGAAAAGGGCGAGCACGGTGCCATTGCGAGCGCCTCGGTCATTGATGGTGGCTCCTTTACCAAAACCATCCGAAAGCATGTTGCCACCGATCATGGCGTTGACCATGAAAGCCCCAAAACCACCGGCGAAAATCCCACAGGCAAAGACGTATTTGGCCGCCGAACCAAACAAGGGTTCCAGAGCTCTGGCGATGTCGCTGACTGATTTGAGTTCGCTAGGATCGACCTTGCCATGCAAGGCAGCGGCAGCGGTGGACATCACCACCAGCGATACCCCGAAGAGCACACAGGTGCCAACCAGTGAATCGATCATACCTTTTTTGGTGTCTCCGATTCCCCAGCCTTTGGCACGAACTCCGTAAGCTTGGTAAAAGGCGCCAGCCACCGAGAAGGTAGTAGCCACTAATGCCTGCAGAACCAGGACATTGCCTCCCTCCGTAGGATTTGAGATGAAAGACTTGTAACCGCCCTCAGGTGGGGAGGGGATCAGGCCTTTGAACATGGCGGCAATGTCGGGTTTGGCCATGATGAGGTTGATGATGAAGGAGGTGACCATCAACAGCACGATGGTCTTCATGATTTTTTCAATCGGGTTGTAGAGATCCCTGAAGCCATAGAGCACCACGATGATGAAGGTATTCAATGCAAGCAAAACACCGACTTTGGCAGGAGTTCCCAGATCGCCGATGATCGTTTCGATGGCAGCGACGATGGCGATGTTGTTGCTGACTTGAAAACCCGCAACAATCAGAAATAGGGTGATGCCGATGAACACACCAACCGGTCGACCGAGACGTAGGGAGAGTTCTTCGATCAGGGTGTGTTTGTGGACCACCCCAAGACGCGCAGATAGAACCACCATGCACCACATCAAGGAGGCAGCTAGGGCAAGCACCCAGATCATGCTGTATCCGTAGATGGCACCGGTTTTGGAACTCATCAGAATACTACCCGGTCCACAGACGACAGCGGCGATGATGATGGCTGGGCCAATGGATTTGAAAAACTCGACAATTTTATTCATGATGGGGTAGATTTGAGATTTAAAATGTGAGACGTGGGATTTCTTGAATCTGCAGTTTGAAAGGCCTTGGCAAGGTAAGGCTTTAAGTGGTTTTCAGGATAAAAACAAGAGTATAGCCTGTTTTTTATAGGCGAAATCTGCTGGGGAGGTGTTTATAGTCCAATCGCCTGGCGGGGATTGGTGTCGATGAGTTGTTTGGTCTGTTCGTCGTCGAGCTCGAGATACTGGCTGAGATTTTTGCGGACCCGGGGCATGGTGATGGTGGCTCCTGCAAGGTTGGGTGAGCCGGGTTTGCGGGCGACACCGTGTTTGTCCACTTCGATTTCCATGCCGGACAGCTCGTAACGACCCGGTCCGAGCTTGGCGGCGGCGATGGCGTCGGTCACCATGATGCAACGGTCGATACCGGCCACTTTGAGATAGTTTTTCAAAGCGAAAAAATCAACGTGGGCCCCATCGGGAATGAAACAGCACCAGAGATCGTCAGACAGACTGAGTACACGCTGGATGATGTTGTCGTGGCGGTTCATAGTGACCGGACAGCCGTTGCCGACGTGGGTGACCATGCTCAATCCGGCATCGATGCCGGCTTTCAATTGATCGAGAGTGGGGTCGCAGTGTCCGGCGGAAACGGTGATTCCCTGCTCAGCAAGAAAACGGGTGGTGGCCATGCCTTGGTCGAACTCGGGGGCGAGAGTGATCAGTTTGGTGAGTCCGGCGGTGGCTTCCAATAGACGTTTGCAGTCTTCGATATTGGCGGCTTTGACACAGTCTGCGGGGTGGGCACCAACGTAGCCGACTTGCGGATTGATGAAGGGGCCTTCGATGTGAAAACCGCAGATGATTTTTTTTGCCAGCTCATCTTGTTCGCGCAGTTGAACGAGACGGGAAAGTTTGTGACACAGGGCATCGATGCTGTCGGTGATGACCGTGGCGAGAATGTTGTCGACTCCGTCTTCCTCCAGAGCCACGCAGGTGGTGTGTAGTTCTTCAGCCGTAATTTCCGGATTGGTGAAGTCGCCGCCGAAGTAGCCGTTTACCTGAATATCAAATGGTTTCACAAGAGTGGAGATGGGGTTGGATTGAGTGGATTTGGGGGCTGCTGAAAAGAAATGGAGATCGGGAAAGGGGTGATGACAAGAGGAAGTTTTGCATTGCAGATTGAAGCTGGCTAGGTTTTTGAATATAAAGAGATATTTATCTTCTCTAATGGTATTGATGTTGGTATCCAGGGAGAAGATGATGAATGCGGAAGAGAAAGTGAATTTGTCTCATGGGGTGTTGATGCGATTATCACCAATGATCCGGCTCGCACTCACAAGGTAGTAGAGGCAAAAGGTGAAAAACCTTAGAAACAGGGATGAGTTATCGAATAGCAATTGTGGGGTCGGGTGCGGTGGGGTGTTATTATGGGGCGCATTTGCTTCGAGCGGGGGCGGATGTGCATTTTTTGATGCGCAGTGACTTGGCGCATGTTCGTGAGAATGGGCTGACGATTGAGAGTGAGCTGCATGATGATTTTGTTGTTCCGGAGATTCAGTGTTACGCAGCTACTGAAGAAATAGGTCCTGTCGATCTGGTGATTATTGCATTGAAGTCGACGGAGAATGCGGCGCTTGAAGAGTTGATTCCGCCTTTGTTGAAAAAGGGCACCTGCTTGCTGACTTTGCAGAATGGAATGGGGAACGGGGATTTCCTGGCGGAACGTTTCGGAGAAAAACGAGTGATGGGAGGATTGTGTTTTGTCTGTCTGAACCGCACCGCACCAGGAGTGATTCGCCATCTGGGTTTTGGTTTGATCATGATGGGGGAATTGAAGGGGGAGGCGACGGATCGAACCCGTCAAGTGGGCGATTTGTTTTCCGGCAGCGGAGTGGGTTGCGAAGTGGTGGATGACTTGATGTGGGCTTCGTGGCGCAAACTGGTATGGAATATCCCCTTCAATGGTCTGGCAATATTGGGTGGAGGAATTGATGTAGCGGAAATCCTGGCGGATGAAGATCTGCTTGTTCTGACGCGGCAGCTTATGAGGGAGGTGATCCGGACAGCAGGAGTTTTGGGACATGAATTGCCAGAAGCTCTGGTGGATGAGCAGGTGGAAAAGACGCTGGCTATGGGGCCCTATCGGCCGTCGAGCATGGTCGATTTTGTCGAGGGGCGAGCGGTCGAAGTAGAAGCGATCTGGGGTGAAGCCTGGCGGAGAGGGGCTGAGGCGGGCGCCGAGGTGGGGCGGTTGGAGATGATGTATCGTTTGATTCGAGAGAAAATGCGGGGGAGGATTAAACCTCAGGAGTCGAGTCCCGCAGCCGCGGGACAAGACAGCCGGAGCATCCTGAACGAAGGCAATTAAGGATTAGAAATTATGAGACGATACGTGCGCTTATTAGTGGTTTTGGGAATTGTTTTTTTCTGCGGTGGATTCAGCTCAGTGGAGGCGGCTGAGAAAAAGCAGCCGAATATTTTGTTCATCCTGCTCGACAATGTAGGCAAGGATTGGTTTCGCAGTTATGGCAGTGAGGAAAATGAGACGCCGACGATCGACGAACTGGCGAGGACTGGGATCAAGTTCCGCAATTTTTATGTTACTCCGGTTTGCAGCACCACGCGGGTGATGTTGTTGACCGGACGTTATCCTTTTCGAACCGGTTGGCACACGCACCATGATCCGGCGATTTACGGTGGCGGTTATTTTGACTGGAAGCGCGAGGCGAGCATCGCCCGGGTGATGAAGGATGCAGGGTATGATACTTGTATTTCCGGGAAATGGCAGATCAACGATCTTTTTGATCCGGCTCAGAAGGATGCCATCAAGCGGCATGGTTTTGATGATTATTGTTTGTTTCCCGAGGGCAAAAAAGGGCACCCGGCTCACAAGAAGCGTTATTGGGATCCCTATGTGATTCAGAATGGGAAAAAGCTGGAGACAAAAGGCAAGTATGGGCCCGATATTTTCACAGACTACTTGATTGACTACATGTCCAAGCCACGGGAGAAGCCGTTTTTTGCTTATTATTCGACCATCTTGACTCACATTCCGGTTGGGGCGACTCCGGCGAACAAGGGGAAGGAACTCTCACCGCGTGATCAGTTTGCTGGAATGCTCAATTATGCCGACCAGTCCATCAGGCGCTTGACTGATGCTCTGGATCGATTGGGTTTGCGAGAGAATACTATCATTTTCATCACTACGGATAATGGCACGGATAACGGGGCTTTTCATGGCTATGAAAACATGGGAGGGCGTTTCCAGGGCAGGGAAGCTTCTGTTGGCTCCACAATGCGCCCGAATGCCAGTGGTTATTATCCGATGAAAGAGTGGGGCATCAATACCCCCTTTATTGTGAACTGTCCGGCCCTGGTGCCGGGTGGGCGTGAGAGCGATGATCTACTGGATGCGAGTGATGTTTTGCCAACGCTGGCCGCATTGGGTGGAGCTGATTTACCCGAGGGGGTGGCTTATGACGGGCGTTCTTTTGTCTCGCAATTGTATGGCATGGCCGGGAGCAAAGTCTGGAGGCCCTGGAGTTTCACCCAATATCACAATATTCGTGTGGTCCGGGGGCAGCGATTCAAACTGTATTCCAATGGACCGTTTTATGACTTGTCTGCCGATCCTCTGGAGCAACACAATCTTAGTAATGCCACGGGAGTGTTCGAAGACAAGAGCGTTCAGGCGGGCTATTCACAATTGAAAGGCGTTCTCGATTCCCTGCCGGAAAATGCAAAGTTGCCGTGGCAGTTTCGCAGTATTTCTGCACGCGCCTTCGAGGCGAGTGAGAGGAAGAAGTGAGAGCTTATTTTTTGATGTCGTAAACCACGATGCGATCAATCAGTGGTTTGAGGCCATCAACAAAGCGGAGGTGGTCCGGGTGGACGAGGTAATTTTGCAGATCCTCGGGGGTTTCAAAAGTGATGTCCAAGCCGACATCAAAGGAGTGGTCTACGATGTCACGGTTGCTGAACAAAGAGCGTCCTGCGTTCACTGATATGACCCCTGGAATTTTTTTAAGACTTTGGGATTCAGCAATAATTTGTTGTCGGTAACTCGGGTTTCCCGAAAGTTTCAACCAAACCAGCACGATGTGATGGATTCCTGCTTCGGGAGGTTTGGGGCCGAACTGGAGCCTGACGCAGGAGGAGGAGCTGAGCAGAACGGTAGCGGCAAGAGCAAAAACAAAGGCTTTCATGGGAGTTGTGGCAGGATTGAAATAGTTTACAGTGCAGGAGTTGTGAAAGAGGAGAATATCAGAGAAGAGGGCAAGGAATCAACCCGAGAAAAACTTTGGCGGATTATTTTTCTTTCCGATACCCCGGCGGGCAAGACTTTTGACGTGTGTTTGCTGTGGTTGATTGCAGGGAGTGTTCTTGTGGTGATGCTGGAGACGGTGAAGAGTCTCGAGAGCAAATATGAGACTTTGTTCTACGTTTTGGAATGGTTATTCACGATTCTGTTTACCATTGAGTATGGACTGCGCATCTGGTTGGTCAGGCGCAAGAGGCGATACATTTTCAGCTTTTTCGGGATCATCGATTTGCTTTCGATTTTACCTACCTATTTGGAACTTTTATTGGCAGGGACTCATTATTTCACGGTGATTCGTATTCTGCGTTTGCTGCGTATGTTCCGGGTATTAAAAATGGCCCGTCACATGAGTGAGGCTAATATTTTGATGAATGCCTTGGCGGCTAGTCGGGCCAAAATAGCGGTGTTTCTTTTTGGCGTGTTGTCATTGGTGACTTTGGAGGGAACCTTGATGTATTTTCTTGAGCACAATGTCCCCAATTCCCAATTTACTAGCATTCCTGAGTCAATGTACTGGGGGATCGTGACGGTGACGACGGTGGGTTATGGCAATATTATTCCAGTCACCGTATTGGGAAAAATCGTCGCTTCGTTCATGATGATGACGGGTTTTGCGATCATTGCGGTGCCGACAGGGATTGTCAGTGCCGAGTTGCACAAAGAATTATCCAGCGTTCGCATGGATACAAGAAAGTGCGAAGAATGTGGCATAGAGGGGCACGACCCGAAGGCTCGTTTTTGTAAGATTTGTGGAACGGAATTGAATGGTCGGAAGCACCTTGAGGATTCACCGCCGATGAATCAGGGCTAGAGAGGTGAGCGATTCGGCTCGCTTCTATGAGGCGCGTGTAATCATCGAGCTACAATGCTGGGTTATTTTTTGGAGTGTCGCCAAGCCAGTGGAGAACATTTCATTTGTCGGCGGAACATGCGGTTGAAATGGGAGAGGTCGTTGAAGCCCGAATCCTGGGCGATGTCGGTAACGGATTTTTTTGAGCTGGTGAGTTCGCGGCAGGCGTTGGCGATACGGATTTCGGTTAGGAAGGTGATGAAGGATCGACCGGTGCTGCGTTTGAAATGCCGGGAGAAGGTGGGGCGGGAGACGGGAACTGCGGCGAGCACGTCGGAGAGTTTCAAAGGCTCGTGAAAGTGGGCGGAGATCAGGGCGACGGCAGCGGCGATGGCGCGTTCGTGGGGGTCGCCGGGTTCCGGCAGATGAAAGTCCTCTGAGGCGAGAGCCTGGCGGTCACAATCGGGAGCTAAAGAGAGGGTGTTGAGTATTTCCAGAAATGCAGAGAAACGCAGCAAAGGGGGCAGGTCGGTGAGGTGGGCAAGTTGTTTTTTAACATCAAGTGCGGAAGTGCCTGAAATGCGGAGGCCCAGTTGGGCGGCTTGTCTTAAAGGTTGCAGGACAGCTGCGATTTCTCCCCCGCTTTGCCAGACAGAAAGTGGAGACTCGGGGTCAAACTGGATGCAGTAACCATGACTCGGCCCATCCATGCGCCAATAGTGGGGAAGATGGCGGTCGATGACAACAAGGTCTCCATCATTGAAATTATCCATATGATTGCCAATCAAGCGCAGGCCACGGCCTTGGCTGACACAGGTGATTTCCATTTCAGAATGCCGGTGCCAGAGTGCGCCGGAGCCTTCGACCGCAGTGGATTGACCTGCTCCGGTGTGCAGGCGAACGCGCTCGATTCCTTGATCCCAGGTTAGCAGACGGAAAGACTGGCCTGCCAGAGGTTTGATGGTTTCTACGGCTACGGCCATTGGGAATATCGAATAATGAATAAGGAGTGAAGAAGGGAGAAATTAGGAGTTAGAGGGATAGCAGAATACTGTAAATGGATTTTTTGCTCAAAATGAAGGGATAGTGAGGAGAATAGCGGGTAGTTTTGAGATAATCCAACAAAAAAATGAGTCAGGCCCCGTAGCTGAGACTGGGAAGGTCGGGCAGAATGATCCCACGTTAATCAAAACAGAAGCAATAAAATGAGTGAACAGACTGAATACCGATTTTCTTTTGGGCCGTGGAATATTAGTGAAGGAGCTGATCCTTTCGGACCGGACGTCAGAGCGCCGGGAACTTTTGAAGCAAAGCTGGATCTTTATCAACCGCTTGGTTTTGAAGGGGTGCAGTTGCACGATGATGATGTGGTGGAGGACATTGATTCCTTGTCTCCGGAACAAGTGATGAAGCGTGCGGCTGAGGTCAAGGTTTTGTTGGATGACCGTGGACTCACTCCGGAATTTGTCGCGCCTCGGTTGTGGTTCGCTCCGCAGACGGTGGATGGGGGGCTGACGGCCAACTCGGAATCGGATCGCACTTATGCCTTGGATCGTTGCAAACAAGCCATTGATATTGCCCGGGAAATAGGAACCAAAAATATCGTGATGTGGTTTGCTCGCGAAGGCAGCTATTGCCGCGAGAGCAAAAATGCCAAGGTCGCCTATGATCGCATCCTGGCGGGCCTGAATACGATGTTGGATTACGACAAGGAGATTGAGATCTGGATCGAGCCCAAACCGAATGAACCAACGGACCAAGCCTACGTGCCGACGATTGGACATACGGTGGCTTTGGCTTACGCGTCGTCTGATCCTTCTCGTGTGAAGGGTTTGATTGAAAGCGCTCATGCGATCCTGGCGGGACTTGACCCCGGGGATGAAATGGCTTTTGCCCTGGCGCATGGGAAGTTGGGCAGTGTGCACTTGAATGATCAGAATGGTTTAAAATATGATCAGGATAAGAATTTCGGTGCAGCAAATCTTCGCAGCGCATTTAACCAGGTCAGGGTTCTGGAGCAGAACGGTTACGGAACAAATGGCGAGTTCATTGGTTTGGATATCAAGGTGATGCGAACCCAGCAAGGAGAACTGGTGACCCAACATTTGGAAACAAGCCGTGAAATTTTTCTCGCCCTGGTGGACAAGGTGCGCTCTTTGGACTCGGCAAAAGAACAGGCATTTATCGATGCACGTGATTATGAGGGCTTGGAGCGCTATCTCTTGTTGCATCTGATGGGGGTGTGAATTTTCTGAAATTGATCGGGCATCGCAGAGATTTTACTTTGCGTTCACCTGGTCTTGAGCTTGGTTTGAGTCACCAAGGTGATGAATGAGGAATCCATAAAAAAAGTAAAAAAACTGCTCGGTGAGAAACATGTTCTCACTGGAAAAGAGGATCTGATTCCCTATGGATTCGATGGCACGGCAGCGCTGAAAAACGAGGCGGTTTGTGTGGCTTTTCCAGAGACCACGGAACAGGTGGCCGAGGTGATGAAACTGGCGGCTACGGAAAAAATTCCTGTAGTCACGCGAGGGTCGGGAACGGGGCTTTCGGGTGGCAGTGTGCCGGTGGACGGAGGTATCGTGCTTTGTCTGCTGAAGATGAAGAAGATTCTCGAATTGGATACAGCCAATCTGACGATGTTGTGTGAGTCGGGGGTGATTACGAAAGAAATCGACGAAGTAGCGGGAGAGAAAGGCTTGTTTTATCCTCCGGATCCGGGATCGATCAAGGTGTCGACGATCGGGGGGAATGTGGCGAATAATTCGGGTGGCTTGCGAGGACTTAAATACGGCGTGACGCGGGATTACGTCATGGGAATGGAAGTGGTGACCGCCCATGGGGAAGTGATGTGGCTGGGTTCGAAGTGCGTGAAAGATGTGGCAGGCTATACCCTCAAGGATTTGTTCATTGGCTCGGAAGGCACGCTCGGCATTGTGACCAAGGTCTTATTGAAATTGCTGCCACGTCCGAAAGCCCGCAAGACGATGCTGGCGACCTATGACAGCATGGATGCCGCGGCTGAGACCGTGGCGGCGATCATTGAGCGTCAGGTGATTCCCTGCACGCTGGAATTTCTCGATCGCAAGACTTGTCAGTGCGTGGAGGATTTTGCCAAGGTGGGATTGCCGACCGATGCGGCGTCCGTGTTGCTGATGGAAACCGACGGGCATCCGGTGGTGGTGGAGGAAGAGGCGGCTTTGATGCAGGAGATCGCCAGGGAACATGGTGCGATGTCTGTCGAGGTGGCCAAGGATGAGGAGCAGGCGGTGAAACTGGCGTCTGCCCGGCGCAGTGCTTTCGCGGCGCTGGCAAGGATTCGTCCGACGACGATTTTGGAAGACGTGACGGTGCCCCGCAGTGAGTTGCCGAAGATGGTAAGATTTGTTAATAAGGTGGCGGAGAAGTATGAATTGGAAATCGCGACTTTTGGACACATGGGTGACGGCAATTTGCATCCGACTTTTTTGACCAATGAGAAAGACGAAGAGGAGATGGAAAAAGTCGAACAGGCGATGCGGGATATTTTTCTCGAGGCCCTGGAGTTGAACGGAACCATCACGGGAGAACACGGAGTGGGGCTGGCGAAGAAGTCTTTTCTGTCAGCGCAGTTTCAAGATGCGAGCTATGAGATGCTTAAGAAAGTGAAGCTGGCATTGGACCCTGAAAACATACTGAATCCTGGAAAGATTTTTGATGTGGGTTGAGCTTGTCGCTTGATGAGAAAACCACACGAAGACACGAAGACACGAAGTAAGAGGGGGTAGAAATAGGAAATTCTGACCTACAGCCTAAACTGCTACAGCCTAATAAGCTAAATCCATATGTCCTCCTACCTTAAAGACCTAGACTATTCGGTAGTGCAGCAGTGCATGCATTGCGGCATGTGTTTGCCGACTTGCCCGACCTACATGGAAACGGGGATGGAGAAAAACAGTCCGCGTGGGCGTATTGCTCTGATGCGGGCGGTGGCGGATGACGAGTTGGAGGTGACAAAGGCTTTCGGGGAAGAGATGTATTATTGTCTGGGTTGCCTCGCCTGCACTACGGCTTGTCCGGCGGGAGTGAATTACCCGGAGCTGTTCGAAATGGCGCGGGCTGAGGTGGAGGAAGCGGGGGTGTTGGATCGTCCGGAAAGACGGTTTTGGCGGTGGTTGAGTTTGAAGCTGATCTTTACGCGTCCGCGTTTGCTTCGTTTGATCGGTCGGATGTTGAGACTTTATCAGGTGAGTGGAATGGAGTCATTGGTGAGGAAAAGTGGGGTTCTGTGTGTGCTACCAAAAAACCTGAGGGACTTGGAACCTTCGACGCCGGTTATCGGGCCGGCTTTTTCCGATGAGCTGATTGATGAGGTGGAGGAGCCGGAGAACGGGGAGATCAAATACCGGGTGGGTTTATTGACAGGTTGTGTGCAGGATTTGATTCTGGCCGATGTAAATCGCGATACGGCGGATGTGTTGTTGCAGAACAGTTGCGCAGTGGTGACTCTGAGAAATCAGAGTTGCTGTGGATCACTGCATGGGCACAACGGTGCAGTTGAATTGGCGAAGGAGATGGCGCGAAGGCACCTTGACGGCTGGGATCTGGATTCCCTGGATGCGATTATTACCAATGCGGCGGGATGTGGTTCGCATTTGAAACACTACGGGCCGCTGTTGAAGGATGATGAAGAGTATGCAGCCCGAGCCCATGAGTGGGACAAAAAAGCGAAGGACATCAACGAGTGGTTGGTGGAGATAGATTTCCGAAAGCCTGAGGGGGAAGCGGGGGAATCAACGCAGGTGACTTATCACGAAGCCTGTCACCTTTGCCATGGGCAGAAGATTACCCAACAACCGCGGGATATATTGAATAGCATTCCCGGGCTGGAATTGAATGAGTTGAAGGACTCGACTCACTGTTGTGGCAGCGCGGGTATTTATAATATCACCCAGCCCGAGCAGGCGGGGAAACTGCAGCAAGAGAAGGCGGCTAATATCGTCAAGACCTGCGCGACCGTGACTGCAGTGGCGAATCCAGGCTGTCACCTTCAGATTGAAAACGGGTTGAAGGACTGTGGCGCTTCAGAGGTGCGGGTTGCGCATCCGATTACGCTGTTGGCTGAAGCATATCGAGCTGAAGTGGGGAGGTGAATATGTGGATATAAGGCTCACGCAGAGGCGTCTCTGCGTGAGATGATTTCTTCCTTTATTTCTCTGAAAGGATCTGCACGGCATCGATATGCACGTTGCCGTCGACGTCATCATTGGTAATGATCACGGTGGCGGGTTTGCCGGCTTCAAATTGGTAAACTCCCAGAGTGGCAAAACCTTTGGCCAGTGGTGGGGCGATTTTCTGGTTCATGCGTATGGTTTTTTCCCCATCAGCACTGATTACGGTTACGGGTGTTTTGGAAGAGCGGTTTTCGTGGGGCTGCCATGAGATGCGCACCTCGTATTTCCCGGTTTTAGGCACTTTGATGTCGTAACGGGCTTCCGCTTTCCCTGTCCGGCTGGCGTAATGGTAGCCGTCCTCAATGTAGTTTTTCAGACCTGCGCCTTCGGTCCACTTGCCGGTCAGTTTTGCTTCGAGGTCATCAATGACAATGCCGGCGAGTTTTTTCTTGCTGATATAATCCGAAGCAGGGTCGCCGAGGTGGGGCAGGGCAGGATCGTCACGGAACTCACCGTCGAGTGAATCGCGACGCATGTAGCCAGGCATTTGCAGCAAGCCGATGAGTTTGTCGAGGTATTTGGAATACACCTCACGTGGTGAGCAGTTGTACTTGGTGCCAACGGCTGCGGCTTTGCCAACCACAACGCCCATCATTCCACCGGTTTTCATCACCCGGACAGTTCCCAGGGCCTTGTGCGTCACCGAAACATTGCGGCCCGCCATGAACAGGTTGTCAATGTTGCGTGAATAAAAGCAGCGGTAGGGAACGGGGTAGCCGCGGCGGCGATCAACCCCTTTGCCGAACTCGGCCCGGGAGATGAAGGGGTTGTCGGCATACTTTTTCATGTAGCGTTCCTGGGGGTAGTGAAGATCGATACCCCAGGTGGTGAGCACACAACCGTCGGGGAAGGGCTTTTTGCTCACTAGGTCTTCTTCGGTGAGGATGACGTCGCCAAGCAGTTGCTGGGTTTCCCGCGGGCCGCCAATGTAAGCCATCCAGGTCAGGCGGGCATTTTTGTGTTCTTTTTTGTCCGGGTCGTTGCGTGTGTAAGCCCCTTTTCTTTTAAGTGCATTGAATGCTCCAAAACCAGCACGAAAATTCCAGTCACGGATTTCTTCCAAATCTTTGATCGGGTCTTTGTCGAAGCCGGTTTCCCAGAACCAGGGGGCATGAAATTTACTTGGGTAGGGAAATTCCTCTTCCGTCAAATCCAGTGCCCAGGGAACTTCAGGGAAATCCTGTTGGGAATCCGCATTTTCCCAGGCCCACATGTTGCTCATACCCATGCGCCCCTTTGGGTGCATTTCACGGTCGGCATTCGCCCGTTGGCCGATCGAACCGTGTCCGGTTGAGTCACAGAAAAAACGGGCTTTGATGCGACGCACTTCATTACTGCGGGTATCGAGGGCGAGGATAGCTTCGATGTGATTATCACCCTTTTTTTCCACCGCATAAGCATGATGATTGAAGAACAGGGTGAGGTTTTTCTCAGTACGGGCGATTTTATCTTTTTTGGCGTCTTCGTATTCTTCGTAGGTGCCGGGTGATTTTTTGGCATCATCTTCGAATTCGCGAACGATGTCACTGGTGGGGTACAGACCGGGAGGAGTTTTGCCCTGGGCCCAAACGCGAACTTCTGAAGAGCCGTTGCCACCGAGAACGGGGCGATTCTGAACGAGGGCCACATTCAATCCCATGCGGGCTGCAGCAATCGCTCCACAGGAACCGGCATATCCGCCACCGATGAAAACAAGATCAAAAGGTTTCTCATCGATAATCTCTGCTGATTTCCCCATCAGTTCACGGCGCCATTTTGGCAGTACTTCACTGGTATTGTCGGGAACAAAATCGGGGTCATCAGAGAAAAGGATGGCATCGCAGCGTCCATCGAATCCAGTCAAATCATGAAGGGCAATGGAAGTATCTTTGTTGGCGATGGTGACCATGCCGCCGTCCTGCCAGTGCCAGTCAGCGCTTTTTGTTCCAAAGGTAGGGTCTGTTGTTTTTCCATCGATCAGAATCTGGAATTTACCCGGGGCTCCCTCTGCTTTCCAGCGGGCGACCCAGTCCAGAGTTCGCACCCACATGCGATATTCGCCTGGTTTGGTAAACCGGACTTTTGTTTTTGCATCGGCAACCGGTTTCCCCAGTCCATGTGCGAGCAGGTAAGGGGAGCCCATGTTGTCGATAAACTGGGTGTCCAGTTTCCATCCGCCGCGGTCTTCGAAAGACTCGGTTTCGACCAGGATGGTTTCACTTCGCAAGCTTGGGGCAATACAAAGGGTGAAGAATAGTGCTGATAGTAATTTGACGGGTTTCATAAAAGGCTGACGTGTCGGTTTTCTGTGACGGAAGTCTCACAAGCTGCTATTATTTTCTGGCAGGTGATAGCGTCGTCGATAGTAGAGAGCGGCCACTCACGATTTTGGACGCAGTTTTCGACAAAAAAGCGAACTTCTTCCCTGATGTGATATTCGTAAGCGGAGAAAGTGTGGGAGTGCACGACGCCAGGCTGGTTCTCAACCCAATCGCGGTAGCTGAAGCGTGATGAACCTTTGGTGCCGATTACTTTGATCACAAAAGTCCAGGGATCTGAGCTGTTGTCGTCGGCGGCAAAGTCTGCAGAAAAATGGGCCAGTGCCCCGGATTTCATTTTCAGGTTCACCATCGCAATGTCCTCTCCGTCGAAGTCATCGTAGTGGATCACTGATTTCATTGCTGACAGCGATTCGGGCTCTCCCGCAAGATAAAGCAGGAGATAGGAGTGATGGGTCAGGATGTGCTGAATGACTCCGGGATAACGTTTGGCGACTTCTTCAGGATGATGGATGTGGTATTGAATATAAATAGCCACCAGATCGCCTAGTTTTTGTGTGTCGATGAGTTCCTTTGTCCGGCTCAAGGCTGCTTCGTAAATGTAATTGTGGCCAGGCATCAAGGTGACCTGGTTTTTTTTTGCGCAGGCTTTCAGGCTTTCAAGCTCGTTGATAGAAGAGGCGACCGGTTTTTCAACTAATACATGTTTTCCCGCTTCCATCGCCAGAGTTGCGAAGTGAGTGTGGGTTTCCTGATTGGTAAGAATGAAAACAGCATGCACTTCCGGATCGGCTACCAGTGATTCCGCCGTAGCGTAAATTTCGCAGCCAAACAGGGTGGATTTTTCCTGATTAAGGGATTGATCAATGCTCCAGATGCCAATGAGCTCCGCGTTGGGACAGTGGCGAATGGCTTCAGCATGGAGCAGGGAAATGTCTCCTGTGCCGATGAAGGCAATGTTTGTGGTCATCAGTGGGAAATGTCTGGAATGTGGGGAGGAAAGCAAGTGTGAAGAAAAAAAACCTCGCCGAGTCCCGCAGTTGAGGGGACGAGACAGCCGGAGGCAAATTAATCGGATAAATACAAGTTGGGGGATTTAGGGGGAGATCAACCAATTATGAATCGGGCTGTAAAAGAAATAAAGGACAATGGCAATTAGCAGTAATAGCAAAGCAATGACATCTTGGGTGTCGATCTTGTTTTTCTCTCCTCGGCGGCGGACGAAGTTCAGGAGCCAGCCGGTGGGGCAGCCGTATTTGCAATAGGCCATGGGAATGAAGAGTGAGATGACCAGACTGACGATGGCAACAAGGACGGAAGCTTTCCCAGCCATTTGGATCAGGTAGGCATCGAAAGGTTCGAGGCCAGCCAGATCGATGGGAAGTTTGAGGAAACTGGTGAGCAAAGCCAGCAACAGCAGGGTGGGGGCGATCCATTTGAGCGACCATTTGAAGTTGATATCTGGGCGTAGGCTGAGATGAGCAGGCAGGAGTTTCATCAGCCATCGTTGGGCATGACCGTGAGGGCAGATGAACTGACAATAGACGGGCTGACGGGTTGCCCAGGGAACAAGAAGGGCGCTGGCCGCCAGGAGCGTCAGTCCGGGGGTCATGCGCCAGGGGATGCCGGATTCGGTCCAGCCGACAAACAAAGCCAGGGCGAGCAGGTCGCCAAGGATGAATCCCAGAATAATGAAGACGGCTATCGACCACAACCAGCGATAAGATTGAAACTTGGCCTTTTTGATGAAAGCAAAAGCGAGTCCACCCACAACGATCAGGAGGAGAGCGACATCCTGCCAACGGATGGATAATGACTGGGCGTGTTGTTGAGATTTATCGCTGAGAGTCAGACGTTTGCTGATCGATAGCGCAAGTGCTTCCGAAGTCCGGGTGGCACCGGAGACCCCGTAAATTTCTGATTTTTTCAGGTCGTTCATCTGTGCGACCTGCTGCCATGATTTGTCATTCCAGCTTTCCATGAACAGGTAGTCCAGAGTAACATCTTCGACATGACTGGGTGTGTCGTAGCTGTGGCGGATGGCTACACCGAGCACTTTGAGATCCGCATCGGATACGATGAGGGCATCGGTAGGTCCCGAGTATCCGGTGATATCCCGCGACCGAGGCATGGTGCGCGTTGCGTAGCCCACACGATTTCCATTTTGATCCAAAATCCACAAGCCGGCTTTAGGCGAAGCATCTGGGGTAAGGCGATGAGATGCGGGTAGGAAGACCTTGACTTCGCTGACCGTGATCGGCCAGTCCCCCTGAATGCTGATGCGCAGATGGTGCTGGCGTATCAAGCAGACGATGGTGAGCAGAATGCCAAGGCGACAGATTTGCAGGATGAGGGAGCGCACGTTGAACAGTGGAGTATTATCAGAATGAGTTGAAGCGGAAGTTTGGTATCAAATGGCCTTGGTTCTCATTTTGTGTTGATCATTTCATTTGAATTTGGAAATGTCTTCGATAAGTGCAGACTCAGCAATCAACATCGTATGAATAAAACGCATTCGTCAGTTTATCAAATAGTTGTAATTTTTGTCGTTTTGCTCGCGACTTGCCTGGGAGCTCTGAGTCAGGAGGGATCCGGGGAGGTTGATCTGACCTCACGGCCCGGTCCGGCAGGTAAAAAAACGGTGGTTAATCTTTCCATCAAGGTTCTTGATGTCGATGAAATTGATGGAGCGAGCCAAACCTTCACCGCTAATGTGGTGGTCGTCGCCAGATGGAAGGACAAGCGACTGGTGGGTGGCTCGAAACGGCGTACGCTGGCTTTGTCGGAGGTCTGGAATCCAGTAATGCAAATTACGAATCAGCAGAGATTGATGAAGACCTTTCCCGATGTGGTTCAGGTGGAAGCAGATGGAACGGTTGAGTGGGCGCAACGCTATTGGGGTAGGTTTTCCAATCCCTTGAATCTGCAGGAGTTTCCGCTCGATAAACATACTTTTGTGGTCCAGTTGGTTGTGGCCAGTGTAGATTTCAAGGAGGTCGAATTGAGAGAGTTGGAGGACGAGGGGGATCGTTCCGGGCTTGCTGATAAACTCTCATTGCCGGACTGGGAAGTCACTGGGTGGAGGGTGAATGTAGCGCCGGTCGAGTTGATCAAGGAGTCATCCCCATTGCCGGGGATGGCTTTTGAATTCGAAGCCAGTCGGTATCTGGGTTACTATCTGACCAAGGTTCTGCTGCCACTGTTGATGATCGTGATGATGTCGTGGATCGTATTCTGGATTCATCCGTCGGAATCGGCGACGCAGATCAGCGTTTCAATTACTTCAATGTTAACCTTGATCGCTTATCGTTTTGCCTTGGGAGCTATGTTGCCGGATGTTTCATACCTTACCCGTATGGATGGCTTTATATTGGTATCGACGGTTATGGTATTCGGGGCTTTGTTGGAAGCTGTAGTGACCAGTCGCCTGGCTGATACAGGTAAAGAAGAACTGGCTATAAGAATTGACAATGTCTGCCAAAAATTGTTTCCGGGGGCTTTTGCGTTGCTGTGCGTTTATGCGGCATGGGGTTGAAGTTTTTTTATAGGAAGAGAAGAAAGGAAATGATGAGAGATAAAACAGATTCAGAAATACCAGCAGTATCAAGTTGGCGCCTTACCTTGGGTGTCATCATCCTAGTGCTCAGCATTGTTGTGCCTTTGCTGGGGATACCGGTGGTGACGGGGTCTGGATTGTCAGTGTCAATGAAGTCTACTGTCTCAGGCGTTTTGCTGGTTGGGGCTGAAGTGTTTGGGATTCTTGCCATCGCAGTGATGGGCAAGCCCGGCTATGCTTTTATCAAAAGCAAGGTTTTTGGTTTTTTGAAGCGTCACGGACCTGCGAAGGAAGTCAGCCGGATGCGTTATCGGATCGGCTTACTGATGTTTTGCCTGCCGCTGCTGTTTGCCTGGGTATCGGTATATGCGGCAGATTACATTCCCGGATTTTCACAAAACCCGCTCACTTATGCCATTGTTGGAGACGTGCTTTTACTGACGAGCCTATTTGTTCTCGGCGGTGATTTCTGGGATAAAATACGTGCGTTATTTGTCCATGACGCCAAGGTGCATTTTCCACAAAAATAAACGGATGAAAGCATCGGGCCAATGGTTTCTCTGGTGTCAGCGTTCTCAAGGAGAACAGTGGATATTCAAGCTGCCGTAGAGATCGGCTTGATTTTCAGCTCGCGAACAGCTTGGTGGCAAGTCGAGGAATCCAGGAGAGTCCGAACCTGATTATATTGAAATAACTCCTCCTCAAGGAGTACCGTCAGATACTCATGGAATTCTGGTGGAATGGCTGACTGACTTGTGGCCGTTTTGTTGTCGGAGGGATTGATCCTCTCACGGAGGAGTTGATGATTGATGAATTTCCCCCCACTGCGAATGCCGAGAAAGTGGTGGATCCCACTCAACAGTTCATCTGGAGCGGAGGAGATCATTTCGAATTCACCGATGAACAGGTGGCCGGGCTCAAGGCAATCGCTCCAGCGGCGGACTTGATCGGCGTAGGCCGCAAGTGCCCGCTGGCCGGCGGCACGAAAGAAGCGTTCAAACTCGTCACGGGAAATTTCATCCAGACGGCGGCTGGCGTTTCGAACCAGGTCCTTCTGGGCGTGGGACCAGGCTCGCTCGATCGGATTGCGCAGCATCAGGATAGCTTTCAAGTCGGGGCGAAGGGCAGTGATTTCCTGGATCACCTCGACCGGCAGCAGGGCATTGCTCGCGGTGGCTTCACCACGCATCACAGGTTGATAAGGTTGTCTGTATTTGCGCAGGCAATCATATTGTTTTTTCAGCCAGCGGCGGGGGAGCTCACTCATCGATTCAGCAAGAAAATCATCGAGCGTGTCGTAGTGGTGGTGAATGTGATCAGGTCGTCCGAGGGTAGTAAAATAATAGCTTTCCTTTTTCCGGGGGAGAAAAATCTGAGGATGTTTTTTTAGATTGTGAAACAGCCAGGTGGTGCCGGTCCGCTGGGGGCCAAGAATCAGGAAGTTTGGAAAATTATTTACCTTTAGCTTTCCGGGCTTGCTGATTTGAATGTGCTGGAACAAACTGGCCATCTTTTCGAGTTTCACCTCATTGGTTGTGACTGGGGAGGGGCTTGTCATGGGGGTGCAGATTTGTCGCTTGTATTGAAAATAGCGTTAAGATGACATGAGGCTCGTATCAAAGGAGATATTAACGGGGTATCTTGTAAAATCAATCCAGGGTGCTGCAGGATCAACTTGGTGATTATTGAGATAAAATACGTGCGTTATTTATTTGTGATGCCAAAGTTCATTTCCTGAAAAATAACTGTATGAAAACATCATTCGCTACAGACTTCACGAAGATTGTCATTTTTGTTGCTATGCTCACTACTGCTCTTGGTGTGCTGGGGCAGGAAAAAACCGAAGAAATTGATTTTACTTTGCGCCCTGATCCGAAGGGGGCTAAGACGGTGGTTGATCTGGCCATCAAGGTTCTCGATATCGCTGAGATCGACGGGGCAAGCCAAACCTTCACTGCCAATGTGGTTGTCATGGCTAGATGGCAGGACGATCGCCTGTCAGGGGAGTCAGATCAACGCATGATGGATTTGTCTGATGTCTGGAACCCTGAGTTGCAAATCACCAATCAACAGCGGCTGCTGACGACCTTTCCGGATAAAGTCAATGTAAGTCCTGACGGGAGTGTGCAATGGGTTCAGCGTTATTGGGGGAAATTTTCCAACCCGCTGGATTTGCACGATTTTCCAATAGATCATCACACCTTTGTCATTCAGCTGGTTTCGGCGAGGATTGATTCTGAAAATGTTGAGTTAAGAATGCCCGATGAAAAGGTGTTCCTCTCTGGTCTAGCCAAAAAACTATCACTACCTGACTGGGCGGTCAGCGAATGGAGGGTGGTCACCGCTCCAGTTGAGTTGATTGATGGGGCCAAGGCTTTGCCTGGTGTAGCTTTTGAATTCGATGCCAAGCGTTATTTTGGTTATTATCTGGTCAAGGTACTGCTGCCGCTTTTGATGATCGTGATGATGTCATGGATTGTTTTTTGGATTCACCCATCGGAGTCAGGTTCGCAGATCAGCGTTTCGATCACTTCGATGTTAACATTGATCGCGTATCGATTTGCCTTGGGAGCCATGTTGCCAAAGGTATCTTATATCACTCGCATGGATGGTTTTATCCTGTTTGCGACGATCATGGTGTTCATCGCTTTGATGGAAGCGGTCACTACCAGCAGATTAGTAAAGGTAGGTAAAGAGGATTTGGCCTTAAAAATGGACAAGGTTTGCCGGGTGTTGTTTCCTTCTACTTTCATTGCGGTTTGTATTTTTGCTGTCTGGGGCTGATGCCGGAATTACCGGAAGTTGAAACGACTTTGCGTGGATTGATTCCGCATGTGGTGGGCCGTCGCTTGACGGCACTTTCCGTTTATCAACCACGCTTACGTATTCCCGTTCCGGAGAGTCTGGATGAAATTATCGGACAGCGGATTGAGGGAATTCACCGACGTGCCAAGTATCTGATTTTTGAAACTGCCAGGGGACGGATGGTGATTCATCTGGGCATGTCGGGAAGTTTGCGTATTTGTGACGACTCCATGCCGCTGCGCAAACACGATCATTTGGTGTTTGAGTTGGATACGGGCCAAGAGTTGCGATTTCACGACCCGCGCCGTTTTGGTCTGGTGGACTGGACGAATGGGGAGTGGCAGGAAATGCGCTGGTTCAAGAATCTTGGGCCCGAGCCACTGACAGATTCTTTTAATGCTGCTTATCTTGGGGAAAAGGCGAAGGGAAGAAAGGTGGCGATCAAGTCCTTCATTATGACTAATCGGGTCGTGGTGGGAGTGGGCAATATTTACGCATGCGAAGCGTTGTTTATGGCAGGGATTCACCCCCAGCGGGCGGCAGGGAAGGTGTCGCGCAAGCGGCTCGATGTTCTAGTGGCAGCCATCAAGGATCGATTGGCGGCAGCTATTGAGAGGGGGGGCACGACTTTGCAGGACTTTGTCCGCGAAGACGGTCAACCGGGTTATTTCAAGCAGGAGCTGATGGTTTATGGTAGGGAGGGTGAACTCTGCAGGAAATGCAATGCGACAATCAAACGTTGTGTCATCGGACAGCGTTCAACTTTTTATTGTTCGAAGTGTCAGCGCTAACGTTCAGAGCTTTTCTTTGATCTGCGGAAAGAGTTTGTGCCAGCAGGTCAGGTCGCTGGCGGATTTCTGGCCGGTACCATGTGAGACAGAGTCACCGTAGGCTACGTAGATTTTCTTTTTAGTTGGAATGAAGTCCCAATTTCGTTTTACGGCAGGGTTCAGAGATTGCTGCTGCGGTTAACTCGGTTTCGGCTTGATGAACAATACTTCGCCGCGCTCGATCCATCCTTTTCTCAAGTCCACTCGGAACCAGCCATCGCTGTTCTTTTTGTTGAAGCGTAGAGGAGAGCGTTTGCCGAATTGTTTGAGGTTGTACTGTGCCCAGGTTTTGCCCATATCCGGGGAATAGATGAAACCGGTGTTGTAGGGAGATGCGGGGCCGTAATGGGCTGATAAAATCACGTCGTTTTCGATGAGCAGGTTGGCGGATTCATACTCGGGATTGAAGAGCATCGTGTGTTTTTTTGGATTGGTGATGTCAGCCGGAGCGCAGGTGAAAATGCCGCGGTCGTGGGGCATGGTGCCATTTTTTCCATTTGCATCAGCAGCCCAGTAAACTTGGCCATCGACGAAGTTGATGCCGCCGGATTTGTAGCGTGAGTTCGAGTTGCTGGATACGATCACTTTCCAATCCCAGTTATCTTTCTTGGCATCGTAAGTGCCTCGCAACCAGTGGCATTCGTGGCCAACGGTCCGGTCGATATCGCCGGTGCAGGCGTAAAAAGCGCGCTCAGCCGGGTTGTAGGCGACGGAGTGAATGTGACGGCAGAGCGTTGGGTTGTCGGGATTTCCCAACAAGGGGCCTTTTCTGGTTTCGCCCTTGGCGAGCTTCTCCTGGAAATGCGGGTTTTGCCCGAATGAATAGGCGGCTTTCACTGTTTGTCCGCTGTCGGTGGAATAATAAACGTTCACTGGAACTGCGCCGCCGAGCACATTGCAGTAGTTTCCCCAGACCATCATTTCTTTGCCGTCGATGTCCCAGCTGTGTTCGCCATCGAGGGAGTGAAAATACCAACCGGGTTTTTCAGGGTCTACAGGTGTGTGGGGGATGTAATCACTTCCGTCGGTATCTTTGACGATGATTTGTTTGTAAGATTTCAGATTGTCAGTGCTGAGATAAAGTTTGGCACGAGTGGCAAAGAGGATGTTGCCATTTTTCAGGATGCAGGAAAAAGTAATGTTTTTGGAATTCGGAAAGGCGGCTTTGTGGGGCCAGCTTCGGCCGCAATCTTCGGACAGATAAATCATATCATCGTCGGTGAATCCAAAAGCCTTGTTGTCACGTTGCGTGTCGATGTAGGGGCCGCTCGGTTGCAGGCGGTACCAGAAGTGATCGGTTGAAGGCAGCTTGGAAAGATCGGTGTCGGCATCGGCAGCGAAGATGCCGGAGGGGGGGAGCAGGGCTCCGCCAGCGGTCGCTGCGGTGGCACTTAAAAATTTACGGCGAGTGATGTGTTGTGGGTTTGTCATGATGGGTTTGCCTTAAAATTGTTGGTGCAATAGGGTTTCACTGGGCGGATCCGTAGCAGATCACCTGGCCGTTTTTCAGAGTGACAACGATACGGCCATCCCTATCCACTGCGATGCCCCATGAGAGTGGGGCGGAGGGCAAGGTTTTTTGCCACAGCGTTTCACCGCTGTCAGGATTCAGGGCAATCAGCAGGTGTTCGCGTTCGGGTTCGGCTTCGTCGTCGTCTTTGGCGTTGATCCCCTTATCCGCGATTTTTTCCGCATCATCATTTTTTACACCCATGACAATCACGGCATTTTTTACCAGCACGACTCCGGATGTGTGGGTCACCGGCGACTTTTTCCACAACTCGTGGTGCTTGTCCGGCCCGTCGGCATTCAACCGGATGCGCATGACGGAGTTTTCGGTTCCCTGAATGAGGACATCGTCGGAGGCGGCTTCAAGCAGGTATTTAGCATGGTAGCGAGAGGGGATGTAAGAGCCTGGGGTGTACATCAGCGAGTCGACAACCTGCACCTTGCCGTCGGCGAAAAAAAGTTCGCTGCCACGCGGTGCTTTTTGCCACTCATCCTCCAATTGGTTGAGACATTGACCGCTGTTGCGGTCGTAAATGGCGGGCGATATTACATTGCCTCCAGCCATGTAAAGTTTGTCCCCATGCAGTAGCAGGTGTCCCTGCACACTGACACCTGCACTGGTCCCGGATTGTTTGAGAAGATTGCTGGACGAGTGGTTTTCCCAGCGGGGTTCTCCCGTTGCTGCATCCAGGGCGTAGACGTAGGTGCCGTCGCTACTGGTGATGCCGGCGGCGGCATAGACAAGGTTTTTTTCCTTATCGACGAGTACCCCGCTGTTGACCGGCCAGGTGGAGAGCAGGCGATCGTATACGGGAATGCGGCGCTCGATTGGGGCGGCGCGGAAACGCCAGAGTTGTTTGCCGCTCGTGGCCTCAAAAGCATAGACCCAGCCATCGCCGGATCCTGCGTAGAGGCGGCCTTGGTGAATCGCGGGAGGGTAGTGGATTGCGCCACCGGTGAAAGCGGTCCACCTGATGTCACCGGAACTGGAATTAAGAGCGCGGATGGCACCGTCCGATCCGGCAATGAACGTGAGCCCGCCTGCTGTAACCGGAGCGGCGGGTTTGAAAACGGCCGGTGGCTGGGAGCGCCAGGCGACCTTGATTTTTTGTGGAATGGATGAGCCGGTTTGAGCTGAGCGCAGGTTGTTGGCGCGGTACGAGGGCCAGTCATTTTTTGAGGTAGAGAAGCTAGCGACCTTTTTCGAGTCATCGGAAGTTTCCAGGCGTCCGTTCTTTTCGGGAGCCTTGGAGGAATCAAAACTCCCGGCAGGTGACATGCTGATGATGCCGACCAGCGAATGGTTGCAGTCACACATCCACGGCCCCCAGAAAAGTTGTCCGTTGGCGGCGAGCACACCATCCTGGCATCCGGGCCGCATCGCCGGAAGACGAGAGGATGTGTTAGATTCGGTGTTGTAGTTCAGGGTGCCTCCGTGGTCATTGCCACGGGTAAAGATGCCGTCCAAGGTTCCAGTGGCACGGGTGCAGTTGCCGCGCAGCACACCAAGGTCGGCGAGTTGTTTGCCGGTCAGGGGATCAAACTTGAGACTGCTCTCCGTACGTCCCATGGCATAAAGTGCATCGTCCTGGATAACAAGTTGGAAATTGCCGTGCGGATGATTCCACAACATTTTCCCGTCTTTGGCCGAAACTGCGACGAGTTTGTTGCGTTGGGGGCCGGCGAAGTAGATGACGTCATTGCCGGCTTTCATATAGGTGGAGCTGGAATATCCCAGGCGTGGTGTCTGTGCAGGGCCATGGTCACCGATAGCGTAAAGCAGTTCGGGGTCATTGGTTTTCCAGAGGGAATTGCCGGATTTTGTGCTGACGGCCTGCAAGTGTTTGGGATGACTGTAGAGAACGATGCGATCCCCTTTGAGAGTCATAGCACGGCTGTCAACGAAGTCCTCATAATCGCGTCGCCAGAGGGTTTTGCCGCTCTTGGTGTCGATGGCGACAAGGGTCTTTCCAAACCCCCAACTGTAGGGGTTCTTTTTATTATAACCGCGGCCCATGTCTTTCCACGGCCAACCGGTGACTGTGCGGTTGCCTTGGCGGATTTCGACTGGAGCCTCCTGCTCGCCGACCAGTGCGTAAAGGATGCCGTCCTTGTGTGCCATCCATTTCCAGGACAGGGGTTTGCTGTCTTTGCCGGCACCTTTTTTGGTAAAGGTGATTTCCTTTTGAATTTTTCCGGTAGCGGGATCGATGAGCTGGCAGGATTTGTTGTCGCCGAGGTAGAGCGTGTCCGGAGTGGCGATCAGGGTGTTGCGATGGATCATGAAGCCGGGCTGGAGGTCGCGCGACCAGAGGATGATGCCGTTGTAGCTGTTGAAGGCGACAAGTTTCTGAAGCATGGCCCAGGAGCGTTTTTTGAAAGCGATGTGGCCGAAGGCTTTGAACATGCGTCCGCCGGAGACGACGGTGACTTCGGGCATTGGGCCGTAGTAGGGTTTGGCGAGGAATTGAGTGAGGTAAGGGCCACGGGCGACGGTGTCTTGTGACTGCGGATTGTTGTCAGGGGAATGATAAGGGTGGCTCCATTCGTCATAGCCCTCGGGTTCTGCTTTTATGAGGATTTTTTCTCCGCCAAGTTGTTTCCCGCCGGGGTGCAATACGCGCATGATTTCCGGGGATTTGCCGGACTTGGGATCGGTGAGGATAACGGCATCGGCGAGATTGTCAGCCAGGAGGATGTGGTCACTGGACCCTTGGTCAATGTAAACCCGGTTGCCGAGCCAGCCTTTGGCCAGTGCCTCGTTGCGGAGCTTTTCCACGACTGCTGGATTAGGGGATTGGACGAAGAGAGTCAGGTGGGTGTCTTTCGCCAGCTTGTCGATGAGCGGAGTGCAGTTGACGTCCCCAATGATGACGCAGATGCCGCGATCAACGCCGATCTGCTGGTGAAGTTCGTCGGCCGAGGGAGCGGCTTCAAGTAATGTGGGAATGAGAACGAGGGAGGCGAGAAAAGACAGGGGTTTCATGGGAAAGTAAAAGTAACCTATGGGAGAGCAATGACGCAAGCGGTTCTGAGGGCTCTTACTTTAACAGCTGGATGATTTTCAGCGCTTTTTCATCGGCATTGATTAAGGTTTTGGTGTAACCCAATGCCTTTTCCTTGCCGGCAGTGCTACCATTATTCACCAACCACTGAACGGCCTCCAGTTGAAGGTTTTCAGATGCCTTCATCAGTGGCGTTGTTCCTTCCGGGCCTGCTCCGTTCACGTCAGCTTTATTGTCGAACAGAAATTGCATGGCTTCGACTTTTCCTTTGGAAGCGGCATAGCACATGGGAGTGCCGTCGGCGGTTCCCGTGTAGCCGGCTCCATCAGTGTTGTGAGCGGTGCCAATTTTGCTGTTTACATTGGCGCCGGCTTTGACCAGCGCTTCGAGAATCGTCACCTCTCCGCGTTCGGCAGCCATGAAGATCACTGGCAGGCCGTAGCGGTTTTTGGCATCGGGAGTCGCACCTTTTTTGATCAGGCCTATAATTTCATTGGGCTCGGCAAAGATCAACCTGGCGGCCAGCTCCTTGTTTAATTTAGCGACATTTACTGGCTTGTCGGCTTTGGTTTTTGCGGAGGCAGATTTGGCTGCGATTTGTTTATTCGTGGTGACTTTGCTGTTGGCGGTAGTAGCGACAGATTTCTTGGGTTCGGAATCCCCGCTACAGCCGGATAAAAATATCATGCTTGTCAGCAGGAGGGCGGATCGGTTGGCTAGAGGGTTCAATTTTTGTGGGGTGTTCACCTTCCGGTTTATTCATTTTTTGATGAATAGGCAAGCCAAGTCAGCAGGAAAATCAAGGAATCCGCTTTTGCAATTGTTTCAAAAGCGCTTTAGCCGTTTCAGAATCAGATTCTGCAAGGTTACGGGTCTCACTCTCTGGTAAACGGTGGTCGTACAGTTCCAGATGGCCATTTCTGTGTGCGACCAGACGATGAGTATCCGTTCTGATAGTTCGGATATTGCCCTTGTAGGAAAAAGCCGGATGCCCGGGTGTTTGGGGGTTTTCCAGAATCGGGCTCAGCGAGGTTCCATCGAGGAAATCCGGTTTGGGCAGAGTGGTCAGATCGCAGAGGGTGGGGAAGAGATCGATCGTTTCGACGATGGAGCGGGTGGTTTCACCGGCGTGAGGAATGCCAGGGTAGGAAATGATGAGCGGCGACCGCAATGATTCCTCAAACAAGGTGTGTTTTCCCCACACGGCGTGTTCACCGAGCTGCCATCCGTGGTCACCCCAGAGCACGACGATGGTATTATCGCGTAATTTGAGTTCATCGAGCTGTTTTAGAATTCGCCCGACCAGCGAATCTGCGTATGTGATGCAGGCGGCGTAGTGTTTACGAACTTCGATGGCGAAATTCGCATCCTCATTCGGGTTTTTTCCCCAGCGATTGTATTTCATGAATTCACCGGAAGCATGCCAGGTGGTTTTACCTTTTGGTTTTTCGGGGTGAGGGGTGGCAGGGAGTTTGGTATCGCGATAGGCTTCCATGTATTTTGTCGGGGCTCCGAAAGGCAGGTGTGGACGGATGATGCCTACGGCCAGAAAAAAAGGCTTCTTTTTTTCGCCAGCAGACAAAAGATCCAGTTGTTTAAGCGCTTCCTCTGTGATCAGTCCGTCCGGGTAAATCGAGTCGTCCCCCCTGGCAGACTGGAATACGTCCATCACTTTTGCGTTTCCGCGGATTTCCCCGTGGGCGAGTCCGTGCATGATGCCGCGTGGGTGCAGCCATGCTCCGCTCGGCATCAGGTGGCGATTCCATGAATCAGGCATTTCAGGTTGAGCCGGGTCATCCCAGTCGGATCCGCCACGGCCGCCCGGATGGTGGGATACTTTACCCACTGAAACCGTTGTGTAACCGTGCTGGCGGAACCACGCAGGCAGGCTCGGAGGAGTGTCATCTGGTTGGTCTTCCAATCGTTTGGCCCGGTTGAAAAGTTCCATGTTGCTGTAGGCTCCGTATTTCCCTGTAAGCAAAGTGTAGCGTGAGGCACCGCAGGTGGGTGCCTGTACGTAATGGCGGGCGAACAAACGTCCGCGAGCTGCCAGCGCGTCGATGTTGGGTGACTGGATGTAGTCAATACCAAAACAGGCCAGCTCCGGTCGCAGGTCATCGATGCACAGGAGCAATACGTTTGGCAAATCCTTTGCCAGGCCTTGTCCCCAAAAAGCCAGGATTGAGCTTATAACAACGGTTAGTTTTTTCATTTTGGAATTCTTTACGCCTTGCTCAAGCTTTAAATAGCAGGTCAGCTGAAATGAGTTCTGTCTTGCCCAGGTCGGCAGGTTCGCAGTCGGCGATATCGGCGGGTACGTGTCTGGCGAGGTGTTGCCATGAATCCTGGGTGAGTGACTCGATGAGTTGGGCAAAAGGTTCGGCGTTTTTGTTGACGGGTAGATAGCTGCGATACATGGATACGATGCTTTGCAGCATGCGCAGGTAAGGCTCGAGGTCGGTGGTGGTGGAGGCAGCCTCACTGTCGATCCAGGCGAGGGGGATCACGCGGGTGGTATCGGGGGATCGCTGTTCGGTTTTGAGCAGGAGTTCGATATCAAAAGCAAATTTTTTCTCAATGGCATCGAGGATGATATCGCGGGCAAGGTCGGCACGGAAGGCTTTGAAAGCACATTGGGTATCGATAATGTCGTCGAGGACGGGTAGCAGGCGTTTCCAGAGGTAGATGAAAAGTTTGCCGCGGGTATTGCGCGTGCCTTTTTTCACCACGACGGATGCCGGGTCACGTCGGGAGCCGATGGAAGCCTGGACTTTGGGATCGAGGAAGGGCTCGAGCAACAGACCGGTCTGGCCGAGGTGGGTTGAGAGATCGGCGTCGGTGTAAAGGATGATGTGTTCGCCTCCGTCGCCGTGTTTTTTTTGAGAGGCTTCCCACATGCCGTAGAGAATGGCTCCGCCTTTCTGGCTGTCGGCGGTGGAGCCCAGCCCGGCTGCTACAGGAAGTTTCTCATCAATGGCATCCTGCAAAAAAAGCACACGAGCTTTGTTGCTGTGTTTGTTTTGCAGGATAATCCGTTGGGAAATTTGGCCGGAATTTTCCGGGCAGCCATCATCGACGACAATCAGCTCCCAGTCGATTTGAGGGCTGTCATCAAAAAGCCAGTGGAGTTGGTGGATTTTGCGATTGAGGAAATCCTCACCGTGTGGGTGTTGGCTCGAGGGGAGAATGCGCTGGTGCTCCTTGTAGACAGCAAAAAGGATGGAAACAAAGAGTTTTTGACCTTCAGGGAATTTTTGAGAGATGATCGCTTTGGAGCGGGCGAGTTTGAGAGCCACTCGCTGGCGGAGCGAAACACCGGGTGTTTTTATTTGCTCAAGTTCCAGAATTTGAAGGGTATCCGGACTGTTTTTACTATTTTTCAGAAGCTGGTCAGCCAGCTGATGAAGTTCATCGAGGTGGGCGGCGTTGGTCAGGTCAAGGGGCATTGGGGCTTAGCATATAGGAATTAGCATTCAAATATAGAAGTGCTGAGGCTGGACGGGATTATGCTTTAGCGGAGGGGTGGGGGAGGGCACACTTATTCGTAACCGTAGAACATGACAGAGGGGATACCAGTGCGGGCACTGGAATTTTTTGGAACTTCGATGCTCATGAGCACCAGGTAAAGGCCGGTGGATTTTGGATTGAACTGGAGGTCAATTACGTTGGCTGAGCCTTGTGAAGAGACCGAGGCCACTTCATTGGATGCTTTGTCATAGATGTGCAGATGAAGCAGGGCTTTGTCGGGAAGATGTTCTTTGCTAACGGCAAAAAAGAAGCGGTATCGGTTGCCTTTGAAAAACTGCAGTTGCAGGGCCTTGCCAGTTTCGGTGGTGAGATTGCCTTGCCAGTAATCCTGACGGAGGAGAAATGCGTCATTGGCCAGGAATTCTGATGCAGCGCTGAGAGCGGCGTGCTCTGGAGAATTCGGGGGAAAGGGATTGTTGGTTTTATCGGCAGCACTGGCGGGTAATACGGCATGCAAGGCGAGGGTGATGAAACTGATCACACTGACAAAGTGACAAAAGTCCGGGATATGAGAAAACAGGGTTTTCCTGGAGAGTGAAATATTAGGCACGGCACTATTGTGATAGCAAATGCCGCTCAGGACAAGCACGGGTTGTGGGCAGCCGTGAATTTAGCGGAATTTAATGGGCACTCAAAAAAATGCCTTTCCCCCAAACTTTGGTGTAGACCCCCCTCGTTCCGTCCATGTTGGAGGGGTGGGCCACTTTATTTAGTTGAAAACTTAAAGAAGTGGCGGAGCGGACGGGATTGACTACGTCTCTGCAGTTTGGCTGCGCTGCGCTGCGCGATATTGTGAGCGCTATCGCGCCAAGGCAGTCGAACCCTCTGCGGGTCCTCGTCCCGTCCATGTTGGAGGGGTGGGCCACTTTATTTAGTTGAAAACTTAAAGAAGTGGCGGAGCGGACGGGACTCGAACCCGCGACCTCCGGCGTGACAGGCCGGCGTTCTAACCAACTGAACTACCGCTCCAGGATCTGCGGTTGGATATTGATCCATCCGATCACTTGGAAAGTGCGTGACTTTATGCTTGGAAAAGGAAGGTGCAACAAAATGTTTCGAATTTCTTGTGTTAAAAAGCTTTGTTCTTGCGTCCAAAAGCTTTGTGGGTAGTGTAAGCGCCCTTCCCGGTAGCTGGAAGGTAGATTAGTTTTTATTAAAAGGGAGCACACCATGAGTACGGTCATTGATAAGATTGAAAAAGAACAGATGAAACAGGATGTTCCTGAATTTGGAGCAGGGGATACTCTGAAGGTTCATCTGCGGGTGGTAGAAGGCGGAAAAGAGCGTATTCAGGTTTTCCAGGGCATTGTTCTGGGGCGTCGTGGTTCCGGCCTCAACCAGGCTTTCACTATTCGCAAGATTTCCAATGGAGAAGGTGTAGAGCGTGTTTTTCAGATTCACTCACCAAAATTGGCAAAAATCGAAGTGGAGAAGCGTGGTAAAGTCCGTCGTGCTCGACTGAATTATCTGCGTGACCGCATAGGCAAGCAGGCCATGCAGGTGAAAGCCCGTCCGCAACAGCGAAAAAGCTAGAGGCAGGTAGGGGGCTCTCTTGGGAGAGGGCTTGTTGCTTTTAATCCGGCGGGAAGCTTGAACGGGCCGTGCTGTAGCTTGCTAACTTTTTTGATTCTGAGTTGTGCCGGACTTCTCACTGGAAAAAGAAATGCAGGCCAGCGGTCATCGTTTGGTGGCTGGCATTGATGAAGCGGGGCGTGGGCCACTTGCAGGGCCGGTTACTGCGGCAGCGGTGATTTTGCCCGATGGTTATCACCACGATCTGGTGAATGATTCCAAGAAACTCAGCGAGAGCCGCCGGGAGCAGGTGTATGAAGACCTGATCGCAGACAAGGAGGTGCTTTGGGCCTGGGGACTGGCAGAGGCAGAGGAGATCGACCAGATTAATATTTTACAGGCAACTTATGTGGCGATGGCACGTGCCGTTGAGACACTATCGGTGAAACCGGACGTGGCTCTGGTGGATGGGCGTGCGGTAAAGGGTTTGCCGGTGCCGCATCGAGGGGTGATCAAGGGGGATTCTTTGAGTATGTCGATTGCTGCCGCCAGCATCATCGCAAAAGTGGAGAGGGACCGCATCATGAGAGGCTATGCGATGAAATTTCCGCGATATGGCTTTGATAAGCATAAGGGTTATGGTACCAAAGAACACTTGGAGGGACTTTGTAAACATGGGCCTTGTGCGATTCATAGAAAGAGCTTTGCTCCCGTCGCTAAAGCGGCCGGTGGTATTCAGTGATTTGGTGGCGGATCCGGGGGCGGGGGAATCGGAGGCGGGGCAATGGAAGCAGCAGGTAGGAAAACTTGGGGAGCGCTTGTCCGGCAGTTTTCTGAAGAGGGAGCAGGGAATGAAAATCCTTTACCGGAATTTTCGAGCACCAAAAGGGGGGGAAGTTGATCTGGTGTGCCGGGACGGGGATACCCTGGTTTTTACCGAAGTCAAAACGCGCACCTGTCTTCGTTATGGCAGGCCGGCTGAAGCGGTGAATAAGAAAAAACAGATGCTGATTGTCCGGGGAGCTTTGGAATGGTTGCGCTTGCTGGATCATCCGGATGTGCTGTTTCGTTTTGATATTGTGGAAGTCGTGTTGACTGACGGGAAGGTTCCGGAAATCAATTTGATCAAGAATGCCTTCAATTTGCCGGAACATTTGATTTATTGAGGAGAATGGGGTGGGAAATAGGAAGCTATCCTGCTTGTTTTCATTTTTGTGCTGGCGTTGCGCTGAATGAAATATTTTGAGCTTGTGGGGATGAGGAAGCTGGTGAAGTCTTCGAGCTCTAATTATGAATCAGGAAAAAACGCTAATACAAAAAACAAATGCGTCCGGGCAGCCCGTGTCATTGGTGACAGGCGGAGCAGGGTTTTTAGGGTCCCATTTGAGTGATCGATTGTTGGCAGAAGGGCACCGGGTGATCGCACTGGATAATTTGATCACAGGATCGGTAGCGAATATCGAGCATTTGTCGGGTAACCCGCACTACGAGTTCATCAAGTGCGATGTGACGAAGTATTTGTTTGTGCCGGGGCCTGTAGATTACATTTTTCATTTTGCCTCTCCGGCGAGTCCGATGGATTACCTTGAGCTTCCTATTCAGACTTTGAAAGTGGGAGCACTTGGGACGCACAACGCCCTGGGGTTGGCCAAGGAAAAGGGAGCGACCTTTCTGCTGGCTTCGACCTCTGAAACCTATGGGGATCCCCTGGTGCATCCGCAGACGGAAGACTACTGGGGGAATGTTAATCCGATTGGCCCGCGTGGTGTTTACGATGAGGCCAAGCGTTTTGCAGAGGCCATCACGATGGCTTATCATCGCTATCATGACGTTGATACTAAGATTGTGCGTATTTTCAATACCTACGGGCCCCGGATGCGCTTGAAAGATGGTCGTGTGGTGCCTGCTTTTATTGGCCAGGCCTTGGAGGGACAGCCTCTGACGGTGTTTGGAGACGGTGGACAGACCCGCAGTTTTTGTTATGTGGCTGATTTGATTGAAGGTATTTTCCGTTTGTCCCGGCATGAAACCCATGATCCGGTGAATATTGGTAACCCGGGGGAGATGACGATTTTGCAGTTTGCAGAAAAAATTCTCAACAAGATCCAGACCAAGGCTGAAATTGAATTCAGGGAGTTGCCTGAAGACGATCCCAAGGTAAGGCAGCCGGATATTACCCGGGCAAAAACTTTGCTGGATTGGGAGCCCCAGGTGGATTTTGATGAGGGTATCACGAAAACAATAGATTATTTCCGAGGGATTCTGGGAGTTGCAGAAAAGGGATAAAATGGAGAGGTATCTAGAGTCCGGGTGTTTGATGGCAAACAAAAGTGCTAAATGCTAAAGTTTAGTATTGCCAAAAGCAGCGATATTAGATTAAAAGGAGTGCTCGCACGATAGGGGAGATGGTTGGATCCCAATCATTTGACTTGTGTGATTATTTGACCGTAGTAATTGAAACGGAAAGAGAACATGAAAAGCGGAATACAATTTGCAATCACATTGGTGGGCGTCTTTCTGATGGTCACTACGGCAGCAATGGCTCAAAAAGGGCAGCCGTCAGTTAAAATCAAGAAAATCGGTGTAGAGCTTCAGCCAACTCCCAATTTTGAGGCGGGGGGCGCGAAGTCAAAAAAGATTCCACGACAGAAAACATGGCTTGAGGTGGAGGTTGAGTTCCAGGTTAAGGGGGGGAATAAAGCGGGCATCGTATCTGATTTGCAGTTTCGCTATTATGTTGCTCTCAAAGGAGAAGATGGTAAAACCCGGCTGCTGACAGGGGATGTGAATCATGTGAACTTACTGGAGGGCGAAGACTTGTTTTCTGTGATCTACCTGTCGCCGACAACTTTGGGCACAGTGACGGGAGATTTCAGGAATTTTCAGAAGAGCTCTATCAATGCGGTTGCGGTTGAGGTTTCTTATAACGGTCGCGTAATTGATACAAAATCTGATGGCCCGCAGAGTCGCTGGTGGGAGGGCTTATCAGCCGAGCAGGGAGTATTGACCAAAGGAAAGACACCGTTTGCACTTCTCTGGATCGACCGTTATGCGGATGTGAAGGAAAGTCGCTGAGGCAGAGTTAAGGTTAATTTTCACAATTTTCGCAGTTTTATTTATTACACTCGATGGCTGATAATAAGTCACTGATCGCCGTTACCGTTGGTTCGCAAAATGTATCTGCTGCTGTCTTTGCCGAGACAGGACGTGGGGGGTTGCAGTTGCAGAGGCACCAAATTGAAGAAACCCCGGGTGAAGAAATTTCCCAGGTTGCCGTTCAGGCTGCTCTGACGAGTGTCGCTTCGAAGTTGAAGATCAAAGGGCGGGCGGTTCGCTATGCGATTACCAGTCAGCCGGTTTTTATTCGTTTTGTGAAGCTGCCTCCGCTGGATGTGGATCAAGTGGATCAGATCGTCGAGTTTGAAGCCCAGCAAAATGTTCCCTTTCCTATTGATGAAGTGACATGGGGTTACCAACTCATGGGTAAGGACAGCGGCTCCGAAGTTGATGTCGTGCTGGCTGCGATCAAGTCGACAGAGCTGGATGAAATTGACGATTCAGTTGCAGCTTCGGGGTTGAAAACCACGGGGGTCGAGGTTTCTGCGATGGCGATTTATAATGCCTACCGTTTTAATTATTCGGACATTGAAGGCACTACCTTGCTGATTGATATCGGCAATAAGACTACCAATCTGATTTATTGCGGCGCCAAGGGGGTGTTTGTTCGTACCATCAAAATTGGTGGATCGGACATTACCAAGGCTATTGCCAAGGAGTTCAATGTTTCTTTTGACGAAGCGGAGCAGCGGAAAATCGTTGATGGCTTTGTAGCTCTGGGAGGTGCTTACGCTGATCATGAGGATCCTGTTATTGCGGGTGTTTCCAAGGTGATCCGCAATACGCTGACCCGCCTGCATTCTGAAATCATGCGGACGACGAATTTTTATCGTAGTCAGCAGGGTGGGGATGCACCGACGGTCGGCTTGCTTTGTGGAGCGAGTGCGGCCTTGCCGTTTTTACGTGAGTTTTTTGCGGAAAAACTTCGCATCCCGATCGATTATTTTAATGCCTTTCGCAACGTAACCCTGGGAGCAGGTATAGATCGAGAGGCTTTGGTCAAGCTTGCCCATGTTTCGGGAGAGCTGGTGGGGATTGCCCTGAGGGAAGTAGGTGAGTGTCCATTGGAGCTTGAGCTGGTGCCGGAATCCGTCGTGGAGGAGAAGGAACTTGCAAAGCGTAAGCCTTTATTGTGGGCAGCTACCGCGGCATTGGTTTTGGTGGTGGCTTCACTGGGATTTTACTTTAGTCAGGCTGCGACGATTGCTACGGCGCAAACCGAGGGGCTGCGCTCTGACGTGGAAGAGTTGACCGGCTATGATGGCAAGATCCAAGTGTGGAAAGACAAGTTGTCTGATCTTGAAGCGACCAAACGTCCTTACACGGACGCTGTGTATGCGAGAACTTATTGGGTGGGATTGTTCAATGACTTGAGTCGCCGGATGGACAGCGACTTGATGTGGATCACGATGATTGAACCTATGGCGGAAGGGCAGCCTGTGATTGAAGATTTATTCGAGCTTTCCGAGCTTGCACTGGAGGCTCCTGCAGTAGGTGGAGCCCAGGATGGGAAAAAAATGATCGACACGCTTCATATCCGTGGTTTGTATCGAGAAAATGAGGGGGGGCCCAAGGTGGTGTATGATTATTTGGATGAACTGGTTAAATCCAATCGTTTTGCTTTGGAAGGATTGGATACCAATAGTATTTTAAAAGAGGTGGAAGCCGGAGCTGGTGGCAGTAAATATGCCTGGAAGTGGGAAATGATATTACCGCTGCCTGAGGGCTTACAGATCTCTTTTACGAAATGAAATTCGTGCAAGCTTGTTTGATTTGATGAAGGGAAATCAATTTTATACCGTATTTGGAATCGTAAGTGCAGTCCTGCTGGGGGCCGCTGGATTCTATTGTTACAAGGGATACAGTTCTTATCAGGAGGCAGGTGGAGAGTTTAATACTCGCCGCACGGCTCTGTTGCGACTGAAGCGCAGCGAGCCCTATCCCAACGAGGAGAATCTGGGGAGAATCGAAAAAGAGGTAGGCGAATATGAGGGAGAGATTAACAGTTTGTTCAAGATCCTGGATCGCTTCCAACAGCCTCTGAACGGGAATATCAATGATACCCAGTTCCCGCAGATCCTGAAGTCAAAGATTGAAGCTTTCAAGGCTCTGGCTAAGAAAAAAGGTATCACAATCGAAGAGGAGAAGGAGTTCTATATGGCGATGGATGCCTATCGAACCACCCTGCCGAATCCCAAGGCGGTTCCCTTGCTCGATTACCAATTGGGGGCGATCGAATATTTATTGAATATTCTGGCCGAGGCTGGTGTGACCCATTTGATTAATTTAGATCGTGAGTTGTTGCCGGTGGAGATGGCTGAAGGAGGAGCCAAGGAGGCTCCGGTTGACAGTTCATCGGTGGCTGCCAAGTATCCGGTGAGTCTGACTTTCGAAACCAAGCACCCTGCATTTGAGCGATTGGTGAACCAGATCACTAACGATGATAAGTACTTTTTTATTCTGAGAGCCCTGAGGGTGGATAACAACGCAAAAGAAGGGGCGACGAAGGGCGAAGGGGATGATGCCAACAGTGGTCCCCGCTATGTGAATGCTTCAGGTGAAGAGGCACCGGAGGATTTGATCAACAAGATTCCCCAGGGATTGGAGGTGCCGGCCCAGGTAGCGTGGATGAGGGATAACGGGGGCTATGAATTGCAGAGCAGTGATGCACGGATTTTGCTTGGAGATGAAAGCCTGAGGGTATTTATGGTGATTGATTTGGTTAGATTTGCCGATGCCTCGGAAAAAGTTGCCAAGGATGAAGGGGAGGAAAAAAAAGAGCCAGGCGGCAAAGGAGAAAAGGCAAAAAAGTAGTTGATGGATTGAAGTGAATGGATGGGCCCGGGAGAAAGGGGTCGATGAGAATTGAAGGGTAACAAAGAAAGATGGATATTTCCAAAGACTGGGAAAAATTGGTTTTGATTGTGGTAGCGTTGTTAACGCTGTTCCTGGCGCAATCCTATATCAGGCAGAGCACAGCTTACGGCAGTAAGTTTGAGATTAAATCTGTGGTGCCAAGTAATGAGTTGCCTGAGATGGAAAAGGAAACGGTGGTGACTTCGAGGAATCTGGTTGAGCAGAAGTCCCTGTGGATTCCTCCGGAAAGAGGAGATCCTCCAAGGCCGATTCCGCTGTTCAAGTCGATTACAATTGTTGAGATTCAGGGTAAATTGGTCGATATGAGTAAAGAAAAGCCGGTAGTCAGGCCTCCTGCCAGTAACCGGTGGCTGCTGGAGCATGAACTCGATTTTTTAAATTCCAATGTTCTGGAGCAGGATCCGGATGGGGACGGTTTTTCTTCGCTGGAAGAATGGAATGCTAAAACTTCCCCTCGCGATCCGTCCTCGCACCCGCCCTTTGCAGGCAAACTGGTTCTCATAGCCCAGCGGCAGAAAAATTATATTTTGGAATTTGCCGCACAACCGGATGAAGAACGTTTTCAGATCATTCGCCACCCCAGCAGCGGACAGAAGCGCGGGACTTTTATCATGCGTAAAGGGGAAACCTCTCCTGACAAGGTATTCCGGATTGATGGTTTTGCCAAAAAACAGGCTGTCAGCAATTTGGGAATCAAGGTGGATGCTTCGGAATTGTCGATCACTTATCTGCCGGATGGACGGAGTGTAAAGCTGGTCAGACGGGTGAAAGAGACTATTCCAACCTTCTTCGGGCAGTTCAAATTGATGCTAAAACCTGACACCGATGAGTTTTATGTGCAGAAGGGAAAGACCTTCCGTTTGCCAATTGACCCTGAAACAGAGTATAAACTCATTGACATTGACCCCGAAAAAGCGGTAATCTCCTTCGAATCTGAGCCTGGTAAGGAAGTGAAGATTGAAATCAAGCTCAGGAAGTAGCCAGTTTTAGTGACAATTTTGATATAAGCAATGACTTTGCTGCCGGCAATGGTGGTGGGTTTCTTATTTTTTATAAACATGAAAAGCGCGTTGAAATACAGCAAAAGTAATATTGGAATCGGTCGCAGCGTAAAGCTGGCCGCCTTTACAGGTGTCATGGCTTCCGTATTTGTATCCGGATCAGAAGTTCGTGCGGAAGCGGGTGGCGGTGCTGCCGGCGGAGTAGGAGGTGCACCCGGAGTGGCGAGTCGCTACGTGATCAGACTGCAGGAACGAGTGAGGAAAGCAGATGAAGCGGCCCTCCGTGGATCCCAGTTGCTCGCCGATGGTGATTACGAAGGAGCTATCCGGGAGTTTCGGGCGGCTTTGGATTTGTTGCCGGATGCTCCAATGACCAAGGATCGTCATGACGCCTATACCCGCTCTTATGCCAATGCGAGTGTGAAACTGGCTCGCCAGCGTGCCGAGGAAGGCCGTTATCCCGATGCTATCCAGTTGGTTGAGAATGTATTGGCTCCGACGGTGGACCCAGACAATATCGAAGCCAAAAAATTATTGGAGCAGTTGAATGATCCTGAATATTATTCACCAGCCATGACTCCGGAATACCTGGCGAAAGTCCGGCGTGTTGAGTTGGCTCTCAAAACGGCTCAGGGTGCAATGGATCTAGGTGATTATGATCGAGCCGAAAGCGAGTATTTTGCGGCTTTGAATGACGATAATTATAATGAAGCATCACGACGGGGCTTGGAAGAGAATGCCCGATTGAAAACGAATTACGCCAATGCGGCTCGCAATCACACCCGGGCTGATTTTTTACAACAGGTGGCAGCTAGTTGGGAATTGCCTGTGCCGACCCGGATTAGGAGTGGTTTGGAGATTGGGCCAGTGGTTGCAGAAGACGGGACTGCTGGAGTGGCTTATATCGAGGACAAACTGAAAAGCATCATCCTGCCAAGTGTGGAGTTCCAAGACACTCCTTTGAAGGATGCGGTGGCCTTTCTTCAGGAGAGAAGTGTGGAACTCGATGTTAGAGAGAATGATCCTGCAAGGAAAGGGATCAATTTTATTCTACAAATTGATAGTGGAGGTGGAGCGGCAGCACCTGCAGCACCTGCAGCTGATGCAGGAGGTTTTGATGATGCAGCTGGCGGCGGTGGTTTTGGCGGTGGAGGTGGAGGTGGCGCGGCAGATGCGCCAATTACCTTGAAACTCACCAACGTGCCATTGGTCACGGCTCTTAAATACACGGTGTCATTGGCTAACTTGAAATACAAAGTGGAGCCTCATGCCGTGCTTATTATACCAATTTCCACACCGGACACTGACCTTTTCACCAATGTGTATGTCGTGCCTCCCACTTTTCTGTCAGCTGGCGGCGGCGGTGACGGCGGCGATGGCGGGGCAGCAGCCGACCCCTTTGCAGACGATAGCGGTGGCGGCGGCTCTGGACCCAAGGCGAGGAGTACGGCTAAAGATATTTTGATTGAAGCCGGGGTGACTTTTGCACCGGGCACAAGTGCCATTTACAATCCGGGCACATCCCAGTTGATCGTGCGCAATACGCAGGACCAGATTGAGCTGATCGAAGCCTATATCGACTCGATTAAAGGCAAAGCCGAGAAGCAGATTTATATCACTTCCAAGTTCATTGAAATTGCCCAGGATAATACTGACGAGTTGGGCTTTGACTGGTTGATGGGAGGATTCAACATTGGCGGCAACAAGGTTTTTGGAGCTGGTGGAACGGATGGAAACGGAGTTCCAACTAATCAGGCGGATTATTCTTTCAACGCTCCTGGCAGCACGACTCCGGTGGGCACCAATCCGATCACCGCCGGAAACCGCAGTGGTGACCTGGCTCTGGCTAATGACAGCATTAACGGTTTGATTAATAATGCGAATGACATCGTTACTTCCAGCACGGAGCTTTCCAAAGCACCGGGCGTGTTTGGTATTGCAGGAGTCTTTACGGATCCTCAGTTCCAGGTGGTGATACGGGCTTTGGCACAGAAGAAGGGAGTTGACCTGATGTCCGCTCCGAGTGTGATGGCGCGTAGTGGACAGCGAGCTAAAATCGAAGTGATTCGTGAGTTCATCTATCCCACGGAATACGATCCACCGGAAATTCCCAATCAGATTGGGTCGACAACTGGCATTGGTGGCGGCAGCGGTGGAACGATTCCAGTGACTCCGGCCAACCCGACAGCTTTCGAAACGCGTAACACTGGTGTGACGCTGGAAGTTGACCCTGTTCTCGGGGCGGATGAATTCACTATTGATTTGAGCCTTTCTCCGGAGGTGGTGGAGTTCGACGGCTTCATCAACTACGGCACACCGATTTTTTCGGGTGCTACAAGTGCTTTGGGGGGGCAGTCAATACTGACTACTAACCGTATTTTGATGCCTGTTTTTGCAACTCGCAAAGTGACTACCCAGGTGACCATCTGGGATGGCCAGACGGTTGCGATTGGTGGTCTGATGCGTGAGGATGTGCAGGACGTGGAAGACAAGGTTCCTGTGGTGGGAGATTTGCCCTTGGTCGGACGTTTGTTCCGCTCCAGTTCCGAGCAGCATTTGAAACGCAATCTGACGATTTTTGTGAAAGCGGTGATCATGGATCCAGCGGGAGCAAGGTATCACGTGCCTACGGCTGAGCAGGACTCTAACGCACCACTTGATATGACGGTTCCAGGCTTGGCCCCAAGACCGCCAGTTGAAGTGATCGGACCGGTTGGATTGGGCGGCGGTTTCACGAAATAGATTTAGAAAGCTCATTTTGAGTGGACTTTTAATCTCTTAACGATTTAAAGGGGCTGAGTGATCAGTCCCTTTTCCGTTGGTTCTGGTGGCGGTGCTGTCAGAAGTTGGTTGTGCATTGTAGGTCAGGTCTAATATGTTTGTTTTAGCTGTCACTGGAGGTGTCGCCAGCGGAAAATCACTTTTTGCCGAAGTGTTTGCGGAATTGACTGGAGGCGCAAGTGAGCGGTTTGATTGTGATGGTGCGGTTCATTCATTATTGGCTGAACCGGATATATTGGATGAGATAAGGAAATATTTTGGGAGTGAGGTTTTTGATGAAGGAGGAGAGTTGAATCGTGGACTTTTGCGCGATCGGGTGTTTGCTTCTGAGGAGGACAGGAAAAAATTGGAAAGCCTTCTGCATCCTGGAGTATTGCAGCAAGCTGAGCTTGTTATGAAGGTTGCAGCAGGCCGGGATGAGCCTCCTGATTATTTGTTGTTTGAAGTTCCCTTGTTATATGAAGTTGATTTTTCTCTACAACGTGACACCGATGTGGTAGTTGCAACTTCTCCAGAGGTTCAACTGAAGCGTTTGAGAGAGGACAGGGGGCTGGATGATGAAGTGATCGAGCAGATAATAAAATCCCAATTACCAATGGTAGAAAAAATATCTCGTGCGCAACAGGTGATTTGGAATGACGGTTGCAGGGAAGAGCTTGTTGAACAGGCTCATTTGTTGAAAGTATGGATTGATAAAAAGGTAGGTGAATGACTAGTGAAGCTGATACAGCTGGTAAGGCTGAAAAACCGGAAAAGCCGGAAAAACCACAGGTGGAGGTGCCTGAACTGATCAATCTGAATGAGTTTTTGAAATGCTCGCTGGCTGATTTGCAATCACAGGCGCAAGAACTTGGCTTGCGTGTGGCTGGAGTGAGATCGAAACACCAATTGATTTTTGAGATCCTCACTTTTTTTGGGCACAATGGCACTCGCATAGAAGCGGAGGGGGTTTTGGATTACAACGGGGAGAATTACGGTTTCCTCAGATGGCCCGAGTTGAGTTTCATGCCCAATGTGGATGATGTGTATGTTTCCCCTTCGTTCATCCGTCAATATGAGCTGAAGCCGGGCAACCTGATCAGATGTGTAGTGAGATCGCCACGGGATCGAGAAAAGTTTCTCTCCCTGGATTCTGTAATTAGCATAGAAGGGGTTGAGGAAAGTGAATGGAAAGTTCCTGTTCCTTTTGACAAGCTGACGGCATTGTTTCCATCCGAACGGCTTATTTTGGAGCACAGTGGTGCGGAATCGCCTTCAGCCCGGGTAGTGGATCTCATCGCTCCCCTCGGCAAAGGGCAGCGTGGTCTGATTGTGGCACCTCCCCGTGCGGGAAAGACCATTTTACTGAAAGACATTGCGGTGTCGATTCAGAAAAACCACCCGGAAGTGGAGCTGATCATTCTTTTATTGGATGAGCGTCCCGAGGAGGTGACTGATTTCAAGGAAACGGTTGAGGCAGCGGTTTATGCTTCGACTTTTGATGAGCCTCCCAAACGTCATGTCCAGCTTTCGGAAATGGTGGCCCAACGAGCAAAACGTCTGGTAGAGGTGGGCAGGGATGTGGTGATCCTGCTCGATAGCCTGACTCGTTTGTCGCGTGGGCACAATTCAAATATGCCCGGCAAAGGCCGCACGGGCAGTGGGGGGCTGAATACCCAGGCCCTGGAGAAACCAAGAAAGTTTTTTGGGGCTGCCCGGAACGTGGAAGAAGGTGGCAGCCTGACCATTTTGGCAACTTGTCTGGTGGAGACCGACAGCCGGATGGACGATGTGATTTTTGAAGAATTTAAAGGCACGGGGAATATGGAGATCTACCTGGATCGCGAACTGGCTGAGAAGCGTGTCTTCCCAGCGATCCATTCCCTGCAATCTGGAACCCGTAAGGATGAACTTCTATACCACCCGGATGAGCAGCAACGGGTAAATGGAGTGCGGCGTCAACTGGCCCAGATGCCGGCGGGGGAAGCAATGGAAATGTTGGTCAAAAATATCAAGCTCACAGGATCGAATGCCGAGCTGCTATTGAGGGGCTTGCGTTGAACTTGAGTGTTTAAGTAGATGTAAGATGGGTGAGGTAGAAAGTGAATTGCTGAGGTGGTTGGAAACAGCGTCGGAAGAATCGACTTCTGAACTGCCCGAAAGCTACATTGATCAACCTGGCCAGGTTCTGGAGTTGGTGGCCAGGCTGCGTGACAGGGGCGAAACCTGGTGCACAGTTGACACAGAGGCAGACAGCATGCATTCGTATGAGACCAAGTTGTGTCTGATTCAATTTGCGACCCCTCATGAAATGGCTTTGATCGATCCCCTGGCAATGAATCGTCAGGATTTGATGCCTCTGATGCATTATCTGGATGAGGCCGAGGGGGTATGGATGCATGGGGCTGATTACGATATGGCTTTGTTCCTGCAGACTTTTGGTTTTGTACCAAAAAACATATGGGATACCCAGACAGCCGCCAGATTGACCGGGGCCGAGAAATTTGGTCTGGGCAGTTTGATTGAAGCTGAGTTTGAAGTGGTTTTGTCCAAGCAATCACAGAAAGCGGATTGGGGGCGCCGACCTCTGAGTGAAAAAATGGTGACCTATGCTTATAATGATGTGCGCTATTTATTAACCATGGGAGCACGGTTGATTGAGCGATTGAAACAGCATGATCGATTGCAGTGGTTTGAGGAAAGTTGCCGGGCAGCGAGGCGGGATGTATTGCAAAGGGAGGAGCGGCCAAAGGAGGATGCCTGGAGGATAAATGGTTGGGGAAAACTTTCACATCAGGAATTGGTTTATTTGAGGGCTCTGTGGGTGTGGAGGGATGAGGAGTGCCGGCGCCTTGATCGCCCTGCATTCAAGTTCCTGGGTAATGCACAACTGATGCAGATGGTGAACGATTTAGGGAGGGGGCAGCAAGTCAATCCTCCGCATTATATTCGTCCCGGGGCGGCCCGCAGGCTGGCTGAGGCGATTGTCGAGGCAAGCAAGGTGGATAAAGCGGAATGGCCTGAAAAGAGGCCTGAACGATCCGGTAAACGGCTCAAATTGGATGAGGTGGCATTCCAGTCCCTGCGATCCAAAAGGAATAAGATTGCCGCTTCATTGGGGATTGATGCCACTTTGATGGGATCCCGCTCGATTCTGGAAAGATTGACTGCAGAAGATGCGAACGAATCGGCATCGGATCTATTACTCAAGTGGCAGCAGGATTTGTTGTTTGGCGGCGAGAGCAAGTGAGATCAAAACAGGTATCTTCCGACAAATAGGGGGATTTGTCTCACAGTCTTACTCACTGCCGCGGTTTTGGTGGCCCCTTAGCTCAGTGCTTTCTCACGTTCAATTTTCAAGCCCATTTTACGGTAGAGGGTTGCGATGCTGACACCAAGCATGCCGGCTGTTTTTTCACGGGAGCCGTTGTTGAACTTGAGGGTCTCACTGATGAACAGACGCTCCTGTTTGCGAATGTAATTGGACAGTGATTCTCCGAGAGGGATGGGTTGCGTCGTTTGCTGTTCACTACCTGGAAGCTCGAGTTTTTGGATGACCTTCGGTGGTAAATCGCTCGGGCGGATGTGGTTTTTTTCGCAAAGGCAGCAGGCGCGTTCGATGGCATTCTGAAGCTCGCCGACATTGCCTGGCCAACGGTAGAGTTCCAGTAGCTTTTTGGCATAAGAATCAATTTCGTAAGCTTTGTTTCGGGTGGTCTTCGAATAACGATCCAGAAAATATTCAATGAGCAGGGGGATGTCTTCTTTCCGATCCCTCAGTGAAGGGATGGGGACAGGGATGACTGATAATTTATAGTAAAGATCCTCCCGGAACGTCCCTTCGCTGATGCATTTTTCCAGAGGAATGGTCGAAGTGGTAATCACGCGGGCTTCCAGATGATCCGGAGAGGATGCCTGAAGTCGTCGCTCGGCACTCTCTTCCAGATAGGTTTCCAACTGGGATTGTAGACGAAGGGGGAGGACATTGATTTCCTCCAGTACCACGGTGCCACCTGCAGCACGAGTGAAAATAGATTGTGATTCACCTGCGGGGTGGCCGAATAATTCGATCTCAAGAAGGTTTTCCGGTAGGGCGCTGCATTGTAGGGTTTTGAAGGGAGCGGGGTTCCTATTGCTGGAGTTGTGAAGATGGCGGGCAACCATTTGTTTGCCTGTTCCGAATTCACCTTCGAGCAGTACTGGGCTGTTGTTATCGGCTATTTTGCCGACTAGAGTTAGTATTTCAGTTATTTTAGGGCTTGTGCCAATCAGTTGGGAGTGTGACAGATGCAGTTCCAGTTCACTTGAGTCAGTGATGGTAGGACAAGGGCTTGAATCACCGGGTGCTTTTTCCTTAAGGGCCAGATTGATCGTACGCTGCAGGTCAGCTAGTTCAAAAGGTTTGGTCAGGTAGTCAAATGCGCCAAGCTTCATGGCTTGCACGGCAGAATCTACGCTCCCGTGCCCGGTGACCATAATCACTCGGGTTTGCGGATGATTTTGTTGACTGTGCTCGATGATATCCAATCCCAGCATGTCGCCAATCTTGAGATCAACAATCATGAGATCGGGAGAAACGCTATCGAGCTTTGCTATTCCTTCTTTTCCTGTCAGGCAGGTGAAGGTGGTGTGGCCCTGGCGTTTGCACACCTTGCTCATCAGTTGCAGGATGCCTGTTTCGTCGTCGATAATTAAAATATTGGCCATATGGGTTATAGGTAACAGGTAGGATAAGGATTAGCTGTGTAGTGGGTATAGTGATAGCTAAAGATTCTCAGATATTACAGATTTATTAAGGAATTGAAAGAGAAATCTCAAAATTGCGAACAGAGGGGTGCGAATTGGGTGTTTTTGTGCGTCCGCAGCTCATGCGCAGCTAGTAAAAAGGCCTTTGCCTGTTAAGGTATTGGGGGCTCCTCTTTTGTATTTGGCTGGCTGAGCCTAAGTAATTTTTTGATCTTCGCTGGTTAGCATCTCATTGAGACTTTGTCCGTATTTTATTTTTTGGAACAGGTAGATGCCGGTCACAACAAGAGCGAAGTAAATCCACCACATACTTACTGCCTGGGCAAAAATATGTTGTTCAAGGGTAGCGGGATCACTGGTGCCTGTACGGTTTTCGGGGAGGGTACGAAGAAATTTGGTTTGCAGGCCGTAGGCAAAAACAAGACATCCATAGGCAAGGTTCATAGCCATGCTGCGAAAACTGAGTACCGTGGCTCGGTTTTCGGAGGCGGTGACGCGATTCAAGTAATTTGAAATAAAGAAATGAAGCAGGCGCATGGAGAGCCAGAGAGGGATCAGGAAGATCACGCTGAAATAGGGGGTGGGAAATGCCAGGCTGAAAAGTCCCAGCAAAGTGAGAGTCGCAACGATACGGAAATTCATCGAGGGTTGAAAACGATGAATCAGGTGTCCAGCTATCCAGGCAGAGGCGATGCCGGTGAGGGAACCCATAACACTGATGGGGCCAAAGAAAGCCGGCTGATATTCCAATAATTGGAGGTAGACACTGCCTACGGTGTAATAGAGGCGAATAATACTGTCGAAAAAGAGGCCAATCAGAATAAGCATGAGAGTGGCGGGTTGGCGCAGAATTTGAATTCCCGTCAGGTAAGTTTTTGTGATGCTGTTTTTGATTGTGGAAGACAGGGAGATAGAACCGGAGTTTTGAGGGTGATGGGTTTCGCTCATCCGCAGACTTATGCCAAGGGTGATCAGGGCCATGCCCAGATTCAGATAGATTGGAAATTTCAGGGTTTGTTGCTGAGAAAATTCTACCGAGGAACCAAAAAATGAAGTGACCTGGTTTACAAAATCAGGGTCGTAAACAGCAGCTCCTACCAGGGTGATCAAAATAAACGCGAAGGCTTGCCAGCGCATGAGCTGAATGGTGATCTGTGACCATCGTCGTTCGCGGGTTTCCGGTTCGAGGGAGTCATAGGCTAGGGCCTCATCGGCGCCACTGGCGGCGGCTTCTGCAGCGCCGCTGACGATGCGGTTAAACAGAAATACGATAAACAGGAAAAAGACGGCTTGATCTTTGGCGACCGGGTCATGGGCATAGTCGGTGAGATCAACTACAGGGCTGAGGCACAGAATCAGCATTTCGACCACCATCAGTATGGACGCGGTGATGATCAGTGGTCGTCTTCCGAATTGGTCGGCCAGGGCTCCTGAAGGGACTTCAAGAACTACGATGGCGATGGCCCAGGCGAAATTAAGGTAGGCAAATTGTTCGATGCTCAGTCCGAAATCAAGAAACAGAATGGCAAGGACAGGGTAATAAAAGCGACAGTTGAAAAAAATGCGGAACAGGATGAACAGGCGGGGATTGTGATTCTCAAGCTTCCCGTTGCTCCCGGGCTTTCCTGAATCGGAATAGGAAGAGGGTTCTGATTCTGTAGGGGGGCTGGCCATTTACGCTATTAGTTGTATGGCTGAACTCAGGTGGATACGCAAAGATTTATCGTGAAAGTTTTGTCTGGTAAACAAAAAAAAGTCTGATCATTTTACTGCTGTCAGGAAGAATAAGGGGTCGATTCCCGAGAGCTCCCGTGGTAGTTTGGAGAATTGAGAGAAGAGCATACAGTAGAAAAAAAAAGGACTTTCCTGCCCGGTCGCCTGGCTTCGGTGTTGTTGGGCAAGACCAGGGAAGAACAGGTGCTGGCAGTTTTTTTGTTATTTCTATCCATAGCGTGTTTGTTTTTTGTTCTGAATACCGGGGAAGATTGGGCCAATGCTATTTCCGATCGTGTAGAAGCGGGCAAAAAACCCAAGCTGGAACATTTCACTAGAGCCGGGTGGTGGTGGTCGGCTTTGATTGGAGGGGGGATGGCATTTGGCTTGTGCTTGACCCGGCGGTTATGGTATTTCAAAAGCGAGAAGCTTGAGGATACGGGGAGGCAAGATGCGGGTCGCTGGTGGTGGTATATCTGGATTTTATTGATTTTAGTGGCAGCGGTATTTGTGCGTTGGCCGCGCATGGAATTAAGCCTGTATAACGATGAAGCGGATGTTTATATTCGATATATTGACGGTAGTTATAAAGGGGCTGCCAGGGATTTGAAAACAGAGGTTCTGCCGGACTATCATCAATTGGGGTGGGAATCAACGTTTTGGGGAAACAAACAAGGGAACAACCACGTATTATTCAGCGTTCTGGCACGTGCTTGTTATTCGGTGGATCAGAGGATCACCGGCAGGGTGACTGGGGAAATCCATGAACTGCCCCTGCGTTTGCCTCCCCTGGTCGGTGGATTGCTATCGATTTTGGTGGTGGCTTTGATTTTGAGGGAGCTGGGGCGTCCGCAAGCGGGAGTTTTTGCTGCTGCATTTCTGGCCATGCACCCCTGGCATGTGAGATTTTCCACCGAAGCACGTGGTTATGGTTTGTTATTTGGACTGCTCTTGCTTGCCGTCTATTTTCTCATCAAAGCATTAAAAGAAAAGCGATGGAAATGGTGGATGGCTTACGCTTTGTTCCAGTGTCTTTATTTGTATTCGTGTCTGGCTGGAGTTTACCACGCAGTAGCCATCAACGCGGCGGTCGGGTGTTTCTGGATAGCTGCTGAATGGAGTCGGACGGGAGGAGTAAGCTTCTTAAAAAAATGGGATTGGCGAATTTTCAAAGCTTTGGCGGTGTCAAATACGGTATCGCTGATTTTTTTCCTATTTTTGATGGGGCCAAGTATTCCCCAGATCGCACGAGCTACAGAAAACATTGGGATTTTCAAGCTGGGCATGCCAGCGGGTTTGTGGCCGGATGTTATGAGTTATCTGGCCTTTGGAATGCCGTGGTTTGACGGAGATTCTGGTAATTCCTGGAATCCAGCGGTCGAAAAGTGGGTGGCGAGCCCGGTAATGATAATGGGTATCCTGATGATGTTGGTGCTGTCGCTTTTTGGGATTCGGGCCTGGTGGAAAGCAGGAATGCCCGGACGGGTCATCCTGATGGGGGCGATAGCTTCGGTGCTGTTGGTTTTTGCCATCAACTCGATGAACGGGGGGACGGTATTGAGCTGGTATTTGGTCTATCTGACGCCGGTGGCAGCAATGACCTTTGGCTTGGGTTTGGCAGAGTTGCTACGCTTTCGCAGTAAGGCGGGTGGAGGTCGGATTGTATTGAGAAACCGTATTCTGCTGTATGGGGTCATAGCTCTGTATGCAGCGGTCGTGGTGAAACCGATCCAGCGTTACCGCGCAATTGGTAAACAAGCGATGAGGGGGGCGATTGAGCTGGCTCGTGGTGGGGTCTATCCTTTTAATGAAGAAGAGAGCATGCCGCTCACGGCTGGGTGGTGGACGAATGCCGACATTTACGATCCCTACCTGAAAGTAGCCTACAACAAAGCGCAGATTGGTTTTTTGATGGACAAGGCGGATCGTGAGAAGAGGCCCTTGTATTTTGTCCTGGGAAATTACCCAAGTGCAGTGGCTGAGGATGCCGGAATGGTAGCCTTATTGGAAAAATCGGGTGAGTTTGAGCTGCTAAATGTCTTTCCCGGGCTTGAAACCTATCAATACCGGGAATTTGTCTTCCTCTACCGGGGTGAAAAATGGAGGCACTAAGGGTGAAAATATCAGGAAAGCGGGTTGCTTTCGGTGGGGTAGGTCTGTTAATATACAGGTTTTTGACATGGAAGCGTTTTGGACTTTGGCGATGACTTCGCTGCGCCCAGGGCAGTTCCTGTGTAGGTGATCGGAAATGAAGGGGGTTGAAAAAACGAATGGATAGGGTGATAAGCAGGCGAGCAAGACAAAAGCAGATGGAGAATGGAACAGGGTTTCCGTTCTTTTGCCTTGTCGTCGTTTCACTGAGCCTGCCCTTTTTTACCGGGAATCTGAGAGCTGAGGGAGGAGGGGCTGGATCGGGAAGTGCTGACAGCGTTGGGGGGTTGCCGGGGGTGGCTCAAAAAGAAGTTTTGCGGAGGCAGGAGAGAGTGAGGCAAGCCCAGTCCCTGGTTCAGGCAGCGGATCGCGAGTATCGCGAAAAAAATTACGCCAAGGCTTTGTCTTTGTACGTGTCGGCTTTTGATGGTTTGGATCAGTCACCGGCAAGTGCATCCTTAAGAGAAGGGGTGTTTCAACGTTACCAGACTGCGGTGGTGAAGTATGCCCGGCAGTTGGTGGACGAAGGGCATTTCGAGGCAGCTGAAAAAGTGCTCGTGCAGGCAATGACTGCGGCTAAGAATTCCGGTTTGCACGCTGGAGTGGTTTCGCCCGATTTGCGAAAGTTGTTGGGGCAGGTGAAGGATGATGATTTTTTCAACAAGGCGCGCACTCCGATGCATATCAGGGATGTGGCTGAGGTGGAGCAGTTGTTGAAGGTGGCCCAGGGCCATGCGGATCTTGGTAGCTTTGACGACGCGAGCAAAACCTATGTGCAAGTCCTTGCGGTTGATCCCTACAATGAGGCGGCACGGCGAGGATTGGAGCAGGTGAATCGTCTGGCGTCAAATTATTACAAAGTCTCACGTAATCAGACACGTGCGGATATGTTGCAGAAGGTTGCCAAAGAATGGGAGCTGCCAGTACCGCAACAGATGACTTTATCCAGTACCATCAATAATCCCGGTGACATCGGAATGGGCACTCAGGCGGCAGCGATCCAGGAAAAACTAACAAGCATAGTGATACCTAGTATTGAATTTGAAGGCGCGCGTCTTGTGGATGTGATTGGTTTTCTTTCCCAGAAAGCTCTGGAGCTCGATGTGAGGGAGTTGGATCCGCTTAAGAAAGGACTGAACATCGTTATAGATCCCGGAACCGGCCCTCCGGTGAATGATAAGCCGGTAGACATCAAGCTTAGTAATGTGCCTCTGGGAGAGGTTATGCGCTATGTGGCTGAACGAGCTGGGTTGAAGGTGAAAATTGATGCTTATGCGGTGAAGCTGGTCCCTCTGAGCGATACGGATGATGCCGCGATGGTGACTCAGCGCTATCAGGTGCCTCCGGGGTTTATTCGTGGGGGAGGAGAGGGGGGAGGTGAGGCTGCTGGCAGTGATCCTTTTGCCGAACCGGCAGGCGGTGGTGGTGGCGGGACCCTGGTGAAGCGGGTGACGGCTAAGGATTTTCTCATGCAAAACGGGATCACCTTTCCAGAAGGTGCCTTGGCTAAGTTTATCCCTTCGACTTCCACGCTGCTTGTTCGCAATACACCGGTTAACATACAATTGATCGAATCGATGGTGATCTCTTCGAGAGGCGAGGGAGCAAAAATAATAAAAATAGACTTCCGGATGATTTCGGTCGCCGAGAACCGTTTGAACGAATTGGGTTTTGATTGGTTGTTGGGAGCAGCCAATGTGCCGGGAAGTAATAAGGCATTTTTTAGTGGTGGTACCACGGGAAATGCCAATGCCATTCCCGCATCAGAATATCCTTTTGTGACTCCGGCGACTCAAATTCCGGTGGGGGGCAATCCAGTGACTGCGGGGAATCGGTCGGGCAATGTTAAATCAACTTTGACTATCAATGATGTTTTGGAATCCAATACCGGTTCGGTTAGTGGAACGAGTATCACAAACGCTCCAGGGGTCTTTGCCGTATCCGGTGTATTTACGGATCCCCAGTTCCAGATGGTGATCAGGGCTCTGGATCAAAAAAAGGGAGTGGATAATTTGAGTGAAGCCAGTGTGGTCACACGTTCGGGTGACAAGGCGGTGATCAAACAAGTAAGGGAGTTTATTTACCCGACAGAATACGACCCGCCTGAAATTCCGAATCAGGTTGACAATGGTCCCACGATATTTCTCATTTTGCCGGGAGGAATTGTGATTCCTTTGAATGGAGGAGGAACCATTCCTGTCACTCCGGCCAATCCGACTGCTTTTGAGATGCGGGAATTGGGAAATGTGTTGGAGGTCGTACCCACCCTCGGTGCAGATAATATGACGGTGGGTTTGGAAATTGTTTCTGATGTTTCTGATTTTGTGGGTTTTATAAATTATGGCACACCGATCACAAATGGATTTACTGAATTAACAGCTAACCGGATTGTGCAGCCGGTTTTCGAAGCGGTCAAAGAAACCACCAGTGTGACTGTATGGGATGGGCAGACGGTGGCTATCGGTGGTTTGGTGGGAGAAATTGCGACCAAGGTAGAAGATAAAACACCGATTCTTGGTGATTTGCCGGGCGTAGGCCGCCTGTTTCGCAGCAGCGTCAATGATCGATCCCGCAAGGCCTTGATCATGTTCGTTACTGTCCGGGTACTCGATCCCTCGGGTGCCCCTTTGAATAAGGCGGTGGTCAGTAGCCAGTAGGGTGTATTTTTCATTTTATTTTTTATTTATTGCGCTTCGTGTTTGCGTTTAGCCGCTTTCGTTTCTAGTCTGGGATGAGAAACATGGCAAAACAGGCATTAGGAAAAGGACTGGGGGCATTAATCAAAGCTCCGGTAAAAACGAAAGCGAACAAGGCTCAAGCTGATCAGGAATCAGGTGAGGATGGATCCTCTGCGCTGGCTGATGATTCTGCTGTCGGTAGCGGAGAGAGGGTGCAACGAGTCTCGCTGGATCGTATTGTTCCAAGCCCGTTCCAACCGCGGAAACATTTCAACGATGATCGTCTGGAAGAGTTGATGGAGTCCATACGCGAGCAAGGGGTGATCCAGCCTTTGATCGTTCGTGAAGTGAATGGGCAGTTGGAATTGATTGCCGGGGAACGGCGTTGGCGGGCCTGTCAGAACATCGAAGCGGAAGCAGTTCCGGTCATTATTCGCGAGGCGACGGATGCAGAGGTTTTGGAGATGGCTCTCATCGAGAATCTTCAGCGTGAGGATCTGGATCCGATTGAAGAGGCTGAGGCCTATGCGCGCTTGTCACGTGAGTTCGGATTGAAACAGGAGGAGATCGCTCGACGAGTGGGAAAAAACCGTGCGACAGTTGCCAATGCAATTCGCTTGTTGGATCTCGACTCATCTGTGAGTGCACTGGTTTCTCGGGGCTTGCTTTCGACGGGGCATGCCAAAGCATTACTTGGGGTGAAAAATGCCGAGGAGCAGTGCTTGTTGGCGGACATGGTTTTGAAAAAACAGCTCACTGTGCGTAAAGCCGAGAAGCTGGTTTCAGATCACCTCGCCGGTGGAGAGAAGGGGATGAAAAATATTTTGCCCCCATCGGGAGCGAAGACTTTGACCCCCTACATGCAACAATTGCAGGAACGCTTGCAGGCCCATTTTGGTACCCGGGTTCGGTTGATCCATGGCGAAAAAAAGGGCAGGATTGAGATTGAGTACTTTGGCAATGATGACCTTGACCGGGTTTTGGGTGTGATCGGATTGCCGGATGAATAGAGCTCAAGCCATGTTGGCGACGGCCTTGCTGGGCTTTGGCCTTTGCGGGATGGTGGCTTGCGATGGTGGTCTGGCCTTTGATCTCGAGCGTGCCGTTCATCAATCTTTTTCAGGTGAACGGGCTTTGTTGCACGTGGAGCGGCAAATGAAATTCGGACCACGAGTAGCAGGCTCGGCGAATCTGGAACGCACACGACAGTACTTGGAGCAAGTTTTGGAGGAGTTGGGGTGGCAGGTGAAACGGCAGGTTTTCAAACAAAAAACTCCTTCAGGTGAAGTGGAGTTTGTGAACCTGCGGGTTCGCTTCGTCGGAGAATCAGTGGGTGATCAAGGGGGTGAAAAAAAAGTAGAGGCCCGGGTATGGCAAAATCCGGTGAGCGGGCTTGTGGTTTCGCACTACGAAACCAAGAACTTTGAAGCTTTTGAATTTCTTGGGGCCAATGATCCAGGTTCCAGCGTGGGGGTTTTGCTTGAAATGGCGAGGGTTCTGAGTGAACGCCCTGCGGTAGCGGAAAAGCTTGAGTTGGTTTTTTTTGACGGCGAGGAGGCCTTTGTTGATTACACGGAAACGGACGGCTTGTATGGCAGTCGATATTACGCTGACTCCCTGAAAAAATGGCCAGAAAAATTGCGTCCCCAATGGGGGGTGTTGCTGGATATGGTGGGGGACGGGGATTTGGCGATCAGGGTGCCTGTGGATTCTCCTGATCCCCTGGTCGGGAAATTATTTGCGGCTGCGGAGGATATGAATTTGAGAAAGTATTTTGGTTTAGGCAGTCAAATGATCACCGATGATCACAAACCTTTGAATGAAGCGGGAGTTCCGACCATTGATATCATAGACATGGAGTATGATTATTGGCACACGCCGGGGGATACCGTGGACAAGCTGAGTGCGGACAGTCTGAAAATTGTCGGCCAGGTGGCTTTGCTGATGATTGAAAAGTATCTGCTGGACAAAGACGGTCTCTGACCTTTCTGTCCGGTTTTTACCCAGTCCAATGAGTGAGCAAACCAGCGACCTGAATATCCAGCACAATGTGCCCTTGCCGGCACCTGCCCTGTTGGCGCATGAGCAATCCCGATCAGTAGAACAAGCAGCGGTTGTTGCGGGTGCTCGCAATAATATCCAGGCGATTCTCGATGGGACTGATGAACGTTTTGTGGTGGTGATCGGGCCTTGCTCGATTCACGATCCGGAGGCGGGGCGTGAATATGCGGAGCATCTGGCAGCCTTGAGGGAAAAGGTGGGCGACTGCATGGAGGTGGTCATGCGGGTGTATTTTGAAAAACCAAGAACAACGGTGGGGTGGAAAGGCTTGATCATGGATCCCGATCTCGATGGCAGTGCGAATATCCCTTTAGGCTTACGTAAGGCACGCGGATTTTTGCAGGAAGTACTGGATCTCGGGGTGCCGACGGCAACTGAGTTTTTAGACCCGATTACCCCTCAGTACATCGCGGATTTGATCTGCTGGGCGGCTATTGGGGCCCGCACGACTGAATCCCAAACACATCGCCAGATGGCTTCGGGTTTGTCGATGCCGGTAGGATTCAAAAATACCACTAGTGGCGGGATTCAGCCAGCGGTGAATGCGGTGAAGGCGGCCACCCAGCCACAGACTTTTCTTGGAGTGAGTCCGGAGGGGGTGGCGTCGGCCGTGAGTACCAAAGGCAACCTGTATTCCCATCTCATTTTGCGTGGAGGTGACGAGGGGCCGAACTACGGGGCTGAATTCACTCAACAGACGGAAGAACTCATGGAGGCTGCCGACTTGAAGCCTTGGGTGATGATTGATGCCAGTCATGCCAACTGCAGCAAGGATCCAGAACGAATGCCGCAGGTCTTTGAAGAGATTGTGCAGCAATGGATTGAGGGCAATCACAACGTTTTCGGGGCAATGCTCGAAAGTAACCTGGTTGGAGGGAGTCAGGGAAATACAGGAAATCTGGCGAATATGCTTTATGGCCAATCGATTACAGATCCTTGCATTGATTGGCAGACTTCCGAGCGCTTGTTGCTGGCAACAGCAGAGCGTATGAGAAACCGCTGAAAGCAGAGGAAAATAAAGTTTTGACTAGTCAAATGTCGACAGCAAGCTATTAGGTAAAGCTAGTGTTTCCGAAGGGACGCTGTGATTTAATACGAATAGGTTTTTATAAAGGGGAAATCAAAGAGATGAAGTTCAGTTGTCCAAAATGTGAAGTGCACCTGCAGGCTGAAGCCGACATGGTTGGTAAAGCAGTGAAATGTCCAGGTTGTGGAACAAAAATCCAAATTCCTGCAAGTTTGGGGGCTCAGGATCCAACAGGGCCTGCTCCATTGGCACCTCCGACAAAAGCAGGCCCCCCACCTTCAGAGCCCTCTAGCCTGGTTCCGGAAAAAAGCAGGACCGCTGGTGAGGAAATGGGTGCCGAGGTATATGATGACTTACCCGAATTGCAGGAGATGCAAGTTGGCCAAGGGCCGCACCCGTCACAGGTGAATATTTGGATGACCATGGGCATTGGCCTGATGGTGACCTTCTGCTGGTATCTGGTGATGATGATGCTGCCCGAGAAAGTCGAAGGTGAGGTAACTGTGGGTGCGTATTTACGCCAGTTGTTCTGTGAACGCGGTATGTCCCAGTATGTGACTACTTTTTTGATGTTCTGGTGTCTGGCGATTTTGATCATGAAAGGGATCAATATTCGTAAGCAGCGCCGTGCGATGTTGATCGAGGCTTTGCCCAGTGATATTGACGAGGAAATCAATATTCACAATCTTCACGAATTTCACGAACACATCATCAATTTTCCGCCGATACTGCGGAATACTTATATTGTGAATCGAATCCGCAAGGCGTTGGAATTTTTCTATATCAGGCAGAATAACCCCGAAGTGACCCAGATGCTGGCAGCCCAGTCAGATATCGACGCGAACAAGGTGATCGGTGGGTATTCCATGGTTAAGGTTTTTCTCTGGTCGATTCCGATTATGGGTTTCATTGGCACAGTGATCGGGATTGGAGGAGCGATCGGAGGTTTTGGCGCGGTGCTGGGCGGGGAAGCGGGCGACATGGCTGCGATCAAGGAGCCTCTGATGAATGTTTTGGATCAGTTGGGGGTGGCTTTTGATACGACCTTGCTGGCTCTGGTTTTCAGTATTATCCTCAGCTTTCCGGCGAGTTCATTGCAGAACAGTGAAGAGGAGTTGATCACCGATATCGATGAATACTGCATCGATAATCTGCTGCGTCGTTTGAACGATGGCGGTGCGGGTTCCAATGCGGGCAGCGATGCCGGGTTGTTGAAGGCGATTGGAGATGCGATGTCGGCCAATCAGAAAGACATGTTGAAGAGCTTTTCCCAGGTCCAGGATGGCATGTCGGATTCGTTGGATAATCAGCAGAAATACTTTAAGGAAGTGGCGGGTACTATCGATACACAGTTGAATGCGATTGGAAAACGCGCAGAGACCTATGAGTCAAAGCTCGACAAAGAGTTTTTCGGAACTCTGGAGAAGGTGGAGAAGGGCTCTATCAAGGCAATTGAAAGCAATGTGAAACCGCTGGCTGAAGGGATCCAGAATTTGAATAAGGTTCTCAAGGAATTGAATGGCAAGCAAGTGGTGATCCAGAAAAAAGGTTGGTTCAGTCGTGGCTAGGATTTTGAATCCGGCGGCTTTCGAATAAGACGCAGGCGTGATTTCTCGATAGAGTTTTGATAATCTGACAAAATGGCAAGACGGAAAAGCAGCGGAGCTGAAATATCGCTCTTCCCTTTTTTGAGCATCCTGGTCTGTGTGATCGGTTGTTTGACGATGATTATTGTTTTCATCAACCTGATCCAGATGAATCAGGGCGAGGGCAAGGATCCTGAGGAGGTCGAGGTCGCCAAGGAATACGTCGAGGTGAAGCGTAAGAAGAAGGAAGACGAGGTGAAACTCGATGATTTGCGCCAGTTGGTGGAGAACTTGATTCAGGACCGAGAGGATTTGCGTACGAAGCGGGAAAAGCTGAGGCGCTTGAAAGAGCTGTTGGCCAGTAATGAGCAGATTGACAGTTTGAGGGATGAACTGATCGCCAAGCTGAATCAGCTGATGCGAATGAACAAAAAGCTGGATAAGGACAAGGTGGATTTGTTGGCAGAGGTCAAGAAGCTGGAAGAAGAAATCAAAAAACGCAAGCTGCCACCGGATGCTGCGGCGCTACGGGTGCAATCCAGCGGATCAGCTTCGAATATTGAGCCGTATTTCGTCGAGATTGCGGACAAGACTATTTTGATTCATACCAGTTTGAACGAGCCTCCGCTGGAAATTCCATCGGCATCCTTGAAGCAGAATAAGGAATTTCTGGATTTACTGAAAAAGATTGGGGAGCAACCCTACCGCAAGCTGATATTCCTGGTGCGTGGCAATCCGGCTTCGGTAGCAAATTTTAATCGTGCAAACAGTACGGTTACGGGATTTAATCGTGTATCAGGGAGTAAAATTTTACCCGGAAAATTGCCGCTTCCGGGTGAAGGAAAGGTGGATTTGACAGTGTTTGCAAAGTTTCTAAAATAATGGCAAGGAGAGCTAGAGACGACAGCGAAAGAAGCATGGACAGTCTGTTGGACGCCCTGACAAATGTGGTAGGGGTGTTATTATTGATCCTGATTATCAGCAGCCTGGGGTTGAGCCAGGCGGTGAAGGTGGTAGTTGAAAATCTGCCGGATGTTACCAAGGAAGATCTTCAGGAATTGAAAGTCCGGGCTGATGAAACCCGCAAAAACCTGAAAAAATTGGAGCAGGCGGCAGCAGAGCCAAAAAAGAAGCTGGAAAAAACACCTGCCCAGCTCATGCTAGAGATTGAGAAGATTGAAAATAACAACAAGGATCTCGCTAAAAAAAGCTCCGATATGGAGGAGTTGCAGAAAAAGATTGATGAAGAGGAAGCTCGCAGGAAAAGCAGGGAAACCGAAGTGCTAAGTGTTGCGGCTGAGTTGGCAGAAATGAAAGCCATTCTGGCCCAGACTCCGGAGCAGGAAAAAGTGGCTCCCAAAGTGGTGAAAATGCCAAATCCAAGAATTGCGGCCCCCGAGTCCAATGCATACTATATCGTTTGTAAATTCGGAAAAGTATACTTTGTCGGCGATCCTTACACTCATGCGCTCAAGGTGACAGATGCCATTTACAGTAATTTTGCCAAATTAGCTTATACCGGCGGTGATCTGGGTTCTTATACATTTACCTTGCAGTCAACTCGCCAGAATGCGAACCGCAATGGCTACTTGCCCGTTCAGGAAAAGGTACGCAAAAACGGGCGGTTTGTGAAAGCTTTGGGTTTGGACAAGGTCATGGTGACGGAAATGGGCGGAGATGGGGCGGCTTTGCCGGAGAGGGACATGCTGGCGCGATTGTTTGGGGCCAATGATCGGCGGGAGTTCAGTGTGCAGCGGATGCGTCTGGATGAGAAAAAAGTAAAAGCTTTTTTCGGCAAGGGGAAATTCGGACCGAAGGACTTCAGTTATTTTATTGAGAAAAACGGCACGACTGACCGGCTGAAATTGAGCCTTGGTTTCAAAGCGGAGGGGGGCTGGAAAATCGAGCAGTTCAAAAAACGCAATTCCGAATTCGACAAGGCGTGCAAGAAGGTCGCCCTGCAACGCAATGCTTTGTTTTATTATTACGTGAGCGCCGATAGTTTTGAAGCCTATTTGGAAGCGAGGAACATATCGGAATCCCACCGGATTGCTGCAGGATGGACAACCTGGGAGGGGGAGAAATTTTCACCGAAAGCAATGCCTCGACGCGAGACGATCAACTTGAAATTGGATGCGATCCCCATGGCTCAGTATGAAAATCTAGCCAAAACCATCGGTCCGAAAGTAATTGCCGCCCAGAAAGCTGAAATTGCGGGTCTGGATCAGAAGGTAGCGGCTTTGGTGCCCAAGACGATGAAGGACGAAGCAGCCAAGGCCAAGTTCATCACCGACTTAAAAAAAGAAAGGGGGGCGTATTTTTTGAGCTATGTGCAACCGTGGACACGTCAAATTTACGAATCGGTGCTGGCGGCTTCCGAGGCAAAGGGTAGTAAGGAAGTCAGGGTGGATGTGCATCCTCCCGAGATCCCTCATGCACGGCTTTTTGTAAAAGCGGCTTTTCCGAGCAAACCCAGACCTCCGGTGGATCCGAACAAACCCAAACCGAAGCCGCGCCCTAAAACACCAACAGGTACGACTTTGATCTTGGACTAAGGATGCGCGGGTGATCCTTAAGCTGCTTGCGTATTCTGCTTTTTGAGCTTTAGCTTGTAGAGCATTAGTTGCGCTGAAAAGTAAACCAGATGAAAATCCCTCAATTGTTTTTGGTAGTCGTTTCGACTTGCGCTTGTTTGGCAGCAATTTCTTCTGGAGCTCAGGAGTGGACTCGTTTCCGGGGCGAAAACGGGGCTGGCATTGGCAAAGCCAAAGGCTTGCCGGCAAAAATTACCATTGCTGATTTTACTTGGATTATAGAATTGCAAGGCACAGGGCATTCTTCACCGGTGCTGTGGGGGAGTGATATTTTTTTAACGCTTACCGACAAGAAAAATAACAAAGAAAGGCGTCTGATGTGTTACGACGCCAGAAGTGGCAAGGTGAAGTGGAAATGGAAAGCTCCGTTTGAAGCCCATCATCAGCACCGGTTTAATAATTTTTCATCTTCGACCCCGGCAGTGGATGGCGAGCGGGTTTATTT
>DAOUQC010000041.1 GCA_030625775.1 Verrucomicrobiota bacterium
CCTGGCATGATTTATTTAGGAGTTAGAATGAAGGAGAAGAGAAGGTGAGAAGTGGATTAATGATTGGCTATTATTGAAGTAAAAAGAGTGATGGAGCGGGTATCTTAACTTCATTACTCAAATTCTAACTCCTTATCTCCTGTCTTCTATCTCCTTCCCCTCACAATACCGGCCCCAGCATCGCGATGGCATTATTCCAAAGTCGTTCTCGCAGGGGCCACTGCGCCACCATTTCCTTAGTCACCGGATGCGAATGAGCCAGATACATATCCTGCCGCTGGTGCATTTCAGCAGTCAGCTTCTCATCATAAAACAGGATATTATTCTCATAGTTCAAGTCAAAACTGCGGCGATCCATATTAGCGGATCCTATTAAGGTCACCTCGCCATCCAGAGTCAATGATTTGGTGTGTAGTAACCCTCCTTCGTATTCGTGAATCTGAACTCCGGCATCGAGCAACTCCGCATAATAACTTCGACTGGCCGCCCCCACAATCCACGAATCATTACGTGCAGGGAAAATGATGGTGGTTTTCACTCCACGATAGGCACTCGAGCACAGTGCATTCTGCATCGATTCGTCAGGCACATAATAGGGTGTTGTGATAAACAGTTCCTTACGCGCCGCATACATCAGAGTTTCGAATACCTCGGGCATAGCTGAATGCCTAACCGTTGGTCCAGTGCCAATCACCTGAGCCGTAAATCCAGTCTTCCCATCCGGCATCGGCTGCTTCAAAAGCTCATCGAGATTTTCTTCCACCTGTGCCATCCAGTCACTGGCGAACAAATGCTGGTTCTGCCTCGCGATCGGCCCTTCGAAACGCATCAGTGCATCCACCCAGGGAGCAAATTTTGCTTTAACCCGAAACTCCGGATCTGCGCAGTTCTGACTTCCGCAATAAGTGATATGATTATCAATCACGACAATTTTACGGTGATTCCGCAAATCGATGCGCCCATGTAGTGGTCGCAAAAGCGGGTTACCAATTGGCAGAGCGGTGGCGACATGAACACCCGCATCCCGCATCGCCGACCAGTGCTCGGATGCAATCATGGCACGCGAACCCAGGCCATCCGCCATCGCCCGACAGGTGACTTTGCGTCCAGCGGCTCGCTTCAAAGCCTCTACCACCTTGAGCCCATTGTTATCATCCAACCAGATGTAAAAAGTCAGGTTCACATGATCCTTGGCGGCATCGATGTCCTCAACCATCGAATCAATCGCAGCATTGGAATCCTTCGTCAGAAACGCCCGGTTACCTCCCACCGCTTCAAAGCCGTTGACCGAATTTCCCACCTTGAACAAATGTTCATAACGCTCCGGAACATCCACTTGGAAATTATCCGCATCGATCCCCGGAGTACCCGCAACATCCGGCATCCCCTCAATCACCTTGTTCATACGCTCCACCCGGCGGCGGCCAATATTCGTTTCCCCCAGCAGAATATAAGCAAGCATTCCAAGCCCTGGCACCACCACGATAACCACCACCCAAGCCACCCGCGAAGCCGGTTCACGGTGCGGGCGCACAATGGCACGCACAATGAATGCAAGGATGACCAGAAAATACAAAAACGGCCACATAAGGGTAAAAAGCGCGCTATCGCTCATTATTTCTCCCGAATTGCTTCCAGCATCCGTTCATTCATATACGCGTGAAACGGATTGTGCCTGATCCTAATCAACTGGCTCGGCGGAATTTCAAACACATGTTTTTCCCCGATCGGATGGAAAGAGCCAATATGAAGACCATAGACAGCTGGATCGGGAGCGACCTCTCCATATAGAGGGTCGTTTTCCGGAAAGGGAATCGCCACGTGAGCGAGGGAATACACCGCTCTGGGCCAGTTCAGCTCAAGTGGATCCACCGCTACCTTTGCGACGCCAGGCAGCCTTGAGCGAGCACTCATTTCGTAAGTCTCCGAATCACGATTGCTCACTTTCGTAACGGTGTATTTCAGATTTGCTTCCTTCATCATGAAATCCAACTTTTTGGCAAACTTCAACGACAGGAAGCTCTCGAGTTTTTCCGAACGATTGATATCAAAAAACACCACTTCGTTACCCTTGCTTTCGAGGTGATCAAAAAGTCCGGTGACAAGCACCTCAGCTTGAACCGTGGCATCAACGATGGATTGGAAAGCAAGAATCGGCGGCATCCTATCCAAATGATTCTTCTTTTTCACCGCTGCCAGACGAACCTGAATTTCATTGGCCAACTGCCAGCTTTGCGTGCCTGCGTTATTGGTGAACGAATTATACTTGTAGGGATCAAATTCAATTTGGATTCCCATCCATCTGGATTTCTCGAAATAGGGAATAAAACTATACATGGAAGCCCACCAGGCCGCCCTGGCGAAACCTGTGATTCCAATCGCCGGAGAGAACAGGAAAAGGCGGTCAGGAACTGGTTCGCCGTTTTCCAAAGCAGCCAAGGTGTGTTGCACCGCCAGAGCTCCGCCATTCGAATAACCACCGATATAAAACGGCAGAGAATCACCTAGTTTGCTTTTCACATGTCGAGCTCCGACCTTTACTGCCGCCACCCAGTCTTCCCAATTCACATTTAACAAACCCGCCGGCACGGTGCCATGACCAGGCATGCGCATAACCAAGACATAATAACCCTGCTGATGAAAAAGCTCTGCCTGGCTGCGTAAACTATAGGGTGAATCGGACAAACCGTGAAGCAAGAGCACACCACCTTTTATTTTGTCGGGTACCAGCTCAACCGACCGGTTCCAGTTAATCGGCTGCCGAGCTGGATCCTGCGGCCCGCCTTTTACAAAACGCGAAAAAGGCGAATGACCTTCGAGTTTGTCCGGATCCAACTTGTAGGTCTCCACTTCAGCGAATAGAGAGTCTTCCAGCTTGAGATACTGCTCCAGTTTGTAATCCGCAGTGAGATCCTTAGCGACAAATTCATTCTCAAGCGGCTCATGATGCCACTTCTCGATTTTCGGCATTTTGCGCGCAGTAAAAGCCGATACCAGCACGATTGTCATCACCACCGCCAAGGCAATCAGCAGAGAATGAAGCACCCAACTAAGGAGAGCTTTGACCGCATGCGGCTTAGCTTCGGACTCGGCTTCAAGTTTTGGATCGTCACTCATGTCTATGATTCTTGAGTAGTGTAGTTTTTGATAGCAAAAATCACTATGCTAGAGAAGGCATGCAGGACAAAAGCTTTTGCAGGCAAGCTGGAGCTTGCCCGGGCTACAGCGAAGCTCTCCAGTAAAATTATCCATTACGCTCTTTATTACCTAGGCAACAGCAAAGTGACAGCAAAACGCAGCCCCCATTCAGGTCCATTATCAGGTGTTTCAGCATAGTAGCGGGCGCCCAACTGCCACTGCGTTGGCATTTTGCCGATCGTGATCATCTTGCTGACCATCACGTTGATTGGAACGGTCCACTGATCTCCGGTAAAATCGTATGCGCTTTCCGTATTCAGATTGAAAGTCCACCCTTCGCCTGGTACGTAGGCTATGAATGGTTGAAGAAACATTTGATTCACTGTTGAACGATCAGCAGGAGTATCTACCGCCCAAATCTGATTGGCCAGCATGCCGATGGTAAACTTGCCCTCCTGTTTCAGCGCTACGAAAGTCGGCCCTAGTCCCCACTGGTTCGCGGTAAGCAAATCTTCCGTTCCCGTTGGTAACAAATAAGCGCCGCCAAAGCCCCAAATCCAACCACCCGATGTTGGCTTGGCGGGAGAAAACCAAGTGCTCATGACTGTATCCCCCAAACCATTTTGACTACTGGTACCAATGACATCCGTCTGCGAAATAACGGGAAAGATAGATCTCACAATTAAATTCCAGTCCTCATTAATCGTCAAAGGAATGACCGGTTGAACATTCATTTTCCATTGAAATCCGTCGCCATCAGGCCCCCCGCCAAAATCAAAATTACTTTGGAACGGCACGCTGATCATAGCCGCAAGTGGATTGGCCAGTTTCTTGGCAATTTCATCATTGCCGCTAGCAGGCGCACCTGTGGTCGTTGTTGCGTCAGCGGCGACCTTCTCTTCGGATTGGGCAGCCGTGGCTGCAAACAAAACAACACTCAGGAAAGATAATTTAAGCAGTTCGAGAACTCGAGTGGAATTGGTTTTCATGTTGATTCACTGTTACATTTTCAGGTTTTACGTCAATTAAATTGAACTGTAAATGCGACTTATTTTTGATTTTTTCACAGAAATGACAGTGTTCGTTCGATCGTCCAGAAAGCTGCCACAGCACCAATCGCATAAGGCACCAATTTTCCTATAGCAATTATCATTTTGCGCCTGGCACATTTATAGATTTTGGCACAATTTCTGTCCCCTGTCCCCTGTCCCCTACGGGTATTTCCAGGAGACCAAATGACCGCAATATATGTCCATTATTCCATGGGAAAGGTCTTTTTAAGACCCCGGAATACTGATATAAATGAGTCTTAAACTCCGTTCTAAATATCAAATTTCATAGAATCGATAAATTTTAACTCAAAGATACTATCGCCATGAAACGCAGAAACTTTGTTAAAGGAATCCCACTGGTAGCAGCTGTGCCCGCCGCCCTGGTTACACCGAGATGTAAACCCAGCGACACAACCTCAAGCGCAGGGAAGAACGCCACCGCAAAATCGAGCGCAAGTTTTACTAGTGCCGCGAAAGCTGGCAGTTCTAAGGAAGTCCCCGAATTTGCGGGGAAGATGCTCGATTCCGACATGCAGGGGCTCGGGCCCGATGGTAAACCGACAGGCCAAAAGGCTACCTTCACCGGTGCGTCCATGGCCAATGCCACAGCCGAAAAAGCTGCCAGCCACAAGATGAAGCTGACCAAAGAGGAGCAGGCTATCCTGGACGGCTCGAAGGGCCCGGAGATGGCTAAGCTCATGAAGATCCAGGTGGTCTTCGGCAATACCTTCGGCGCTGAGAAGCTCGTCGATCTCGGCGGTGCGCCCCACAGTAATCTCTACCCCGGCGCCCCCTACCTCAGCTCAATGATCAAAATGCTCGATGAATGTGCCACGGCCGGACTCAAGTCCTATGCGCCCTACACAGTCAATCCACGCCCCTACGACTGCTTTAATGTTCAGAACAATGAGGCGGAAATGCAGATCGTTTATGAGGGCTACCCGTTACAGAAAGAACTGGACTGGGTTCATGCCCGCCTCGGAGCACCGGATCTTAACAAACGCTCTTGTGCCTGCTATGTGAAGGAAGTGGGCAACGCCCCCGAGCCCGGAACCATGGTGGCTTGGGCGGAATCCTCGGCGGTGAACTACGGCAACTCCGTGCTCGGCATCCGGACTAACAGGAACGGCGCCGGCATTGACCTGATCAGTGCCATTACAGCCAAGGCGCCTTACTTCGGGCTCATGACTGACGAGGGCCGCCAGGCAAAGTGGTTGATCGACGTCGTGACCTCGAAGACACCGGACTGGGGTGTTCTCGGAACCGCTATCGGGCGCAAGGTCGTGGAGGATGTGCCTTTCGTAGCCGGTATCGATAAATACTTTGAAGATGGCAAGGTCACCGAAGACAACCTGCATCTTCTCAAAGCCATGGGCAGTGCCACCGCCGCTTCTGGTGCTGTCGGGCTATACCACGTCGAGAACTTGACCCCGGATGCGAAAGAGAAGGGCCGCAAGCTGCTCGACGAAGGTTACCAGACCTACGTCTACGACGACGCCGAGGAACAGAAGATCATCAAGACCTTCGACAACTTGTGGCCAGAGAAGAAAGGGGATCCCACCGGCGCCTTCATCGGCTGCCCACACAACACCCTCTACGAAATGAAGAAGTGGGGAAAACTGGTCACCGAGGCGCTCGACAAGGCCGGCAAGGAGAAGGCCGCGATGCCCGTCTACATGTTCTGCGCCAACGTCGTCAAGAGTCAACTTCTCGTGGATGATGGCGAACTCGCTGGCAAGATGCTGGCAGCGGGCATGGTGGCGACTCCCATGTGCGGCGTCACCTGGGCTGGCACGAAGGGCTTCTCGGATCGCGTCCGTGGTATCACCAACTCCGCCAAGACGCGGAACTACTCAACAATCCGCTACTTCCCGGATCAGACACTGGTGGACATCATCGTAAGTGGCAAGGTGCCCGGATAAGCGCAACTACCAATACCGAGTCACTAAAACGAAAACATTTAACTAAAAAAACAATGGCTAAAAAAACATTCAAAGGACGTGCGGTTCTTCCTGGCAAACTCGAGGGCAAGGCGCTTGTTTCGAAGATGCCCTTCAACCTCACCGGATCCTACTTCGAGAACATGTTCGCAGGGAACACTACGAGCGCGCCCTGCACCGACGCAAACAACCCTGACCTGTTCAAGAAAGACATGAAGAACGCGATCTTGTGCACCTCGCAATGCGTCGGATCCACTATGGGAGCGGGTGCACTCATGGGGGTAAGCGAAATGGGCGTGGGTCTTAAGGCCTTCCTCTTTTCCTCACACATCGACAGTATCGCAGCTGGAGGGCTGATCATCGATGACGTCTGGTATGACCGACGCGTCATCACCATCGATCTACTTGGAGACGGATTCCTCGAAGCGGTGAATACGGGTGATCCGATCTCAATCGCGGAAGATGGCACGGTCACGGTTGGTTGAGATCAACTGAACTTATCCCTGTTGAAAGTTGTATTACCCCATCAGGTAAACTTAGGCTCTATGAAAACTTCAATTTCCTTTATAGCATTAGTCGGCCTGTTATACTGTTTCACGACAGCAACGACAAGCGCCGAAGAAGACCAGGAAAACGCTTCACAGGACAATGTCTTCGGCAGTGATCCCCAGGATCCCTCGAATATGCTGAACCACATTAAGCAGAGGCGAGCTCAAGTAGACTCTCTTTTTTCAGTCTCTCCATTAAAGGGGCTCCACGACACCACCGATACGGCGAAGAACAACATTTATAAAGCGACCAGCATCAAGGTGGGATTGACCTTCAATCATCTCTTTCAGGGATTGACGGATGTTTTACCCGGCAGGGACAATTGGGGAACCACGACAGACGCCGACTTTGTTGCGAGTTGGGAAATTCTCAACCAGGGAAAACCTACCCAGGGACAAGTTTATTTTCATCTTGAGGGACGATGGAATTACGGAACCACAGGCCCGCAAACTTTAGGGTTCAGTAACCTGGGTAGCCAGATTGGTACTGGTAACGCTTTTGAGGAGTATATCCCGGTCGCTCTGATTAGAAACCTCTATTGGGAACAGGGAAGCTCGGAGGCGGGATGGGCTTACCGGATCGGCAAGATCACCACGGACTCAATCCTGGGGACTTCCAAACACATCACCCCAGTCACCACCTTTCTTCCCAATGCCGGCACCGGTTTTTTCGTAGATGGATTCCCCGACTCGGGTTTCGGAGCAGTGGGTGCCTTGTACTTCAATGATCGTTTTAAGGTCATCGGGCTTATTTCGGATGCCAACGCCAACCGCTATGACTGGGGAGACCTTGGTGTAGGCGACTTCTATACAGCACTCGAACTTGCCGCAAAAATTTTCCCTGGAACCGGAACTGCGGATTTCTCAAAGCTGTCCATCTGGCACACCGACGGCACTGAAAACGGAGCTCCGATCAATGCCAATACTGGCAAGGAGGGCTGGGGATATTCGGTAAAGCACGAGCAGGAACTGAGCGATGATGGTCGCGCCATCGGAATTCTCCGCTGGGGGCAAAGCTTTAATGAATCAGCCCTCTACAAGTATCAAGCAGGAGCCAATTTCCTCCTCTACGATCCACTCGGGAAGCCGTCAGGGATACAGGACGATCTCGTCGGTCTCGGGCTCAACTGGGTGGAACCGACTGTTGCGGGATCCCACGATGAATACAACGTCGAGGTCTTTTATCGCTTTCCCCTGTTCCCGGGTGTCGACACAACTCTAAGTTATCAATCAGTGTTCCATCCCGCTCTGGCCCCCAGCATTGATCATTCCTCCGTGTTCAGTCTTCGTCTACGGTCGGTCTTTTGATCTCCTCACAAAAACGAAAGCGTTCGTTCGACCGTCCAGAAAGCTGCCACAGCACCAATCACATAAGGCACCAATTTTCCTGAAAATTCGTGGCTTGGCATGATGTAGCGTTTGGTGAGGGCAATAAGGCCCGCCACCACCGAGACAAATGCGATCTGCCCGATTTCCACTCCGACATTGAACATCACCAAGGCCAGCGGCACCGCATTTTGTGGCACTCCAATTTCTGATAATGCTCCCGCAAAACCCAGGCCATGAATGAGCCCGAATGAAAAGGCCACCACCCAGGGGTAATTTGCCGTGAGCGGTTTGTCCCCTGCTCGCAGCCGAATGATCTCAGCTGCTAGAAAAAGGATGCTCAACGAGATAACGGCTTCCGTAGGCGCCGATGGAACATTCACCATACCCAGAGTTGCCAGTCCCAGAGTGATGCTGTGTGCCAGTGTGAAAGCTGTGATGGTCCAAAGCAGTTTACGAAAGCCTGACACAATCAACAACAAGGCCAGCAAAAACAATAGATGATCGTAACCCTCGAGAATATGAATGGTTCCCATACGCAGATAGGAAAAAGCCAACTGCTTGTTGGTCGCTATTTCAGGAATAGTGAAGCTGTTGCTGCTGGAACGCAGAATGGTCGAATGCTCCGTCTCGTCCTTAAGCGTGATGCGCACCAGCACATCCACCGGAATGCTTGCAAGACCTTCCACACTCAAAGTTGATCCATTCAGAACATTGTCTCCCGCACGGTAAGAGCTAGTTTGAATCCAGGCCCCGGGAACACGCCGCCCGGATCCCGGCCCAATCGCCTCAAGAAAATCAGGCAGCACTGGCTTGACCGCCAACACCTTGTCCGAGCGCATCGGAACCTTCCAGGTCACATCGACCCACCCTCCGTCCCGCTCGACAATTTCCAGCAAAGCCGGACGAAACTCGTCGGCTTGAGTCGGCAAACAAACGGCAAACAAAAGTGCCCATATTAAAGCTGCGGATTTGAGGAATCTGTTCACCTTCGCAGACATCACTTGGAAACAGCCTCCCCCACTCCGGATTCAGCTTTGCCCTTCGAAACTTTGGCATCATCAATTATTCGATCCTTCGGCACATCATCAATAACAATTTCATAGCGCTCCTTGAGGTTCTTCAAAAATTCCGCGTTGAACTGTTCACGTTTATCCTCATGCCATTGCTCAAGCACTTTGGCTTTCACCACTTCCAGTTTCGGAGCCGGGGCTTTCTGTGTTTTATAAACATAGACCAGGTGCACCCCGTAACCAGACAACACCGGCCCATGCCACTTCCCCTCACCCAGTTTCATCACTGACTCGGCAAACCCGGAACCCAACTGCCGCCTGACCTCGACTTCATCCACTGATTCGAAATGATTCTGTAACATGAAGCGGTCCCCCGCTTCCAAATTCTGAGGATCAGGCACCCCGGCCGCCTGCAACTCCTTCAGCTCCTTCGCAGCATCGTCGAGAGTTTTCTCATCGCGTTTGTCCGGATCAAAAAACACCTGGGTGAAGGTGATCAAATCCGCGCCCCGATATGAATCCAGATTATCCTGAAAGTATTTTTCAAGTTCGGCATCCGTCGGCATTTGTGCCTGAGCAAGATCACTGGTCAAAAATTCCAGCTTCTGCGCCATGCGTCGACGGGTGATCGGATCGTTTTCGTTCAAACCCATGGCGACTGCCTGGCGATAGAGCACCTCTTCATTCACGAACTGCATGATAATCCCATTGATCTCCTTCTCCGTAGGCGGACGATTCCAACGGCTTTGCCATTCAGCGATAAAAGCATCGATACGCCGGGCATCGACGCGGATCGATTTGTCACTGTCATCTGATTCCGGAGCGCCAAACAGAGCATAGGCACCGTAGATGCATGCGCCAAGCAGCAGGAAATGCAGCAGCGGTTCTTTGATGATTCGGACAAATAATTTACTCATTGTTTATTCTCTTTTCCTTACTTCATCCTTCAACAGCTGATCCCGCGTCTGAGGGAGAGGCAACCGAAGCAACGCGGAGATAGACGGGGTCAAACTACCACAGGTAGCCCGAAGGGAAAGGGCGGAGGCCAATCATCAATCTATTTCCTTTCCCCCGCCTTCTCCCCTAACCTGCTATTTGATCAAAAGCCTCAATCAGAGCAGCTTCAGTTTGAGCTCCTGAAATACTGTATTGCCCATTGAGAATGAAAAACGGCACCCCGGAGATACCTCGTGCTGACGAATGACGGATTTGTTCCTTCACTCGCAACTCATCATCTCCCGCCTCTAACTTCACACATATGGCAATTGCATCCATTCCCACCTCTCCCGCAATTCTCACCAACACTTCGTGATCTCCAATATTTTCACAATCGACGTGATGGGCAATTAAGAGTTTTTCAGCGAGGCCATTGGTGTCGATATTATCATCCTGTTCAGCCCAGAACATCAGCACATGAGCTGAAAGCGTATTTGGCGCCATCGCATCCTTTTCATCACAAAAAGTGATACCCTCTCCTTCTCCAGCCTTATTCAAATTCTCGCGAAGTTCTTTCAGCCTCTCCTCACCAAATTTATCACGATAGTAATCCCGCCGATTACGCCCCTCACGTGGCATATCCGGGTTGAGTTGGAATGGCGTCCAAGTGAGTTCGATTTCCAGTTCCGGGCGCAGAGACATAACTTCCTCTAATCTCCGCTTACCCACAAAACACCAGGGACAGGCGAAGTCAGACACAATTTCTATTTTGAATTTTTTCACCATAGAAAAATTCTCTTAATCCTTCATAATTCCTTGTTCATTATTTGATATTTCCTCCCCCTACATCGCTCCCGCCTCCGCAAGTGCCTATCCACGCCATCTTACCAGTCGGCTGTCAATTATCCTTTGAATAAGGTATTCCCGCATGCAGATAAAGGATCCGACGAATCTCCTCGTTCGAATCCTGATTGCCCGTGATCGTCGTATGCTTGGCATGCACCACCTTCTGCGAAACAGCACTATCCAAATGCGAACTCCAATAGGGCACCACCGTATCAGTGCTGTTTTCCACCACATCCTTCGGATTATGTCGTCCAATAATGCTATGAATAATGACTCCCTTTCTTATTTTTTGTTCCAGTACCGCCATCAGCTCAGGAGCATACGGTTCCAGATCCTTGATACCATCAGGCCTGCTTGCAAGAAGTGTGCGAGCAAGCTCTGTCATCCCGTCAACCACGGGAATCGACGTAGCCGTGACTGCCTTAAGGGGGAATTTGATAAGAGCGACACCCAGTTCGCCGATCGACTTGACAGCAATTTCACTACCCCGGTGGGGAGCGGCGACAAAAACAGCGCGTGTCAGAGCAGGATTGGCACTATACACAAACAAATCCTTCAAAGCGGTTTTCTGTTGTTCACTGAATCCTTCAATCTGGTCGATTGGTTTGGTGAAAAATTTGGAAGTAAAAGCATCGCCACTTTCACGAACCTGTGCGCTGGCGAGAAGCCCTCCCATACTGTGACCAATAACAACCATCTTGCGCATCGCGGGGTTATTGTAACCAGGATCGTATTTTTGCTGAAACTCTCTTATAGCTCTACGTAAATTGGCTGCGCTGTAGGGAATAGGATATCCCGTTGGGTAAGCAAAAACTAGAAACTGATAACGCTCGCGCAGTGCCGTGTCGGAGTTGAGTTGGTTAAACGCCGCAAACCATGTTCTTGGACTTGACATCAGGCCGTGAACAAAAATCACCGGAATTTGATCGGGCTGAAATGGCTCAATTTGAAACAAACCCATTTTGTCCGCATATTCATCAGGATGCATCAATGCTCCCATCCCAATGTTGTGCTTTGGAGCGTAATCGTAAAAAACGGCCAAAGGAGCTGAGTGGTCTGCAGCCAGAGGGAGTTGATGCCCTGCCACCCGGATAGAATCGGTGACCATCAGATCATGAAACGCCAGTTCCACCCGATTGCCGCCAGAAGAAAAATTGAGCGTTGCGTTTACCGGCAGAGACATGCCCAAGGACGCCAGAAAGGGATCAACTTTACGACGCTCCGGTAAGCCTTCACGATGCCCCACTAGAGCTGCCCCGATTCCCTTGGTGATATGACGCTCGAATTTTATATCCTCGAACTTCAGGTAATCTGCCGGATACAGATCATCATAAAAGTCCGGAGCCACGATGCCTGAACCACTCTTGCGTAGATTCAGACGGTATTTTTTGTCCGGCCCCGGGTATACCACCGAATCATCCCATGGCACATCGGAGTCGAATAAAATCTGCACCACCTCCTCCGTGCTGTCGTTATACGCCTTAATAAATTTGTCGTGCCCTGATGATACCTGGGAGGAAGCGAAACCGTTTGCAATGGCCGCCTCCGCAGCCGCAAGATGATAAGCTACAGCTTTTTTGGGGTTCTTTCTCTCCGCCCGATTAGCCGTAATATTACAAATTTCAATCAAGGCCATGCGCCCCGCATCAGAAGGAGTCTCGGTGAGGTGCTTTCGCAGGCCGGCAACTGTGCTATCCGGATCTTTTCTATAATCTTCGGGTAGCCCCTGTTTCTTCAGATAGGATCGCGCTTCCGGACTGAGCCGGCCTTGATCGAGCAAGGCTGACAAAGTTGACGCCTCCCCTGCCGGGTGATTCAGTTTTTTAACACTGGGACTGGCACAGGAAAGCAGAAAAACAGCCTGTAGCACAGCAAGGGTATATAGAGACGTATTGGCTTTCATCTTTCACATATATTTCAGTAATTCCCCATATTTCTCTTCCCAATGCCAATAAAAACCCAGGCGATACATACAGCAATACCTAAGCGCGCATCGATAACCGTGAGTGCTGAAGAAACCACTGCCATCACTGATGGCTGCGATTCGTCCTACCTCAAAGTAATTCTGCTTTATCGCTGTTTTACAATAATCTAAAATGTATACCCCATTAGCTTTGACCTCGAAAAATAGATTCAACATTCATTGGAATAATTAATTTCTTTGACTCTTTCGGGCCACATAACACCCATAAAAACTGGACAAGGGCACTGCAGACAAGCCGTGCACAAACACACTGATCAGGATGGTCAAAACGATCACCGATAGCAATCGTTCATTATTCTCTTTTTCCACTTCGTTAATAAAAATAAGGATATAAAGAATCGACGCGATACCACGCAGCCCGAACCACCCGATGAATCCTACCGTAACAAGATCCATTTTTGTGCCAATCAAGCTGATCGCAACCGGCACCATCCGGATCACCGTCAAGCTGAGCAAGGCATACAGCAATGCCATTGCATCCCAGTGCTCTTTTGCCTCGGAACCCATGCCCTGCCGAAAATCAGAAATACGAACAGAGAGAGTTGCCCCAATACACAATATCAAACGACTTACCCACTGCAGCTATCAGTGCGGCCATGCAAACCATGATCGGTGGCAAGGCGATCCCTCATTGGTGCCGCTTTCCACTTCGATCGAGTCTCTCACCAGGCCCTGAACCTTTTTATTATTAACAACCGCCTGACCAAGTGCGGTATCACAGTAGGTGAAAGAACAAAAGCCATCACCGCCACCATCCAAAGGCTCTCACCGGGAAACATAGGGACCGCCAGCACCAATCCGGCCAACATCGTCAGTGGCAAACCAATGCCAAGCAATCGTAAAGAAATTTTGTATTCACCCCTCAGCGCCCTCAGATGGATCGTTGACACATCTGTATCAAGGTCACTTCAGCAATGCATCCTGCCATAACATTAAAGCTTCACGAAGGCCCCCGCTCAAATCAAATACCTTTTCCTACATCTAAAAGAAAGTTTTGAGAATCCGGTGATTTTAAGTAAGTTTCCTGGAACCCGCCTGTTGATGATCAAATACTTCAAACATTATTGCTTCCCTCTTCACCGCCATCTGTTGGCCGTGAGCCTGGCAGTATTCTGGTCAATGACCAGCTCGAGCCAAGCCCAGTCTGAAAATTCCAGCCCCAAAAAGAGCACCGCGATCACAGAATCATCTGATGAAATTGACACAACTCTTGATGATGTCAGTCAATCTCGAAAAACGGTGTTCCGCAATGGTCCCTTGGAAAGCCCCTTGGAAGCATGGGAAGATTTCTGGAAACTTTTTGATGAAAAAACCGGGCTCTCAATGGCCTTCGCTTACACCACCCTTTTCCAGGCAGCGACCAATGGCCACTATACAGGCCCACGAAGTGGAGGCAGCGGAGATTTTGATATGATCGGACGCTGGAGCTTCCTCAATTCCGACGTTCACAATGGATGGATAAATGAGGGCACTCTGGGTTTTTCTACCGAATACCGGCATAAAATTGGTAATGCCACGCCAGCCGATATTGGTGATTCTATCGGGTCTTTATGGGGCACTACCTCTGGTTTTAACGAAGAGGATTTCACCTTGAAAGAAATATGGTGGCATCAGAATTTATTCGATGACCACCTGGCTTTTCGTCTGGGCAGATTAAGACTCGATAATATTTTTGACGCCTATCGATTTACGGGCTCCAATCATTTTTACACAAATAAGGCTTTTTCCCGTAATCCAACCATCCCCTTTCCAAACACCAACATAGGACTGGTTTTCTCCTGGCAACCGAGAAAAGACCTGTTTGCTATCATTGGAGGAGGAAGATCTGATGGTAGAGAATCCGAAACCTCAGCCGCGCAAGAACAAGCTGAAGAATGGTTCACTGCCACGACTTTCGGATGGAAACCTGAACACAGTTTTGGGAAAGGACTATATCAGATTACTTTGTGGCACAGCGAAAATCGCAACAACTCAAACGTCCCCACTGCATCAGGATACTCCGTTCTGCTACAACAAGAATTATCAAAAGGTTGGACCCCCTTTATTCGATATGCAGAGTCAGATGACCGAGCGACTAATACAAAACAAATATTCACTGCAGGGGTCGTACAGGAGGGCCATCACAATAGACCGAATGATCGCATAGGAATTGCTGTGGCTTGGGGCCAGCCCCACAACCCAAGGTATACAGACCAATGGACAGCTGAACTGTTTTATCGCTATTCGGTCATCCCCACCTTTCGAATCACCCCTAGTGCGCAAATAATAATTAACCCGTCACATAATTCCTACGATCAAGTCGTCGGCATATTCGGCCTGAGAGGAAGATTGACCTTTTAAAACCAGTAGACAGTAGTCAGATTCGGAACGAAGTGAGAGAGCCGGAGCTTGCTTCCCGTAGGCAATTCAGTAGACAGGATGTAATACTCGGAAAAAAAATACCAACCCATTTCTGACTACAGAATCCTGAAACCCTCCTCAAATGCTCGAACCCATCCCAGACATTCCCGACCACATCGTCGCTCTCCGTAAGTCGGGAGAAGAAAATCCTGACGATTTCGAGGATGTCTTTGTTCCCGCCGTGGAACAGGCACAACAAAAACACGAGAAGATCCGCTTGCTCTATCAGATGGACAGCGAGCCAAGTCCCGATAGTAAAGTCGGCCTCAAGCAATTTGCCCAATTCGAAAGGATTGCTCTTGTCTCCGACAGCGAAAGTGTCGCTTCGCGGATAAAAACCTTTGGTTTCATGATCCCTTGCAAAATCCAAGTATTTTCTATTGCTGAACTGGAAAAGGCAAGGGCTTGGATCGCCGAATAGCTCCTTCGCATTATTTTAATCAGGATCCAGATCCCGCTCAAGAAACCCCCAGGCGAGTACTCCTGCTACAACAATGCTCATTGAATAAAATACCACCCCCATTTGTCCCAGGAAAACAGCCTGATAAAACAGTGCACCATAAACCCCTCCTATAATCGGGCCGAATACCGGTACCCAGGCGTAAGCCCAATTTGAAGGACCTTTGCCGTAAATAGGCAAAAGGGCATGTGCCAGGCGAGGACCAAAATCACGGGCAGGGTTAATGGCGTAACCCGTCGTCCCTCCCAGCGCGATACCAATCACCATAATCAAAAGCCCCACGATCATCGGATTGAGCCCCTCGGTGAATTCATTCGCTCCGATTGCCATAAGCCCTAGCACCAAGGCAAAGGTGCCAATCACCTCACTCACCACGTTGGCTGCCGTATTCGGGATGGCCGGACCCGTACAAAATATTCCGAGTTTGGCAGCCGGGTTTTCAGTTTTTTTCCAGTGTGGCAGGTATTGGAAAAAAACCAATACCGCCCCGAGGAAAGCACCGACTGTTTGTGCGGCTATGTAACCCGGCACCTTGCCCCATTCAAACTCTCCTACTGAAGCCAAACCCAAAGTGACTGCAGGATTAATGTGGGCTCCACTGTAGCTTCCCACGGCATAGACTGCCATCGCTACCGCCAAACCCCATCCCACTGAAATCATCAACCACCCACCACCGTTGGAATAGGTATCCTTCAAAGAAGCGGCCGCACTGGTGCCTCCTCCAAATAGAATCAGGATCATCGTTCCCAGCAGTTCGGCTAAATAGACATTCATGTTAATATAACACGCCTTTTTAGCTATTGTCGCCCATCAGGTCAAGAACACTGAAGATAAAATTTCCTGCAATGTCATTACTGTATTGCTCAGGGAATGTTCAATTCAAAGTCTCTAATAGCGACTGATTTTCCATTGATAAAAATCTCCAATCGGTGAAGCCCGGGGTAATACCTTCTAGTGGAAATCTGCCGCATAACATGGCGGCGTTTTGCTAAAAACGTCCCCTCACCGGCAAGAGCCAGAGTTTTCCACTTAAAGACTTTGGCAGTCAGTTTGCCATTCGCTTTCTGATGATGGACGGCATAGTCAATGATCAGCGGCTGTTGCTGTTTGCCCAGTGAAACGAACGACAGTTCGAATTCAAGGTACTCGCCAAATTCCACCACTGGAGTTTGGACAATCAGATGCTCAACCCTGATTCTGGCAGCTTTGTAACCCAAAGCTTTAAGGGTCGGTTCGTGCCCCTGTTTGACCAGGCTTCGACAGGCATGTTTTATGAGCCGTTGACGTTGGGGCGAAGCTTCCCCCTTTAACCAATCCGCCGCAATTTCCGCAATCAAGTCCGGGTGATCTTTGGATATATCATTCAAATGGTTGGCTACCGAGCGCCTGACGTATTCAGATTCATCGTCCTGTAAGGCTTCGAGCAAAGGCAACATAGGTGTTGGATCCTTGATGAATTCAGTCAGATGCATCGCCCAGGGCAGCCGGGGGCGGGAGCCCTCTGAAACCAGACGGCGAACATGTTCGTCAGGATCCCTCACCCACTTTTTGAACAACGATAAAGAACGCCTGGGTTCAGCAATGATGAGAAAACGAATACCAAATTCCGAAGTGAAGCGCTTGGTCATTTCACGCATCAAATCCATAGACAGATCAAAATGCCCAAGCCCGTGCAAGCCAACATAGTGGGTCATCGGCATGATTGCCCAGCCTGAAATCCCCTCGGGACAGAGGCTTTCTTCTTTTTCTCGGATGTGTTTTTCCGGAGCCAGGCTTTCCAGCATGACCCCGGCCGCAGAATCAAAATCATCGGGAAGGCAGCTAATCATCGCTTCCATAATTTGTTCCGATCGTTGTTTCAGCTCCAGATCTTCCAGGCGATCACTCGCCTCTGTCACAAACTTATCCCGGGGGAAATCCGACCAAACACGGGCAAAGTGATCAGCCATGTGTTGGATCACTTTTCTGCTGAAGAGGTTTTTAAAAGGTTCGGGCATGGAAGAAGAAGTTAGAATACAGTAGACAGGAGTTAGAATGGAAATTACAACACAGGGATAGCCGGGGGTAAATAGTTTAGCCGAATTAAGCAATCCTCATCCCCTACTGACTCCTGCATTCTGAATCCTGTCTCCTGCCAGCCCTACTTCCCTATACAAAAACTGGAAAAAATTTCTCCCAGGACTTCCTCGGCATCAACCTGTCCAACGATCTCTCCAACGTGATCCAAAGCCGAACGCAAGTCCATTGCTGTGATTTCCGGAAGTGCGGTGGAACCCTTCTGCTTAAGATTTTTTCCGGCAGCTTCCAGATCAAGTTTTGCCCGCTTTAGACAATTTTTGTGGCGCGTATTGATCGCCACAAGATTATTCCCCCAGGCTTCTCCGTCTTTAGCCAGAACATCCACCACGGCGTCTTCCAGATCATTGATCCCACATGTTTCCGTACAGGAAATTCTTACCCCTTTGCTCGATTCCCAATCACTGTGAATAACAAGATCCACTTTGTTTAAAATAAGCAGATGACGCCCCTCTTCGGGAATGATTGCGGTCCCGTCATCAGAGCGCGCTTCACTGGCATCGACGATATGTAATACCAAATCCGCATTTTCCACTTGCTGATGCGTTCGATGAATCCCCTCCAACTCAACCTTATCTTGCGAACGATGTACCCCGGCGGTGTCCACCAGGCGCAGGGGGATTCCGCGCAAATTGATCACCTCCTCCAGAGTGTCCCGAGTGGTGCCCGCCTGATCACTGACAATCGCACGGTCAAAGCCCAGTAACAAATTCAGCAAACTTGACTTGCCCACATTCGGGGCTCCGAAAATCACCACCCTCGCCCCCTCTCTGAGTATCCTTCCCTGGTCTGCGGTGGCCAGTAAGTTGCTCACTTCCTGGTGAATGCCAGAGATTCGTTTCACCAGCAAATCACCTGTTTCCGGATCAATATCCTCATCAGGGAAATCGATATAAGCTTCGACCTGTGCCACCAGGGCTAAAAGACCAGCCCGCAGATCCATCAATTGCTCCCCCAGTCGCCCGGCAAGTTGTTCCCCGGCTGCTTTCAAAGCCAGTTCAGTTTGTGCTGAGATTAGATCCATCACTGCTTCGGCTTGAGTCAGATCCATCTTGCCGTTCAAAAAAGCACGTTGGCTGAACTCACCGGGATTAGCCGCACGAGCACCCGCTGCCAATAAAGTTTCCAGAACTTTTTTTGTCACCAGAATTCCACCATGGCAACTGATTTCCACCACATCCTCCCCTGTATAACTGCGCGGGCCTTTGAATGCAGTGAGCAATACTTCATCCACATTGTCCCCCCTGGCATCTCGCAGGTTTCCCAATATCGCTTTGCGACCGTCTATATCAGCAGCCTTTCCTGAGGCTGGGAAAAATACCTGTGCGAGCAATTCAAAAGCACCCGCCCCGCTGATGCGAATCAAAGAAATGGCCCCCTGCCCCACCGGAGTTGCGATTGCAACAATGGTGTCGTCAATCACTCCTGGTTCTGGCAATGATTCCCCCATGAACTTTGTCAGGGTTTTGATGAAACAAGGACTTCGCGCAGCACTTCGATACAGCATTGGTTTTGCTCCATCGTTCCCACCGAAATCCGAATCCACTCTGGCAACTTGTAACCTCGCATCGCCCGGACGATCACTCCTTTTTCCAACATCCCCTGGAACACGGCATCTCCATTACCGACTTTAACCAGAACAAAATTGGCCTGACTGGGCACATATTCCAAGTCCATATCAGCAAAAGCTCCTTCGAGATAAGTTCGGCCCTCATCGGTCATTGATTTGGTTTTATCCTGGTGATCTTCATCCAGCAAGCCTGCCAGAGCGCCCACCTGGGCAATGGCATTGGCGTTGAACGGCTGGCGGCATTTTTGCAAAACCTCCAGCAAATGAGACGGGCCCAAGCCGTAACCAATGCGCAAACTGGCCAAACCCTGAATTTTTGAAAAAGTTCGCATAACAATAACGTTACGCCCTTCTTTTATGTATTTAAGGGTATCCGGGGCCTCGCTCAAAAATTCGTAATAAGCTTCGTCAAAAATGACGATTACATGCCCAGGCACTTTGTCCATGAAACGATCAATCGTCTCCTCATCGACCAGAGTGCCGGTGGGATTATTGGGATTGGCAATGAACAACTCTCGGGTTTCAGGTGTGATAGCTGCTGCCATTGCATCCAGGTCGTGCACAAATCCTGGATCGGGGACTTCGATCGTATTGGCTCCAAACAAAGTTGCCATCAATTTGTAAACCACAAAAGCGTGTTCGGCGGCAATGATGTTATCACCTGGCTTCAGGAAACCATGACCAACCAGCTCGATGATCTCATTCGAGCCATTGCCAAGAATCACATTATCTCTCTCCAGACCAAACTTTTCCGCAATCGCAGTACGCAAAGCATAACCTCCCCCGTCTGGATAGAGATGCGCCTTTCCTAATGCAAGCGTCATGGCTTCAACCGCTTTAGGAGAAGGCCCCAGGGGGTTTTCGTTGGAGGCCAGCTTGATGATGTCGCCTGGATTCAAGCCCAGTTCCCGGGCCGTCTCTTCGATAGGCTTGCCCGGATCATAGGCGACCAGATCTTCCAGCCAGGGATTTGCTTTGTGTGTCGATGACATTGATAACTAGGTGAAGCTGATCCCCCCTCCGGCAGCATCTCGCTCCATTTGAGCATGCTGAGCATCGGTACAGGAAGAATTGATCGACACATCGACTTCGCCTGCGTCTTGGTTCACCAGCCCTTGGGAGATTAGATAATTTTCTACTTCTTCACCACTGACATCAGGCAACATCATTCCATTGATTTCTACACAAGGTGACAGCGGTTGCCCGCTCTTCTGTTCCATCTCCCAACGGAAAGCGGGGTTTTGGATAATATCCTTCTCGGTGTATTCCAGATTGTATTTGGACAGGATCGCACGCACTCCACCGCTCCAGCCACACTGGGTTTTCAAATAGGCAACAACATTCAATTTTTCTTCAGACATGATAACAATAATTTTCAGATTTAATTCAACTCGCTTCACAATGAAACAAGTCTCAGCAGTACATGAAATATCTCCCGAAAAGGGAGATAGGTCAATGCATTCACTTGCCCTTTTTCACCTGCATCCTTTCTCAGTATGAGGAAGGATGCAGGCCAGGGTGAATGACTTTGCTTAGTCTTTAGCTTTTTCCTCTGCTTCTTCAGCAGGAGCAGCTTCTTCCGAAGCTCCACTTGGGCTCCAGTCTTCAGTCGCCAGGTTGAAGGCTTGCTCCAGACCAACCAGATCCGCACTCGGACGCAGGGCGTCGAACGCAGCGGTTTCTTTCTTGAGCTCTTCTTCACTGTATTCAGCGGCCTTGACGGAGAGACCGATACGTCGCTCGACCTTGTCTACCTTGATCACACGGGCTTCGACTTCATCGCCGACATTCAGCACGTCCTTGACCTTGCTGACGTGGTTTTCGCTCAATTGCGAAATGTGTACCAGTCCGTCGATATCGTCCTGCAATTGCACAAATGCACCGAAACTTGCGATCTTGGCAACCGTTCCCTTGACCAGGTCTCCGACCTTGAAACGAGAATCGATTGCTTCCCATGGATCGGAATCGAGTTGTTTGATGCCAAGGCTGATCCGCTGGTTGGTCTTGTCGATGTCGATGATCTGGGCTTCGATCTCCTGACCTTTTTTGAGTATTTCGCTCGGGTGATTGATCTTGCGTGTCCAACTCAGGTCGGAAACGTGGATCATTCCGTCGATGCCCTCTTCCAGTTCTACAAAAGCACCATAAGCGGTAAGATTGCGAATCTCTCCCTTGATCGTACTGCCGATAGGGTAGCGCCCTTCGACTTCGTCCCATGGGTTTGGCTCCAACTGGCGCACGCCGAGGGAGATTTTCTGCTCGTCTATGCTGATGGACAACACCACGGCTTCGACTTCCTGTTCGAGTTCCAATACATCGCTCGGACGAGTGATGCGCTTGGTCCAGGACAATTCGGAAACGTGAATAAGGCCTTCGACGCCTTGTTCGATTTCCACAAAAGCTCCGTAAGGCAGCAATTTGGTGATCTTGCCTTTGACCGTCGTTGCAACCGGGAATTTTTCTTCGATCTTTTCCCAGGGGTTCGACTGAAGCTGCTTCATGCCTAGAGACACACGCTCTTTCTCGCGGTCCACATCCAGAATCAACACGTCGACAGATTGGCCAATCACCAGCATTTCGCTTGGATGATTGATCCGTCCCCAGCTCATATCGGTGATATGAAGCAGTCCGTCCATGCCTTGCAAGTCCACAAAAGCACCGAAATCGGTGATGTTCTTGACCTGCCCTGTGACTTCGTCGCCGGTCTTGACTGTCTTGAGAAATTCAGCCCGCTGTTCAGCGCGCTCGGCTTCGATCACCTCACGGCGGCTCAGTACCACATTTTTGCGATCATCATTCACTTTGACGATCTTGAATTCGTAGACATTGCCCACGTATTCAGTCAGATCACGGGGTGGAATGATATCAATTTGTGAGCCAGGCAGGAAGGCCTCGACTCCCACATTGACGATCAGGCCGCCTTTGACCACTGATTTGACCTTACCTTTAACCAGGCCGCCGTCGTGGTAAACTTTGACGATTTTGTCCCAGTTTTGTTTGTGTGCCGCTTTCTCCTTGGAAAGGACCACCATGCCCTCGTCATCTTCGAGGCGCTCCAGCAGGACTTCGACTTCGTCGCCTGCAGCAAATTCTTCATCTCCGAATTCGGACAGAGGCACAACTCCTTCGGATTTATAACCAATGTCGATGGTGACAAACTGGTTTTTGATTTCGAGAACACGACCCATGATAATGGAGTTCTCACGATACATCCGGAAATGATTCGAGATCAGTTCGGACAGTTCAGGATTGGTACTGGCGATTTTAGCCATAGTATAAGTTACGGTTGAATTAGGTTTGTTTAGTTAATTAGCCTTCCGGTATTGTCCCGACATGAAATCCAAACCCTGCGGGACGCCTGCAGTTTGGATGAAAAGCGCGGCAATATAGGCACAAAAAGAGAAAAGACAAGCTCGAAAATCGGGTGTTAAATTTCTATTTCAAGCCATTTAATCGTGATCAGATCGAGTATTTTTCGACAATATCCGGTTCAATGACCCGGGGGCGTCCCGTTTCCCGGTCCACCATCACGTAGTCAAAATAGCCCTTGGCACTGAGTTTGCCATCTACTTGTCTGATTATTTTGTATTCTACTTTTACCCCTCGCGAACGAAGCTCAGCCACATGAGTGCGGACAAGCATTTGATCCCCCATGTGCAATGGGATTTTGTGCTGGATGAAAGCTGCCCTCACATACCAGCTCAAACCCCGCTCCAAAAACTCTGCCATCGACATCTTGTAACACCGTTCCATCTGCTCAAATCGAGCTGCCAGCACATAGTCCAAGTATTTGGAATTGTGTACATGGCCATTCATGTCGATGTCGTCAGGGCGCACCTGGAGCTCAGTTTCAAAAGTTGAATAGGCAGGCATTAATTTAAAAATCAGGAGGTAGAAGTTAGAACAAATTGATTCGATCATACCCGCAGGCATCAGATTTGTGTTTTTATTCGACTATTGAGTGCTTGCTTACGGATTTGATTCGATTCCCAGACTAGATTAAAGCACATCATCTTCTGAATTCTATCTCCTTCCTATGAACACCCTTGAATATCTCCGCAACGATTTGCGTCGTATTGATGGCCGGGGTTATCCCGCTTACAAGGATCTCCGGGGCAATTGTTACATTTCCAGTGATGCCACCTTCGAACTCCATATCGATCATGTACAGGGCGACCCTTTTGCCGCCCCGTCACACATCCGTATCCGCCTGGCCCATTCAATCACTGCTTTCCCCGACTGGAGTCATTCAAGCAAATCCCGGCGGATCGCCCTTGAAAACTATCTTGCGCACATCGTTGCGAATGCCTGTCGCAAATTCTCCTCACAGGCCGGATCCGGGAAATCAGGTTTGATCGATATCGATGCCCCCTGTCAGGAGGTGATCGCACGCACGGCTTTACTTTATCTCGATGAGGCAATTGAAGTTCGTTTGAACCTCGGCCTGCCTGCCCGCGGTCGCCGCATTGCTGGTCGCGAAGCAGCTCGAATACTCTGTGATGATTTGCATCAAATGGCACTCGAAACGCTCATCTTCGATCAACTGGATAAGGATGAAATACAAAGCGCGGTAGAAACCAACGAAGATGCCGATGCTCTCCGCGACCAATTGAAAAATCACAAATTGCTAGCTTTTGTTGCCGATGGCTCCATTCTTCCACGACGATCCGGCATCGATCAGCGCCCCTTGGATTCCGATAGCGCCGTCCCCTTCCAAGCCCCCTCATCCCTGGCGGTTACCCTCGATACACCTAATCGTGGCACCATCACCGGACTGGGTATCCCCGAAGGCATCACCCTGATTGTCGGCGGAGGTTTTCATGGCAAATCTACTTTGCTCAATGCCCTCGAACGCGGGGTTTACAATCATCGTCCGCAGGACGGTCGCGAATTTGTGGTGACCCGCCCAGATGCGGTGAAAATACGTGCTGAAGACGGACGCTCTATTTCAGGAGTCGATATTTCCCCCTTTATAAACAACCTGCCTCATCAAAACGATACCACTGCTTTTTCGACCGAGAACGCTTCGGGCTCAACTTCCCAGGCTGCCAATATAATTGAAGCTCTCGAATCCGGGGCCGACACTTTGCTGATCGATGAGGACATCGCTGCGACCAATTTCATGATCCGTGATCAGCGCATGCAGGAACTCGTTGAGGCTGACAAAGAACCCATCACTCCGTTTGTCAGCAAAGTTCGTGCTCTGTTTAGTGATCTCGGCGTATCATCCATTCTTGTCATGGGAGGATCCGGTGATTATTTTCCTGTCGCCGACCGGGTAATCTGCATGGATCATTACCTGCCCGAGGATCTGTCGACCAAGGCAAAACAGATCGCTGAAAAATATCAGACCTCTTTTGTGGATGAATGCAAAACATTCGGATCACCCTCCAGGCGCTGCCCGCACCCAGCTTCTATTGATCCACGTAGAGGACGACGGGAAGTTTCAGTTAAATCCCGAGACATTCACCAGATTCAGTTTGGTGAGCAAGACATCGACTTGAGCGCCCTCACCCAGATTGTCAGCTCTTCGCAAACTCGTGCCATTGGTGCGGCCCTGGTTTATGCAAGACAAGAAAGCATAATCGACGGCAAAAACGGCCTGACTGAAATCCTTGATTTGATCTGCACAAAAATAGAAACTAATCTGGACTCTCTCTCTCAGGGTTACCGCGGAGATCTTGCCGTGTTCCGCCGCCATGAACTTGCCGCAGCTTTGAATCGTCTAAGGACCTTGAAGGTTTCACCCCTGTAGGCCGGACTGCCATTTCGTCTTTTTTTCGGATCTTTGAATCAAGGGATTGACAATTTTTTTCACCTTTTACCCCCAAAGCAATTAGCAGACTGTTGATTTTCCGACTTGGAGAAATCCCCATTCATGCCTTACATTAGCTATTAGACAATACCATGAGTGAAGAAGCCCCGTCTGAGAACGAACCCCACCCATTCGAACTGAAACCCAGTGGCCCCATCCCACCGGAGCTGTATTCATTTTATGAAGACCGGCCCTTCCATACCTGCACCCGCTGCGGGGAAGGTTTGTTTGATTTTAAAAATGGCTACCGGGTTTCCAAAGTCTACAAAGGAGACGAAGTCATTTTTGAGTACGCACTCTGTGTGCCCTGTCTGCAGAATATGATGGAGGAATCTTCCGAAGAATCCCGCCAGCAGTTGTATGACTTCCAGATGAGTCGTATCCGCCAGGTTACCGGTTTTGATGAATGTGCGCTGTGCGAACGCGAGCAGGGAAGCTCCCAGATTCCTGAATACGGTTTGGTCGGCATTTGCCTGGGGAAAGCGATTGTCGAGGCCAACAAAATTTGTGGCCTCTGCATGGGCGAAATGAGCGAATTAGTATCGAAAAAAACCCGTGAAAGTTGGGATCGTTTTGTAGAAGAAAATTTTCCCGGTGTACCCGCTGACTTTGAGACCTTTCCTGTTAGCAATGCCCCCAGTTTTATATGAAACAGCTTTATTGCTTGCGTTTTCCCACCCTTTGCTGACAATTTCCCTATCACTGCAATTAACACTCAACCTTCCTTATCATCATGTGGCAAATAGCTGTCTTCGCAATCATCGCATTCATCGTCCTGTTCATTTTCCTGATTCTCAGCCGTTTCATCGGTATTTGGGTTCGGGCCAAGGTCGCTAATGCTCCTGTCAGTATATTGACTTTGGTCGCCATGTGGCTGAGAAAAGTTCCGCCCTCGTTGATCGTTGATACCCGTATCACTGCGGTCAAAGCCGGCATCGAACTGGACACCGACGAACTCGAAGCCCATTATCTCGCTGGTGGAAGTGTCGACCACGTAGTCTTGTCACTCATTGCAGCGGACAAAGCGGATATTCCGCTCACTTACGACCGTGCCTGCGCCATTGATCTGGCGGTGAAAGGAACCGGCAAAACTGTGCTCGAAGCAGTTCGTACCAGTATTAATCCTGCGGTGATCGATTGCCCGGTTACTGGCAAAATCGATGCGGTGGCTCGCGATGGCATTTCGGTTCGCGCCCGGGCCCGGGTTACGGTGCGCACCAACCTCGAGCGTTTTGTCGGCGGTGCCACCGAAGAAACCATCATTGCCCGTGTGGGGGAAGGTATTGTGACCTCCATTGGTTCAGCACAATCCTACAAAGACGTATTGGAAAATCCGGACCACATTTCAAAACATGTGCTCAGCAAAGGCCTCGATGCCAACACCGCCTTCGAAATTCTTTCCATCGACATCGCCGATGTGGATGTCGGTTCCAATGTCGGAGCCGCCCTGCAAACCGAACAGGCCGAGGCCGACAAACAAGTTGCCCAGGCTAAAGCCGAGGTGCGCCGTGCAGCGGCTGTAGCCACCGAACACGAAATGGCCGCTCGAACCCAGGAGATGCAGGCGAAGGTGGTGGAGAACCAGGCGCAGATCCCCCTCGCCATGGCAGAAGCTTTCCGGGATGGCAATCTCGGCATCATGGATTACGCCCGTTATCAGAATATCGTTGCCGACACCGACATGCGTCAGACCATCGCTGACGACAAGGATGACGGACACGATACCACCGACAAACGCAAGCATTAAGGTTCTGCCTTGATGACAAAACCCCCTTGATTTACTGAATCCCAAAACTGTTTAAGACAATGGATGACGAAAGAGTATGGCTCTATGCCGCGATGATGGTCATCTACTTCATTGCCTGGGTACTCAAAAAAATCAAGACGAGGAGCGAGGGCAAAAACGAGGAAGAGGCAAAACCCGACCGCACTCTGGCCGAGGTTAAGGAAAACCGCAAACGCCACCTGCAACGTCAGGCCGCACGTGAATCCGCTTCCGATGAGGCCTCACAGGCCTTGCGTCAGTTGTTCGAATCCGTCGGCGGAGAAAGTGTGAAAGAATCTTTTCTGCCCGAGGCGGAACCGGCTTCTGCCAAACCACCTCCCTTGACAAAGGCCCGGACACCACCACCATTCGTCCCTGCTGCTAAAAAAGCAGTTTCTGCCCCCGGCCTCACTCCCGCTGAACAAAAGGCTCTTGCAGATCTCAAATCGAGGCAAAACTCCCCTTATCAAATACGGAAAAAAACCCGGTCGCACTCCCTCGCTCCGATGACCCGGGGGAAAGGCCTGCGCCAGGCAGTTGTATTGAAGGAAATTCTGGATCAACCCAGGGCTTTACGCCCTTATTGATTTCTCCTAGCTTAGGATTCTACTTCGCACCTTTGACTTTAGCTTTGGAGGCCTCTTCATCCTCCTGCCAATTATAAGCTTCTGCAAAATGCAGGCCAGCATTGGGTATCCCCCCTTTTCCATAGAGACTTTCCATGGCTCCATCAAAAGGCTGCAAATAGTTCTGGCCAGAAACCGGCAACAAACCCGGGTCGGAAATGCCGAGTGAACTGAACCTGGATTCTTCCCCTACCCCAAGCCGGGGAACCGGCAAGACTGCCAATTCCGGCACCGAAACAGCTAACTCTGATACAGGCAACTCAGCCACTTTGCCTGACTGCGCCTGAATCCCCTCCATACGGCTTTCGTAATGCAGAAAAAATGTTCCTAAAAGAACTACGCCCGCAGCTGCAGCAATCGGGGCAAAACGCATCCATAACACGTTCGACGGGTAAACCTCTTCTTTTTGCTGAGCAGGCTGAAATGATTCGCCCGCATCATTTTTCGCCTTCAAAGAGTCCATCAACTGTCCCATATAGGACTCATCCAACTCTTTAGGCCTCAATCGTCCCAGTTTTTGCTCAAGGCCACGCAACTCTTCGTCTTCGTTTTGCATAGAAAGTTATTTCTTCTTTCCATAACAAGCGATTCACCCACGGGTCTTTGTCTAAGTTTTTCGCTCATTAAAAAATCACAGCACCCACTAGCTTACAGCTGACAAAATAAATTGATGTAAAAGCCACTACAGCAACACTTGGAATGAATTGCTCAAGCAAACAAGTCCAACACCGGCTTGCCTTTTTGGGACACTGTGAAGGGACGTTTCGAGGGCGAATAAAGCACTTGATCCAGAGGAATGCCAAGGGCATAAGCAATCGTAGCATTAAAGTCTGACACACGCACCAGTTTGTCTTCAACTGTCTCTCCGTCATCAGTTGTCTTACCGTAAGCCACACCGCCTTTGATCCCCCCGCCTGCCAGCACACAAGAGAAAGCCGCAGGGAAGTGATCCCGTCCGGCATTCTGGTTGATCCGTGGCGTACGTCCAAACTCGGTGGCCAGAACCACCAGGGTGTCTTCAAGCATGCCGCGTTTATCCAAATCACCCAGCAGAGCCGCTAAAGCCTGATCCAATACCTCACACTTCTCGGGAGCCACAATAAAGGTATTGTTGTGCATATCCCAGCCACCCAGATCCACTTCAACTGACCTCACATCGCGTTCGACCAAACGGCGAGCCAGCAAACAGCCCTGGCCGAAAGAGTTTTCACCGTAAGTTTCCCGCACCAGATCATCTTCTTTAGTGAGATCAAAAACTTCCAGATCTGCACTGGTCATGATGCGCACCGCATCATCATACATCGAGGTGTATGCCCGCACTTTTTTAAGGTCGTAATGCTTGTGAAAACCCGCATCCAGACTCTCTGCCAGATTGCGGCGATGATTAAACACTTCTTCGCTTACCCCGCGACGCTTGCTGTTTTTCAAGCCCGAATTCGGATCATTAATAGACAAGGGTTCATAAGAAGATTCAAAAAAGCCGGCACCTCCGTTAATCCGACTGGAACCACCGACAAACACGCTGCCGGGGAGATTCGGGTTAAGACGTCCGTGGAACTTCTGCAGCCACGCACCCACTCCAGGATGGCGGATCGTCGCGCGCATTTCGTAACTGGTATGCATCAGGTAATTTGCCTGGGCATGCGCACCTGCCGTTGAAGACATCGAGCGAATGATCGCCATTTTATCCGTGTGGTTGGCCAGCTGCGGCAGATATTCACTGATCTCGATACCATCCACTGCCGTTGGTATCGCTTTGGTCGGCCCCTGATTCTCATGCCCCACCTTCGGATCAAAGGTATCCATGTGAGTCATGCCACCATTCATATAAAGATAAATAACCGACTTTGCCGAATTGGCGCGCCCGGGAAGTCCCAGGTTAGGTCCCAGTGCCGCATTGGCATTACCTGGAGAAAAAGCACGTGCAGCACCAACCCCTAACAGGGTCTTGGCTGCGACAGACATAAAATGTCTTCGGGTGGGTTCGTCAGTGTTCAGCAGAGGATTTTTCATATCAATTCCAGATTAGGATTAGCAGACAGCAGAATGGTTTGGATCAATTCCAGGTTCAGTTTTAATAACAGCTTAAAGTACGAATATGAATTGCTGGGTGTTCAGCAGAGCCCACACAATATTGTCGTAACCTTGTTCACCATTGCTTTCGACCTCAGTGAGCAGGCTTTTCATTTCAGATTCCGTCGGTTTGCGGGTCAGCATGGCCATGTAAATGGTGTTAATTTTGTCTTCAGCTGTTTTTGCTTTTTCGAGCTCCTGACCAAAAACGGAATTTACGTTCCGTAACATCTCCGCCGTGGGACCATTCAGAAGATTCAAGGCTTGGGGCACAGACGCACCCCAGTTGGCGTTCTCAATTGTTTCGCGATCAGACTGACCAAATTCACGTAGAAAATGTCCCCGGCGTGCCGGTGATTGTAGTTCCGAGGCCCGGGCCATTTCCCTCATCGCCCGCGACCAGTTTTTGGCATCCACCTGCATCTCCCTGGCCTTGACGGCAAAAGCCTGTTTCTCAGCCTTGCTCAAGTTAGGATTCTTCATCGCCTGCTTGTATTCTTTTTTACCAATCGCCTTGGTTTTGGGAAGTTTCATCTTCACCTCGTTCATGGCAGAAGAAGTCATGCCAAGATTAGCCATCATCTGTTGCGTCTCTCCTCCCTTGGAAAGTTTGTTGTAGGCAATTTCCGAAATTTTGTCATAAGACTCTTTTCGCAATTTAGACAACTCTTTACCCAGGGAACGGATATTTTCAGTGTCCTCATCTTCCCTGGCTTTTTGATATCGCTCCCTCAGTTTTTCCTCCCGGACATTGATGGTCTTAGTGACTTTGGCAATCTCTTTCACCATTGCGAGGTAATCGTCTGAATCCCTCTCTTCAAGACTTTCGTAAATCTGCTTCTGGCGCTCAATGGAATTCAGATCACTCTCCAGGCGTGGCTGGTAGTGATCGGGATCATCGATCAACATCACAATCAGCGAATCCCAAACCTGCTCGGCGGACATGCGGCGCAATGCCGGGCCGGGAAAATAATAAGGCGTGCCGGCAACAATTTCTTCTGAATAAGCAGCGCGTTGATAAGTCTTGGTATTGTAAAGGGTCTGCAGATACTCCCGCATATCGTAATTTGACTCGCGCATCAGCCCTTCGAGGTAAGTCATCAACTCGGGATTGGAATTAATTGTCTGCTGGGTCAATTCATCCACTGAGTTGAGAATCCCCTCACCGAATACTCTTTTCCACAGGCGGTTGGCGATCACCCTGGTGAAAGTCGGATTATCAGGTGAGGTCATCCATGCCGCGTAGGCATCCACCTGGTCGTCTACATTATCAGAATCAATTTCATTTCCAAACATCGCCGCTGCCGTGACTTTCGATTTTGGCTTGGCATCATCATATTGATAATCGTGCGGCAATAACAATTTACGTTTGTTCTGCCCTACACTGGTGTAACGAATCGGACGGTAGAGGTCGGTCGAAGCCCGGCGCATCAGAGTGTATTCGGTGTTTTTTTTGCCACGCAGATCCTTCTGCGCTTTGCGCTGCGCTTCGCGCTTGTCCATGTCAGCGTATTTTTCCTTTACCAGCTTAGCTGTCTGCTCACGGGCAATTTCCCGAATGTGTTTGTTAAACGCATCGCGATTATCCGTCTGGTAGCGGTTGGCATCCACGTTGTAACTGAATGCTGCCATTTTGAAATAATCCATCTGTGTCCATTTATCGAAGGGATGATTGTGGCATTGAGCGCACTCAAGTCGTGTACCCAGGAAAATCCGGACGGTATTGGACATGTTGTCCAGTGGCATGCCCCGATCACGTTGGTAATAGCCAATCGCACCGTTGTCCCATAAATGACCGCGTGCGGATACCAGGTCTTTCACAAATTGATCGTAGGGCTTGTTTGCCCGCAGAGCACTTTTTACCCATAGACGATAAGCCGCCTCGGCTTCCGTCGCTCCACCACCTAGACGGGAATTGATCCTCAATACGTCGGCCCAATAGTTGTAGTTGTGACTGACAAAACCTTCTGAACTGAGCAGACGGTCAATCAAACGTGATCGTTTGTCCTCCTCCTTGGATTCATTGAAAGCCTGGGCTTCAGTCAATGAGGGAATGCGTCCGATGATGTCCAGATAGATTCTCCTCAGAAAAATATCGTTACCGATTTCAGGATTTGGTGTGATTTTGTGCTCCTTGTATGCTTTTGCGACCAATACATCAATTTTATTGCTGGCCGCAGTCAATCCGGGGGATTCAGCTGCGTTCAACGCAGAGGAAATGACAACAGCTGCGATGCTGGTTAGCGTTGAAATTACAGACCAGTGTTCAGTTTTACAGAGAAGATTAGGCATAGCAGACAGGGGACAGGAGTGAGTGAATTACAAAAGCACTCACTCCTGCTCAACGCTGAAATGATTGCTCTTACCAAGATTAATGTCGCATTTGTTAATTAACATTCAATAAAAACACCTTACGTAATCACGCCAGATTCAAGAATAATTCATAATCGTTTTTTATTGACGGGGCCTGCTGCATTACCTATTTTTCAAAGCGATAGCATAAATATTCAATTGTAAATAACCTGTAAAAACCATGGAACCAAATCGCGGCACCCTTATTCTCATTCTAGGCATCTTATCCATCGTCTTGTCTTGTTTTCCCCTTGGGATTGCAGCTTGGATCATGGGCAATGGCGATCTTAAAAAAATGGCAGCCGGTCAAATGGATCCCGAAGGTGAAGGCATGACCAAAGCGGGCAAAATCTGCGGTATCATCAGTTTGGTTCTGGCCGTCGTTATAATCGTGGTCTACGTGGTTATCATCGTCGTTGCTGTTGGTGCGGCAGCAGCCGGTGGAGGTTTGCAACCACAATAAGCACCTTGTTTTAATTCTTCGCATTTAAAACAAAATGACTCACTCACCTACGAGTGGTGTTACCAGACCGTGGCTCATAACCACGGTTCTTTGGTTTTCAGGGGTAGGCCTGTTCACCTGGCTTAATCTCCGCATGGGAACCTCCTACACGATTTGCCCACTCAAAACCCTGACCGACATCCCCTGCCCGGGCTGTGGCGGCACCCGGGCGGTCATCGCTCTCGCACAAGGGCACTTTATAGAAGGCCTTTTTTTAAATCCCCTGACCACTTTACTCTTAATTTCATCCCCGCTCATCCTGTTTGCCTATTACAGGAACCGTCGACGCAATCCCTCCGAGCGCTGGACTCCCGGAAGGGGTTTCTGGCTAATTGTCATTGCATTGGTGGCTGCCAACTGGTGCTTTGTGATCATAAACCTTCCCTAAACAGCTGAGTCCCCGCTTTTCTGCTTTATAACCCGCCCGATTGGTGAATTATTCGCCTCGCCCTGCAAAAGTGGTGGCATCAATAACTATGAATTCGGCAGAATCATCCACTCCAGAACCCACCAGCAAAGATTTCATTCGCGAAATCATTGACCAGGATCTCGAATCCGGTAAACACCAGGCAATCGTTACCCGTTTTCCTCCGGAACCAAACGGCTACCTGCACATTGGTCACGCCAAGTCCATCTGCCTGAACTTTGGCATTGCCCGGGAATACGAAGGCCGCTGTCACTTGCGCTTTGACGACACCAATCCGGCCAAGGAAGATCAGGAATATGTGGACTCCATCAAGGAGGATGTTCACTGGCTCGGATTTGACTGGGGAGACAATCTGCATTTTTCATCCGATTATTTTGATCAGCTGTATGAATGGGCACGGCACCTCATCCGTGAGAGTAAAGCCTATGTCGATGATCTGACGGTGGAAGAAATGAGGCAATATCGTGGCTCTCTAACCGAAGCAGGCCAGGACAGCCCCTCTCGTAAGCGTAGCGTTGACAAAAATCTGGAGCTTTTTGAAGCCATGAAAAACGGAGATTTTACCGAGGGAGAAAAAGTCCTTCGCGCCCGCATCGACATGGCCCACCCCAACCTCAACATGCGTGACCCGGTGCTTTACCGCATCCTGAAAAAGCATCACCATCGCACGGGAGACAAATGGTGCATTTACCCGAATTACGATTTCACCCACGGGGAATCAGATGCACTTGAGTTCATCACCCATTCGCTCTGCACCCTGGAATTCGAAAACCATCGTCCGCTTTATGATTGGTTTATCGAGAACCTGCCCGTTCCCTGCCAACCTAGACAAATCGAGTTTGCCCGTCTCAATCTCACCTACACGGTGATGAGCAAGCGCAAATTGCTGCAACTGGTCGAAGATAAACTGGTCAGCGGATGGGATGATCCCCGTATGCCTACCCTGTCCGGCATGCGACGTCGTGGATACACTCCTGAAGCGATTCGTCATTTTTGCGGCCGCATTGGCATCACCAAATTCAATAGCACTACTGATGTGGCCCTGCTCGAGCACAGTTTGCGGGATCATCTCAACGAAACTTCACCACGGGTGATGGCCGTGCTGGATCCGATTAAAGTGGTGATCACCAATTACCCGGAAGACCAGGTTGAAGAAATGGAAGCTGCCAATCACCCTGGTGATGAGAGTTTCGGAACCCGCAAAGTTCCTTTTTGTCGCGAACTCTACATCGAACGTGACGACTTCATGGAAGATGCGCCAAGGAAATTTTTCCGCATGTCAGTGGGTCGTGAAGTCCGCTTTCGAGCTGCCTATTTCATCAAGTGTGAAGAAGTGGTCAAAGATGAAGTCGGAGAGATCGTCGAATTGCGCTGCACTTACGACCCGGAAACCCGGGGTGGCAACAACCCGCCCGATGGACGCAAAGTAAAAGGCACTATCCACTGGGTCAGTGCTCGTCACGCCCTTGATGCCGAAGTAAGACTCTACGACCGCCTTTTCTCAGTTGAGAACCCCGACAGCGAAGAAGGCAAGTTCACCGATTACCTGAATCCGGAGTCGCTCAAGACTCTTGGCAATTGCAAACTGGAATCCAGTCTGCAGGAAGCTTCGCCAGGTGCTCGCCTTCAGTTCGAGCGCCTCGGTTATTTTTGCCGTGACAGCAGAAATACGGATAAGCTTGTTTTCAATCGCACCGTCCCCCTGCGTGACTCCTGGAGCAAACAGCAGAAAAAATAATCTCACCACAACTACCACACATCTACAACATTATGAGTTACACACAAAAAGCAAACGATCTCGGAATTACTTTTTCTTCCCAGGAACCCGGTTATTTAAATCTATGCATCCAGACAGGAAACCTGTTGATGACATCTGGTCATGTCAGCGATCTCCACGGAGTCCTTGGCAAAGACGTCAGCGTCGAACAAGGTTATGAAGCCGCTAAAGACTGCATGATCAAAATCCTTCAATCGGTTCACAGTACCCACGGCACTTTGGACAACCTCAAAGTGATCAAGCTTCTCGGCTGTGTATATTCGGCTGGAGATTTCACCGACCAGCATCTGGTCATCAACGGAGCATCGGATCTCTTACACGAAATTTTTGGAAAAGACGGTGACGGCTACCACGCCCGCAGTGCCCTGGGATTCGCCGCCTTGCCCACTGGTGCTGCCGTAGAAGTCGAAGCTATTTTTGAAATCAAATCGTAGACTTCAATAATTCGATTTAAAAATCCTCGCTATCCTACGATAGCGGGGTTTTTTTTGCTCCGCTGCAATGTGAAATAAAGTTGGAACTTCGTTTCACATCATTGCAGGCAACGTTCAAGCTGGCTCACTTGCCTGCTTGTTGCCAGCAGCTTTGCGCTGTTCTTTTTTCAAGCGCTTCTCAGCCCCATCCCGAGCAGACAGGATCAAACCTGCTGCCATGACGAGAGTCTCCGCACCCCAGTAAATCCCCAGGATCAACCACAAGCCATCGGTGAAACCGTAGCTGTGCAAACCGACTCCCAGATTATTGACTCCCCACCAGGAAAAAATAATCACCATAGCGAGAAAGACCGAAAGCACATTCACCCCGATCTCGCGGATGTATCCTCCGGCGCGAGCGTGTATCACAACCAGGCACCACAATACAATCAATAGCGCACCATTTTCCTTTGGATCCCATCCCCAAAAACGCCCCCATGAATAGTTAGCCCAAATGCCGCCGAGGACCGTCCCCAACAAAGAGAAAAACATCGCAAAACAGATCGTACCGTATGCCATGCGTGAGATATCACGGTAATACTCGCGATCATCATTTCGAAAGCGAAACAGTCGCCCAATCAGATAGATGTGGGAAAAAGCCGCAGCCACCAGTCCGGCACCATAACCGATATTAATTGCCACCACATGAGTCAATAACCAGAAATTGGAATCCAGTACTGCCTGCACCGGGTCCATATTGTCTCCCGCATCTTTCATCTCGTATTTCAAGGATAACAACATCCCTCCAGCCCCGAGGATCACCGCTAAAGCCAGGCCAATGCGCTTTTTTGTCATCCACTCGATAATGAGACACAGAACCACCGAGAAAGCAGTGATAAACAAAACCGTGTCATACAGATTGGTCATCGGTGCGGGACGATCCCGAATCATGCCGCGAACTATCATTCCTATGACAATCAGCAAGGTTGCAATGATAGCGCCTCCGCTCGTCACCCTTCTTAACAAGCGTGCCGTATTCCCCTCGGGCCTCAACCAGGTCACAGTGAGCAAAATAAAGCTCAGCACAAAAATGATCATCGAGTAGAAAAACAGATCTGCACGGTAATACTTAAGCTCCAGAGCCACCGTACCACCCTGATTCCGCGACTTCGCCGCCGCATTCACTTTTTCACTGAAGTTGGTCAGCGCTGTTTTGAATTTTTCTGGATCAGGCAAGGCTGCTACCAATGTTTCCACACTTTGGATCCAGGGCAGCAAGTCATCGCGTTTTGATTTGTCTTCGGTTGCCTGGCGAATCACTTCCCCCATCGACAACCACTCCTCATCGGGGTCGTCACCTGCAGGAGGAATAATAGAAATGGCCGATGAAAATGTAGCGGATGCCAATAACAGTCGGTAGGTATTGCCGAGGATCCTCTGCTCTTCATCATTACTCTGCAAACCCCGTTGCATTTCATTTATCAAAGCCTCGAATTTCACCTCCGGCATCCGTTTGAGTAACTCGGAAATCACTATGCGTTGGGCTAGCTTGCGGGCTTCTTCATCAAACATGTCCGCATTGAAAAAGTATCCCTTTTTAGCAAACTCAAAGTAAGCCATGAGATATTCGAATTCATTGACATTGGCATTCAACTGCAGGATAAGCGTCTGAATACGATCCAGACTGTCTTTGTCCTTGGCTTGCATTTCGCGATATTTGCCACCTAACTCGCTGAGCTTCGAGCGTCCGGGAACCAGTTCATTATAAGAGTATTTATCCCGCTTCTTTTTGGGTTTGATCCCCAGAGCAATCGCCACATCCGAATCGTTGATTCGAAAAGTCGGGTAAGCCTTGGCCTGTTCGGTGCGAAAAAATACGTCCATCAGCCATTCAGCCGGGGTGAGCTTGATTTTTTGGGTCTCACCTGATTTGGAATCCTTCAGCACAAAGCTCATCCCACGCACCTGGTGCATACGGAACATTGCAAAACGCGCAATCGAATCCATCGGTTTGATCCTTCCTCCATCCTGCACGGGCAAAGAAGCGAATAAATCCACCGTCTCCTTGTCCCACTCAGTGTAGGATGAAAACGCCTCTGTAGACTCCACCTCAACCGCTGCGTGAAGCCCTACGATCCCCAGCATCAGAGCAATGAAAATTCCTTGAATCGTTTTCATACCGCCTCCTTAGATCGAGTTTTTTGCTGCTTTTTCAAATAGTCCCAGAGCTGGATCATAAAGTGGATCAACAGTCCCACCCCGCTGACAATTAACGAAACGAGCGGCCAGTGGTCAGCCGGGTTTTTCATTACCGCAAAAACCGTGTACATACGCTGATCCCCTTTGTCGTCCGCTCCACTCGGTCCAAAGCTGGATTGGAAAAAGGTGTAACCGCGGTGGCGAAGAGGTTTGTTCATCGAGATGCGCACATCCCGCTCGCCTTCATTTTCGATCTTGGTCACATCGGAGCGATAGACACGCGCTCTCTGGGTGCCGGGAAAATACTCAAAATGGAAATCCCGCAACTTGATCTCAAAAGGAACCTTCCACTTTTCCTTCACCAATTTTACAGCCCAACGCTTACCTTCTTTTTCCACGGTATAAGGAGCCACATCGCCGCCCCACAAAATAGCTTCGGCCTCGCTGTCAGCAGATTTGCCCGATTCGGAAAATGACACATACATGCCAGGCAAATTCTGCTCGGCTTGTTTTGCTGCCGTCATCGACATTAATTTGTATCCATCGATTTCCTTCCCTTCCACCGATGCTGACATCGGCGCTCCAGCTGGAATGGGCATCGCATTCTGCTCCCTGCCATGGATCACTATATCAAAAGGCAATTCGTCCGAGATGAATACGCGGGTCTCACTCTTGCCAATACGATCAATGTGATTTGAAGGAATCACCAGGGCTTCACTTGCTTTTCCTTCAGCATCCACCGCTATGACATCCAACTGCCATTCAGTATAACTCTCAAACTCGGAAGAGCTGTCACCTTCCCATATCATCATCGCCCCGTAATGTTTGAACTGAAGACCGATGGCTCCCCCTACAAGTAATAACAAGATGCCCAGATGGGCGATCAACAGACCCGCGCCCTTCCAGCTTTTGCGCATCTTTAAAATGGCAGCTGAGAGCATATTAAAAAACAAAACCCACATCAACAACCTCACCCCTGGAATCAGCGGAAGTTTCACTCCACCAATATCATACCAGACGAAGAGGGAATCAAAATAGCGCTTTTGAGTCTCATACAAACCGTGTTCCACCTGCTCGAGTGTGCCCAGCAAGGTCAGGATGAAAAATAAAAACAAAACCACACAAGCGAGGCCAAATGAGGAAATGTATTTCAAAAACCGCTGCCACGGTGTTTTAGGTTTTTTACTCATTCTGTCCTCCCTTCACTAATTTGAGTGATTCGCAGAACTGGGTGAAATTTTTCTTATTCTCAATCAGCAAGGTTTTCGGCCCCGTCATTTTGACAAAAAACGAGACATCCGGCATGGAAAGCACCAAACCAGCCATACGATAATCCGCTTTGGCCTCGGCCGACCCGACTCCCTTGAACGCACCGTCAAGTTCGATGTAAGTGGCCTCCATTCCAAACAACAAACGTTTGGGCAACTTTTTGATCACTTCCGGCGATACCGCTTCCAGCCCCATCTGCCCACGCCACCGGTTCAAGTTGGCTTCCAGGCCACCCCCCACTCGGGAGACATAACACTCACCTTCCCCGTCTTTTCCAAAACTGAAATTCAGGGTGCGAAACTGAGACGCTGGTTTCTTGATCCAGCCTTCGGGTAATTTATAAGCCAGGGGCGCATTTTCAGCCCGGTCGTGATCATGTTCCCCCTCGGCATGGTCATGACCACTGTGATCCTCCTCGCCAGGCATTCCCATCATCTGGCGAACCATCGAGAAGCGTTCCTTGCTGGTGGCCCCCAAGGCCACTTTTTGCTCCTTTTCAGACAAGCTCCTCTTTTCCGTAATCTCTATAGGACTACGGTGAGAATCGCAACCTCCGACACCCAGCAGTAGGAGAGGAATAACAAAATGCAGTTTTCGTGGCATGATCGGGGAACCTGTAGCCCCGCCTCCAGACACGGGCAAGACACAAAGCAGTAAATGTTTAGTTTCTAAAAAGCGGATGACGTTCGAAAAGAAACAAAGGCGCCACCAAATATACAGAATGTTTGAATAAGTGCGAAAATTCAAAAAAATCGCGTTTTTTACCGCTGATTATGAAAATTCTACTTGTCTTAATAGTTAATACTTCCTAAGTTTATTGCATGAAATTGACACATGCCCTCATTTTCTCGGTTTGCACCCTTTCAACCGGGTTAGCTCCTTGCACAATACTAGCAGCAAAAGCCTCATCAGGTGAGGTAAAAGCGAGCAATGAAATGCTCATGCTGGAACTTTCTCAAGAACGAGAAAAAGTTAAAAGCCTGGAAGCAGAAATCGCCGAGCTACGCAGTACAGTTGACTCTCTCAAAGCCATGCTGGCAGGTGCCGGGGGAACTGCTTCTGTCAGCAATCCGCAGGCACCTCAAAAGTATGTGATTGAGGTAGGCGAAACCATCACCCAGATCGCCAACCGGCATAACATTTCCCGTGAAAAATTGATGGAGCTGAATGGCATCGGTGAAAACCAGCAGATTTACATTGGTGATGAATTGATCATCCCAGCGGCTCAGCCTGTCAGCACTGAAGCAGTGACTGAGGTGGTCTTAAACGAATCCGGCAGTGAGCAGACAAGTGACACCGCCCCTCTCATCGTTACGACAACAACCACAGCAAGTCCTACGACCAAGGCAACCACGATTGCGTGGACGGAAGCGGAAAAAGTCGAAACGGATCCGACCCCTGCCGAGCAGCCCGTCACAGAGATGATCAAACCTGAAGTCGTTCAGCTGAAAGATGTCACACCAGCTCCCGAAGAAAAACTGCTAGCAGTTGTTGAAACCGAGGAGAAACCTGAACCCGAAGTGGAAACGGTTGAGCCTACAACGGTTGAGCCTACAACGGTTGAGCCATTCAAGTCCATCTCTGCTATTATGGAAGAATCTCCTGAACCTGAAATTAAAGTGGCCGAGGTGAAAGCTGCTGAGGAAAAAATTCAGGGCAATGACAAGGGATACACCCTTTACACAATTAAGTTTGGTGACAATCTCGGTAAAATTGCCAAGAATCACGGCATTACGATCGGTGCTCTGATGAGTTTCAATAAACTCACCAACCCTGACAAAATCAGCGGGGGCCAGAAATTGAAAATTCCATCAAAAGAAACGGCCAAATCACTCTCCAAGGTCAAACCTGCAGCAAGTTCCACTGTGGCAGAGGCCTCTTCGGTTGACAAACCTCTGCCGGGTGATGCCTACGGGGTTTACACCGTGCAAATAGGCGACACCTTGTATGGACTGGCGCGGGATTTTTTCACTACCGAAAAAAAAATTCAAGAGCTGAACGATATGGGAGATAAAACCAACATTGTTCCCGGACAGGATTTGATCGTACCAACCGCCGAATATTTCAAGAAAAGTGATCTGGCGACTAATTAAAAGACCTCATCTTCCAAGTCCTGTAGAAAACCCGGCTCCAACCGGGTTTTTTCGTGTCCTTGCCAAAACCTCTTAAACGCCTGATGCTCTCCAAAGTTATCCTTCAATCAAAAAAGCCCTCGATGAAAGCTCAACTCCGTG
>DAOUQC010000144.1 GCA_030625775.1 Verrucomicrobiota bacterium
TCTCCCCCACCTTCCGCCCACGCTGCAATCACAGCACCAACGCGCGAATAGCTCAGCGGTAGAGCATCTCGTTTACACCGAGGCGGTCGGGGGTTCAAATCCCTCTTCGCGTACCATTTTCTTCTCTTTGTTCCAGGTTTCTGAATACCTTTAACTAACCCCACCCCCGACCGCAGGTCGGGAATGCCCTTTTGATGAGATTGCGAGTCAAAATTCACTGTATAGCGAAGCCAAACTCGCAGAGGTACAGAGACTGCGTAGCAGGCGGTGAACCAATGCCAATCCCTGTTCGTGTGCCATTTTTTCTTTGCTAGAAAAATGGCTGACCCACTACAAGTTCTAAAAACCCAATTTGGTTTCGACTCTTTCCGTTCAGGTCAGAAAGAGGTTATCCAAGCTTTACTCGACGGGCACAGTGCAGCCGCAATTTTTCCCACCGGCTCTGGCAAAAGCCTGTGTTACCAATTACCCGCGCTTTGCTTCGACGGCTTGACTTTGGTGGTCTCACCACTGATCGCGCTGATGAAAGATCAGATCGATACCTTGAGAGCACAGAACATCCCCGCTGCGCGCCTGGACTCCTCACTCGAAGAAGACGAACGTCGCCAGGTACTCGACGACATGCGCGCAGAACGGCTGAAACTTCTCTACATCGCCCCCGAACGCCTTGGCAACGAACGTTTCCTCGCCCAGATCGAAGGAGTAAAAATCGACCTGCTTGCAGTAGACGAAGCGCATTGCATTTCATCCTGGGGCCATAACTTCCGGCCGGATTATTTAAAAATCGCCATGGCCGCCAAAGATCTGGGGATCAAGCGCGTGCTTGCCCTGACCGCCACGGCCACCCCACCCGTCATCGATGACATGGCCCGCGAGTTTGCCATCAACAAGGACCACATCGTCAATACCGGCTTCTATCGCAGCAATCTGGAACTCCGAGTCACTGCCTGCGAAGATACACAACGTGATGCCCTGCTTTTACAGCGCCTGAAGGAACGCGACCGAGGCCCGAGTATCGTCTATGTCACTCTGCAAAAAACCGCCGAACGGGTGGCTTCTTTTTTAACCCACAACGAATTACCTGCACGGCATTACCACGCCGGAATGAAAGCTGAAGAACGCTCACAGGTTCAGGATCAATTCATGGCTAGTGACGATGGCATCGTGGTGGCTACCATCGCCTTTGGCATGGGGGTTGATAAGAGCAACATCCGCGCGGTTTACCATTACAACCTGGCCAAGGGCTTTGAATCCTACATGCAGGAAATCGGCCGTGCCGGTCGCGATGGAAAAAGATCCGTCTGCGAACTGCTCGTCTGTGCTGCCGACCGCACCATCCTCGAAAACTTTACTTACGGCGACACCCCCGATGCACAGTCGGCGGAAAATTTAATCGATGAATTGCTCGATGGCGGAAAAGAACTCGACCTTTCCCTCTATGATCTCGCCAAACGTTATGACATGCGCAATTTAGTGGTCGGCACCCTGCTCACCCGGCTGGAACTCAAAGGGGTGATCCGTTCCCTCGGTTCTTATTACGGGCAAATCCGTTTCAAACCCCTACGGCCATCCAAGGAAATATTAAACGGCCTGAATGAAAGCCGAAAAAACTTTTTGTCCGTACTTTTCAGCTGTGCCGACAAAGCCAAAATCTGGTTCACCCTCGACACCGGCCGAGCCATGCAAAAGCTCAGTGTGGAGCGGGAAAGAATCATCGCCGCGATGGAATGGTGCGACCAACAAGGCCATCTGGAACTGCAGCTGCAAGGTTTTCGCAGTCTCTATCGCCGCAGTGATCAACCCGTCGACCGGGACGAACTGAAAAACTCAATCGTCGAACGTTTTTTACAACATGAAAAACAAGACGTCGAAAGAATAGCCTTGATGCTGGGATACGCAATCAGCGACACCTGCCTGACTCAAAAGCTGCTGGCTTATTTCGGAGAAGATATCGAAGCCTGCGGCCATTGCGGCATCTGCCTCGGAGAAGCTGCCTCCATCATCCCTCCCGCCCACCAACTGAGCTGCAATCCAGACATCCTGCAAGCAGCGCAACAGCTACGCCTGCAGCACCCCGCTGCCCTCGGCACCCCCCGCCAAACCGCACGTTTCCTCTGCGGCTTGAGTTCACCCGCCACCAGCGCCGCCCGTTTGCGCGGCAATCCCTTGTTCGAAAGTTGTGTGCACATCCCCTTCGGCACGGTGATGAATCAGGTTAGCGAATACTCTGATTAATCCTCCGAAAACCAGAATCAAGACCCGTGCAAAGACCCGAAGTGAATCTGCAAGCCATCCCGACCCTCGGTCCAATAAGGTTTAAAATCCGAATCAACAAAAGCACAACCAACCGGCAGGTCGGGTTGATCATGGCTCACCCGCTCCATAGCAGCAGCGGTTTCATCCGACATTTCATTACAAGATAAACATCCTCCCATCTTGTAATGCTTGCCTCGGAATGCTAAAACCAAAAACACTTTGCCTGATGTTTTTTGACCAGACGATGCGCTTCCTCCGACACCTCCTCACTTACCAGGAGTGTTGCCAAACCTTGTTCTTCAACTGCAGACACCACAATCATCCTCAGTAGAAATAACACAATTCAGTGAGTCATGCCACTTCCATTCCGCCTCCGCCAAGGTTTCGGCAGGTAAATCCCGTCAAGTCAACCCCCGCGTTTATACGTCTCGCAGCGATTTGTCCACCCTGGTAGCCAACGCGATTCCTTACGCGACGCCGGCGCGTTTCTCACCCGTCTTGTCAGCACCCGCTTGGCCGCTTCACTGAACTCATTCGCCGCTTCCGCCCCTCTCGGCTGACCTCGCATTTCCAGCAACACATCCCTCAATCCCCAGCCCTGCCCTTTATAACGCTCACTACTCTTCACTCCCTCTCCTTTGAAATTCACGTAATCGATCAGCGCATACACTCCTTGGGGTGATTCCGCCACAGCATAAAAATACGCGCGCAGTTGATTCTTCTGATCACCGCCTGACGTAGCCGAAATCATCTTCGGCAGGGAACGCTCCAAGCGCAGCACAATGAAATCCGTCTGCACCGCCACCGTCTGCGACAGAAAAGCCCGCAGTTCTCTCATCCGAGGCGAGTTCACCTGCGCCTGGAATTCCGACCGCGATTTCCACGGGCTGCCCTTTTGTCCCGCCAGCCAGCCCGGCATGACCACACTCCGTTGTTTCATATAGCTGATCAACTGCGGAAAACTTTCTTCAAAAGGCCCGCGGCGGCCTGCCACATACCAGATAAAATGCCCGATTCCAAGCGAGGGGAAATCCTCACCCGAGTTCCACGAAGTCAAACCGGAGACCGATCCACCACATTCATTCTGCCAGATCTTCCGCCCAATGGCATTGGCATCCGCGCGGCTCACATGAATGCCTTTTCCTCCACCTGTCGCAGATGAAGCCACTCCCTGCCCCGACGCACCAACCCCATCACTCACGCAAGAGCTCAACAGCATCAATACCGTGCAAACAGCTGTGGAAATATAGAGAACTTTTTTATTGTGAGTTTTCATGGAACCTCTCTAATGCCAGATTCAACCCTCGGAATCAAGATTCGCTTTCTGTTCACCCACGAGGTAATACGGATTGCCAATCCGTGACTTGATTGAGCGCCCCAATACACCCCTCTCTGCCAGAATCGACCCACCTTTAACACGAGCGCCAACATAACACTCAAATAACCGCAATGGCATTGCCCTTTACTAAAAACACCCCTCCTGTTTATCCAATCTACTCAATGAAAACTCCCCCTCTGACTGCCTTCATAGCATTATTGGCCACCTTCCTCTCCGCCGAGACAGTTTTCATCGAAGCGGAGACCTTCACTCCCTCGGGAGACGGTTGGACGATCGCAAACAATCCCCAAACCCGCCCAGCCTCGCTTGCCAAAACGCTTCACGGTGCCTCGGGTGCCAAAAACTCCACCGCCACCAAAACACTCAAGCTCAAGGAAGCTGGCAAGTACCGCATCTGGGTGCGCCACAACTATCACTCACGTTGGCGCGGCCCCTTCCAATTAAACCTGTCACAAAACGACCGTAAACTGGCGAGTAAAAAATTTGATGGCAGCACCCATGCCGAAACCAAAGACTGGTCTTACCTCTGGGATTACATCGACGCCGATTTGCCTGCCGGCAACATCACCCTGACCCTCGGCAAAGACCAAAATAAAAACAGCATCGGCTACGTGCGTCACGTCGACTGCCTCCTGCTCACCACCGACAAAGAGCTGATCCCCGACCACCTTGCTTACGGGCCCCAAACCTGGCTGCGTGTGACGCTCGGTGAAGTCTATGAAAAACCGCTACAGATCCACATTTTTGCCGACCACCACCGTGCGCCCTGGTACGGACACTACAGTCTTTCCAAAGCCGGAACCCAAGCGGGGCTACGGCCACAGAACGATCAACTGCTCAGCAATGGAGAACAAACTCCCTGGTGCAACATCACCCCGATGCTCTATCAGGACAACGGCGCCATCCTCAATATCACCGCCCGTTACACCTACCACGAATGGGCTCCGCGTTTGAAAGCGAAGTTTGAATTTGCGTCTACACCCGACGCACAATCCATCGTCCGCACCATGGACGTCGACAGCACTCCGAACGGACTGGTCATCGTCGCACCGCCCAACCTGACCACCGCCGAATACCGCGGCCGCCTCAAACGGGACAGCGAGTTCGCCGAAGCAACCGGCAAGCGCGCTGACAATTATCCCTGGCCGACGATTGGAAAAAAACCGCAGGACTTTCCGTTTTTTGTCAGCGTCCAGATTGGTGGTTATGGCACTCTGCCGGATCAGACTGTCATCGATCGCGAATGGAAGACCCTCGACTATTTTGGATTTTCGAATGGGAAAAAATCCTACCTTGACGGTGGCATCTGGCTGATGAAAGACGGCTCGTTCTGCAATCCTGACATCGAACGGATGGAAAAAAACATCGCCGGCCGGGTGAAAATTTTTCATGAAGAAGGAAAAAAACTCGATGACGTGGTTTACTGTTTTCTCACCGACGAACCCACCGGGCAACCCTCCGCTTTTGTCGCCAAAGACCCGAGCTACCTCAAGGCCTTTCAGACCTGGCTGAAAAAACTCAGCAAGACCCCGGAAGACCTGCTCGTATCCAGTTGGGACAAAGTGAAACCCGTCGCACAAACCGCGCGCGATCAATACCCCGCCCTGCATTATTTCACCCAGCGATTCCGCACCCGCGCGCTCGGTGATTTCATGGCCACCCAGCGCGGCACCATCGAAGAAGCCTACGGCCGATCCTTTC
>DAOUQC010000087.1 GCA_030625775.1 Verrucomicrobiota bacterium
CGCCGTTTGCCGCTTGATAGCATAAATGCACTTCTCAAAAAATTACGCTCACTGAATATCGGTCAGGCTTGGGCAGGTAGTTATGAGGGATTATTGCAACGCGATCTCACCGAGGTGAATCAACGACTGGCTGATGCCTGCGCCTTGCATGCAGAATTGATCCCCATCGGTTCGATTAACCCTGAGCTGCCGAACTGGAAAAACGATCTGCGTGATTGCATAGAAATACACCAGATGCCAGGGATCCGGCTGCAGCCGAACTATCACGGCTACACACTTGCTGACCCACGGCTCACCCAATTACTGGAATTGGCGGCTGCCTCGAATTTACTGGTTCAAATTGCAGTGACGATGGAGGACATTCGTACCCAGCACCCCATGATCCACACAGAGGATGTTGATCTCACGCCGCTTCCGAAACTAATGGAGAAAATTCCCGCAGCCAAAGTGCAACTTCTCAACTGGCGTCCGCGCTCAGCACTGTTGGCCGGACTGGCAGAAACCCCTGGCCTGAGCTTTGACACCGCCCGGGCTGACGCCACAGATGGCGTGTCGAAACTGCTTCGCAGCCTTCCGCCGGGTCGCGTGATGTTTGGTTCCCACTCACCTTTCCTCATTCCCGAAGCCGCTCTGATCCGTGTTGCTGAAGCACGACTCACTGATACCGAATTGCGAGAAGTTCTGCGGGCAAATGCAGAGCAGTCCTTGAAAATCCCCGCTTGATGAACACCTCCTTCGGCCAGCTTGGACTGCCTTCCCCCGAGCACTTGAAAAAATACCGCATCTGGGATTCCTATTTCCTGCCATCCTATTCCAAACCGGGAGGGGACGGCAGCAGCCGGACAATTGCCGACATCGAACGAACCCTGCCAACGATCAAACTGGGCGAATTCGAGAAGCTCTGTTATTTTTCCCATGTCGGCATCGGAACCACCGGCGACAGCGAATTTGAAAAGGCGGCCCAGGCCCGACCTGAGATAATATTAAAACCGCTCGAGCGCTGGCCAAAACTTCTGATCGGGATGATCCAACTGAATGTGGATGACGTGGCCGCCTCACTGGATGCTCTCAATCGCTGGCTGCGTGACGGCCCGATGCTTGGTGTTTATTTTGCCAGTGGTGGCCGCGGTTCACAGCCCTGCACCCACCCCAACTACGAGCCGCTGGTGAAACGCATTGCCGAACTTAAAGGCGTTATCATGCAGCACACCTGGTTCATCACCGGCGGCAAATCCAGCCCTACTATGTCGACGCCCTCTGAATTGGTCGACCTCGCTGCCAGGTTTCCCGACCAGCAGTTCATCTGCGCCCACGCCGGAGGTGAATGGGAGCGCGGTATCCGAGCGGTTCAGGATTCACCGAATATCCTTATCGAGACCTCTGGTTTCGACGCAACCGCTGGTTTCATCGAGATGGGTGTGCGTGAGCTCGGAGCAGAGCGTATTATTTTCGGCAGTCATTTGCCCTCACGCTCACTCGGGACGGAATTGGGGAAAGTAATCGGCGCCGGGATCTCCGAAAAAGATAAAACTCTGATTCTTGGCGAAAATTATCGACGTTTGCTGCGCCCGATTTTATAATGCCTGCAATAATGGAAATCTACCTGCAACAAAATGGCCAGCAAACAGGTCCTTATACTGAGGAGTATTTGCAAAATGCTGTCGCTTCCGGGGACATCAATCAGCTTGATTTGGCGAGGCGTGAAGGTCTCGAAGAATGGCGTCCCCTATGCACTATTTTAGCTATCACGACATCCTCACCAGTAAACGTTAATCCTTCTGCGCCAATATCAGGCACGCCTCATCTTCCATCCCCACCTACATCGGGCACACCCCACCTTCCACCACCTCCATCGGCATCAGGTACACCTCACCTTCCTGCTCCTCCATCAACATCAGGCACACCTCACCTTGACCCTCCATTGCCACCTCCAGATTTTGCCCGTGCTCCTGCCCAGCAACTGAAACCTCTTTCGCCCGGTGTATTTTCGAAGGTGTCTAAAAGCATACTTCAGCAAGGGGCGAGCATTGGTGGATGGGCTTGTTTCCTTGTCGGTTTCATCGTTTTGATAGGGGGCTCGTGGCCATTCTATATCCATTTTGCCTTTTTTGTAGCTGCGCTGATCCTTAGCATAGAGGTTTTGTCACAGCGTAAAATTATTGGTGGGGTGTCTCTGCTGTTAGCCACTTTGGTAATGCCTGTTTTTGTTGGTTTCGGCATGCTTTTTTATCAGATTAACAAATCTGTAGAGCCTGATTCCGGTGGCTCTGAAAAAATGCAGGTAGAGCAAAAAGGCGAGTGAATGGCTGTGCTTTGCCGTTCTTTTTTAGTGATTTAGGATTACATGAAATTTTGCAAGACAGGCATTGGAGTGATGGTGTTCACTCAGATTTTCATGTTGGCAGGCGCTCTTCTTCATGCAGAAACACAGAGCACTGTAAACATAGTGGCTAAGGATGGAGATAATTTTATTGGAGCCAGCTTCACCTATCTGGCAGCTCAAAAAATCAGTAAACTGCGTTACATTCTTGTGCTGGTGCCGGGATTTAATGGCAATGGTAATCGATTCCTCCAACACCAACAATGGCTGGCTTTTGCCGAGTCAACCGAGGGGGCAATAGTTGCCTGCAGCTACAAAGCTTTACCCGAGGAAAGCCCTGATGAAATTAAAAATTATGTTCATTATGCAGCAGCACAGTATGGCTCGGGGGCGGCGCTGGAAGCGGCAATCGAGCAATTTGATGCAATGGATCCGGCACATTCTCTCGAGGATCTGCCTTTGTTGATTTACGGTCATTCGGCCGGCGGTCAGTTTGCCTATGGTTTTAGTTGCTACAATCCGAAACGAATGATCGGCTTCGCTGCAGCCAAGGGGGGATATTATTATCCCGAGCCCATCACAGGAACTTACCAGGTTCCGGGGCTGCTTGTTTCCGGGGAACAGGATCTGGCAAGGAGGAGGAAAGAAATTCGTTCTTTATTCGAAAGCCATCGCAAACAGGGGGCGCCGTGGTGCTGGATGGAAGATGAGTTTGGGCACGGAACAGCCAGTACACTGGGTGTGATCCTTCCTTATTTCAGGGAGCTGCTACGGCTGCGTCTTGCTACAGACAGCAAAAGCTTGAAAGCGATTTCAAAAAATGATGGAGTGACAGTTGATCTTAAAACAAAAAAACTGCGTATAGACAAGGCAGCTACAGCAGGGAATGAGCTTGGCGTGGAAAGCGGTTTTTTGCCATCAGTGAACGTATTTGACTTGTGGGCATTGCAGGATGTAGGCAAGCGTAAGTACATTGAGCACTCTGAAAAAACCGATAAAAAATAGTGCTTTATCCGGCGTTCGGATTTCGTGAATCTTTCAGGAACCAGTGCCAGCTGATTTTCCAGGGATTCCCAACCAGCCGACAATTTGTCCATTGCGAAGCAAGCACTTCATATGCCAGTGGTAGGGGCCAAATCCTATATCATCCCCTTCGAGCAAAACAATGATCACAAAGTAAACTCCCGAGTATGGGCCTTCTTCAGAGACACGGACATCCCCATTCGAGAAAAAAGCTACCGGTTTGTAGGGGCTGCCCGCCAGTTTTTGTTTGGCTGACAACTTCACATAGTCAAATTGGTCGGCTTCCGGGTCATGCCACACATTGCCTTCATCGATCAGGCTTTGATATAAAGTTGGATTCTTGAGTATTTCAGCTTTGTCAGCTGCACGCATTTTTTCAAGCCTGACGATTGCTCGCTCCAACCCCGCATCATAGTTGGCCTTGATCACGGCGGCAAAGTCAGTTTGGGACAATGGCAGGGTTTCAAGCATTTGATCATTGGCCAGACTGGATACTTCAATGTTTGCCCCTTCGATTCGACGAGGGTGGACAAAGCCGTTCGCTTTGACGACACTGAGGCCGACGGTTTTTTCCCCTTGAGTGAGTTTGAAATTCAACTCCTGGGCAATTTGAATTCGCTTGGGGAAAGTGCTGCCGGGCAATTTATCCAGCGATGGATATTTTTCAGAAAAAGGAATTTTTGGAATATCAGGATAACGCTTCAGGACGATACGCTGGATATGAGCTTGCTGTTTTTTGATAGCCTCTTCGGTGGTGGGGAGGGGGGGCTCGGCGAGGGAAGGCATATCGACGGGGTCCGGATCTGTTTCAGCGAGCTTTATTTTTGGAGGGAGAGGGGAGGCTTTCACCTTGTTTATTTGTGTTTTTGAGGGGAGATGAGTGGGGGGGGCTACCAGCTCTGGACGTGTTTGGTCACTCACTTGATCGCTCACTGTAAGCGGTTCAGCTTGCTCAGTCACCGCTAGCGATACAGGCAATTTAAAAAAATCATGAATTTGTGGCTTGAAAATTTGCCATAGCGACCCAACTAAAATCGCGAGTAAGAGAATGGAAATCTGGATGATGGTTTTCATTCTTCTCGTTTATTAGCAGTAGTCATACCTGATTTACCCTTGCTTCAAGGAGAGTCTTCCCTGCATAATCAAGAATCGCTCTTGTCATTGAGCCATATCCTAGACTATTCTATCTTTGTTATGAAATACTTTATTTTCTCTTTTTTATTGATGAGCTGCTTTTCAAGCCCGGGTTTTGCCCAGCGAACAAAAGAAGAGCTGCCTACTGGAATTATAAAGGAAAGCTATTCAACGCGCCAGAAGGGGAGTGCGGATATCACTTTCTACCTGCGCTACCCTTCATCGGGAGTTGACCAGGTTAAAGGGGTAATAGCGATTTGCCCACCCGGGGGGAGAGGGCTTGCCGTTCATATGGGGGACAAATCAAGGCATTACGGGTATCTTCTCCAGTTCGCCGATGAACACGATCTGGCGACAGTGGGTTTTGGCCCGCCGGGGAGAGGTTGGGATCGCACTAAAAATAGCGATATGCTTTCCGCCCGCGATGCAGCCGCCCAGAATAAAAAGCTCGATGGGCTGGCCCGGGATTTGTCGAGAGCCATTGAGCGTTTTACTAAAAAATACAAACTGCCCGTAAGGGACTGGTTGCTTTATGGCACCTGTGGGGGTGCCCAGTACGCCCACCGCATGGCTTTGCGCCAAGCGCAACACTTCAAAGCTGTACATGTCCACTATGGAGGCAGTTACGACGTGCCTACTTCAGGAGGGAAGTCAGTTCAATGGCTGGTGACCAGTCATGCAGATGAGCCTGCTTACATTGCCGCACAGCGTTTTTACCGGCAAAGCAAGGAGATGGGCTATCGGATGATCCTGAAAGGCTATACCCGTGCCAGTGCGCCGGAGGAATACGATCCCGAAATTGCTTATACCGGCCTCACCAACCTCCAGGAGTTGTCACTGGATTTTTTCGAATATTCCCTGACAGGGAAAGCAGACCCGGCTCAAGCCTACATCGCTGACTACGTCAATGGCCTGGTAGTGCCAGCCAAGAAGGGGGCGTGGATTCCAAAATCACAAGCAGTTCTGTTACCCAGTCGGAAGCTTGCCGAGGCTTGGGGATCTATTTCAGAGTGATCACGAATCCTAATTTTTCCAAGAGAGGAGGCTGAGAGTGGAGTTTTTTCACGGAGAGCATTTGCGTCTGGATTGGGGACTCGGCAATCCCAATAAAACGGCAGCCCTGATTGCCTGTCTGATGGTTCTTGCCCACCTGTTTCGCTATGTGAGGAATAAAAAGTGGGGGCTGTTCTTATTTGCGGGTGTTTTTCTCGGGCTGGGGATTTGTTTGATCCACACTTATTCGCGGGGTGGTATTCTCGCTGCTGTGGTTGGTCAGTTTGCTTTCTGGGCAGCGAGGACAGGAGGCCGATTTACGCTGCCGCCACGTAGAGAGCTGCTTTGTGGCATAGCTTTGCTCGCTGTTTTGTCGATTTATGCTGCTCTTCCGCAAATAAATGCAGCGAGCCGCTACGCTCAGGGGGTATTGCCGGAAGATGAAGATCGATCCATCACCAATCGTCTACGTATCTGGAAAGATGTTCCCCGGATGATGGTGGATGCTCCCCGGGGTTGGGGAATAGGGAATGCGGGAATAGCCTGGATGCAGTGGTATCAGCCCACCGAAACTCGCTACCAGTACCGTACTCTGGTGAACAGCCATCTTACCTGGTTGGTTGAGTTTGGCTGGATTGCTCGTTTTGCTTATCTGTTTGGCTGGGGATTGTTATTTGCCATTGTGTTTGGCCGGTCACTTGGGGCAGAGAGTAAAATGAATCGTCGTAGCGCCGGAATTGCCTCTGGTGTGTGGGCCTCGTTTGCCGTCAGTATGTTTTTCAGTTCTGTTGCTGAGTCGTGGCAGTTGTGGATCCTGCCGGTGGGGGTTTTGTTATGGATGCTTTTTCCAGTGTGGATTCTGAAAGCAAAAGGAGTTGCTTGGAGAGGTCTGCGAAGCGATTCGATCATCATGGGCACGATCACTCTTGGCGTGCTTGCCATAACTGCGCTGGTGGGGATGGCAGGCAAACCGGATATTGTGGTTTTTTATGATGGAGAAAATGTGATGCTGGGAGAGCAGCCTCCCCAGAATTTCCTACTGAAACCCGATGAGAAAATTCTCGGCCAGCACTATGGAATCCTCCTGCGTGAGAATTTTTCCTCCAGCTGGATGATTGCCGACAAATTGCCCGAAAACACTGTGCCCATAGGCATCAAGCGCCTTATTTTATCGGGAAATTTCCCCGATTTCCCTGAAAATTTTGATTTCCAGGGTGAGCTTATTGTTTTGAATTCTTTAAGAATGTTAAAAAAGTCTGGACAAATTCGCTCAAAACGCATTATTCTGGGCTCATTCAGAAAAGATTCAGTGGCCAAGACGATTCGTTACGCTTGTGCGGAGGATAGTTTTGGTTGGAATTTGGAGCTAAAAAAAGGTAAAAAACTTTATTTGGGAAACTGGGTAAAGCTGTTAGCTCCGTCTGAAAATCAATAGTTCTGACAAACAACATCAACAAATATCCTTATGAAAATCATCGCAGTCTTACTTGGAATTTTTGCCATCGGCCTTGCCGCAAACTCTTCGGCGTTTGCGCAAAACGATACTGATGGCAACGCAGTCGTTGCTCCCGGACCAAATGAACAGGGGAATAACGGCCAAGGTAAAGGTGGAAATCCCAATAATGGAAACAACGGGAACGATAAAGACAATGGGAATGCTCAAGGTGAGAAAAAACCAAAAGGCAAGGGCCATAACGAATAAGTAAAATACGATTCACGGAATCGATTTTTAGCAAAACTTTTGTTATATTCCGTGGGAAAGGACTTCTGTTTCAGAAGTCCTTTTTTTTGGTGGGGAAACTATTCGTTGGTAAGCTCTTCTTAGGATTATGTTTCGCAATCTCAGCTCTATTTTTTTTGTTATGGGTCTGGCTTTCGCCAATCCGGGTTGGCTATCAGCTGGGGAGTTTTCCAAGCCAAACGATACGATTGGATACGCCAACTGCTACGGCAATTTAAAATTCAGTGGTCATCTCGGGGTAGTGGAGTTTTCCCGGGACGAGAGCTATAATTTTTATTTCCAGTATTCCTCCTATTCGGATTACGAATCCCCCTTTCTCGGCAAAGGTTTTTTTGTGCCGATGTTGGAAGCTTCTCTGATTGATCACGATTATTATCTCGAAGCCACTACTATGGGTGGGTCTACAGTTTATATGTATCGTTTGCCAGCAGAGCCCGATCGCTATGTGTCGCTGAACGGGAAGAATAGCGTTCGCAAGCTGGGGGGCGATAAATACATCAGGGAAACCCAGGAAGGGTTTAAGATGGAATATCATGAAGGCCGCTTGAATCGTATGAAAAGTCCGAAAGGCATTCAACTGATTTTGGAGTATGAGGGGGATCTTTGTAAAACAATTCGTACTAGCAGCGGGGCAGTGGTTTGTTCAATTAACAAAACGAGTGATACAAAGAGTATATTCACCACGGCCCGCGGGCGGTATGAACTGGAATTTCAAGTGCATCCTATTTCCAATGATACGGCGCTTCATCCGGCCAGCCTTCCACCACTATACACTCTCAAAACGATTGCCTGGCCCAACGGAGCGGAAACCCAGTTGAACTACTCTGATATCCCGGGCAGTGATGATATTAAAATGCAGATGAGATACCAGGATGACATAATGGATTTCATCTGGAACAAACAAACCCAGCAACTAATCAGCGCAGACAAGGTCAATTACCGGATCTCCCCACTCCAACGGAGCAGTGATGTGGAAAGTAAAAGAAGGGAGCGAACAGTCACTGGTATTTACTCCGTAACCCAAAGTTTCGAAAACGGAAGCTGGGAGCTGTTTACACATGATGAAGATGCGGGCTACTCTGATGTCGAAAAATCCAATGGTGAGATTATCCGAACCTACTACATTAACACTCGTGGGCCTGTGTTTAATCTGGTGAGTAAGCGTGAACGAATTCGCAGGGGGGTCAGCGGGAATAGTTCAGAGGTTTTTTATGAGGCGTTTTATGACGCTGAAGGCAACTTGTTGCGTCAGGTGAGGGAAGGAGGTGTCACCTGGCACTTGAGAAAAGGAGGGATTCCACAATCTCTAGTGAAAGACAAAGATGATATGGTCCGTTATGACGAAAAGGGGAGGGTAGTTGCGTCGCGTTATGATGGTAGCGTCACCCGGATTCAGTGGCTGAAAAACAATGTGAGCCGAGTCGTGTCACGCCACCCCTGGGGGGAAATAAATCTTCGCTATTATGATCGGTTCGGAGAAAAGATGCCGTTTCCTAAAGTAGAAAAATTTGAGGAGAGAAAAACCTTTTGAAAAATAGTTCTCCTCGCGGCAAGTCACGGAGAATGCGCTTATCAGGTATTTATAGCTTGTGTTTGGCCATCATATCATAAAAAGGCTGCGCCATTTTCAGCAAAGCTTCAGAATCATCGGGAATTTGAGGCACATTTCCTGCAGGCTTTCCAAAACCAGTGGAGTCCCATGCTGAATGATACCAATGCGGCGCCCATGGTCCATCTCCTTTATGGCCGCCTTTCGGCCAGGAGAGCATGGAGGATTGAAAATCCAAGCCGATGCAGGCACATAATTTATTCAGCATTTTCTCCGGGTCAGATAAAATATCCGTGCTATCCATCACGATGGGGATCTTTTTATTTTGCTCGGCGACCTGCTCGAATATTTCTGCCTGCTGTTTGAAGCCGAGGTCTTCGAGCGTCGGGTTCTCACGTTTAAAAAGATAGCTGGCAATCACTCGTGTAGGATCTCGAATAAGAAAAATATTCGTCACCTGCTTCATCCACGATCGATCAAAGGCAGGGATCATATGATGGGTCATTTGTTTCTGGTAAAACACACTTTTTCCATCGGGTATGGTGCTTAGGCAACGCACCGCTACGAGATTCGCATCCTGATCCCATTGCTCCAGGATCTCTTCCTTCATCGGGTGATCTAGGCCTGTAGCTGCCAAATAAGCCGCATAAAATGGCTCGTCCCACACGGCGCAATCATTACGCGCGCCAAAGGCATACATCATCGCGGTGGAAAGATTCCGCGGGCCAGACCACATCGCGATTCTCATTCAGTATTCCTTTTCACCAGGTCTGCATACAACTCACGAATCCGGGCAGTCACCGGACCTGGCCCCTTACTGCCAATTTTGCGACCGTCAATTTCACACACAGGAGTTTGAGCTCCGAAAGTTCCTGTCAAAAAAGCCTCGTCAGCACCATAAGTATCCACCAGTGAGAAATTTCGTTCGAAAACCGGAATGCCTTCGATGCGACACACATCGATCACTTTCTGTCTGGTGATTCCGTTCATGCAGTAGTCTCCAGTTGATGTCCAAAGCTCGCCTTTGCGCACGATAAAAAAATTACAGGAGTTGGTGGTGTTCACAAAACCATGGACATCCAGCATCAGAGCTTCGTCTGCTCCGGCTTTTTCAGCAGCGATGCAGGCGAGTATGCAATTCAGTTTTGAATGGGAGTTCAATTTTGGATCCTGAGTCATCGGCAAACCCCGCTGATGCGCCACTGTCGCTAAACGAATGCCATTCGGGGTGACAGGTTTGGAATGTTCACAGATAATCACCATCGTCGGACCCGATCGTGACAGTGAGGGATGCTGAAATGGTTTGACCTTCACACCTCGGGTCACCATCAAGCGAACGTGAACATCATTAATCATGTTATTGGCCCTGCGCGTAGTTTCCAGAGCATCGATCACTCCTTGTCGATCCATTCCGATATCCAGATCGATTGCCAGCGCCGCCTCGAATAGTCTGTCGATGTGTGCATCCAGAAAAGCCCATTTACCATTATACAGCCGCATGCCCTCCCAGATGCCATCTCCCAACATGAAACCAGAGTCGTAAACTGAAACCTGTGCATCATTGCGATCTTTTAATTTTCCGTTCACGTAGATCCGGATATCCGCATTGCGTTCGTCTTCTTCGGCCTGATGGGGATTTACGTCGTCGCTCATGGAGTCCTCTTTCTGTCGGCGATGTTATTATTGAGGCGCTAAAATACAAGCCCACTGTTCAAGGATCTTGAAAAATAAAATCATCAGGCATTTTTCTTGGGGAAACTTCATGATGGAGCAAGCGGCCCTGTCAGGGAACTAGTTCTCCCCACTCTCCACCCATCTAACGGCAAAGCGCAGCAGTTCGTTGCCATTCTTCAGCCCGAGTTTTTCCTTAATGTGCGCGCGGTGGGCGTCTACGGTACGGGGACTGATGCAAAGTTGCTCTCCCACTTCACTGGTTCCCTTTCCAAGCCCTATAAGCTGAAATACTTCAAATTCGCGATCAGTGAGCCTTTTGATAGGTGTCTCTGAGCTTGTTTTTTTGTGCCCCGAGAAGCTTTCGGCAAGCCGTTGTGATGCCTGCCCACTCAGGTAAATTTCTCCTTGAAGCACACGTTGGATAGCCACCAGTAGATGATCGGAGGCCGTTTCTTTCATGACATAGCCTCGCCCCCCTGCACGCAGCACACGCTCGGCATAAAGTTTTTCGTCATGCATTGAAATCACCAGAACAGGAACATCCGGATGCAGGGCTTTAAGATCCTTAATCAGTTCGAGACCGCTGCGATCAGTCAAAGTCATATCGGACAGTACCAGGTCAGGCTCTTCTTTCGCCACCATTTCGAGTGCCTCCCTGACCGTTCCTACACCACCACAAATCTCAATATCGGGCTCTGATTCCAAGAGGCGAGCCATTCCCTCGCGCACAATGGGGTGATCATCGACAATGAGTATTCGTTTCATTTCTTTCTCCACCTCTCTCTTTGGAACTTTATCTGCTGATGAGGCTAAAAGCAATGCTGGTACTATCCTAAATCGGCAGGCCCTTTGAAGCGCGAATGGCTATTCATGCCTATAATTAACGATCTGATCTTATTCGCTCACTGCCTTCATAGATATACCTATTTCTCTATAAACTTGCCTCCGTCCTTCCGTCCGTTTATTAAATTACCAGACAGTTTCAATTGCCTTCCAAAACAATGAAAAAAAAATCGACTCGGAAAGGTGTTGCCAGTTCTTCACAAGGTATGCTTTCGGATGATGTTCAGTTGAGGCAACTGGCATTTGAAGCTGCGGAAATGGGTTGTTGGAACTGGGATTTGAATACTGGATTGGTGACTTTCGATGCCCCAATGGCAGAGCTGTTTGGACTAGGAGCCTCCACGACCTCACTCGATATCGAAATCGCGTTTAAGTCCATTCATCCTGATGACGAAATGTTATTGAGGCAAAAAACCGAGGAAGCACGTGATCATGCAAGTTCCTATCATCACGAATTCCGGCTCTGCCTTTCTGATAGCGAAATCCGTTGGCTTGGTACCCGCGGACAATTTGTTTGTGAAAAAGGCAGCAAACCTGACCGAGCCATAGGTGTGTGTTTTAATATTACCCCACGTAAACTTGCTGAAGAGGAGTTGTGGAAAAGTGAGAAAATCAACAAGGCGGTCCTCGATGCAGCAATGGACGCCATCATCACCATCAATCAAAAAGGAATTATTGTTGGCGCCAATTCGGCCACCGAAGAACTTTTTGGCTACAGTAAGGGAGAAATTGAAGGGCAGAATGTCAAAATTCTCATACCCTCGCCTGACCGGGAGTGTTACGATGAATACATCCGGCGCTACCATCTAACTGGAAATAAAAAGGTCATCGGTAGTAAGCTGGAGGTGCTTGCGCGTCGCAAGGATGGCTCGAGCTTTCCTGCAGATCTTTCAGTTAGCGAAGTTGAACACCTGGGTTTTTTTACTGGCATCATCAGTGACATCAGCGATCGCAAAGCCGCCGAAAAATCTTTGCGCAGCGAACATGAGTTCAACGATAAAATTGTCCAGACTGCTCAAACGGCTATCCTTATCCTCGATACAAAAGGCCGAATTGTCCGCTTCAATCCCTACTTTGAAAAAATTTCAGGGTGGCGACTTGATGAGGTCGAGGGATGTGAATGGTTCACAACTTTTCTTCCGTCTGAAAACAGCAATAGAGCCAGGGGTATTTTTAAACGAGCACTCGCAGGGAAGCCTATGAGGGGAAAAATCAGCTCCTTATTAACCAAACAGGGGCATGAACGTCTGGTCGAATGGCGTAGTTCACCCTTGGTTGATGAGAGAGGCACCATTATTGGCCTACTCCGCACGGGCAACGATGTCACTCGACGGGTCAAACTGGAACAGGAAGTCATCAGGGCCACAGAGGAAGAGCGGAGGAACACTGCTCAGGACCTTCACGATGGTCTGGGCTCACTGCTCACAGGTATCGACTACCGGATTAAAGCGTTGTCCAACGAGTGTGTTGCCCAGAATTTCCCTCAAGCGGAAGAAGTTACAATTATCTCAAAACTGGTCCGCAACGCCATCAAACAAACTCGAGGAATCGCTAGAGGCTTGCATCCAACGGGCTCCAAACCTGAAGACCTGATGAATGCACTTCAGTCGCTGATTTCCGAAGCACATGCGATTTCAGATGTTCAACTGCGATTTCATTGCCAGTCACCGGTTCTCATTAACGATCCTCCGACAGTGAACCACCTTTACCGCATTGCCCAGGAAGCTTTCAACAACGCAATCAAACACAGCAAGGCCAATTACATTACCATTTCCCTGGCACAAAAAAAAGGCCGGACAATTCTTAAAATTATGGATGATGGCGCGGGCTTCGATTTTGAAGGGCCTGACACCGGGAACCTGGGCCTCAAAACCATGCACTACCGCGCCCGCAAGATCAATGCTTCCCTGATAATCAACCGTCGGAGAAAATCAGGCACTGAAGTGATCTGTTCGGTTGCTGTTACGAAATAGGTGCTGCGGCGTCACTCGTTCAGGCTGATCGCTGGAATCCGTAGGGTACGAATATCCCGTACGATGCATTAGGTGGTGTTCCCGATAGCGGTCCGCTTCTGAATCGCTTAGCGTTGTGCTAGATAACCCTCTGATTCCTCTATGAAAACAACGTCAGCCTCTCTCCACCCTGGAATACCCTTGGTAATTTTCACTTTGGTAGCTGCTTTTTTTGCCGCTTGCCAGCCCAAGCCTGAATCTCCTAAAGGATTCCGATTGCCCGACGGTGATATTGAAAAGGGCAAAACAGCATTTGTGCAGTTACAGTGCCATCGCTGCCATGAAATATCTGGTATCAATTTCCCGATGCCACCCAAGGGGCCACGAATTGAAGTGCCTTTGGGAGGAAAGGTTTACCGTGTCAAAACCTACGGTGAGCTGGTGACTTCGATTATCAATCCGACCCATGTGGTAAGCCCTGATTACCAGGATGCCTTAAGAGATGACAAAGGCAAGTCAATCATGCCGGATCACAATGATGAAATGACGGTTCAGCAGATGATCGATCTGGTGAGCTTTCTTCAATCGCAATACAAACTGACTCACCCCGACTACAATTATACATTTCATGATATGTGAGACGGCTGCGCAAATATTTTTCTATAAAAACGAATTCAAGTGTTGGGTAGACCAGTGGTTTTCATGTTGAGATAGATTTTTCCAGTCCTCCAATTATCGTCGATCTTACAGCGGAGAGCTGCAACGAGTCTTAGTAGAGAAGTTTCGTTTGGGAAAAGGGAAGTGATACGGGTGCGTCGCTTGGTTTTCTGATTAGCCCGCTCGAGGGCATTGCTGGTAATGAATGATACACCGGTGAGGTCGCAGGATTGAAGTGACTGGAGGAGAATGACCGCTAGTGGACTTCTGCTTCACCGAGAGCAACGCTGATATCGAGGATTGAGTGTTTGCCTTGCCCGCCTATTCGCATAGCAATAAGCACCGCACAATCAAGGAGATCACCACCTTGGCGAACCTTTTCATAGCGCGCATCTATAATAAGATATGATAAATCGCCCAATGGTCGCTCGCGCCATGCCTACAGTTGTTCATCGAGTTTTGCGGCGCAATTGTTTGCCTGAGTGGAGCTGACAGAATGGCCGCAGAGTTCCTCAATGATTTTAGAGACTTTGCGGGTGGGTACTCCCTGAACGTACAATTCCACTATGGTAAGGTTTAGAGCCTGTTCACTACGGATAGCTTTTTCCAAAACACTGGGATAGAAATCCACACCGCCGCGCACCTGTGGATTATCGAATTCGATGTTTCCCATGCGGGGGCAACGCTTTTGCTTTTATATCCATTAGCATGAACAAGCCGTTACTCACAGTAATCACAGAGCTGCTAGGGCTCAGCCGGGATAACGGAAGAGCATTTAACCTTGTTTTAACGAGCACTCAGCAAAAGCCTCGGAGCCACGGTCGTTAAGGAGTTGCTAAAACGTGTTATGGGAATCAGAGTTATTCTGGTAGGTCATGTGTGTGTTTTAGTTGGATGTGTCCGTTGCACCCCAACCCTGTGAGGCTTTTGTGAGTGGTATTCGCAGTTATTGCCAAAAAATGATCAATTAATATCAATAAATGCATATATTTGAATATGGTCCTCGCCATCTGTCCTTATTTTGATAGAATTACTTGAGTTCGAATTGATTTATTATGTGCCGCTTAATGATAATAGTCCTCATTGGAGGATGGATGACCGCCGCCCGACCAGCAAAGGGAGTGGTGGTGAATGTTTCTCCTGGCAAAAAGCCATCGGATAAACAACAAGCGCAGGAGGGGGATGCAAGCAAGGGCAAGGGGCAGGGTAAGGGGAGTTCCAGCAATGATCCGCCTGATATTGGTCTCGACCGTTTGAATACTCAACTTGCCTCTCGTTTTCCTTCAGTCGCTGTTTTTCCCTTTGCCTCTCATATTGGGAAAATTGGGATGGGCTCAGGTGTTTATCTTGGCGACGGTTATGTTCTCACCAGTGCTCATGTTGGGTGTTATCCTTTTGTTGCCCAAGACGGTACCATTTATCGCCCGGACTACAAGACTTGGCAAATTCTGGAACAATCCGGTGGGATAAAAGCAGATTTGGCAATTTTTCGAATCAAGATTGAAGATCCGGATTCATCTCTGGCGATGTTATCCTCGATCCCTTTGGCATCAAGGCAGCCGCAAAAAGATGACATGGTTGTCTTGATTGGCAGTGGTCTGGTGCAAGACGCCAATCCTGTGGCGATGAAAAGTAGCGAGAAAATTCTCGCAGTTCTGGGCTATCGTATCGAGGGGCGACGTGGTGCCATTGGCGGACTGAATACAGTCAGTGAGATCATGAGTAAACCGATTCCAACCAAGGCTTTCCAGACTAATTGTTATGTCACGAGCTTTGACCGGGATGGCTTCGAGGCCCAGGCGGTCGATGGCGATTCAGGAGGTGCTTCATTTATATACAATCGGGGGCGTGATCGATGGGAGCTTGCCGGTTGCATTATTGCTGTTTCGCAGGCAGACGGATTTGTTCCTTTTGGAAGCCGTACGTATCTGGCCAATCTGGCCCGATACGCAGAGCAGTTGCCTAATGCCTCCGGTGATTTAGAGGGATGGCTTCCCGGAGGGCTCGCCGAAGCCGCTGGCCATGACTTGCTTGATAAGGTTATCGAGGAAGATATTCAGGTTCGTTCCGCCACGATTGAGGTGGCAAAACCAGTGCCCATGGATGAAGTGGATATCTGACGCAGACGGAATGATGGTGTGATCATCGCTCCCGGAGTGCTCGCTCCCGGGCTCGGGTGAGCGGCTTGAGCAAGTAACTTAGGACTGTTTTTTTTCCAGTCACGATATCGACCTCGGTGACCATACCGGGAATAATTTTCAACTCCTGACCCCGGTTATCCTGCCCCAAAGTAGTTTCCTCGGTTCGGATCTTGATCTGGTAAAAGCTTTCACCTTTCTCATCAGTGATCGTATCAACACTCAACTGCTCCACCTTGCCGGTAAGTCCCCCGTATACGGCGAAGTCATAGGCAGTAAATTTGACCATCACTTTCAAACCAGGGTGAATAAAGGCGATGTCCCCAGGGCGAATATCAGCTTCTACAAGCAAGGTGTCATCCAGAGGAACGACCGTCATGATGTCCACGCCGCTAGCAATGACCCGCCCCACAGTATCGATGTGGATTTTGTTCACTGTCCCCCTCACCGGGGACTTGATAAGAGTCCGATCAAGTCGATCCTTGTCACGTTGAATCGCATGTTGGAGAGCCATCAACTCAGCATTGCCTTTGTCCAGGCTTTCCATGGCTTCACGCTGGGTTCGGGTTGTCAGAACCTCCAGTTGCCCTTCCAAATCAATAACTTCTTTTTGAACACGAATCAGCTCGACTTTAGAGATGGCATTCGATTCTCTGCCTGATTTCATAAGCTTTTCCTCCTGTTTTGCCAAAATTAGAAGGTTTTGAAGAGCTTTTCCCGTTGCTTCAAAGTCAGCTTTGCGTTTCTGGTAAAGTTTTTCCTCAATCCTGGCAGCTTCCAAGCGGATGCCTTCTGGGAAATCCAGCGGTTTAAAACCATTAGTTTCAGCTTCCAGTCGTGCAATGCGCGCAATCAATTCATCCCCGTGGGCAATATTCTCTTTGTAATTTGCTGCAAAAATTGCGTCGCGAATGCGAATCAAGGGCTGTCCTTCTTGTACCTGTTCGCCCTCTTTTACATATATTTCTTCAAGAATCCCTCCTTCCAGACTCTGGATCAGCTGGACGGATTTTGAAGGGATCACCTTCCCGATGCCACGGGTGACCTCTTCCAACTCTGCCCACGATGCCCACCAGAGCAGAGCGCCAACCATTATCAGGGCAATAAACGGTAAACAGCCCCTCAAACCTTTACTTTGACGACGAAGAAGCCCGCGGCAATCCTGTACAAAGTCGATGTCTCCTTCTGGTATCGCTCCCTCGGAAGCAACTTGAACCGGTTTGGAGAGTGTCTTCATTTCGGCAGGGGACCAGCTCACCTCTTTTTTTTCAGCATTTTTTGTTTTCATGCCTTGGTCGGGTTTTGTTTTTCCCCAGGATTATCGACTACCTTTTTCTTTTCAACTTTCTGTCTGACCAAAGGTAGACCTTTTATTCGACGCAGTCGATTCATCACCTTTTCCGTGGAGCCGTCGGCAATCACTTTCCCTTGGTCCAGCAGGATCACGCGGTCGACAGTATCAAGCAGGTGCAGCTTGTGGGTTGCAATTATCAAAGTCCGGTCAGGATTTCCGTTAAGATAACATTTTATATTAGCGATCACTTCCTGCTCAGTATTAACGTCCATGCTAGCCGTAGGTTCATCCAGCAATAACAACGCCGGCTTACTCAGTAGGCAGCGTGCCAGGGCAATGGCCTCTCGCTGACCTCCCGAGAGGCAAGCTCCCTGCTCGCCGACCTGTGCATGCATTCCGAGGGGATTATGATTGATGAACGATGCCAGGCCCGCCATTTGAATAGCTTCAAGTACTGCAGCATCACTGATCCACGGAACACTGAGCGCGACATTTTCCCGAAGTGTTCCATGAAAGATGGTTGGATTCTGGGGTAAATAACCAATTCGCCGACGCAGCATCACTGGGTGGTATTGCGGCAGTTCCATGCCGTCGAGCAGGATTTCTCCTTTTTCTGGTTCGTAGAGTTTCACCAATAGCTTCAGCAATGTACTCTTGCCCGACCCAACCTGTCCGATGATGCCAACGCGCTCTCCGGGTTTGATATGGAGAGATATCTTACTGAGACTGGGCAGCTGTTGGCCAGGATAACGCATCACAATATCCTTGAGTTCAAAGTCCGGTTGGAAGGTTTCCCTTGCAGTAAATTTGCGACCGCTACCATATTCACGTGGCAGAGCCATTACCTGATTCAAACCTTTGAGAGAACTTGCAGTCTGCTGGAACCGGGTCATCAAGCCACTCACCATGGTCATCGGAGCCATGGCCCGGGATGTCAGGATAACACAGGCGACCACACCCCCGAGAGTCATACTTCCCTCGGCGACTTTATAAACACAAGCGATCACCAGCGCGATGGTCGTCAGATGCATGAACCAGGTCGTCGTGGACGTTCCCAAAAGAGAATACCAGTGTGAACGGATTCCTCGATCAGAGGCATCACGAATCATATTCTCCATCCGCCGCTGGAAAGCATTTTGTGCATTTCCTCCCTTGATAGACTCAAGCCCGTTAATTGTTTCGGTGAGAAAAGATTGCCGTTCAATTCCCTCCCGGTAGGCTTGGGTCACGGCGCGTCGCAGAGGGAACTGCATCAGCAGGCCAAATGCAAGAGCCACCGCTGTAGCTGTGAGGGGAATCCATCCCACCCATCCACCCAGATAGAAAATCACCCCGATCATCAGGAAGGCAAAGGGTACATCCACGAGGGCCACCATTGTTGTTGATGTAAAAAAATCGCGTAGTGCCTCGTAGGCACGGGCTTTGCTCGCCAAGACTCCTGTCTGCATTGGACGAGCTTTCATTTCCATGGCCATCAGATGATCGAACAGTGCACTTGCTAGCACCCCGTCAAGACGTTTGCTGGTTCGATTGAGGAGAAAACCACGCAACAAACGCATTCCATATTCGAAAGTAAATACGATTACAGCTCCGATTGCCAAAACCCAGAGAGTGTCCATTGCTCCGTTTGGCACCACACGATCATAGACCGTCATGATATAAAGGGGCATGCTCAGCGCAAAAAGATTGATCAGGATTGAGACCGGAAGCAAGCGAATGAGCTCTGCCTTGAATTTCCACATTGTCCCCCAGAACCAGCGCAGGTGACCCTTTCCCGTTTCCATTGAGTCGATTACCGATTCCGGTGCAGCCTCATAATGAACCGGACGAAGCAGAACAGCATAACCGCTGTAAGCTTTTTTCAACTCTTTGCTTGGTACCATCCTCCATTTTTCAAGAGTTAGACCACTTGATTCTTGAAAGTAGGCTTCTCCATCTTCTTCGGATTGTAAAACTCCGGCCCGGTTCCCCTTGAGGATCAGAATCACCGGTAGAACGGCCCCGGGAATTTTTCGCAGTGATCGGCGCACTAACCGAACTTTGAACCCCATCCTTTCAGCCGCTCTTATCAACAAGGTTGGAGTGAGCAGCCCATTGGGAAGAGGTAAGCCTGAAAGCACCTGCTCGGCATTCATACGTATGCCATGCCAGCTCGCAATACTC
>DAOUQC010000034.1 GCA_030625775.1 Verrucomicrobiota bacterium
CAATCAGGAAATCTGGGCAGCGGGCGTGACTTACTTCCGCTCACGTGAAGCACGCATGGAAGAAGCTGAATCTTCGGGCGGCGATGTTTTTTACGACAAGGTTTACGAAGCCGAACGACCGGAACTGTTCTTCAAAGCCACCGCCCAACGAGCACGAGGCCACCTCGACCAGGTTTGCATCCGAAAGGATTCCACCTGGGATGTGCCTGAACCGGAGCTCACTCTGGCAATCAATACCCAGGGCAAGGTTTTCGGCTATACCATCGGCAATGACATGAGTTCACGCAGCATCGAAGGAGAAAACCCTCTCTACCTGCCACAGGCAAAAGTCTATCGCGGATCCTGCTCCCTTGGTCCCGCTCTTTGTGTGGGAGAACTGCCCCCTCTGAATGAAACCGGTATCCAAATCGATATCACCCGTGACGGCGAAACCTCCTTCGACGCCAAGACCGATCTCAGCCAATTGAAACGCGGGTTCAAAGAACTGGCGGAGTTTCTCTATCGTGACAATGAATTCCCGGATGGAGCCCTGCTGATGACCGGCACAGCCTTGGTTCCTGGCTCCGAGTTCACCCTGCAGTCAGGTGATCGCATCTGCATCCGCATCGATACACTTGGTTGTCTTGAAAACGTGGTGGAATGATACTTTTACCCCCCTTGTTAATCGGATGCAACTCAGCAACAACTTCGATGTTTCCATTGTAGAACGGAATGACATTCCGTTTACCCAGGCATTCCATCCTATCAAGCATGGACGGAATGGCATTCCATCCTACGCCCCTTATCCACAATATTAACTTGATCGATAACTCGATTGATTGCCAGCATCCCACAAACTCATGAAAAGCCCTGAAGCTATCCTCAATTCCGGTGACGAAGACATCTTTACCCTGCGCACCACTGCCAAAGGTCCGTCTGGCGCCTTACCCTTCACCGCAGAACAACTCGGCAACTCCCCCAGCGGCAATCTGTTTTCCTGGACCCAGAACGTCGGCATGGGCTGGTCACCAGACAAAGTCAACGGCGGCGATTTTTTAATTCTCAGTACCCAGGGCGGAATCCGCAAGGAGGACGGCTCGCCTGTCGCCCTCGGCTACCACACTGGTCACTGGGAAGTTGGTCTATTGATGGAAGAAGCTGCCAAAGTTCTAAGTGAAAACGGCGCAGTGCCCTTCGCCGCTTTTGTCAGCGATCCCTGTGACGGCCGAACCCAGGGAACCACCGGCATGATCGACTCCCTGCCCTACCGCAACGATGCCGCTTCTGTATTCCGCCGCCTTATCCGATCTCTGCCGACTCGCAAAGGAGTGATCGGTGTTGCCACCTGCGACAAAGGCCTGCCCGCCATGATGATGGCGCTGGCTGGCACTCCCGACTTTCCAACCATTCTGATTCCGGGAGGTGTCACCCTTCTCAGTGAAGACAGCGAAGATCTAGCCCGCATTCAGACCATTGGCACTCGCTTTGCGCACGGCGAAGTCGAGCTGAACGATGCCGCGCAAATGGCCTGCCGCTCCTGCGGCTCACCGGGAGGTGGCTGTCAGTTTCTCGGCACCGCAGCAACCAGTCAGGTGATCTCCGAAGCCCTCGGAATGACTCTCCCCCATGCTGCCCTCAGTCCATCCGGTGCGGATATCTGGCGCGACCTCTCTCGTCGCTCCGCCCTCGCCATGCTGCACATGGAGAAAAACGGGATCACCACCAAAGACATCCTGACCAGTGATTCGATCGAAAATGCCATGGTTACCCATGCTGCCTTCGGAGGTTCGACCAATCTCATCATGCATCTGCCGGCCATCGCTCATGCGGCCAAATTGCCACGCCCCACGGTTGACGACTGGAGACGGGTCAATGCGCAGGTCCCTCGCCTGGTGGACTCCCTTCCAAACGGCCCGCAGTTTTTCGCCACCGTCCAGGTTTTTCTTGCCGGCGGTGTACCGGAAGTCATGCTGCATTTGCGTGAGGCCGGATTACTGAAACTAAACGCTCTGACTGCCAGCGGTCGAACACTCGGAGAAAACCTCGAGTGGTGGGAGAAATCCGAACGGCGCCAACGACTTCGAGCCAAGCTAACAGAACTCGATGGTATCGATCCCGATGAAGTCATCATGTCACCCAAGGCGGCCGCCAAGGCAGGACTCACCAGCACGGTCACATTCCCCACCGGCAACATTTCTCCCGATGGATCGGTGATCAAAAGCACCGCCATCGATCCATCAAAAGTCGATGATAAGGGCATTTACCTGCACGAAGGCCCCGCCCGGGTATTCGCCTCGGAACCAGCCGCCATCGCCGCGATCAAATCCACTGACGAAAACCGGATCCGCGAAGGCGATGTCGTCGTCCTGATCGGCCACGGTCCGATCGGTTGCGGCATGCCCGAGACCGCCCAACTCACCATGGCTTTGAAACATTTATCATGGGGCAAAAACGTTGCTCTCATTACCGACGGACGTTTTTCAGGTGTGTCCACGGGGGCCTGCATCGGACACGTTTCTCCGGAAGCCTGGGCAGACGGTCCGATCGGAAAACTGCGCGACGGTGATCCGATCCGCATCCGTATCGATGTGAAAAACCTCGAAGGCACACTCGACTATACCGGCCCTGATGGTGAGCTCGCTCAACGTGAGGTCAACCCGCTCCTGCAACCCATTGCCGACGTTCCTGATGATACCCGGCTGTGGGCTGCGCTTCAAAACGCCTGCGGTGGAAGCTGGGGTGGCTGCGTGTTTGATGCAGATACCATCATCGAAAAACTGCAATCCTAAGCAACTCGTTTCGAACAAAAACGGAATATCGTGTTCTAAACAAACACCTTCATTTCACTCTTTACCATTAACCCCTCACTCTTCCATGCCCCCCCCAAACTCTGCATCACGTCGCTCTTTTCTGAAAGCCACCGCATCAGCTGCTGCGCTCACCGCAAGTGCCCGTTCTGTCAGCACTGCTGCAAGCCCAGCCAAGCGTCAGCCCGATCTGATCAAAAACGAAAATGCCAAAGCCGGATCCTCCGATTGGCAGTTGACCCGGGTTCGACCCAATTCAGGTAAAGGTTTTCGAACCACTTTGATCGAAGGCTACTGCTCCAAACAATCCGTCGCAGTCGGAGATTCCATCGACATCATGGTGAGCAGCGAACCCACCACCGATTTCACCATCGACATTTTTCGCACTGGTTATTATGACGGCGCGGGCGCACGTCTGATGAAAAAACTCGGCCCCTTCAAAGGCATTACCCAGCCAACGCCTAAATCCGAACGCGGCGACCGTCACCTGCACGAATGTCAATGGAAAGCCTCTGTCAGCCTGGAAATCCCGGACGATTGGCCCAGCGGGGTTTATCTCGGACGCCTGACCACCACCTCCGACAAATCAGGTTTTGGCTACTGGCAAAGTTATGTTGTTTTCATCGTCAAGGATGATCGCCCGGCAGACATCGTGCTGCAGTGCTCCGACAACACCTGGCAGGCTTACAACAAATGGCCGTCCAATTATTCCGTCTACACTCACCCAAAAGGAAATCAGGGGCCATGGGCTGACGTCAGTTTTGATCGTCCCTACGCCAAGTACTCCCAGATCTACGACAACCCCCAGTCGATCGGATCAGGTGAGTGGTTGTGTTTTGAATTCCCCTTTGCTTACTGGTTGGAAAAAGAGGGGTATGATGTGACCTACTGTTCCAACTCAGACACGCTCGATTCCGACTACATGCGACCCGAACGCTTCAAGGCATTCCTCAGTGTGGGACACGACGAATACTGGGATATCCGCGCCTACGAAAACGCAGTCAAACTTCGTGACACCGGAACCAATCTACTGTTTTTCTCCGGCAACTCAGTTTGCTGGGTCACACCGATGAGCCCCAGCGAACACGGCAAGCGCCCCAATCGCATCATGTTTCGTGGAGGCCCCTACGGTGGCGATTACAAATACGCCACCGACCGTGAAAAATCCGAAGGCCCCTTCCCTCACCGAGGCCCCGATGAAGGTTACCTGATGGGAGCCCGCAACATCGACCCAGTGAATGGTGGAGGTGATTGGGTCTGCCAAAAACCCGGGCATTGGATTTTCGAAGGCACCGGCATGAAAAAAGGTGACAGTATTCCTGGTCTGATCGGATGGGAATACCATGGGGATTCTCCCAAAGACATCCCCGGCCTCGAAGTCGTGGCCGGCGGCACCGCACTACAAGGTGGAGTGAATCCTCAACAGTGGGAAGCCACCATCTACCCCGGCCCCAAGGATAATTTTGTCTTCAACGCTTCAACCATTTTCTGGTGTCAAGATCTCGCTTCCCCTCCCGGTCACATGCTGCCATGGTCCCACTGGTCACGTCCACATGGACCTGACGCAAGAGTACAGCGAATTACCAAAAACATTTTTGATCGGGCGATTTCTTAAGTCCTCACTCCACCGGCAGCATCAGTTCCGCAATCACTCCCTTACCATCCTCCCGATTGCGCAAACTTGTTTTTCCTTGATGTAACTCCGCCGCTTCCCTGACAAAATACAAACCCAATCCCGAGCTCTTCTTCCCTGTATCCGGATGTTGCAGGGAATAGAAACGCTCGAACACCCGCTCCATGGCATAATCCGGAATTTCCGCCCCGTCATTTTTAATCGACAGCACAACCACCTGGCTCCCCTCCTCCGAATTTTTCTGCCGCAATTTTACCCGGATCGTCGATCCACGTGAAGAAAAATCAATCGCATTTTGCAACAAGTTGGCGATAGCCGTTTTTAATAAAAACTCCTCCCCACAAACCTTGAGCCGCTGACTGGAATCCTCCGAAAAATCTTTTTCCAAATGAAGTCCCTTTGCCTGCAAGGAGGGTTCAAGATTGTTACAAACCCGGACAAGCAGATCGGCCAATGACAAGCTGCTTGGATCCTCCAGAGCCTTCTGACTTTCAATGGCCGACAAAGCCAGCAAACGATCAATAATCTTCTGCAAACGATCCGTTTCGATACAGATGTTATCCAGAAATTGCTGTTGTTTGTCCGGCGGCACCTTGCCTCCCTCCTGCAAAAGTTCGGAAGCCCCGCGAATTGCAGCGACCGGACTTTTCATCTCATGGGTCAAGGTCTGGACATAGCTCTCAACATATTTACGATCCTCCAGCGACTCTCGCATTTCTTCCAGGGCATTGCCCAGAGTGCGCATTTCCGGGGTCGCCAATTTCGGCCGCAGCACCCTCTCCCCACGGTGCACTGCCCTGGCGTAATCCGTTAATTTTCGAATCGGACGCGATATCCACAGTGAAACCAACAGCGCTGCCAAACCTGTACCCAACAGAGCAAGTGTACCGTTTCTCAGAATCTCCTTGCGTGTTTCATCTCGAAAAGCAAACACACTGTCCTGCGGTTTGATCAATGTCAGACTGCCCACAATCTCGCCCTCATGCCGCAGCGGAACTGCAATATACAAAATAGAAGAATCATCGTTCTCTTCCACCACGCGACTGGAGCGTGCACCATATTCCCCCTGCAAAGCAAGACTCACATCGCGCCAAGCCAGATAGTCCTGCCCCACATGGGATGGCTGACGGGAATCAAAAACCACCACCCCCCTGGCATCGGTGATATAGACATTCATCTTCACCTCACTCTTAATGACCTGGTAAATTTTCGCCTCAAAATCACGCTGGTGGGCATCAATGAACATCTGTCCCAGGGAGTGAAATTCATGCTCATTCCCAATCCATGATTGCTCGGCAAGTGCCCCAAGCAAATTCACCGTATCCACCATTGTTTCTTCGACGGCTTCCATATACTGCCGCTCGACTCGCTCCATCAACTTGTCGAGCAAAAGATAAAAAGCCGCTGCCACGACCAACAAAAAACCAATCAAACTGCGAGTAGCGGTGCTCATGATGTCAGATTCAGGATATAGGGGTTAGCAGAAAGGAGATGATCAAATTCATAAAATTCCGGCGCCTTCATGCCCATTCTACCTCCTAACTTCTACCTCATTTTTTACCAATTTTCCTTCAAAGCGTAACCCATTCCCCGATGTGTTTCGATGGCATCGACCTCCTCACGAACCTCCCGCATTTTCCCTCGCAGACTCTTGATGTGGGCATCCACAGTTCGCTCCATTGCCGCATCGGGTTCGCTCCAGGCAATATCCATCAACTGTGACCGGGAATACACCCGCCCCGGGTGCCGACACAAAATCCTCAACAAGCGAAACTCGGTTGATGACAAAGACAAAACCTGACCAAAATAAGTCACCTTCACTCTTTCTTCATCAATTTGAAACGGCAGTCCGGAAGTTTCGGGAATACTGCCACGGGAAGCTTCAGTCCCATTGGCGTCCTCCGGTCGATATCGCCGCAATACGGCTCTAACCCGGGCACTGAGTTCTCGTGGGCTGAATGGTTTCACCATATAATCATCAGCCCCCATTTCGAGACCGACAATCCGATCCACCTCCTCAGCGCGGGCGGTCAGAAAAATCACCGGCACGTCAGAACTTTGCCTAATACGCGGACAAAGCTCGAAGCCGGAAGTATCAGGCAATCCCACATCCATGACAATCAGATCCGCTCCATTCAGATTGAATTCATCTTCTCCCTCCCCCCCCGTCGGGCACCCGCAGACTTCAAAACCATCACTCTCCAAAGAATAGAGAATGTTATCAAGAATAGAAGGTTCATCCTCTATGACAATGATACGTTTTTTCATACTGTAGCCCGAGCATCCTGCCCATGAATAGTCACTGAAACCTTTTCCTTCCTCCAACACAATCGTAAATTCCCTAAGCCTAAAGAAAAACACGGGCAATATGCCCGCGCTGCATTTTTCATATAGTGAGCTTGGAAGGTTGCGGCACCTTTGCCACTTTTGGCGCACGTTTGAAAACCTCGTTCCAATCCACCTTGGCGGTGAAAGCCATCAGGATGGCCAGAGTGATGATCGCTCCGGTGGTGATCGTGATGCCAGTCAACCCGTCAAAGAAAAAACTGGCGCTGAACAAGACCATATAGGCAAACTGGGCAAGCAATGAAATCCTCGCGAATTTGCTCCCTGCCACTCGTGCGAGATAAGTATTTACCAGTAGTAACGACACGATTGCCGACAAGGCAAAAGCCACGTAAGCGGGAATGAGGTCAACCAGGTAGGAGAACAGCAATTGGAAAGCAAAACAACCCGCAGCGAGAAAGAAGTAATTCATCGGGTGAAGGTCCACCTTTCTCACCGCTCCGAGAATGACGATCACTGAGAAGAAAAAGAGCAAGGACACCGGAGCGAAAAATGTCATCCGTGCGGCGACAGGGCCGGGATTGGTAACCGCTGGCATCGCCATCCCTACAGCTGAAGCTCCGATCACATCACTGTAATCCCAGTTTAACAACATGCCCGAACCCGACTCTTCCCGTGAAGTTGGCGACTCGCTTCCAGCCGGTATGTCGATATCCAAAAAGCTGGTTATCATCGCCAACTTGAAATTCCGAATCCTGGGACGTCCCTGGCCAAAGGAATAGGTCCACTCATTCATCCCGGTCGCGGTGTAAGTCAGCCTAACCGGCAACTCTTCACCCGGCTTAAGAATCACTGCGTCGGTGATTTTACCCGCTTGAGGAGCCTTGTCCGTTCGTTTTTCACCCAATACAAATTTGAAGCTTTCGTATCTCGCTTCCTTGGCTGGAAATTTGAATGAAATATAAATTGTTTGCGTAATGGGCGTTGGATTTTTAACGATATAGTCAGCATCAAAATCCACCCCATACGTGCGAAATTGCACTAAGCCTTTTTTCACAGGTAGGGACTCCAAATGCACCTTTATTTCACTCGACTCCGGATGAATTTCACGCCGAACATTAGCCGCGGTGGGAGACACATAAAAAATTTCCGGGTGTAATTGACGCATCGGAACTCCCCAATTGCCTGACACGGCCTCATTGAGTTGAATTCCAGTTTGTGCGGATCGAATGCTCAAAGCACTGCCAAGAACCGCCCATGCGACTGCGGTTCCAGCGACAATAAAAAGGATGGCGAATATTCGTGAAGCTTTCATAGTTACTTTTGGGTTTTGGTTTATTTTGCGTTCTCTGTTTTTTAATCATCAATTCCCCGACGACGGTAATAGAGTTCTACTGCGGGCCTCTCTCCTCTGCACAATTCCTTCTGCAATCTGACGGTGTGAGTGCTGATCGACGCCTGTTTTTTAGAAGCACTCCCTTTCGATGCCAGTTGCACGTTTCCCTCAACTGCGGTCGTTTCATAAACCTCCGGAATTTCAAGATCCCAGTCGAGGTGGTGAATAAACAAATCCGTTTGCGGCAACTCAACTGTTACCTGACCAGACACCGGATCGAAGGCCGTTGATTGCAAAGCGTAAGAAAAACTAATCACAGTATACCTGTCAGCATCCTTCTTCCCCAATGGCGGCGCTTTAAGATGAAACTCAAGTTCGTTGTCATTCCTCCGCACCGGCTTAACCGCCTTCCCATTCATTTCGCAAGTCAGTATCTGATCCAGCGAAGGTATATTAACCGTCCAATCCAAGGCTCCGTTCTGCTGCACATGATACTCCGCCTGAACAAGCATCGCACCATCATTCACCAGGCGGGTTTCGAATTTTGCCAGACTCACCGTTGCCTGCAGCGTCTCCAGCACCGGCAGCCAGTTCGCCTGAAGTTCAAGTGCGCCCTGGGTTTCCACTGTGACAAATTCAACTTTCCCCAAATGCTCTCGCAACCAATTTGGCAAACGTCTCGATGCAACCGCACTACTCAGCCCCTCACCTTTCCATTCAAGCCCTTCCACTGTTTCGATTGCTATCAGATGTTTTGCCGACGCATCCTCTACTGCAACTTCCGGCGGAACAATCGTCCACTCTTTTGACAGCGGTGACTGCGCAATTTGGTACGAAAGCTGAAAGCGCCGATCCAACTGGTCTCTTGTCTTCCAGGCGATGCGCAATTTTCGCACCCCCTCCTCACTGCGAGCCAGTCGCCACGATACGATATCTTCACCATCCACGACCACCGATGCCACATTTTGAGGTAACACCAAATCCATCGACAAGCCGGAACCCTCATCACTTTGTGCAAACACCCTTGCTTCATAATTCAAACGCCCTTCAGCATAACGCACAAACATTTGCGACTGGATCTCCCAGACACTTTCAAGCACCGGGGCATCGGCCATGGCGGCAGATTCCATCAGCAAAGTTAGCTCCCCACCATCACCCGCGAGCAGAAAATCCATATCGCCCAAGCTTACAGAAGAATGAACATCCTCAGCCGAATCTCCTCCCTGCAAACGAATCACCTGATCCTTTGGCAGTCCACTCACCTGCAGACGACTCAAAGTAGCTACTGCCGGTTGCAGTTTCAGCCCACTAAGATTTGACCAGGAGTCAAAACCAGCGGCTCTGAGAGTCAGTTTCACCTGATACTCCCCTTCGCCCTTCACCAGCAGAGCATAGGCGCAATGCGAACGAACAATGCTACCCTTGTCCAACTCGACATTTTCAAGATTCACCTCACCCCCTATCAAGGGAACAATTTGCCATTCATCACTGAATACCTGAACCCGGTAATCCGCAGTCAGACTCGATTTGTCTTTTGAAACCTCCAGTTGATACTTTGCCGACATCACCATCGAATTGATGGGCGTCTTCTCCTTCTCCGGTTTTTCATCCTTCTCCCGAAGTTCTTCCCACAAACGCTTCATATCCGCGTAGGGAAGAGTGACTTTACCTACAACACCCGGCGAATCCGTCTCAGCACCTGACGACTCGCCTCTCGTTTCGGCAACCGGATCAGCCACAAGCGCAGCTGCAAATAAATCGAAGCTGCTCACCTGCTCGGCTGCCCGAAGCCCCATCGCAAAATTGAGAAACACAAGACTAGCGGCACACAAAATAGTGGAAATTGATGTTTTCATGCCCCCACCCTGGCAAGTCATTGTGAAAAAATGATGAAGCTTGTGTGAAAACTGTGGGAAAATTTGATAAAATGCTTTTTCGAACATCTTTTCATTCCCTTCATTTTTAAGAAGAAATTCCCCAACAAAGCTTTATATTTGTATCGACGGATTATTCCGCATTTTGTAGAAATACCAACTTTTAATCCCCCATACCAAACGCTCTACCCATCTGCCTGTATTGAAATCTGCAAACTCAAAATGACTCAAGATCTGGAACAGTTTGGTCGCTATCTGATATCCCTGAGTTCAGACGGTACTCCGGCGACTTTCTCCGGAGCGGCAAATGAAATGCTCTGTCTAGCGTTTGACCCGGAAACCCTGAGTTTGGTCGAGCTTCACATTCTACCTGAGAGTGAGGATTTCTGCCCGGAAGCCCAAAAATCCTTTACCGAACGCGCCTGGATGGCAGCCAGTTTACACAGTCCCTGCTGCTGCAAAATTCTCGATGTAGGCAACAGTGACGGCCTTCACTATTACACCACCGAAATCAGTGACGGGGAATCGATTACCTCCTACGTCAAGCGCAATGGCCCCCTGGACACCGCCCTGACTCTGGCACTGATCATCCAACTCACTGATGTTATCTTCCAAATGCAGTCAAAAGCCCGCTTGCTCCAGGGCTTGAATCTAGGACGCTTGCAGGTGATCTCGACCCAGAACTCACACCTGGCCCTGCAAATAGCGGACTGCAGTCTCGCCTGTGAAGAAAAACAACCCGCTACAAGCAGCAAACCCAAAAAGATGATTTCCGGCATTGCCCAGATCCTCTATTATCTGCTTACCGCCAGGCCCTATCAGCCCAAAGGCGGGGATGAGCAAATTTCCGCTCTGGACGGACTGCCTACCAACGTAAAATTTATTCTCAGGCACACCCTCGGTTCATCTTCTGCAACCGGCCCGGCTTCAATGGCAGAATTCAGAAAAGAGCTTCGCGAAGCCTACAGCGCCGTATCGCCAAAAATCACCAAAGGCTCACGTTTCACCCCTCCTCCCGTTCCAAAACGCCTGTTGCCGAATTTTCGACTGAAACAAAAACTTTTTCCCAATCTGAACCTTAAAAAAGAGTTCGACGGGCAATACGAAATCACTGAAGCCGCCGAAGATGATTGTCGCGCCTATACGGTCCCTGCTGCTTTTGAACTCGATGGCGCCAAGGTGGAAACCCATATCCAGGTGCTTCCACGCGAGCAGACCTGGCCGGCAATTGAAGTCAAAAAACTCCAACAGGATTTGGCTAAGATTGATCCTGCCATTCATCCTTATTTGCTCCCTGTGCGGGAAATACGAGAGACTGATCAAGCCGTCCTGATCGTCGAAGAAGCAACGATTGGCTTTTCATTGCCCGACATCCTTACTCTACGAGGCAACAAACTCGAACCCGTCGAGGCTGTCATCCTGCTCAATTATCTCAGACATGCCATCAATCAGGCACGGGAAAACCGAATCCCTATTCTTGGTCTGTCCATCCACAGCATCCAGATTCACTTTCCCCAGCAAACCCAGTTCCGCTCCCGTGAGTTCCAGAAGCGTCGAATTGATCACTGGCCGGATTTTTTACTCAAGCTACGCTGCTTTCCAACCACAGAAGGCCTGATCGCCCCCCCTCCGGCCGGGCGTATCGAAAGCGGCCTGAACCGGGAGAAATGCCCCAGTGCAGAAGGCATGTTATACAAAAACTTCATCGCCATCACCGAACAACTGGTTCTTGGCACCCACTTTGAATACGGATCCATACCCGATGAATCTTTATTCCTTGCACTAAACTCATTACGAAAGTTTTTACAGGAAAACTATAATGCAGTGAATGATTGTGTTGTCACCTTTGACCTGCATCAATTCCTTGAGGCACTTGCTGAACTGCTCGATTCGCTGCAACTCTCGCAGTCCAATGAAATCGAGACCATTGTCGACGGAGCTGCAGGGTTTACCCTGCCCGCAAAAAAACAACCTGCCGCGCATGAGAGCGTTCGTGAATCACAGAGCCAGATGATGCCCGCAAACACCGGATCATCACTGACGAGCCCCGAAAATCCCAGCGATGAGCCAAGCACATTACCCGGAGTGATCGACGACTCGGATTTTGACGAACCCACTCGCCCGGCCCCGCTCAACGCTCCCACTAAAAAGCGCGGTTGGTTTGGAAGATAACCGCAGGCCTTATAAAAACGCCCTTTCAATCGTCCACCAGATTCCCATCAGGGCGATGGCGATCGAGCCGGGGATGACAACATACTGGCGATATTTTTTGTCATTTTTGATCCAGAATGTCAAAGCCATAGCAATTAGGATCACCGCTATCTGTCCTCCCTCCACCCCTGCATTAAATCCGAGCAGGCCCACCACCAGCGCACCGGGAGCCAATTCCAGTTCACTCAAAGCTCCGGCAAAACCCAGCCCGTGAATCAATCCGAAGAAAAAAACCAGCCCCAAGCGCCAGGGCGTGTATTTGGGACGGAAAATATTTTCCAAGGCAACAAAAGTAATGCTCGCTGCGATGATCGGTTCGACAATCCTCCCCGACAACGAAACATGCCCTAAAGTCGCCAATCCCAGTGTGATGGTGTGTGCCACAGTGAAGGTCGTGACTTGCAGCAAGAGTGGCTTCCATTTCCGGCTGAGCAGAAAAAGCCCCAATACAAAAAGAATGTGATCCCAGCCTAAAGGCAGCACATGAACAAAACCTTGGCGCATCAACTCGACAAAGGTCGCCCACCAGTCACTCGAACTGGCTTTCACTCCAATACTATTCTCAAGTCGTTCCGATGATGCGGCTACGCCGACCCCGGACAGATCCAATACAAAACTCTCCTCGCCAGGGAACAGCGCCTGAAAACGCTCTACTTTTTCACCATTCAGCGTATTCAGAAACATCACACTGAACTCACCCTCGGGAAGCGCTTTGATCCTATACCCCAATGCCCCTTTTGGCAGCTTGGCTTCCCATTCGCCGGTAAGAACCAGAGGGTCATCTATGTTCTTGAGAGCAGCTCCTCCCAAAGTGGTAAAAGTAAATCCAAACTCCGGTTCAAACGAGCCCGATGGCTCAATACGAAATTCTACTGCCTTTTTTATATATGATGCGGCTTGGGCAATCAGTTCTTTTTTTTCCTCTGCTGATGTTTTTTTTAAGGTCCAGCTCTGCAGATACAGTTCTTTTTCGGGATCCTCGGCAAATAGTCGGAGATCAACCTCGACCTGAATCCTTACAGAACCACCCTGCTCAAAAAAAGCTCTCACCGGGATATCGGGAGTCGGATGCGCACTCGCTCCAACGACGAGGGCCAACACTAAAAAAACGGTACAGCAACAGCGCTTAAAAAATGATGTTGAAAGCATGGTATAGAACATCAAGAAATCACCCATTCCTTGAAAAGGCTAGTTTTTTTACTTGTCGACAGGGGAAGTCGTGTGCTTTCTTTATCGTAGATAACCTGTCGACAGACCTATACTGCTGACAAGTATCACCTTGAAAACAACAAACAAAAATCAAATCAAATGAAAACAATCCTCTCAATCCTCGCAGTTGTCGCCCTTGGCGCAGGCTCTATCTTTGCTGGTTGCGGCAAAAAAGTAGAAACCACTGGAACGCTTAAATCTTTCGACAAAGACACCAAAACCTTGGTTATTGAAGCCGACGGCAAAGAAAGCAAAATCGCCCTGACTCCAAAAACCGAAGTCAAAAAAGGCAAAAAAAGCACTGATATTGCAAAACTGGTTGGCAAAAAAGTGAAGGTAGTCAGCGAACACAAAAAAGCTGATTCCGTTACTGGCTAATTCAGCTGAACCTCAAATGCAACGTGCTTGACCAAACACGGTCAGGATACGTTCTTTAAAAGGCCCTGAAGTGCTTTGCTCTTCGGGGCTTTTTTTGTGCTTTTTGGTCCATTCTCCAAAAAAGCTCACATCCCAATCCCCTGCAGGTACCAAGCGAGGATTGTCTCGCCGTAAAACATCCACACAAAAGCCCCAACCGCCAGATAGGGGCCAAAAGGTAAAGGTTGGCTCCACGAATCACGCAACACCAGTTTTTGAGTCAATCCCAGTATTGCCCCAAGAATCGAAGCCACGAACACCGACAGCAACACTGCCTTCCAACCAAGAAAAGCCCCGATCATCGCGATAAATTTCACATCTCCAAACCCCATCGCTTCTCTGGGGATCACAACTTTTACACATTTCCCCTCCACATGCAGCACATCCTCCAAAGCGATCTCCTTGTCCCCAACAACAAAGCCGTCATGCCTCACCACCAGTTGATCCACGTCGTGGTTTTCACCATTGATCCGCAACTCGGTTACATCAATGATCATGCGATCTGTCGCACGATAAAAAACATCCGTCCACGGTTGAGCCTCTCCATCAAAGGTGATCATCGGCTCATCGTCACCCTCTTCCTGACCGATGCTCCACTCCACCGCTTTGTCAAAATGCTGCTTGGTGCGGCCGAAGGCCAGTTTACCAAACTGCACCACCGTCCATAGCAGGCCGTAACCTGTAGCTGCCCCCACAACGGACAACCACAATGCCTTCAAACGGGTCACCTCTCCCATCAAGTCAGGCACCAGCAAAACAGCAATCCAAGCCACCACCAGGCCACCAAGGGTAATCGAATCAGGAATGATGAAATGATCGATATCGATAAAAATTGCAGCAATCAGCAAAGCCGAAAAAATCCAGTAGGCAATCGCTACCCCAACTCCCATCCCGAAACCCGTCCCATAGGGCGGCACAAACACTCTCCAAATCACATAAAAAAGAATCGCCGTTATCAACTCCACACCAAAATAGCGTGCCGCAATGGGTTTTGCACACGAGGCACAACGTCCATGCAAAGCCAACCAACTGATCATCGGTAGGTTCTGATACCAGGGAATATCGTATTTGCAGGAGGGACAAAATGAGCGCTTGGGTTCATTGACACTCAAACCTATTGGCACGCGATAGATCACGACATTGAGAAAAGAGCCCACACAAGCCCCTATAATAAGGGCCGTAGTCGGCAGAATAAGTTGAAAGAAGGTCTCGAAGGACAGCATTGTGTTAATAATAAGCTCTCGTTTTTTTTGCGAGCTTTGCTTGCGAGAGCTCAGATCATCACTCAAACTCTCGGGAAGTCTATACCATCCATCTCATCTGTGTCCACGGCATTTATCCAACACCCAAAGGGCTGCAACACCGGCAAAAAAAGAAGGCAGGTCATTCTACCTGCCCTGATCGGCTTGATCACATTGCTCTCCTTCTCCTTCCTGCAAGCCAGAGATTCCGCCACCATCCGTCGTCTCGAAATATTGAAAAAAGCAACTGCTCTCAATTTGGCTCCTGTAGACACAATGATCCCTGGTATCGTGATCGAACTCAAATACGCCTCTTTGGACAATTTCACCGGCCGTGCCCTCTACCCGGCCAATATGCCCTGCCTGCTCCATCGTATGACTCTCAGCAGACTCAAACGAGCACAAAAAATACTGCGGCGCCAGAAGCTTGGTTTGAAAATATGGGATGCCTATCGACCTCCGGAAGTACACCGGATCCTGTGGAAATCATCCAAGGACTCCGCCTATGTCGTTCCTCCTGAAATGGGCACGTCACTGCATTGTTACGGAGTTGCAGTGGATGTCACTCTGGTCGATCGACAAGGTCGGCCATTGCAGATGCCAACAGCACACGATGAATTTACCACTGCCGCCTCATCCAAATATACGGGTGGCAACCCTGTAATTCTACGCAACTTGACCATTCTCCAGAATGCGATGAAAAAAGCTGGTTTCAGCACCATCAACGATGAATGGTGGCACTTCACTAATATGGAACCTGCTGCTGCACGAGTTATCTCCGCCGAACAACTCGGCATTCAACTGCCCTCCAGAAAAATACTGAAAGCAAAACCCATCGAACCCGGCACCTCACTCAATCCATGAAAAAGCGGGCGGCCGACATCATCCAACGACTCCGCGAAAATGGCTATGAGGCCTATTTCGCCGGAGGCTGTGTGCGCGATCATCTTCGCGGAGTGGAACCCAAGGACTTCGACATCGCCACCAGTGCCCGACCCGACGACATTCTTCGCCTGTACCCGGACAGCAATACCATAGGGGCCCATTTTGGTGTGATTCTTGTTCGCCATCATAAATGGGACTTTGAGATTGCCACCTTCCGTGCCGACAGTGACAGCTCTGATGGGCGCCGCCCTGACCATGTGGTTTTCACCGATGCCAAAGAAGATGCCAAACGCCGTGACTTCACCATCAACGGCATGTTCTTCGATCCAGGGGATAAAAAAATCATCGATTATGTCGGCGGGCAGGACGACTTGAAAAAAGGCATCATCCGGGCCATTGGAAATCCAGAGCAACGCTTCAGTGAAGATTATCTGCGTTTGATGAGAGCTATCCGCTTTTCCACAGTGCTCGATTTCAAAATCGAAACCAACACCTGGCAAGCACTTCAGCAACATGCTTCCCAAATCACCCAGATCAGCCCTGAAAGAATCCGTGATGAACTCGACCGGATCTGGTTATCCCCACGCCGGGTCAAAGGTTTCGACCTGCTCGTCGAAAGTGGTCTGATGCAAGCTATTTTCCCCGAGATCATGGAACTCCAGGGCTGCGAACAACCTCCCCAATTTCATCCCGAAGGAGATGTTTTTACGCACACACGACTCATGCTCAGCCTATTGCCTGATGAAGTCGATTCGCTGCCACTGGTGCTATCTGTCCTTTTCCACGACATCGGCAAGCCCGCCACCGGGACCTTTGATGAAGAAAATGACCGCATCCGTTTTAATGGTCACGATCGGATCGGAGCAGAGATGACGGTAGAAATCTTGCGCCGCTTGCGTTACAAAAACGAAATCATCGACGATACAACTATTGCTGTAAAAAACCACATGGCCTTCATCAATGTCCAGGTGATGCGAACAGCCAAACTCAAACGCATGATGGCTCGCCCTACCTTTGACGATGAATTAGAACTCCACCGTGTTGATTGCCTGGGCAGCAATGGCATGCTGGACAACTACCAGTTCATGCAGGATAAAGGTCTGGAGTTTGCCGCCGCACCTCTCATACCCCCTCCCCTCATCAACGGTAAAGACCTCATGGCCCTGGGGTGGAAACCCAGCCCCTCCATGGGGAAGGTGCTGTTACAAATCCAGGATCTGCAACTCGAATCCAGCCTGATTACCCGGGATGAAGCTATCGAATGGGTAAAGGGAAATCTGACACCGCCCGATTAAACCGAAGCGAAAAGTGAACCCATATCACGAAGTTGAAACTTCGTGATACATTAAAATCAACCAACCTCCTTCCCATATGAGATGGCAGCAATCGTCAACGCAAAGGTGTGGTGACCTTGTCTTTCAGAACAAGCGGCTCATCACTTTTCAAGTCTTCTCGGATCAGTTCGATTCCGCTCAGAATGGAAGTTCCTTTCTCAGCTTTCAACTCCACCAGCAGTAGACCATCCTCACCAACTGAAACATTGCTCTGGGTTTTAGTCACTGCCTTCATGCTACCCTTGGCCTCTTTTACCACATCAAAGTTTTTCATTATAGCCTTACCTTGAAGAGATACACCGAACAACCTCTCCCCCGGCTTCTTGATCTCAGGTTCAACAAACACCAAGCGCACGGAATACACACCCGGCTTCACCCCCTTGATCGACATTGACTGCACACCTTCAATTCCCGATGCCGCTACCCAGGGCCAACCTTTCCCTCCCTCGATCCAGAGTGAATGATGATAAAAGGTCTTCGGCTCCAGTGGTTGAAGCGTCACTTCAATCTCCGGGGAAGGGCCACCCACCGAGGGGTAATCCACCCACAATGTTCCGTCATCAGTCACCCGATCTCCCGGAGCTCCCAAATTAATCCCAAGCCTTTGGATTTTGCCCGCTGTTTTTTCCTTAGCCACAGCTCCCCACGCAGTCCATTGCTCGTAAGTCTGCGGCTGGGTAACCATCGACAGGCCTATCGGCAGCGGATAACTGCAGGTGCAGCCCTCGTAAAAATACGGCACATTCAAAACACCCGCCGCCGGAATCACGCTGTTGGTGCAGCCGGATCGAGGGCCGCTGATATTAACCGGACCACTTTCGATCGTCTTATCATAAAATGCCGGCGTAGCAGACCGCATCGTAAAAATATTACCATAATCAAAACCTCCATCACATCCGTATTGCTTGGTAAAAGAACGAGGCTCATCCTCTCCAGTCAACAAATTGCGCCTGGTTCCAGGCTCAGGCTGTTCAGGACGCCATTCATTTTTCTGCGTCGGCGGCCGGTATTGACCCGGTTGCACAGTTTTGAGATCCACTTCTGAAAACGACTGCCTTTGTGTCACCGCTTCATCTGCGGCCAACATACGACCGGTGTAAACATTTGAAAACTTCGGCGGCAACAAACGGTAGTCCTGTTTTCCAAGACGCGCAGAAATATCATGCCAGTTTTTGGTCGTTGAAATCATCACACCATCAACAATTTTAGGCTGCGGCGAACGCTTGAAAAGGCCGAGACTATCATCAAACCACAAGGTGCCCAAGGGAGCTTTCACTCGCGAATCCGGACTTTTCTCCCAGTTACCCGTGTAGTTGGTTGCTCCTTCCAAAGGTCCCTGACGAGTGATCACCGTAAGGTCGCCCTTACCCTCGAACTGCGCCCGCGGCAAACGTGAAGCCTCGGCCACATCGATTAAGCTCGATGGCCCAACCAGCACACCTCCGTAGGGTCGAAGAGAATCATACCAGCGAGTCAGTTCTTCAGGTTCCACTGATAAGGCTCCGTCTACAATGACGAGATCTGCAAGGTAGGGCGGCAACTCTACACCAATCGGGTTTTGTGTTTTGACAGTCACCCACCGCCCATAAAGCCCCCGTTTATCCAGATACCGGCGCAACTCATCCGCTCGCTTTTCATCAGCTTCCAAAACCAGTATTCGAAAATCACTATTCTCCAACAAACCCTCCAACAAACCCTCATCGGCTCCGCCCATCACCACCACCAGGCCGTGTTTGCTTCTTACCGTATTCATGATGGCTACCGATTTTGGTGATGGTTTGATAGTTGCCGATTCCACCCTGGTCACAAAATTGCGCACTCCCTTCTTTTCCTTTTCATCTCCCTTCGGAACAAAGGCATAAATTCCGCCTTCCAATGTCGCTACAAATAATTTTCCATCCGCTGTCAGCATGGTGTAAATTTCTCCCTTCACATCCGGCAGGCCATCTGCGAACCGCCATTCCTTGTTCCCGGTCACGATTGTAGTCCGTATATCAGGAAGCCCTTCCATGTTCGGCTTGTCTTCATGACGCACCCGGTTCACTGCGTTATCAAAAATCACGCCACGTCGTTTCAACTTTTGTTGCGCCTTGGCTGCCGGGGTCGAGGCAAACCATCCACCCGGAACTCTTCCCGCACTCGGCAACTTGAACTCTTTCAACTTCCCGGTTTTTAAATCAAATCGCGCCGGGTAAGCATTGCTGCTGGGTACTACTAGATCCTCTTCATCAATCAACAGATATCCCTGCGGAGCCAAACCTCCCAAGGCTTCGGTTCCATGCGGTTGCTGACCATAAAGATAGCCCGTGCTGTCATTCAACCACACCACATCACCCGTTGCTGCATCCAGGGCATAAACAAAAACCCCCTCAAAGGGTAAAACTCCTGCGGCAAAATAGATACGGTCGCCGTGCGCAACCGGACCCCCACGAACCGGCCAGACCGAAATCAAGCGTTTATTGCCAGTTAGTTTTCGATCTGAAGGCACCGCTCTGAACTTCCACAAAAGTTTCCCCTTTTCAGCAGACACACAGTAAAGATGACCATCATCAGATCCAAAAAACAGACGATCTTTCCACACCACCGGTGCAAATCGAACCGGCCCCTCAGTAAAAAATTTCCATAGTTGATTCCCTGTTATCGCATCAAAAGCGGCCACGCTGTCATCCAAATTGGACCCGATAAACATGCGATTATCAGCCACCACAGGTTCGTATCCTTTGTCAAACTGCAAACGCCCATCATGAAAGGCAGGATTGATAACCGGCAAGCGACGCAGCCACAGCAACTGGAGTTCATCGGAATCAAAGCTTTCGTTCGATGCTGCCGTCCGCCCCGAATCACGACGCCACATCGGCCAATCCTCTGATCTCAGAGACGGAGACGGAGAAAAAACACCTGTCAGACAAAAGGCCAGCAGCAAAATGGGAGGTTTCATAAACAAACCGTAGGATAGATTGACAATCTGTCCATTCGAACCTTGCCACTACCAGCGGAACAACAGCCTTCCTGACATGAAAGATTGCCACCTATCGACGGCACCTCATGATCAAGCACCCTTTTTCCGCCCCAATACCACTCCCCGGTCTCCCACTGTATCAAAACTACGAATATTCTCAAACCCTGCCTGATCCAGCAGATCGGCCATTTCCAGAGTTGAATAACAACGCCCCTGAGTCGAATGAGCCAGAATGCAGGAGTACTCAGCCACCGGCAAAGGCCCTGTTTTCCCCGAATTTAGAAAAGTCTCATGCACCACTATCAAATCACCTGCTTTCAAGGATTGATACGAATGTTCGAGCAAACACCTAATCTCCGGAATATCCCAGTCGTGCATGACGTTCGAAAACAAGTGTACATCACAATCATCGGGCCATTGACTGCGATCAAACATGTCACCACTCACCACATCGATCAACTGCTCAAGCCCACATTCCTCAATCTGATCCCGTGCTATTTGGTCGATTGGAACCTGCTCCATTACCCTCGCTTTTAAGTCCGGGTGATTGGCCACCAACGCACAAGCATAAACCCCTGAACCGCCGCCCACATCGAGCACACACTTTTTTCCCTCCAGATAGGGAGCCAGGGCATCAGCCAGTTTTTTTCCCAGATACAAACCCCTGCAATTCATCGCAGCAGTGAATGATTGGGCAAAGGACTCGTCGTGCATCGCCTCGTGCCAATCGTCCTGCTGATCTTCAAAGCCCCCCCACACTGCCGGTTTCCCAGTTTTCAAAACTTTAATGAAATCAGCCACTACCGGGCGATCTTTCAGTGAATCATAATACGGCCCGAGAAACCACGGCGACCCCTCTACCAGGTGCTCATTTGCTATTTCTGTATTGCGATAAACCCCCTCGGCATTCCGCTCAAGATAGTCGTTTGCCACAAACAAAGTGAGCATCACATCCGCCAGCCGGGGAGCAAAACCAAAACGCTCACAAACCTCTTCCAAACTCCCTCCCTGCCCCGCATGGGCAGTAAAAAAATTAAACTCACAAATCGCTGCCGTCAGTAAATCCACTGCATACAAACCATCCCGATAACGCAGGATGGAGAGCGGGTCACTTGCGGGTGAAACAGTCAGGTCTTTTTTGGTCACAGGAAAAAATGGTCAATACCACCTACGCCCCCTCAGACCATGTCCAAAGTGGCTGCAGCTTTTTCAGTCAAAAAACGCTCAATCCGATTTTCATCATCCAGCAAAACCACCTTGGGAACAATTGCCTTGGCTGACAATTCAAAGCCCATGATGATGATCTTCTCCCCCGGATTGACCAAATGCGCTGCTGCCCCATTGATTTCGATTGCTCCGGATCCAGCCTCTCCCTTGATCACATAAGTCTCCAGGCGAACCCCTGTCGTCTGATTCACTATCAGAACCTTTTCACCCGGCCAAAGATCGACCGCCTCAAGCAGAGTGCTATCAATCGTGACACTTCCAACATAGTCCAGATTAGCCTCTGTTATGGTGGCTAAATGGAGTTTTGATCGCAGCAAAGATCTCATCTCAAAATAATAAAAAATGCTAAGCAGGCTTCACAAACAACCCGCGCCTCACCGATTAAACTTGCGCCATATCCCCCGAAAGTCAATTAGCACTGGATTTAAGCTTAAAAAACCAACATGTGCCCAAAATTCACAAACCTGCTTCAAATTATCGCTGTTAGCCCGCCCATACAAACTCGGGAAGAAAATACAGTGAGCGACAGGGCATCCTATTTTGTAGGATCCCAAAAATTACCCGTCATCACCAACAATGAAAGCAAGTTCACACTATCCTCAAAATAATCCTGATGCTCCTGGTGGACGGCTTCATAAATGCTGTTCAACCACTCTTGTTGTGACGGCACAGACATTGCAGCCACACCCAAAGGCGCTACAAATGCGGTGGAAAAATCATCGCTTCCCGGAATAGCCTCACCTTTCAGTGTATAGCCTGCATGCACAGTATGTGGATTTCCTTCGTGAGTGAGTTTTGCCCATTTTGAAATTTTTCCAACAATGCCTTTAGATCTCCTGTCATTGTTCAGCAAGGCATCCATACCTATTCTGAGAGGAACCCTGCAAGCATTGTAACTATAGTTGCCATCGTTTTCCCCTTCTAGAAAACCGGACCTCGCAGGCCTCGGCTTGTGATTGGATCGCGAGACAGGCTCAATAAAATCAGGAAGCAAGCCTGTCTTGCGTGCATATTTTTTCTGTATAAACTGCGTCACCTTTATAGATCTTTTCACAACCCGCTTCCACCTTCCCTTGTGAGTAAATCTAAAAAATGCCCGGAAGTTTGCCAACATAAAATCAGACGACCTATAGGTATACTGACTATACTTCACCCCCCTTACATCCACCCAATCACCCAACATAGGCAACCTGCTACGAGGACCAATAGTTGACTTGTATATAGCCCCAATCAACGTTTTTGCATAACGAGAATAGTTAATCTCATGATTGCTTCCCCATTGACGATCTGCCAACAATAAAGCAAAAGCAATGTCTGCATCGCCGTCAAAGGCACTGTCCTTGTCCCCTTCTTCCGGATTATCTTGAGAAACTCGCCAAGCCATCAATCTGGGATCAATTTCACTCGAGTGTTTATCAGCAAATCGCCACAGCCCGTCAAACAGGGTTTTTGCTGCTGGGTCATGACCCGCCATAAGCGCCGTGATGATCATTCCATAAGCCTGCCCCTCTGAAACAGTTGTCCCATAATTTTCACTACCTGGATGGCCAAGAGCAATTCGAAATAAAGAATTACCTTCTCCATCTACCCCGGCCGATACAAGGTATTCACCCTTCCAATAATCATAGAATGCCCTGACGTCATTATCCATCTTATCACGAGAATGATGATTGGGCATTATCGCACCATTTTCGTAGGTGAATTGCTGCGGAAATGGATAGTTTACATCTACTCCCCCAGGATCGGGATCAACCACCACCACACCATCGCCTACTTCATCAGCCCCCAGGTCAATTGCCGAGCCTTCGATCCTAGGCCCTCCATCAAAATCCTTATCCCCGCTCCAGACCTGATTCGAAGGACTGCCTGCATTCACAGCCACCGAATCAGCTTGCAAGTGCAGATCAGGAGAAGCCAACGAGCTGTCCACGAATTGAGGGTCGGCAAACAAACCATTGCTTTCCAGACTTGTGGCAGCAGTAAAAGCAGCAAGGCTGCTGTAGTCATTCCTTTTCCAATAAATGTTGGCCCCTCCATTGATGAACCAGAGGTTGTGATTCATCTTGAAATTGAGGCTGGGAGTTAAATCCTCGGTTGAAAAAAGAAAATTCCGGGTATTTCTGGCGTAGAAAATGTTATTTTGCAGAGTACAGTTCTCAGTATAGAAAAAATATATCTCGCCAGTGTAATCATTACTCTGATCATTGTCATACAGGGTGTTATTGACGATGCGGAGATCAGTCACTTTTCCTGTACGTGGATAATCATAACCTCCGCAGGCAATACCCGCACTCTGGTTCTGATAAACAAGATTATTGCTAACTGTAATATCCGAAGTGGTCGTACCTACATTTTCACAGCCAATTTCGATGCCCCATTGATTGTTATACAATCTGTTACGATCAATCAGCAGGTGAGTCCCTCCGTCAACGTAGATGCCTGCGGCCGTTGCATAAGGAGACTGACAGTTGAAAACTTCATTCCCGCGGATCACCCCATTGCGAGCCTGATCTAAGCGCGGATCATCACAAGTGCCTTCATGGCCAATGATATCGATACCTATATTGGTAATATCGTGGACTTTATTGTTGCTGACCACAAAACCGTCCACGTTCCCATTAACGGCAAGGGCTTCACTATAGCCGGGGCGGCAATTGCGAACGGTGTTATTTATGATTTCCAAATCAGTAATAGCATGGGCAGCCTCGGAGCCATAGACGATGATAGGTTGAGCATTTTTATTCTCGTTAGCAACGGCATTAGGATTAGAGGAAAAATGAATATTTTCCACAATGTTCCCTTTCAAGCGAATATGATCGCAGGCACCCTCTACCAAAATTCCACTGGCATCCAATTGGATATTATTTCGAATGATCAATCCCTCGATGGAAACATGATGCACATCATATATTTCTATTAAAGCCGAATCAGACAGGCCTTCGCCATCAAGAATGACCGTCTCATTCTGATAGTTTTTAAAAGTGATATACTGGTTTTCGCTGCCCGAAACATTGACATAAACCCGTTCATTATAAGTGCCCCCATGAATGTAAACCGTGCTGCCCACAGTGGCTGCATCCATCGCCTGCTGAATGCTCTCCCAAGGAGCATTCTCACTCCCGGCATTAGCATCGTCCCCGCTTTTGCTGACGTGAAACTCCTGGGAATAGGAAGTGTAAGGAATGAGACAAAAGACAAAAAAAGAAAGCAGTAGTTTTTTGATGGGCATTGAATTTAGCAGTACAGTTAAAAGTAATCGTTACAGTTAAGAGTAATCGTATATGAGAATGCCGATATAGTTAAAGGGTTTTCCATTAAAAATAGCGCTTCATTTAAAACAAAATTTTAAATTACTACTCTTTGCCCCGCCACACCAACTCCCTCCAATAAAGGCTCAACAAGAATCCTGATTTGCCCCATTGTTCCCATCCTATCTGATTCTGATTCTGATTCTGATTATCTTCAACCAGGAGCAGCCCCCTCTTCATTCGGTTTCCAATTCTCAATCCCTCCCTTTCGTTCCCTCGGAGCCATGCTATTGTGGCACGGCCTACTTGCAGCTCCATTTACCTGCCTCACAGTGGCTCACTCTTAGAAATCATCATGGCATACGGATTCGGCCCCAGACTTATTGCTAGCACCGAACGCAAATTCGGCCACCTAGCCATCCCCAACTTGTTACACTGGGTGGCAGGTTTTCAGTTCCTCGTTTTTGTTATTTCTGTAATCGATCCGAATTACATGAGCTTGCTCGCTTTCGATCGTGATGCCATCTTCAGCGGCCAGGTGTGGAGGCTTGTCAGCTACCTCTTTTTTCCACAGACAAGCAGCATGTTCTGGATTCTGATTTCAGTTTTTTTCCTGTGGTTTATCAGTAATGGACTGGAATCCGCATGGGGTAGCTTTCGCGTCAATCTCTATCTCTGCGCAATTTTGTTCTGCCTCACCAGCGTTGGTTTGATCGCTCCCCGCCTAGTGGGCAATGGTGGTCTTTTCTCTATTCTGGTTTTTGCCAACCTGTTTTTTGCTTTTGCCAGTCATTATCCCAACCAGCAAATCATGCTCATGATGATCATCCCGATCAAAGTCAAATACCTCGCCTGGGTGAATGCAGCTTACCTTTTGATGTTTTTTCTTGCAGCCCCTGTGCTCGGATTCATTATCCCCCTTGGATTGGTACCCTACCTGGTAGTATTTGGTCCCGACTTCATACGAAACTGGCGCCAGCGAGGTGTTGCCGCCGGCCGGCGATCCCGGTTTCAAGCTGATTCACTTGGCTCGGATGGCCAGGCCTTCCATACTTGCAGTATATGTGGAATCGACGACATCGCCGATCCCAGTATCGAATTTAGAGTAGCAAGCGACGGTGATGAATTCTGCCTGCCTTGCCTGACGTCAAAACAACAGGAGGGTCAAGCTGACAGCACATCCTCCTGAAAATCCCCCCCGCACACCTGACCGATGCTCATCCGTCTTTTTTTAATCACTGCCGCATGCCTCTTCTGGGCCAGCCTGGGTGAATCCGAGGCCAGGGATTCCAAGGTAAATAACAAAATGGTGCTCAACGGCATCGATCACCTTGCGACACAAAATTTCGCCCCTCTGGCCGGCTTGCGTATCGGACTGATCACCAACCAAACCGGCATTGATCGCAAGCAGCAATCCACCATCGACCTGCTCGCCAATGCCCCTGATGTAAAACTTGTTAAGCTCTTCAGTCCAGAACATGGTATCCGGGGGAAATTGGATACCAAAAAAATCGACGATTCCAGGGATTCAAAAACAGGGCTGCCCGTTTTCAGTTTATACAAAAACAAAATCCGCAAACCAAGCCCTGAACAATTGCAAGATCTCGATGCTCTTGTATTCGATATTCAGGATATCGGATGCCGTTTTTACACCTACATCTCCACCCTGGGCCTGTGCATGGAAGCCGCTGCCGATGCCGGCAAACAATTCATCGTATTGGACCGGGTCAACCCGATTGGCGGGCAGCAGGTCGATGGCCCCATACGAATTGGCCCCTCCAAATTTATCGCCTATCATGATATAGTTATTCAACACGGCATGACCATCGGCGAGCTTGCCCTGATGGTTAATTCCGAAAGAAAACTGCATGCAGACCTATCAGTGATCCCCATCCAACACTGGAATCGAAAGCAATTTTTTGACTCTACCGGGCTCCCCTGGGTCAATCCCTCTCCCAATATCCGCAACCTGGCCCAAGCTATCCTCTACCCCGGAATCGGCCTGATCGAATTCACCCAAGTGTCCGTTGGCCGCGGCACTGACACCCCTTTCGAAATCATCGGTGCGCCCTACATCGACGGCCCCTCTCTGGCTGACAAACTCAACAACCAGCAACTCCCCGGCGTCAAATTCAAAGCCACCCACTTCACCCCGGCCACCAGCATCTTCGCCAGGCAAAAATGCAAAGGCGTTAAAATCATTCTGACTGATCGGGAAAACTATCAAACACTGAATACCGGACTGATCATCGCCCGCACCCTGCTCGATAGCTACCCCGATGATTTTGACCCCAAACAAAAACTCAACACCCTGCTTCTCCACCCGCCAACACTCAACGCCCTCACTAAGCAACAATCATTGGCAGATATTCGCCAACTCTGGCAAGCCGATTTAAAAAAATTCCTTACCCGCCGCAATCGCTACCTGATCTACCGCTGACACCCCCTGTCACTCATTCGTTTTTTTTCGACTGTGTTTCATGCTGCCTTCGAGAGTCGTTTGCCCATCGCTTCCCGTAAGGGTTATCCGGCTGAGCAAAGCCTCTTTCACGAATTTATTTTCAATTTGAATTTCTGCTCCCTCATCCCCCATCGGAGCTTGCCGCAAGATACTGCCCTCCGCCTCGTTCACCGACACTTCCATCACCAGCTCCTTGTCGAGGTCTGAAGAGGTATATACAACACCCAGTAATTCAGTCGTAGCATTGTAGGAATACACCCACTTAAAGGTCTGATTTTCACCGTTCCAAACACGATCCCCCTCGATTACAAAACCTTTCCCCCCATCGATAAATTTCCCCACCCACACCTCACTGACTGTAATCACATCTCCCGTTCCCGTTGAAATCAACTCCCCTTCACTCGTCCACTCTCCCACCATTCGTTTAAACAGGGCTTTACCCGGAAATTCATTTTCATCCCCCAGCGCGTCCCCCAATAACAAGGCCCCCAGTGCAATCACCAGCATTTGAACAACCACCCTCTTAACTGGAACCAAATTCATCCTCCTCTTCATGTCTGTTATTATCCTTCATAAGCTGCCCATCAGGCAAGCAAGAAAACTCAAAACTCCAATATTCCAATCGAACGCAACAGGGTTTATAAAGAGGTGAATATACAAAATAACGCTGTTCATTTACCTGTTCCTACCTGACTAATTCCCCATGCAAACGACACCCGTCACCCCTGACGATCTCCGCAATTCAGTCATCGCCGTCCCGCCCCTGGCACGGAATGCAGATCTGGTATTCGAGCCAAGTGAAAATACTCGTCTGATCAAACACATCGAAGCAGGTGGCGTGAGCACTTTGCTCTACGGTGGCAATGCTAATTTTTACCACATCGCACTCAGTGAATACGAAAGTATTCTTACCTCTTTAGCCGTATCAGCAGCGACAGATACACTGGTTATTCCTTCTGCAGGTCCTGCATTTGGCACCATGATGGATCAAGTTGCCGTGCTGAAAAATTTCGATTTCCCCACGACCATGGTGCTACCCCACACCATACTGACCACCTCGAAGGGAGTGGAAAGCGGCATTCGCAAGTTTGCTGAAGCACTTGGAAAACCTATCGTTCTCTACATCAAATACGACAACTACCTCGAGCCTGAAAATGCACAAAATCTCGTAAATGACGGACTGGTATCCTGGATCAAATACGCCACAATTCGCGACAATCCTGCGGAAGATGATTACCTTAAAAAACTCACCTCTCTGGTAGATCCCTCCATCATCGTCAGCGGAATTGGAGAACAACCCGCCATCACACATCTGAAAAATTTCGGCATCACTGGTTTCACCGCTGGCTGTGTTTGCCTCCGACCCGACCTCAGCCAAAAAATGCTGAAAGCCATACAAGCGGACGATCTTGATACTGCAGAAAAAATCCGCCAGACTTTCGAAGCTCTCGAAAATCTTCGTAACAGCATCAATCCGGTCCGCGTCCTGCATGATGCGGTTACACTCGCCGGCATCGCTGACATGGGCCCTGCCCTACCTCTACTTTCAATTCTCTCTGGCGCGGAAAAAGAAAACGTTGCCAAAACTGCTATTGATCTGCTCAATTCATAGTTGAAACAAAATCATTCACTTTCAGATTGTAACAGTAACCACCCTATTTTCATGATTGATCTTCACGGACAGCAATTCATCGGCAGCCAGGCTTCAGCCGAATCTTCGGACACCTTTCAAGGTTTCAATCCTGCAACAAGTAAAGCGCTGCCAACTCTTTTTCACGAAGCCACCGAGGGTGAAATCGACAAGGCCCTTCAGCTGGCTGCCTCAGCCTTTGATGAATTCCGCCGCACCACCCCCGAGCAACGCGCCATCTTTCTCGATACGCTCGCCGATGAAGTCGAAGCTCTTGGTGACCAGCTTCTCGATCAAGCCAATGCCGAAACCGGGCTGCCCATTCCCCGCTGCACAGGAGAACGGGGTCGCGCCACCAATCAGGCTCGCCAGTTTGCAGAGCTTTTACGTGACGGTTCATGGGTCGATGCCCGTATCGATCTTCCCAACCCGGATCGTGAACCACTTCCCAAACCAGACGTGCGCAGCATGATGTTGCCGGTTGGCCCCGTCGTCGTCTTTGGTGCCAGTAATTTTCCAATTGCGATTTCCGTGCTCGGCGCCGACGTCGTATCCTCCTTTGCCGCCGGTTGTCCGGTGGTTGTTAAAGCTCATCCTGCCCACCCCGGAACCTGCGAACTCAGCTCCCAAGCCGTGTTGTCCGCAATCAAAAAGTGTGGACTGCCCGAAGGAACCTTTTCCCTGATTCACGGCCGCAGCTACGAAACCGGACTCTCTCTGGTGCGTCACCCTGCGACCCAGGCAGTGGCGTTTACCGGTTCATTGGCAGGAGGACGCGCTCTTGCCGATGCCGCTGCGGCCCGCCCCAACCCCATCCCTGTTTATGCGGAAATGGGCAGCGCCAACCCCATTTTCCTTCTGCCTGGCGCATTAAAAGAGCGTGCTTCGCAAATCGGATCCGACTACATACAATCCGTGACGCTTGGGGTAGGACAATTCTGCACCTGTCCCGGACTTGTGTTTGGAATCGAGTCGGAGGATCTTAATACCTTCACCGCTTCGGCGGCAGAAGGAGCCCAAAATTCCCCGCTGGCCACCATGCTCCACCCCGGCATCTACGAGTCATTCTGGAAAGGAGTAAACGCTATCGAAGCTCTCGATGGGTTCAGTCTGGCCGGACAATCTACAGACAAAGCCGAAGTAAATAAAAATCACGCTGCCTGCACCATTTTTGAAACCACCAGCTCGGCGCTGAGTGACAACCCTCAACTCTACGATGAAGTGTTCGGCCCGGTTTCTACGATCACAAAATGCCAATCCACAAGTGAACTCGAACAGTTCGCTTCCCAACTCGACGGTTCACTTACCGCCACCATCCACGGCACCGAAGAAGATCTCGCAGAATATGCCGGCCTGATCCATATTCTGGAAACCAAAGTCGGACGTCTCATCTTTAACGGCTACCCGACTGGAATCGAAGTCTGTCACGCCATGCACCACGGCGGCCCCTACCCCGCCGCCTCACACAGTCATTTCACCAGTATCGGCACACGCTGCATTTACCGTTTTGTTCGCCCGGTATGTTACCAAGGCTGGCCACAAGCAGCACTTCCCCCTGAGCTCCAGGATTCCAATCCTTTAGGAATTTTCCGCCTGCTTGACGGTGATTTCACCCAGTCCCCTGCCTGATATTCCCTACAATCACACCCCTTGAAAATTATGAATCGTCGCCAATTCATCCAAAACTCCACACTCGCTGCTGCCGCTGTCAGCAGCTCAAACCAACTCATCCCCTCGGTGCACGCAGGAGAATTCACCGGCACGATTAAAAAAGCAGTGAAATACTCCATGGTTAAAGAGCCCAAACTCTCCCACCTCGACAAGTTTAAAATGCTCAAGGATGTGGGATTTGATGGAACCGAACTACGCGGCACAGACGCACCCAAGCTCAAAGAGTTTTCCAAGGCAATCGAGGTGTCCGGATTGCCGGTTCACGGGGTCGTCGGAGCCTCTCCTGACCTTGTCAGTGCAATTGAATTCTCCAAAGCTATCGGAGGGAGCACGGTTCTTTTCACAGCACGCTACGACCAGAAAAAACCCTACATGGAAAGCTGGAAAAACAGTCAGGAAACCATTCGCAAAGCCCTGCCTACAGCCGAGAAAAACGAAATCAAAATTTTGATCGAAAATGTATGGGCCGGTTTTTTGATCAGCGCACTCGATGCGGTTCGTTATATCGATGAAATTGACAACCCCTGGTTCGGCTCATATTTCGACGTGGGCAACAATGTCCGATGGGGCGTTCCCGAGCACTGGATTCAGCTGCTCAATCAACGCATCGGCGGCAAGCTCGACATCAAGGAATGGGATCAGAACTTGCACAATAAGGAAGGTCTGCGAGCTGGTTTCTCAAAAGAACTCGGCGAAGGCACTATCAATTGGGCAAACGTCCGCAGCGCCCTGAAGGACATCGATTTCAAAGGCTGGGCCACTGCGGAAGTTCGTGGCGGTGATCGCACCCGCATGGCCGACATCGCCCAACGCATGGACAAAGTCCTCGATCTGTAGGTTTATTGCCCATTGCCGCTTATCCATTGTCCCCATGCATCTCCCGGCAACAGGAAAACAAATTCGAAATGTCGCCATATTTACGGCTATCTATCTTGCCGCGGCCGCACTGACGACTCTAACTGAACAAAATTTTGAGTTCGTTTTTTATCTCGTGACGATGTTACTCATGATCGCCGCGGTCTACGTGGTTCATTGTCGCATTGGGATCAGTAACGGAGTTCTTTGGGGGCTCAGCCTGTGGGGTCTGCTACATATGATCGGAGGCCTTGTGCCAATTCCTGACAACTGGCCTCAGAATACTGGTCCGGGAGTCGGAGGGGTCGTTTACAATTGGTGGCTGATCCCAGATCATCTGAAGTATGACCAGATCATCCACGCCTACGGATTCGCCATCACCACCTGGCTCTGCTGGCAGGCATTGACTTCGTGTGTCCGCACCAAAGAGGGTGAGCCCCTGCACCCCACACTCGGTCTCATGACACTTTGCGCAGCGGCAGGCATGGGATTTGGCGCACTCAACGAAATTATCGAGTTCATTGCCACGCTCACCCTCCCGCAAACCAATGTCGGCGGTTACATTAACACCGGATGGGATCTGGTTTACAACATGATCGGATCCTGCATAGCCGCGATCATCATCTACGTTACGCAAGGCAGAACACCTCTCCAGCAGACGGAAAGTCAATGAGCTACAACCAACTGCTCCCCTTCCCTCGGGGACAATATCTGGTGGTGCACATTCCGATCCAATGCCGCCTGGTTCAATCGCCGCATCGGTTCACACATACTTTCGTTACCTAAAGGAAAAGTTGCATGATGCATAGGAATCATCCTTTGCGCCTTCAGGTCAGTAAAAGCCTGTAAGGCCTCCTCGGGATTCATATGCACATCCCGTCCACTGGGAGCTTCATAAGCCCCTATGGGCAAGAGGGCCGTTCCAATATCATAGCGCTCACCAATATCTCCAAAGCCCTCAAAATAAGCGCTGTCACCACTGTGATATAAACTTGCATGTGGAGTGTTGATTAAAAAACCACCAAAACCCCGGTGAGTATCATGAATCATACGTGCCCCCCAATGATAAGCAGGAGTAAAAACAATCTCAGTTTCTCCGACCCGAAAAGTGTCCCAATTATCCATCTCCCGAATCATCGAAAAATTCATCCGCTTCATCAAACGTCCCACACCGGCAGGCACCAATATCGGCTGACCATTGGCAATTTTTTTTAATGAGGGCCGATGCAAATGATCAAAGTGCGCATGGGTCACCAAAACAAGATCAATCGACGGCAAGTCCATCAGAGCCATGCCGGGATGACGTGCCCGTTTCACCGGACCATGCCACATAGCCCAGTTCGGATCGATCATGATATTCAACTCCGGTGTCCGGATTAAAAATGAAGCATGGCCGATCCACGTCACCTCAATTTCATGATATTCAAGGTCTGTGTACACCGGCCGGCCGATGAACGAGCGCTCCCGCTGTTTCAGAATGGTAGGCACCAGACGGCTTCCAATAAACTGGCAATTTCTCCGTGCCCAGCCCTTCTGCGGTTTCAAACCAACACACATATCCTGCAATACAGAATCCGAATCAATTTCACTCCCTATTCCCCGGCTTCTTCGAGACAAGTTGCGTAAATTAAAATCCAGAAATTTTTGATTCATTTTCGTATACTGAAAAAGTGATGTGTATCTTCTTATATGAAAAATTTCCCTAAACTGAAATAAAAAAACAACTGCATCTATTAGACTGTATAAGCACACAGATGTTCAATTACCCAATATTCATATAATCACTTCACGGCAATAGGCTTACTAGCGCTTCAACAATTTTTTGATGGCCTGGGTCAAAACCTCCTCGGCCTCAGGGTTGGTTCGAGATACCCTGCCTACTTCATACCCTCCCTGGGAATAAGCGACCTGGGTTCCAATATAACCAGGCCCCCCGTCCCCGTAAGCAGCCACGACCACGAGATCATCAGGGCGCATTTTTTTTGCTTCCAACTGATATTCCACAAACAGTTCACCAGGAAAAAACAAAGCCTGTGCCGAGCCCATGCGCAGCCTCCCGATGTCAATCTTCCTCCCCTCTTTCCAGCGCCGGAAATACACCAAATCACGAGCTGCCCGAATCCGGGTTGCCAGGAGAGTGTCTGCGTTCAGCAATTCCTCGTTCAAGGCGGATTCAGTCTTACCTCTCCACGGCAAACTCACCGGCACTGTTTGCCAATTCACTTGCCCCGACTCCAAACGACTCTTCTTCTGGGACTCCCAGGCCAGTTTCATACCTTGCTCCATGCGAGCCGTTAATACCGGACGATTCTCCACCGTTCCCTTATTATATTTCCCCGCTGCCACATTGCCACCCGCCCCATTAAAGTGAATGTGCGTCACCCCGGTTTCCTCCTGACGTTTCCGTCGGGCCAGACCTGAGGTGTCAGGTGTCACTCCGCCCTTACCATAATAACTTTGTGGGTGAGAAGCATAAAAGGTCAATACTGCCACCGCGGTGCCATTGTTCCAGAAACTCAGCAAGCTCAATTCCGGATCGATCGTCCCTTCCGGGGCAGCGATCACCTCCTCCTTCCTGCATGAACTGCCTCGCCACCATTTTATTTTTCCATTCTCTCCCAGGATGCGACGATTGGAGGCAAATTTTTCTACGATTCCCTTACCCGTGCCCACATGGGTGATTTGCTGTTTTTTTGTCAGTGACACCTTCAATGCTTCAACCGTTTTTGTGATCGCCTTGTCATGTGATTTCTGATCATAAATCACATTCTGCAATCCCTGCTTGTCCAGCAGCCTGGCCGCTGACAAGTCGCAACCCGGCGAATCGTGATTGTGAATTGTATGAACCGCAACCCGGTCAACGGTCGTGCCTGCTGCTTTTGCGATCGCTTCACGCCACCGATCACTGCTGCCATTCGCAATCCCCACAAAATCAACTACACACAATACCACAGGTTCACCTGCACCCAGCAAAACAACTCCACGGGCCGTTAAAGGATCGATTACCTCCTTCACTGGCTTCACTGCACCGTAACAAAGCGCCGAGCCCAACGCAGGAGTCACATCCGCTTCAAAAACAGCCATTTCCAACGCCACCTCGGCCGAGAATATTTGCCCTGACACAAAAGTCATTACCACTATGCCAATCATACTCATAGCCACTTTCCATTTTTTGCATTTCATCTGTGTATCCTGTTATTTTTTCGCTTAGACCCAACCAAATATCATTGACTGATGCCAAGCCGTTTTTGTTCGATTCTTTCCTATTCCTATTCCTCCCCTTGCATCTGCATCCGACTTGTTGCACCGTTTCCATCAAGCACGATCAATCACACCATGTCTTCAAAACTCATCCCCCCGTTTGCCGTCTGGGCCAGCCTCATACTTTTCCCCAACCTCGCCCAAGCTGCAGGTCTGACTGACGACTCAAAATTCTCACCACTCGTTCGCTGCTTTGAGCAAAGGGAAAAGCCCAAACCTCCTTTTGAGAATCTTAAATTCACCCCCTATCCTGGCGAAATGATTTCCTTCATCGGCGGCACCAATACCTTTGACGTGCAAATCCATCCCTATCTGGAAACCCTTATCCAACTCGCCTACCCCGGCCTCAAGCTGAAAGTCCGCAACCTCGCCTGGCAGGGCGACACCGTTTTTGAGCAAACCCGACCGCGTTTCTTTTTCACCAAGGCCGGCGATAAACAACCCGGCAGTACTCCGGACCAACGCAAACGTCTGAAACCCGGCATTGTATTTGTAAACTTCGGTAAAATGGAATCCCTCGATGGCGATGACAGTCTCGCTGAATTCACCAAAGCATATCATAACTTCCTTGACCAATTGCAGACCCGCAGCCGCCGTATCGTCCTGATCTCACCCACCCCCTTCTTCCCCGTCGGCCCGGCAAAACCACTCACCGAAAAACGCAACAAAACACTCGTTCAATTTGAAAACACTATCCGCGCCACGGCTAAAAAACGCAACTTGCTCTACCTCGACCTGTTCACCCCTTTCTTGAAACCTCTCGACCCCACGTTTTCCACCGACGGCATCCATCTCAGCAAAAGCGGACAACGACAGGCCGCCTTGCTCAGCGCCCAGTTACTCAAGTTCCCCATCAACGCCGAGGCTGCCCTCGCCTCTCCCAAACTCAAATCCCTTGAGCAAGCACTGCACCGCAAAGATTTTCTCTGGCAACAATTTTATCACCCCACCAACTTCGCCTTCCTCTACGGTGACCGCCAAAGCCAACCCGCCAGCCGCAGCCATCTAGACAAGGACAAACGCTGGTTCAAAAAAGAAATCAGCCTAATTCCTGATTTAATCAACGAAAGCGAAAACGATATTCACCGTTACGCCACCGAAGCCGCTACCTCGATTTCAAAATAATCACGCCAATTTTCCCGATGAAATATTCCATCACACTTTCTGCACTCACAGCCACTCTGGCCATTTCCTTTTCGATCCCGGGTATAGCCTACTCATCCGGGCCGGACAACAGCAAAGCCAGTGACAACAGCGTCGCCGCCGAAAAGGCCTCACTCAGAATCCATCCGGATTTTGAAATCAGCTTGTTTGCCGATGAAAAACTCGGCATTGCCAACCCCATCGCCCTACAGTGGGACCATCGTGGCCGTGCCTGGGTCCTTTGCACTCTTGCTTATGCCCAACTCAAACCCGGAGAAATTCCCGACGACAAGATTTTTATCCTTGAAGATACCGACGGTGATCACAAAGCCGACAAAAGCACCGTTTTTGCGGACAAACTCAACATGCCTACTGGCTTCACTCTCGGCCACGGAGGCGTCTACCTCGCTGAGGGAGCTGATCTCATTCACCTGAGTGATAGCAATGGTGACGATATTGCCGATAAGAAAAAAGTGATTCTCAGCGGTTTTGGCACTGGCGACACCCACCAGAACATCAGCAACTTTGTCTGGGACAGCGGTGGTTTCCTCTACTTCAGCCAGGGACTTCACACCGACTCCCAGGTCGAAACTCCCTGGGGAACCGTGAGGGGCATTCAAGCTGGCTTCTGGCGCTTTGACCCCCGATCAACCCGGCTCGCTCCCTTTTGTTTTTCAGGTCTGATGAGCCAAAACCCCTGCGGTATCGCTCTCGACCGCTGGGGTGCCCTGTTCGTTAAAAGTAACGGTCCCGACACAGTTTTCAGCACTCCCGGACTCATTCCCACTACCCATCCCAACAAACTCAACACAGTTTCCAGCATTGGGAATACTCCGGGGAAAAGCATGGGAGGTGAAATCATCGAAAATGCGCACCTGCCCAAATGGCTGCAAAACAACATCGTCATCGCCGGTTATTTTTCGCGTCGCGTTACCGCACTCCCCCTCGTTACGGAGGACTCGGGTTTCGCCAAAGTAAAACCCACTGAGCTGGTTTACGGTGAGCATGTCAGTTTCCGGCCGGTTGACGTCCAGGCGGGTCCCGACGGTGCCCTTTATATCGTCGACTGGTTCAATCCCATCATCAATCATTATCAGGTCTCCCTTCGTCACCCTGACCGTGACTACGAACACGGACGCATCTGGCGGCTCACAGCCAAGGACAAAACCCTGAGCAAAGCCCCGCAGCTCGATGGCCTGTCACCGGAAAAACTTTTCCCCTACCTTAAATCCCCTGATCGCTGGACCCGTGACCAGGTTGAACGGCTGCTCGCCGATGCGCCGGCTGACAAAGTTATAGCACCTTTGAACAAATGGATCGCACACCTGGATACCAACAACAAGGCAGACGGCCACGCCCTGTTTGAAGCCGCTGGGGCCCTCGAGGCCCACAGTGCGATCACACCAGCCCTGCTCGACAAACTCGCTTCCTCCAGAGAGCCCCTCACCCGCGCCCTCGCTGCGCGCATTATCAGCCGTGCTCAACCACTACCTGACAATGCCATGAATCTGCTCGGCAAACTCGCAAAAGATCCTCACCCTCGAACCCGCTTGGAAAGCGTCATTGCCTGCGCCAGCATTCCCTCCGCCGAATCATTCAAAACCGCACTCACCGTGCTGGATTCCAAAATGGATCGCTTCATCAACTACGCGCTCACCCAAACCGTGCACACTCTCAAGCCCCAGTGGTTGCCGGCCCTGGAATCTGATGAATTAACCTTTGCCAAGCCAGATCACCTCGCTTTCACCTTGGAATCCTATGGTGGAGGTGCCGCTGCAGCTCTCGCCCGTAGAACCTTGAAATCCGATATCGACACCGCAACCCAGAACCGCCTTTACGCCGTTCTGGCTAAAGTCGGCAATGCCGCCGATGTGCAAAACATTCTCAATCGCGAACATCAGGACACCAAGCTTCTCAATGCCTTGATTGAAAACTGGCAAAGCCGCCACCTGAAACCTAGCCCCCCCTTTGCGAAGCAACTCAATGACTTGGTAAAATCGGACAAGCCTAATATTCAGGTATCCGCCGTTCGTCTAGCCGGCTTATGGATAGCTGCCGAACTGGCACCGGCCATCGAAAAACTGGCGCTAGACAATAAAACGGCAGACAACGTTCGTTTTCCCGCATTAATCAGCTTAGGTCAATTGAAAGGCAAAGCAGCCATCCCTGCCCTGCAAAAAATCGCAAGCTATCAAGACAGTTCTCTGGTCGTACAACAAGCAGCGATCACTGCACTGAGCAGCCTTGACATCAATCTTGCCGCCGCTGCCGCTGCGCAACTCCTGTCGACTACGACTGACAGCAAAAATGCATCACCCATACTAACCCCGTTTCTGAGCAAGAGTTCGGGCACCGAAGTTCTGGCATCGGCGCTTGAGAAAGTAAACCTGCAACACGATCCGGCTCAACATATCGCCAGCTCGCTCTCCAGTATCGGTCGTGTGGACCTGAAACTATCGGCAGTGCTCAGTGCTGCCCAGGGTTTGCAGCTCGCCGCCCCGGCCTACGATGCCGCATACGTGCAAAAACTCGCTGCCGAAGTGCGCGCATCCGGTGATCCCGAAAAGGGCAAGGAAGTTTTCAATCTTCCCCAAACCACCTGCATCGCCTGCCATAAGATAAATGAGATTGGAGGCATCCTCGGCCCCGACCTCACTACCGTTGGAGCCGGACTACCTACCGACATCATCATTGACTCCGTGATCTGGCCAGCCCGCCAGCTTAAGGAAGGCTACACTTCCATCTCCGTCACAACCAAAGACAATCGCATATTTTCGGGCTATCAGGATCGCACTGAAAATGGTGTGCTTTATCTGCGCGATACAGCAACACAGCTTACCATCCCTATCAAGCTTTCTGAAATCGCTAAGAAGGATGAAATCGGCACCATCATGCCCCCTGGACTCACCAACTCTCTAAGCCGCGAACAGCTGCGCAACATGATCTCCTACCTGACTCACCTCAAAGGTAACGCCCCGCAGCTGAAGTCCAAGTGAAACTCTCACCTTTTGCCTTCCGTTTATTCTGATGGATCTGATGGATCATCTGGATTTTTTTGGTTATTTTCCCTATCAGGTATCCGCCTAAAAAACTCACGGCCATCATCGCTTAATTTTTCCAAGGGCAGAACAAACCGTTTCTTGTCCGACAAACGAATCATGGTAATTTCGCCATCCGTTTTCCCTGAAATTTTCGCCGCCATTTCCCTGCCTTTGGAATCAATGAGCTTTCTTTCAAAAGGAAAGCTCTGGGCGCCGGGGTCGACTTGTTCACCCGGTTCTTTCGACTTAGCCGGCAACCTGTCGGATGGAGGTGGCGGGCCTCCTAGAGATGCCTGCATCGCTTCCAATGATGGCTCTTCAACCTCCTGTTTTTGTTCAGGCCGCTTACATCCTTGAGAGAAAAACAATAAACCTCCGGCAAGAAAAAGTATCCCTATGCGTGTCACCGTATTTATAGCATATAACTATCATCAGCCAACTCTGGGGTAAAAACGAAAATAGCCCTCTTCCCACAAGAAAAAGTGAAATTACGAGCCTCTTTCATCCTTCTTTTTCTTTTTCATTACTACCAATACCACGACCACAACAACAATAATTGCCGGTACAGCCAGAAGGGCCAAAACCAGCAATATTAGAATAAGCTCCTGAAATCCAATAGGTCCCATATCCCAATCTCAAATAATCTAATCGCTCTAGTCAAGCACCGGTAATCTTCAAAATTTTCATTCCCAAATCACTTCCACCCCAGCCAGGACAGACTGCCCCTTCCCTGCGCTCAAATCAATCTGCAACTTCCCATCTGCCTTTAATTCGACCGGGAACTCTTTCACCACCACCGTTTTTATTCCTGCTTCTTTCACCAGGTCCAAGCCCTGCAAAACTTTTTCTCCCTGAAGTTTAACATCAAAAACCCGCCGCCCTGCTTTGCCATCCACATCAAGATCGGAAAAATAAAGGCGTACCTTCGCATCGCCTCCCTTTTTCCCTGTCCCGATCACAATGCTCTCTGCCCCTGCAAGAAGCGAAGCCCCCAGCCAGGCTTGAGCCTCCGGCCCGCCTTTCATCAAGGAGGCATGCACACGATCATAACGCACATTATCGCCTTTCACTTCAATATCAATCTCCTGCGATTCCCCACCGACGATCGGATACTCCATGAACAAGGTTCCCGCAGCTGAGCGCCTGTCTCCCGGTGCGCCAAAGTTAATTCCCAAACTCCCTTTTCCAGCAGCAGCACCATACGTCCATACCTCCGCTTCCGGCATGTGTATCAAAGCCAATGAAGTCTGGTTCTGATACGCGCACACACAAGTCCGCGTATAATCCGGTGCGTTTAGAACCCCGCCAGCGGCTATCAAATTGGCTGTGCAACTCGATTTAAACCCTCCGAAATTTCCTGTCCCGGAATTCCCGGCCAGATCAAAAAAGCCCGCGGCACCGGAACGGAAGGTTAATAAATTCTCACTGCCAATCGCCGTATTGCATCCATAGGTCCGAGTGTATTCCCACCCGGTCTTCCGTCCTGTCAGCAACTCTATACCAAAACCTCCGGTTCCGTTAGTGAGAATTTTATCACGCCACAACAGACAGGGGCCGTTGTATTCGATGTCTTTGTCATACCAGACAATTTTTCCATCCTCCCCCTGCAGCACCATCATTCCCTTGCCACTTTCATCCTTTGCCCGATCCCGAAACGCACTGCCCGCCTGCAACAACACACCGTGCTGGCTGGAATAATTCAAAAACGTACCAAATACATCCTTTTCCCGCTTCCAGATCACATCCCCTGTTTCCAAATCCAAAGCGTAGAGAACCGGCTTCCCCTCAAATTTCAATCCCCGTCGTGCCAATGACTGTTCCTTCTGTTCGGTGAGACGATCAATGCAAAATACCCGGTCACCCGAAACAGCGATATTGTTATGACGGAAATTTAATTTTGCATCCCGCTTCCATAGCATTTTTCCCGTTCGTCGATCATAAACCACTAACAAACGACTGCCCGACCCCTGTCCAGTATTCAACACCCCGCTTTTCTTTTTATCATCTCCCTCCAGGGCCAGCGGCATTGCTGTGGCCACCAGATAATGCCCGGATACTCGAATAGACCCCCACTGCGGCGCCTCCTTTCCTTTTTTTTCAGCGGCCAGTTGATACCTTCTCACCACCTCCCCATCGCTGGCATTCAATTCGAGAATCACATTCCCGTTCATTGCATAAACACGATCCGGCATGGAAACATAATTACTGCCGGTTTCACCCGCCCCGGCAAAGTGATCCGTTCGGTTAAAATACTCGCCAAACCCTGGCATTTCCCGTTCCCATATCACTCGCCCGGTATAAACATCCACCGCCCGGATCTGATCCGGCCCCTCGATGAACAAACGCCCGCCAGCCACTTGCGGCGAAGGGCCGTGACCGTGACGCGGCAGAACACTCTCGTGAGACGCCCCACCAAACCACAACACTCCAAAAGGAGCTTTCACCCTTTTGTCCCTGGATACCAATGTCTGCTCCACATTGCCATACTGATGAGTCCAGTCATCAGTATCCGGCAAAGCTCCCGCACGAACCAAGGTCGTCATTCCGTCCGATCGCATGAGTTTGGCATTGGCAAATTTTCCATCACTTTCCACACGCCTGGCCAAAGCAGCATGATCCGCGTCCGACATTGTCAGGCAAAAAACTCCACCATAGGGACGTAAAGAATTGAAGAGATTTTCAGAAACTTCTCCCTTTCTCGCTAACAAGCCAATCCCCTTCGGATCTTCCGCCACGATTAAATTACACAAATAAGAGGGCAAGCCATCCTGCAGAGGATCCCCCTCGATCACTGACACCCGTGAACCATATAAACCAGCCATCTCCATTCGAAGACGAAAGGCATCCACCTTGTCCGCATCCTTCTCGATCGCAATCACCATCAACTCTGATTGTTTCAACAACTCCTCAATCATCCGACCGGACCCAATTCCGAGTGCCAGGGCGTAACCTTCACCGGCTCCCTTGTTTTTGAGAATTTTTGCCACTCGCCCGGTAAAAACATCATCTGTCTTGCCTTGCAGTTTTTTCGCCGCCAATGGGATTCTCTTTATCTTGTTTCCCTCGGGTGAGTCCTTGCCAAAACAATAGAGCTCCCCCTCTCCCGTCACCGCAAACAAGCGCCCATCACCAGCGAGCATCGTTTTTACCTCTCCCTTCAATTTACTGATCCACACCGGTTTGTTCTTGCCGGATTCGTAGGCCGCAATCTGCCCCTCTCCTCCCGCATAAAACCGATTACCTGCTGCCAGGAGCCATCGCCCGGGAATCGCCCCCGCCAGTTCAGTCTGCTTCAATTGTTTATACTTCGGCAACAATTCTACCACCTTCCTGCCTCTGCGATCCGTCTTTTCCTCCTTGATAATTTTCACCTCTGTCGACCTGCTCAGGATGCTTTTGGGATCCGAGGCCAGCATTTCCTTCGAGTTGAATACGGCCGGAGCCCCGCCGCCCACCGCCAGTCCCTGTTCCAGAGTGAAGGCCCGTGATTCGGTGAATAACAACTTGCCCGCTACCCCGACATGATGCCCGCCTTCTTTTTTGCCCTCGGCAAAAGCAAAATTCAGCTGCCTGCCCGTCTCCGCATCGTAAACTCCGGGAATCGAACGCCCTCCGGGAATCACCAGCTTCTTGCCCGATGCCGCCAAATGCCCCTGGGGAACCAAACCGGAAAACGCCACCGCTCCTCCATGTGGTTGATTGATGTAATTTGTTCCATCACCACTGTTTGTCCAAAACACCTCTCCACTTGCCGGATCCACCGCCCTGACAAAAATCCCCATAAAAGGCCAAATGCTCGCACCAAAATAAAGCTTCCCTTGATGCAACACCACCCCTCCCCGTGCTGGCCAACTGGATATCAATCGATGATTGCCCAGAATCAAACGCCTCTGCTCAGGCCCACCTTTCACCTTCCAGTCCAACTTGCCACTCTCCGCATTCAAAGCGTATAAAAAACCATCATCCGAGACAAAAAACACCCTTCCATCGCTTGCGACCGGCGCAAACCTGACCGGCCCATTAGCATAAAACCTCCATAGTTCCTTACCATCCCGGGTGCTGTAAGCTGTCACCGAATCATTGCGACTGGAAGGCACAAAAATCCGTTGCCCCATGATCACCGGCTGTGCCACCGCATCAAATTGCAACTTCGGCTGCGTCTCAGGCCATGCCGGCATCGGCTTCGCCAATTCCCTCACCCATTGCACCTGCAACTTGTCAGGCAAGGCATCCGGCGACCAGCTCCCCCTGCCGGATTCATACCTCCACATCGGCCAGTCACCGGCCTGTATCTGGAAAGTCCCGCTTACGGCAAATACAAGCACCGTGTATATCCATCGATAAAAAAAACGCATAGAGGACAAACTTCCATTCGATGGAGGCTTCCTTCAACTGATTTCAACAGCATTCCGCCCCACTCCCCCTATTTACTTCGCTTTCCTCCCAATTCGCTGTTTGGCACTGTTTGAACTGTCTGCTAAAGTGGCCAGCGTGAAACAAGCATTTGTCCTAGGCGCCGGAAAAGGCACACGTTTAAAGACGCTGACAGCCACACTTCCCAAACCGCTCATTCCTATTCACCAGAAGCCACTCATCACCTACGCCTTCGATCATCTGATCTCTGCGGGTTTTGATCGATTCATGGTGAACACCCATCATCTGCCTGAATCATTTCCCCCCGCTTTCCCCGACGGGACATACCGGGACAAGTCGCTCACTTTTCGCTACGAACCCCAGTTACTGGAAACGGGAGGAGGTATCGCCAACATTGCTGACTGGTTACCTGCTGATGAATCCTTCATGGTTTACAACGGCGATATTCTTTCAGACATGGATCTGGCTCCTGCCATCGAAGCCCATGAGGCTTCATCCAATCTCGTGACACTCATTCTCCGCTCTGAAGGAGATGCCCTGCAAGTTGCGCTGGACACTTCAACCGGGCAAATCAACGACATCCGCAACAGCCTGCAAACCGCAACCGCCACGCTCTATCAGTTCACCGGGGTTTACCTGGTGCGCCCGGCTTTCCTCGATCTCCTCACCCCCGGAAAAAAGGAATCCGTCATCCCCGCTTTTCTGGAACTTATCTCCCGGAATTCACTTGGAGGCACTGTGATCGATGAAGGTATCTGGTCCGACCTTGGAACACGCAGCACCTACCTGCGCGCCAGTTCATTACTTTCCACCAATGGTTTCCCAAAATATGGAAAACAAACCGAGCAACAACGCCTCCATCCTCAAGCCAGGATTCACCCGGATGCCCACATCTGCCCCCTGTCCTCCATCGGCTCGGGATGTGTGGTCGATGCCAATGCCCACATCGACAATTCCATCCTCTGGCCTGATTGCCAAGTCACCGCAAACGCCTCCTTACGCAATACCATCGTACGCAGTAGGCAAACAGCATCCGGCACCTTGATAGACGCCGATGTGTGATATCTGATCAAAATGACACCTGATTCAGCCAACATCGAAAAGCTCACCCGTGAAGCTTTTTCCCTTTCCCCAGACCAACCGCTTATCAGCGAGGAAATTATCAAAGGCGGTTCCGGCAGGCGCTTCTTTCGAATGAGCAAGCCTGACCGCGGCTGGAGTGTGGTTGCCATGCACTTCACTCTCGACCGTCCTGAAAATGCCCGTTTTGAAGCGGCTAGCAAATTTCTCGCAGGGCATGAAGTGCAGGTTCCTGAAATATTGGCCAGCAACCCCAAAAACCACCTGCTCTGGCTGACCGACCTGGGTGGGCAGGATCTATGGGAAACACGCAATGAAAACTGGGATAAAATCCAAGCCCCGCTTTACCGCTCCGCCTTGAAGCAGGCATTCAAAATCCACAGTATTGCTGTCAGCCCCGGTGCTCAAGTCCCCGCCCTCGAGCCTCCCTTTGATGCTGCTCTGTATCAATGGGAGCAGGATTATTTTTTCAAAGAATTTACCTTCCGCTTCAGCGATTGCCCGGAAAACGAAATTGAAAATCTTCGTGATTCAAAGGAAGCCGGAGCGCTGGTTGATGAATTGTCCCAGATCCCCCGCCAACTGATCCATCGCGATTTCCAATCACAGAACATCATGATCATCGGGCATGAGGCCTGGCTGATCGACTATCAAGGCATGCGCCTCGGACTCCCTGAATACGACCTCGCATCACTGTTATTTGATCCCTATGTCTCGATCTCAGAAAAACAACGCGATGAGCTGATCACATTTTATTTTTCACTGAAACAACAAGCCGGGCATAACGACACTCTCGAAGCCTTTCGTCACCGGCTTTTCCGCTGTGCCTGCCAGCGCTTAATGCAAGCACTCGGCGCTTACGGCTTTCTTGGCATAGGCAAAGAAAAAACCTCATTCCTTCAACACATCCCCCCCGCCGTCGAACGCTTGCGCGAAGTCGCGGTGAAATATAAAATTTTCCCAGGTTTGGCTCCCCTCTTGAGTCTGAAAAAATAGGCTGTAGCCTCTTATTGCATCCCCTTTACAACCAACAGTCCTGCAAAAATGTCGAGCCACCCTGAAGCTGTAGTGATCGAAAATGTCACCCCGTCCATCAATAACGGACACCATCCGGTGAAAAGAGTCATCAATGAAATGCTCACCGTTGAAGCTGATATCTTCAAAGATGGCCATGATGAACTGGAAGCCGTGCTGAAATGGAAAGCCAAACGTGCCCGGCTCTGGCAGGAAACGCATATGCATCACACGGACAATGATCGCTGGAGCGCCTGTTTTTCTCTGGAAAAAACCGGTGAATACCAATTCACCATCGAAGCCTGGGGTGATCCTTTTTTCTCCTGGTTGCACGATTTTGAACGCCGCCTGTCGGGAGATCAAAGCTCTTTTGAAACCGAATTTATCGAAGGCCACCAGATCCTGCTCTCCGCATCTGAACGCGCTCTCGACTGTGGTAAAAAAAAGCCCCCGGCATCAGCCCAAAGCGATTCTGACAAACTCAAACAACTGGCTGATGCCCTCTCCTCTCCGGAATCTCCGAACTCGATCGTAGAGCTACTGAAAACTCCTGATGTATTTTCACTTATCCGTCGTTGGCCCGACCGCCAACTCTCCAGCTCTCTGGAATCTCCTCTGCCTCTCGTAATAGAACGTGCCAAGGCCCGGTTTTCAGCCTGGTATGAATTTTTTCCCCGCTGTGCCGAGGGACGAGCAGACAAACACTCCACCTTTAGAGACTGTCTGCCACGCATTCAGGATGCAGCCGACATGGGATTTGATGTGGTGTATTTCCCGCCCATCCACCCGATTGGGCGAGCCCACCGCAAAGGAAAAAACAACTCCGTCACTTGTGAACCTGGAGAACCCGGTTCGCCCTGGGCGATTGGAGCAACAGAGGGCGGCCATTATTCGATCGCTCCCGAGTTAGGTACGCTGGACGATTTTAAATGGCTCATCGCCAGGGCGCTCGATCACAAAATCGAAATTGCCATCGACTTTGCCATCAACTGCTCACCGGATCACCCCTATGTAAAAGAGCACCCGGAGTGGTTTTTTCATCGCCCGGACGGCAGCATCAAATATGCCGAGAATCCCCCTAAAAAATATCAGGACATCTACCCCTTGAACTTTCTTTGTGATGACTGGAAAAATCTTTGGCAGGAAATGGTCAACATCGTACTCTTCTGGGCTAATCAAGGAGTAACGATTTTTCGCGTCGACAATCCCCACACCAAACCGGTCGCCTTCTGGGAATACCTCATCGCAGAAGTTCACAAAATTCATCCCGGAACCCTGTTTTTGGCCGAAGCCTTTACCCGGCCAAAAATGATGCAGGCCCTGGGCAAAATCGGATTCACCCAGAGTTACACCTACTTCACTTGGCGGGAGAGCAAAACTGAACTCAGTGATTATGTCACCGAGCTCACCCAGGGACCGATGCGCGACTATTACCGCGCTAATTTCTGGCCCAATACCCCGGACATTCTCCCCTACCACCTACAGAATGCCAAACCCGCCGCTTTCAAAATCCGTGCGGCTCTGGCAGCCCTGCTGAGTTCTTCATGGGGCATATACAGTGGTTTCGAGTTGTGTGAAAATCAGCCCCTCCCCGATCGCGAAGAATACCTGGATTCTGAAAAGTACCAACTCAAAGAACGGGACTGGAACGCAAGCGGCAACATTAAGAAGTTCATCAAGAGGATCAACCACATACGTCGCGATAATCCTGCCCTGCACGAATACGCAAATATTGAATTCATTCCAACCGACAGCGAACAGATAATAGCATGGTTCAAATGGTCGCAGGATTCCAGGAAAAATATCATTGTCGTCGTAAACCTTGATGAACAAAACACCCAGCAATCGATGATCCACCTGCCACTTGAAAAACTGGGACTTCCATCCCACCATTCTTTCCAGGTAGAAGACCTGATGTACGATGAGACTTACCACTGGCAAGGCAGCTCAAATTTTGTCTCCCTGTCCCCTCGATCAAAACCACTGCATATTTTGAAAATTGTGAGCTAAACTGCAAACCTGTGAAATACCGAATCCTTACTTTTTTAATCTTTGGAGTTGCTGTATTTTTCCTCGCGGAAAAAAACCGTCATGAGTCTGGCTTGACCTCCACACAGGCTCTCGATCAATGGTGGCTCGATTTCTGCATCACCAACTCCACAGGTCGAATCACAGATGCTGCTGTGACTTTGGTGAAAATTGACGACAGCTACGAATCCGCCCTGCCCTCTGATCACCTCACCCGACTTGATTACGCGGTCATTCTCGCCAATATAGAAAAGTTCAACCCCCGCGCGGTCTCTGTAATCCCTCCCTTGCTGTGGAAGGAAAAAAACGTCATCAACCAGCGAATACTGAACAGCCAATGCCTGAAAATACCAGCCCTCACTCTGGGTGCCACTGTAGAAAACAGTCCTGTTGCAGCTGAAAAAAATAGCTCATTCCAATACGACGCCCTCACTCGAATCGAAGGGGATCTCACTAAAATTACCTCTTTCTCCCGAACCATTGCTTATCCTGAAAAGGGCAGTCGAGGCAAAGGACAGGTGGCTTTTGGAAAAATCGAACTCAGCGACCCGAAAAACAAAAACGGCACCCTCATGCTGCCTCTCGTAGCCCGGCATGGTGATGA
>DAOUQC010000064.1 GCA_030625775.1 Verrucomicrobiota bacterium
CACGATTTCCTCTTTGATTTGCTCAACACCCCCAGCCCAACAGCATTTGAAGCTCGAGGCCAGCGCAAATGGGCCGCTTACGTTCGCCAGTTCGCTGATTCCGTTGACAGCGATGCTTACGGCAACGCCTGGGGCACAATAAAAGGCAGCAGCGATCAACCGACCATCATGATCGAAGCCCATGCTGATGAGATCGGTTACATGGTAAAACACATCACCAAAGATGGCTATCTGCAGGTTGATCGCATCGGCGGCAGTGACTGGGCCACCGCCCGTGGACGCCGCCTCACCATTCTCGGAGACCAGGGGGACGTCACCGGCATCATTGGCAATACCGCCATTCATCTACGCAAACGCACTCTCGGCAGCGAAAAAACACCCGAAATGCATGAGATTTTCATCGATGTAGGTGCCTCCGATCCTGAAGAAGTCGCTGAACTCGGCATTCGGGTCGGCCACCCGGCGGTGTATTCTGATCAGGCTGAGTTGTTTGGCAAAAACCGCATCGTCAGTCGGGCCCTCGACAACCGCATCGGCGGTTTCATCATCGCCCAGGTATTAAAACAAATCAGCGAAACTGCGGACAAGGTCCCCGCCACGGTCATCGCTGCCAATGCGGTGCAGGAAGAAATCGGTGGCCACGGAGCCAAAATGATCACTCATCGCCTGCGGCCCGACATCTGCATCGTGCTCGATGTCACCCATGCCACAGACAGCCCTGGCATCGAAAAAGCCGAGCACGGTGATGTCGAACTGGGCGGCGGCCCCTCGCTGACCCACGGGTCAGCCAATCATCCGGAACTCGTCAAACGCATCATCGAAGTCGCCGACCAGAATGATATCCCCATCCAACATGAAGCTTCATCCCGTGCCACGGGTACCGATACCGATTCAATATTCCATCAAGTTGGCGGTGTGCCCTCGGCACTAATCTCCCTTCCACTGCGCTACATGCACTCAGTGGTCGAAGTCGCCCATTTTGATGATGTGGAAAAAACGATCCGCCTGTTTGTAGAAGTGATCCGCTCGATTCAAGCGGAAGAACAATTCACCATCGAAATTTAGCCTGAAAACGATTACGCATACACGCCAAGGATTGCCGCTTGCAGGGGTGCTATAGCCTTGGTAGATTTTCTACCCTTACAGAAAAAATCCCACCCACTCTTTTTCCAAATCCAAGCAAATGAAACACCTCTCTACTTTTTTTCTTATTCTCACACTCTGCCTGGGCAGTGCTGCTGCGGATGACTCAGGTTTCACCGCCATCTTCGATGGCAAAACGCTCAATGGCTGGGAGGGCAACCCCAAGCTCTGGAGCATACAGGACGGATGCATCACCGGCACCACCAGCGACGAAGACCCGATCCAATACAACCAATTCCTGATCTGGAGCCAGGGAGAGGTGGATGATTTCGAATTAAAACTCGAATACAAAATCAAAAAGGGAAATTCAGGCATCCAATACCGCAGCTTCCGTCTGCCCAAAGACTATTCCGTTGGCGGCTACCAGGCTGACTTCGAAGCCGGCACCACATATTCCGGAATCAACTATGGCGAACAGTTTCGCGGCATCCTCGCCAAGCGCGGAGAACGAACTGAAATCGGTGAGGACAGCAAGCCCAAGGTGATCGAAACCTTTGCCAAAACCGAAGAGCTGCAGAAAAAAATCAACCAGGGAGAGTGGAACGAATACCACATCATCGTGAAGGGCAATCACATGATCCACAAAATCAACGGCGTCACCATGTCGGATGTCACCGACAACGATACCGACAAACGCCGCTTCTCCGGAGTACTCGCCTTCCAGGTGCATCGTGGACCCGCGATGAAAGTGCAGTTCCGCAACATCCAACTGAAACGTCTGCCCTTGAGTGACGAGCGCAAAAAAGTCGTTATCGTCGCCGGCAAACCTTCCCACGGCCCGCGCCAGCACGAGCACAATGCAGGCAGCCTGTTACTGGCCCGCCTGCTCAATGAAAATACCGATGACAAGATCGTTGCCACCGTTTACCGCAATGGCTGGCCGGAAGACCCCACAGCCTTTAAAAACGTGGACAGCCTTGTCATGTTCAGTGATGGCCAGAAACGCCACGTCGCTTTTGATCACCGTGATGAAGTGAGCCAACTCGCAGCCAAGGGCATCGGCATCGGTGCGATGCACTACGCGGTTGAAATGCTCAAGGATGAATCCAACGAGGATCTCATTTCATGGATCGGCGGTGCTTTTGAAATTGATTACTCCATCAACCCCCACTGGACCGCCCACTTTGACAAATTGCCGGATCACCCGGTTGCCCGTGGTGTTGCCCCTTTTGAAGTCGAAGACGAATGGTATTTCAATATGCGATTCACCCCCAACATGAAAGGCGTAACTCCTATACTTAGCGCTATTCCGGATGCCAATACGGTATCCCGCCCCGATGGTGCACACTCAGGCAATCCCGCCGTCAGAAAAATGGTGGCCGCAAAAACTCCGCAACATGTATGCTGGGTTTATGACCGTGCTGACGGAGGGCGCGGATTCGGTTTCACCGGCACCCACTTTCACGACAACCTGGTCAACGATTCTTTCCGAAAAACTCTGCTGAATGCAATCTGCTGGATCAGCAAGGCTGACGTTCCCTCCAAGGGAATCGAAACGACGACGCCCACCAAAGCTGAACTCGATGCCAACCTCGATCCCAAACCTGTAAGAAAGAAGAAGAAAAAATAATCCATCCACCTTTTCCAAAAAAGAAATCATTATGAAAAACGAAACTACTAAAAAAACCACCAGCGAAGCAGCTGCCGACAGCAAGCAGACTTCGCGCCGCAAATTCATCGCCGGCACCGCCGCGGCGACGGCTGCCGCATCTGCCCTTCCCGTATCCTCTTATGCCCAGGTCGCTGGCAGCGACGAAATTAAAGTTGGCATGATCGGCTGTGGTGGACGTGGATCCGGAGCCATTATTCAAGACCTGACCGCCAGCGACAATGCTCGACTGGTGGCCATGGGCGATGCCTTTCAGGACAAAATCGACGGCACCGGCGTTCGTGCGACCGGATTGCCTGTCATCCAGAAAAAACTTGAAAAGGAAGGCAAAGGCAAACAGATCGACGTGCCGGCCAGCCGTCAGTTTGCCGGGTTTGATGCCTACGAAAAAGTCATCGACGCTGTGGATCTGGTCGTCATCGCTACGCCTCCGGGCTTCCGCCCCTTCCACTTTGAGGCTGCCGTCAATGCGGGCAAACATATCTTCATGGAAAAACCAGTCTGCGTCGATGCTGCGGGTTACAACAAAGTGATCAAAGCAGCTGAATTGGCTGACCAGAAAAAGCTCAAGGTGGTCGTTGGATTGCAACGCCACTATCAGGACAGCTACCTCAAGGCTCTGGAAAAAGTCCAGGCAGGTGAAATCGGTGACATCATCTCCGGTCAATGCTGGTGGAACGGCGGCGGAGTCTGGACAGTCGCACGACAAGAGGGCTGGTCGGAAATGGAATACCAGATGCGTAACTGGTATTATTTCAACTGGCTCTGCGGTGATCACATCGCCGAACAGCATGTGCACAATATCGACGTGATGAACTGGTTCTTCAGTAACAACTCGGAGACCGGCGGAAACCCGACCAAAGCCCAGGGAATGGGTGGACGTGAGGTTCGTGTCGGACCAGACACCGGTGAGATTTTTGATCATCACTATGTCGAGTTCCGTTATGACGGAGACAAGATCGTCAACAGCCAATGCCGCCATCAGAAAGGTTGCCTGAACAAAGTGGAGGAAGAAATCCACGGCACCGACGGCATTCTATACACCAGTGGAGGCAAAGCCCGCATCGTTGACCACAAGGGCCAGGAAAAATGGAACTACCGCAACCGCAAAGCGAAAAACCCTTACCAGGTCGAGCATGATGTTCTTCATGAACACATCCGCGACAACAAGCCAATCAACAATGCTCACTACGCAGCGAAAAGCTCGTTCACTTCAGTGCTTGGACGTCTCGCTACCTACAGCGGCAAAGACGTCAGCTGGGATGAAGCGGTTAAATCGGATTTCAGCATCATGCCAGAAGAGTTTTCATTCGACTCAGCTCCGGCCCCCAAACCAAATGCCGAGGGCCTTTACCCAACAGCCAAGCCCGGCCAGTGGCCATTGCCTTGGGCGAAAAAATAAGGGATTTAATCAGATTATTTAGGCACAGCGCCAGTCCGGGTGACCGGCTGGCGCTGTTTTGTCTCTATAGGAAAACACCAAACTTATGAAAAATCGCAGACAATACATGCAAACTGCAAGCATCCTTTCGATCGCTTTGTTTTTTATTGCAAGCTTGTTATCTGCGGCCACCTCCAAACCCAACATCATCCTGATCATGACTGACGATCAGGGTTGGGGCCAAACCGGTTATTACAATCACCCCGTTCTCAAAACGCCCAATCTGGATGCCATGGCTGCCAATGGTCTGCGCTTTGATCGCTTTTACGCCGGCGCTCCGGTTTGTTCTCCTACCCGTGCCAGTGTTCTCACCGGCCGGGCCAATCACAGAACAGGCGTACCCTCTCATGGCCATGCTCTGCGCCTGCAGGAAAAACCACTGCCCGCTGCGCTAAAATCCGCCGGTTATGCCACCGGGCATTTTGGCAAGTGGCATCTCAACGCCTTGCGCGGTCCGGGCGTGCCGGTGCTGGGTGACGACAACCATAACCCGGGTGCGTTCGGTTTCGATGAATGGCTGACGGTCACCAACTTCTTCGACATCAATCCCATCATGAGCCGCAATGGAAACTTCGAAGAATTCAAAGGCGACAGCTCGGCTATCATTGTCAGCGAAGCATTAAAATTTATCCGTGCGGCCAAAGAAAAAAATAAACCCTTTCTCACTGTCATCTGGGATGGATCCCCTCACGATCCGTGGCTCGCCAGTGAATCCGACCGAAAAGCCTTCAGCCACCTGGATGAAAAAAGTCAGCATCATTACGGCGAAATGGTCGCCTTTGATCGAGCCTTGGGCGTTCTGCGTAAAAGCTTACGCGAAATGAACATCGCAGACAATACCCTGGTCTGGTTTTGCAGTGACAACGGAGGTTTACCAAAAATCACTCCCGACACTGTAGGTGGACTGCGTGGCAACAAGGGCTCGGTTTGGGAGGGCGGACTGCGAGTGCCCGGCATTATCGAATGGCCCGCAGTCATCAAACCGCGCATCACCGACTACCCCGCTTCGACGATGGATATTTTTCCCACCATTGCTGATGTTCTGGGATTGCCTGATTCAACCCTGCTTGCTCCGGTGGATGGCATCAGCCTGAAACCTCTGTTTGATCACGAAATTGGCAAACGGAAGGCACCCATCCCCTTTCGATACGCTGGAAAGGGCGCGCTGATCGACAACAAATACAAACTGGTCGCAACCAACATCGATAAAAATCAGTTCGAACTGTATGACCTCTCTAGCGATCCAAAAGAAACGAAAAATATCTCCAGCGAGCATCCCAATATTTTCAACACGATGAAAGTCGCCTTCAAGAAATGGAATGCCACCGTCGATGGTAGCATAGAGGGCAGGGACTATCCCGAAGGAGTGGTGAGCAAAGACGAGCCAGAATCCCATTTCTGGATGGATGACGAACGCTACCAACCTTTCTTCAAAGACTGGAAAAAGCGCCCGGAATACGCAGCGCGATTCGAGAGGCATTTTAAGAAAAAAACAAAAAAACGTAAATGATGCGACTCGCCCTCTTGCTTCCGATTTTCCTATTCCCGCATTCGCTGCATGCGGACAAATTGCCTGCCGGGTTGCTGGATTTTTCCTCGTGGAAACTGACCCTGCCCACCGACACTCAACGCCAGGGGCGGGCGGATGAAATCAGCACGCCGGATCTTCAATACTTCTCACATCCCGAATTCTTCTTCATCAACTCAAGCGGTGATGGCGTCGCGTTCCGTGCCCCCTGCGGAGGCAAAACCACCAAGGGCTCCAAATACCCCCGCTCTGAACTACGCGAAATGACTGAAAGCGGCAAAAAGCGCGCTGCCTGGAGCACGGACGATAACAAATTTCACGAGATGACGGTAAAACTGGCCGTCACCCATACCCCGGCAAAAAAGAAACATGTCGTATGCGCCCAGATTCACGACAAAACCGATGACGTCCTGATGGTTCGCCTCGAAGGAAAAAAACTCTTCATCGAACGCAACTCTCTGGAAGAGATTCCTCTGGATGACGATTACAATCTGGGAACTCCCTTCGAGATCAAAATCCAGACCGGCAAGGGAAAGATAAAACTATGGTTTAATGGTAAACAAAAACTGGATTGGGGGAAATCCAGTAATGAGTGCTATTTCAAAGCGGGGTGTTACACTCAATCAAACACCAACCGTGGCGATAAGGCGGATTCCTATGGAGAAGTTGTCATTTATCAAGTGCAGGTGGAACATGGCGACACCCCGTAGTACTTCCCAAACCCCATGCAGAATACTCAAGAAATACTGAACACGTTTGTCTTGCTTTGGGCTGTCATCGATCCCATCGGCACGGTCCCGGTATTCATCGCAGCAACTAACAACCGATCTGAAGCAGAACGGAAAAAAATCGCCCTGATCGCCGCAGCGTCCGCCGCCGGCATTTTATTATTTTTCGTTCTTGTAGGCGAAGTCCTGCTTCAGGCGGTTGGAGTCCCACTGCTCGCCTTCAAAATCGCAGGGGGCCTGGTTCTATTCCTCTTTGCCCTGACGATGATCTTTGGGGAGAGCAAACCCGAGAGCGAATTGAAAATGATGCGCTCCCTCAGCGATACCGCTATCTTCCCTCTGGCCACTCCTTCCATTGCATCGCCCGGAGCCATGATGGCGGTGGTTCTGTTGACGGAAAACCACACTTATTCCGTTCCTCATCAAGCGATAACCGCCCTCATTATGTTGCTGGTGATGTTCATCGTTTACTTGCTGATGCTCAGTGCAGGAAAAATTTCAAAAATTATTGGCAGCGGTGGCGCTAGTATCATTAGCCGCGTCATGGGACTGATCCTCGCATCAATCGCAGCGACTAATGTTCTCGAAGGACTAAAGGAGTATTTTCAATGAAGCTATTTAAACAAAACGGCAAAACCCTCACCCTGCCTTTGCTTGTTATTGCAGCAGTATTTCTGTGCAACTGCTCATCCGTATCGACTCCCTATCCACTTACCAGCAAGCCCACAGCCATAGACAAAAAGGAGTTCGAGGGCTCGTGGCTTGTTGATGATGGCCAAAAGATATTGCAGGTCAAATTTGCAGACGACGGCGTTGCCCACATAGCTGGCCTGGATTGGAAAGATGACCATTTCGAGATGGTTCGGGGCGAAATGGTTATCGTTGAAGGGAATGAACACAACTTTTTAAGCATCCGCTTTGAAGAAAAGGCCAAATGGGAAGACTCTTATTTTTTTGTGGCCTACAAATTTTCAGATCAAGGAGACCTGGTTTTCTGGGTTCCCAAAGCCAAGGAATTTAATAAGGCGATTCAGAAAAAACTGCTCCGCGGAGAGGGCAAGGATAGCGTCTCAATCACCAGCTCGGTTGAAGAACTGCTAAAAGTCCTCAACAACCCCGGCGACCTGATACTTTTTGATTACAAATCACCCATGGTCCTACGCAAGATTGCGAAAGAAAAGGCAGAATAACTTAACTTTGCAACTCCGCCCTCCTTTAAAACTCCGCCCAGCCGGGCACTCGCGGAAACGGGATGACGTCTCGTATATTCGCGACTCCGGTGACGAACATCAGCATACGCTCAAAGCCCAGTCCAAACCCCGCATGCGGAACGCTCCCGTAACGGCGGAGATCGACATACCACCAGTATTCCTCTTCCTTCAGCCCGTCCCTTTCCATATTCCCCTTCAAAATATCCAGCCGTTCCTCCCGCTGACTTCCCCCGACAATTTCCCCGATCCCCGGTACCAGTAAATCCATCGCCGCAACCGTCTTGTCATCATCGTTCAAGCGCATGTAGAAGGGCTTGATCTCTTTCGGGTAATTGTAAACAGTCACCGGGCATTTAAAATGCTGCTCGGTCAAATAGCGTTCGTGCTCGGACTGCAAATTCGCTCCGTACTCCACAGGGAATTCAAACTTCACTCCCGACTTTTCCAACAGCTCCACGGCTTCGGTATAAGTCACCCTCTCAAAAGAGCGTTCGCGAACAAAATGCAAACGCTCCATCAAGCCCTTGTCGACAAACTTGCCAAACAGCTCCAGATCCTCGGCGCAATTTTCCAACACATCGCAGACCAGGTATTTCACCAACTCCTCGGCCAGAGTCATGTCTGCGTCCAAATCGCAAAAGGCCATCTCCGGTTCAATCATCCAGAATTCACTCGCATGGCGTGTGGTATGCGAATTCTCCGCACGAAAGGTCGGGCCAAAAGTGTAGATATTGGACAGGGCACAGGCAAAAGTTTCCCCCTCCAACTGTCCGCTCACCGTAAGAAAAGCCGGTTTACCGAAAAATTCTTCACTGCCTTTTTCATTATCACCCGTCCCGCCCGAAAGCGTCTTCACCTGGAACATCTCCCCCGCGCCTTCACAATCACTGGCGGTGATGATCGGAGTATGCACATTAACAAAATCCTTCTGCTGGAAAAACTGATGCACGGCGTAAGCCAAGCGACTGCGCACACGGAACACGCAACCAAACAAGTTGGACCGTGGACGAAGATGAGAAATCGAACGCAGGAACTCCGCATTATGCCCCTTTTTCTGCAGTGGGTAATCTTCGTCAGCGTTCCCATGAATGATGACCGACTTCGCCACCATCTCCCATTTCTGCCCTTTGCCCTGCGATTCCACCAGCTCACCCTCGACCTCGATCGAAGCACCGGTTCTCAAAGGTAAGATTGAAGTCTCGTAATCCGGCACCGTCGCATCCACGATCACCTGGATATTCGCCAGGCAGGATCCATCGTTGATTTCCACAAAGGAGAAAGCCTTCGAGTCGCGCTTGGTCCGCACCCAACCCTGCACCCTTACCCGCGGACTGGGTTCTTCTGCCGCCAACAAGGCTTTCACCATGGATCGTTTTGTGATCATAGATTGCAACTGTTGATCAAGCGACGCTCGCTCACAAGCAATTCTCTTTTAAAATTTGAATTCACGTTTCCTCGGACGCCTTGTCGGCATACGCCCACCCGCCGCTTTCCGCATGGGCTCGAACACCTCACCCGCTCCCGCACCTTTCACGTGATAGACAAATTCCATCAACTCCCCCAACCGTCCTTTTGGAAATCCGCCTCCACGCTCCATAAACCACAGCAGATAATCCAAAGGCAAGTCATAGAGAGGCATGCCTTTGGGAGGGCAAGCGTTCGGCCCATATTTACCAAACGGCATCCGGAATCGCTCCAGATCTTTGAGATTGTCCGCAAGCTCACGTCGAAAAATATCTTCAGGATCATCCATCGATTCAGCCATATTTTCTCAATATCCAAAAACCTGATCAACCGGCACCCTACCTGCACCGTCCAGCGCTACGCCTTCTTCTCGCAGCATTTTCGTCTTCCTGGTGATTTCCTGGCCTTGCGTCTGGCCGGCAAAACCGCCGAGGGTCCGGTCCGTTCTTACCACTCGATGACAAGGCACCTCCGGCGCAAATGGATTTCGCTTCAGCGCCTGTCCCACTGCCTGATTCGATCCGCAGCCTATTTCTTTGGCCAGTTTCTGATAGGTTGTGACACAGCCTTTCGGGATTCGACGAGTCGCCGCATAGACACGCTGCTCAAATTCGGTAGGTTCTCGGGATTTCATGGTTTCAGCTCTATCAGTTTTGCTCCTGAGTAGAGTAGGATAAAATAACCAGTCTTGCCCACCAATAATTTATGCTTCTCGAATTTCTCCAGCCTCTGTTCCCAGCCCTCGATCTCCCCATCATCGCGGTGTGCCTCCTGTTGGTTGCGGTTGTGCTCGGGTTTTTCCGTGAGTGGGCAGCTCCCGAAGTGGTCGCCCTCACTGCTCTCGGCACCATTTTAATCCTCGGCCTGCTCCCCCTGACGGATGTGTTTGATCGTCAGATCATCAATGGAGAAATTGTCCGCACGCTCACAGATCGCGGACTGCTCAGCGTATTCGCCAACGGGGCTCCAATCACGATCGCCTGCATGTTTGTGCTCAGCGCCGGACTTGAACGCACTGGCACCATCGAGGTCATGGGACGTTTTTTCACCCAAATCGCCGGCAAAAGTGAGCTGCGCGTCATGCTGACACTGATGGTGATGGCCGCAGTACTGTCTGCTTTTGTAAACAACACCCCCATCGTCGTCGTTTTCCTACCAATCGTCCTCTCCCACGCAAAAGCCACCGGCTTGAAAGCCTCTCGGCTTCTCATCCCCCTTTCCTTCGCCTCCATCCTCGGCGGCACCTGCACTCTGACCGGCACCTCGACCAATCTCATCATCGATGGCATTGCACAGGATTACGGACAACAGCCATTCTCAATGTTCGAAGTCACCAAGCTCGGTCTCGTCTATGCCGTGATCGGTTTTGTTTATCTTATCTTCATTGGCCGCAAACTTTTGCCCGAACGCTCTTCACTCGCCGAACTGATCGAGCCCGCCGAAGTTCGCAGCTTCCTCACCCAGTTTTCAGTCGAAAAAGACTCACCGCTCATCGATAAAACTTTGGTCGAATCGCTGCTAAATGAAATCCCTAGCGCTCAAATCCTTGAAGTCAGGCGGCGGGGAAAAACCCTCGACATTCCACTCAACCAGCTCACCGTCAAACAAGGTGACCGACTGCTTCTCACTTTGCACGGAACCAGCTTCAAGGATTTGCACGAAACTGAAGGCATCCGTTTTACCGAGCAGAAAAATCTCAACCTGAAGGAACTCGAGACCCGCGAACTGCAATTGATGGAGGGCATCGTCGGGCCACGTTCGTCTTTTGTTGGAAAAACTCTCAAGCAAATCGGCTTCCGCCGTGCTCATCGAATCCATGTGCTCGCCATTCACCGGCAAGGAAAAAATATCAATAAAAACTTCGACACCGTGAAACTACAGTTCGGCGACACCTTGCTGATGGAGGGGCCCGCCGAAGCCATCAACCGGATTCAAAAATCCAACGACTTCGTCACCATCACCGACCCGCCGGAAATCACCATCCGCCCCGCGAAACTCTGGACGGGGGTTGCCATCACAGCGGCCTTCGTCATTGGCGCAACTGTCTCCCAATTCCCTGGAATGCTGCCAATTCCTGCGGTCGCCATAGTCGCGGCCATTGCCATGATTCTCACCAATTGCCTGTCCCCCCAACAGGCCTACGAAGCCATCCAGTGGAATATCCTTTTCCTCATCTTCGGCATGCTCGCCCTCGGCCTGGCGATGGATCAAAGCGGAGCCGCCGCCCTGATGGTGAACGGAATAATGAATGTCGTCGGCGACTACAGTCCCGTCATTATCCTGAGTGTCATTTACCTGCTCAGCTCTATTTTGACTGAACTGATCAGTAATAACGCCGTCGCCGCCCTGCTCACTCCGGTGATCATTGGTATCGCCGCTACTCTCGACGTCGATGCCCGCCCCTTCATCGTCGCTCTCATGTTCGGCTGCAGTGCAAGCTTTGCCACGCCTATCGGCTACCAGACCAATACCTACGTTTACGGAGCCGGTGGCTACAAATTCAACGACTTCCCCAAGATCGGTGTCCCCCTGAATCTCATTCTCTGGATCGCCGCCACCTTCCTCATTCCCTGGCTGTGGCCGTTTTCGGGCTAGACACACAAACCCTGTTTTAACCGAAAAGCCCAGCCCATGAGGTGCCCACCTCAGCTCAACTTTACCATATCCTTGACAAACTGGCCCCATAGAAAAAACAAACCACGCCAGGAATAACGAAAAGTTCCCTCCCCCGCCAGTGCAATCAATCCATTATCCAAATTGTGCCTCACCTGCAGACGAAGCTCCTCTTCCATCGCCTGCTGAAAACTCTTTTCGTCCTCAACCAGGATTTCTTTTGGATCCACCTTGTGACTGATTAAAAAATCACGGTGGGAAATCATCAAGTCCTCAAATGAATCCACATTCGGCACAGCATTCATTGTCACACCGGGTGCTGTTTTCATCGTATAGGAAAACGGGTAATTCCAAGTCCTGTATGTCTGCCCGTATTTGGTTCGGCAGACAATACTTACAAAAGCAAAGGACATTTCTTCCTGCTCGTTCAAACAGATCACCGCCTGTTGTTTTTCTTCCTCATGATAAAAAATCCGGAAATACTGCTTGCTGTCATCCCACTCCCAGCCCTTGTCAGCCACATACTCAAAATCAGCCTGCTCGATTTCATCGGTGAAATCATTGAGCATCGGAAACTGACTGGCTCTGGGCGGAGGGCATTTTTCCAAGGTCTTCTCCACCGGCAGCCTCATCTGCCGGACACGTGTCAGTATTGGAAACAAGGGCAATACAAACCAAACCAATACCCCGGCAGCTCCTCCGATGTAACTGTCCGAGAGGTAATAGCCCGCCAGATAACTGGCCCCGAGAATCAACAGCGCACCTGTTCTCCTCACCACCGTCTGCTGAAACGTTTTCAACGCGAAGGCCGCAACCAACAAACCCACTACGGTCAAAAGCTCAAACACCCATTCATTCATCTAGAATAGGGTTAACCCATCTGCCACACTTGTGCGAGCAGGAATTTCAACCTGATGAAGGGTTCACCATGAAGCACGAAGATTCGGCTGTCTCGCCCCGCGGCTGCGGGACTCGGCTCATGGTAGTCATAAGATGTTCCGGATCATTTCTTCCGCGGAGACCAAACAGCATCGATCATCTCGCCATTCCACTTTTCCCAGATTTCCCGTAGCTTTACCACCTTCTCGGGCATCGACTTGGCGAGGTCACTTTCTTCACTGATATCCTTACTGAGATTGTATAGCTGCCAGTCGGCCGAACGATTCCGGCCAGGGTTCTTCAGTAACTTCCAATCGCCCACCCTGATCGCTGTTCTCTTTGCCATGCGCCAGAAAAGAATCTCATGCGGGAATTCTGACTCTGCTTTTTTGCCCATGAGATAAGGCATCAGATTGACCCCGTCGATTTTCCGCCCCTCGGGTAAAGGTGCCCTGGCCAGTGCCGCCGCCGTGCCATAGATATCGAGTGAAATCACCGGCTTGTCATAAACCTTACCTGCCGGGAGCTTTCCTTTCCAGCGAGCAAGAAAGGGAATACGAATGCCTCCTTCAAAAATCTCCCCCTTGCCACCCCTGAGAGGAAGGTTGCTGGAGGTCAGCTCCTTGGTCGGCCCACCATTGTCACTGATGAAAAAGATGAGCGTATTTTCATCCAGTCCTTCAGTTTCAAGTTTATCCAGCACTTCACCCACCGAATCATCGAGATTGCTCAACATCGCTGCAAAAATACGCCGCTGGACATCCTCAATGTGGGCAAATTTTTCCATGTAGGCATCCGCCCCCTGCAAAGGACTGTGCACTGCGTTATATGCCAGGTAGAGAAAAAAGGGCTGGTCCTTGTTGCGCCCAATAAAATCAACTGACTCACGAGTCAGGGCATCGGTGAAATATTCGTGTTCCTCGATCGGGGTCCCTCCACGGTAGACCGGATTATTGGCATCGTATTCAGGCTCATTGTGCCCCATATGAGCCGTTTGAACAATCTTGCCATCACTTGATATCCAGCGGCCTTCGGATTTACCACCAGGCAACACTTTGCGACGCAGCATCGTGGTGGTTCCCTCCCATGGCGGAGGCTTATAAAAATGGCCCTCGTGCAGAAAACCAAAAAACTCATCAAAGCCACGGCGCTGGGGGAAATACTTTGCTGTTCCCCCGAGATGCCATTTGCCGATCAGCCCGGTGGCGTATCCCGCCCCTTTCAATACGTCGCCCAAGGTCTCCTCCCCGGGTGGCAATCCGGCAGACGGATCTTCATTGTGGGCACCGACCGGGTTGAATTCATATCCAAAACGAGTCTGAAAACGCCCAGTCAAAAAACCTGCGCGTGATGCGCTGCAATAGGGAGCCGTTACATAGGCATTGGTAAAACGTACACCTTCCCTGGCGATCGAATCAATATGCGGAGTCGGAATCTGCGGATTGCCCTGGCATCCCAGCTCCCCGTATCCAAGATCATCGGCTACGATCAGAACAATATTGGGCTGATCGCCCCGGTCTTGTGCGCAGAGCAATACCTGCGACACTAAAAACAAAAACACCCCAATAGAGAAATTTGTTAATCGTTTCATCAATCCAACTAAAGCTTTGGATCCCCTGCAAGGCAAGCATACGAAAACAGCTTGATTGTCCAATTATGCAAACCCTCTCTAATGGACGGAATGGCATTCCTTCTTACATTTTATCTGCCAGCTTAAACTGACGCAGCACTAGTTGCCGCCAGGCAGGTTTGCAGGTAAGGTCATCCCGTCGCACCTGGGTGCCTTTTCTACAAAAATTCCACTTATGATCATCAAACCTAAAATTCGAGGGTTCATTTGCACCACCGCCCACCCGGATGGATGTGAGGCTAATATCCGTGAGCAAATCGATTACATCAAAAATCAGCCACCGCTAGGCGACAAAGCTCCCAAAAAAGTGCTGGTGATCGGCTCTTCCACTGGTTATGGCTTGTCCTCCCGACTGGTTCCCGCATTTGCCGGCGGAGCCGATACGCTGGGCATCTTTTTTGAAAAACCCCCAACCGAAACAAAACCTGCCAGTGCAGGTTGGTACAACACTGCCGCTTTTGAAAAAATCGCTCACGAAGCAGGACTTTATGCTTCCAGCCTGAACGGTGATGCCTTCTCCAATGAACTCAAGGAGCAGGCTATCCAACGCATCAAGGGTGACCTCGGCCAGGTGGATCTAGTCATCTACAGTCTGGCCTCCCCACGGCGCCAGGATCCGGAAAGTGGTGAAGTTTACCGCTCGGTTTTGAAGCCCATCGGCAAAAGCTACACTAATAAAACCGTCAATACCGACCTGCAAGAAGTTCACGACATCACTATCGAGCCAGCATCCGAAGAGGAGGTCACAGGAACTATCAAAGTCATGGGCGGCGAGGATTGGGAGCTGTGGATGAAAGCTCTCACAGAAGCGGGCGTGCTCGCCGACGGATGCCAAACAGTTGCCTACTCCTACATCGGTCCCGAACTGACTTGGCCAGTCTATTGGGACGGCACTATCGGTCAGGCCAAAACCAACCTCGAAGAATGCTGCGAACGCATCAATGCCCTGGACGGCATCGCCTCCGCTCATGTCTCTGTGAACAAAGCCGTAGTCACCCAGGCCAGCTCGGCGATCCCCGTCGTGCCACTTTACATTGCCCTGCTATTCAAAATCATGAAAGAAGCGGGAACCCATGAAGACTGTACTGAGCAGATTTACCGCCTGTTCTCCGATCAACTCTACAGCAAAAATGGACCGCAGACTGACGACAAAGACCGCATCCGCATCGACGACTGGGAAATGCGTGACGAGATCCAAAATGCTGTTTCAGAAGTATGGGATCAGGTGAATACTGAAAACCTCACGTCCATTTCCGACTTCGAGGGCTATCAAAAAGGTTTCCTCAAACTCTTTGGATTTGGAATCAACGGCGTGGACTACGAAGCCGACACCAACCCACTGCGTGAAGTGAATCTGGGAAGCTGAGCTTTTTGCAATTTCTGTGCAGCGAAAGCCTACAATTCATTGTAGGGCGGCCTTCAGTCTGCCCACTTGAATCGCTATAGCACCAACACCACACATCATGTCGAACAGCCAATTAAAAACCGATCTCATTGTTTTACTCGGAGAGGAACGCATTTCGACTGTTGACAGTGTTCTCGAAGAACACGCAATTGATAAATGGTACGCCTCGAATTTGCCTGAAGTGGTGGTTTTCGCCCAATCCACTGAAGATGTGGTTGCCGCCATGCGCTACGCACATGAGCACAACATCCCCGTCACCACTCGTGGAGCCGGAGTTGGTTACGTCGGCGGCTGTGTGCCGATGAAAGGCGGCATCGTGCTCTCGGTGGCACGAATGACAAAAATCAAAGAACTCAAACCGGAAGATGGAGTTGCCGTGGTCGAACCCGGTGTCATCACCGGTGACCTGCAGGATGCCGCTGCCGAACTCGGCTGGTATTACCCGCCCGACCCCGCCAGCTTGAGGGAATGTTCACTCGGTGGCAACATCGCCACCAACGCCGGTGGCCCACGCTGCTTGAAATACGGCGTCACCCGCCCCTACGTGCTCGGCCTCGAAGTGGTGCTCGCCAACGGTGACATCCTGCGTACCGGCGGCCGTTGCCACAAAAATAAAACTGGCTTCGATCTCATCGGTATGTTTGTCGGTTCGGAGGGCATGCTTGGCGTTATCACCGAAGCCACCCTGCGCATCATCCCACATCCGGAATCCCGCGCGATGCTCACCACCACTTTTGCCGACTTCTCCGAAGCCGCCGCCGCTGTTCAAGCCATCCTCGGATCCAGCTGGCTGCCCTCCGCCCTGGAGATTACCGATGCATTCACCTTGAAAGCAGCCCGAGACTACCTCGGCGAAGACGCTCTGCCCGATGGTAATGCCCATCTCATCGTCGAACTCGACGGCCGTAAGGAATCCGTGCACAAGGAAATCAGGGCTTTAAAAGATTTCCTCAAAACTCTCGGCGCTCTGGAAATCAAAGAAGCCCTCGATTCCAAAAGCTGCGAAGCTATCTGGCAACTACGGCGGGATTTTTCCTACTCCCTGCGTGCCACAGGCCTGACCAAACTCAACGAAGATATCGTTGTTCCACGATCCAAGTTAGTTGACCTCGTGGCCTTTGCTCGTCAACTGCAGGAAGACACCGGCATCGCTGTTGCTTGTTTTGGCCATGCCGGAGATGGCAACATCCATACCAACCTCATGGTAGATAATTACGATAATCCCGCGACCCGGGAAAAAGCGGATGCGGCGCTGGACACATTGTTCAAATGGGTACTCGCCAACGACGGCGCCATCAGCGGTGAACACGGCATCGGTCTGGCAAAAAAACGCTGGTATGCAGATGCTGTTTCAGGAGTTGGTCGCCAAGTGCACCGGAATTTGAAGCAAGCCCTCGATCCAGAGGGCATTTTAAATCCAGGTAAATTTGTGTGAACTGCAAAAAAAAATAATCTCTTCTTTCTGATTGGATTCATTATCATGCAAACATGACTCAATCAGTCCCTCCCATTCAGAATTTGGAAGATTACAATAAAGACCGAATCAAAGATTCGATAAAAACCTGGTTTTCTCCTACTCGAATTTCTGAGGGGAATTCATCACCAGTAAAAATTTCCCTGATCTTTCCCCTGTTCGAACGGCGAGGAAACACCTTGGGTTTTTTGGAAAGCTGGGCGAATCAACAAAGCCTCCCCCGTCATTTATATGAGGTTTTGGTCATCTCCGATGACAGTGACAGGAAACTGGACCAGCGTCTGCGGAATGCCCTTCAACCCGGAGATCGTCTCATCGTGGAATCCGGAGCCGACCGGGCCCGCATGATCAATATCGGCTCCGAGGAGGGGCGAGGTGAGCTGCTTTTTTTCACGGAATCCCATTGTGCAGGGAATCCCCGCTGTTTGGAAAAAATCCTCGAGTACTTGAGGGATCACGATGTTGATGCTGCCTGCGTCTCCAGTCAAGACGGTTGCCTTTCCACCTTTGCCAAGGTCGAAGGAGAGCGATTCAACCAACTCTTTGAAGAATGGTCAAAGCCTGACAGTTGGCGCAAAGTCATGATCCGCGGGTTCCTTATTCCCAAAAGCCTCTATTGGCAAGTCGGGGGATTTGATGAACGTTATTCCAAGTTTGCCGAATGGGCTTACGCTGCCGAATTATTCGAAGAGGGTTATCGCATCGGCTGTGCTGAAGACTCTATTGTAACCCATTTTTACACACCGGATTTCCCATCTTTTTATACTTTTACCAAAAAATACGCCTACGAGGAATGCGCTTACCGGCACGAAAAGGGTGAAGAGTTCTGCCTACGTTATTTTGGTGAACGGGAGGACTGGAATGACCGGGAAATCTATCGGCAATCCTTCTCAAAGCACATTTGTCAGGACATCCGCCAATGCCTTCAGGGTCCTCATTCAGAGATAGATGAAAAAGGACGCCAAACGCTGGAAGAAGAATTCAAGCACTACTCTCCAAAAGCACGTTGGGGCATTCGCGGGAAAATGCTCAGGCTAAAGATGAGAACCTGGTATTCCGCCTTCCAATGCTGGCGCTGGAAGAACAACGAAGAAAAACTGCGCCCGGCCTATGTGGAAGCATACTCCAGCATCGAAGCTTACCACCGCTTGCGCTTCATCTCGGAAATACTGGCCGAAGCGTATGAAGCTCTGGATGCAAACACGGAAATTGATGCTGCAAGCTGGCAAGACCGGCAACTGTTGGGCTTTCATGCTCCCGAATTATTGAAAGGTCGCCCTTTTCGTTGGACCCGGCCGGCGTCAATGATGCTCCTCAACCCACCGGCGGATGACTATGTGCTGCATATCGACGTAGGCCAAATTCTGGGCAAAGCACAACATCAGATTCAGGGGATTTACTTCAATGGCTTTCCTGTCCACCAAAAGCTCTTTAAAAAAGGCCACCATCTCATCGTTCGTATACGCAAAAAACATTTTGCGACTGATCAGCCGCAAAAACTCACTCTCTTATGCAAAGCCCTGCCTGCTGATGATAGCCCAGACGATGCCAGGAAGTTGGGAATCCCCATATTCAGCCTTTTTTTTGAACCCAAAGCCATTTACGAAAAACGGAAAAAAATGACAGGCTCGGTTCAACACGAAACTGACCTGCCAAGTTGATTGGCCATTGTTACAATCTGGCTTAACTTCGTGTAATATTCAATTCACTCCGGGAAATGCCGTCACATATTTAATCGTAAAGTCCGGGAAAGCATCAACGATTTTGATTTTATAATCGGGAGTCGAAGTGACAATCTTCCATTTACCCGGCGCTGACGGAAAAGCGACGACTTTTTGAACTTTGAGATCAGGAAAGGCATTCACTATTTTTACTTTGTAATCGGGAAAGGTGTCAACAAACTGAATCCTGCCGTACACCCGTGAGATATCCGCCTCTTTGCATGCCAACAACCTGGTTGGCTGCTCGACTTTAGCAGCCAAACACACAGCAAAAACTTCCCTGGCGATGAAAGCAACTATTGCAATAGCGACGCAGAATAAGATAGAAAAATACTGTTTGTAGAACTTGCTCATGATGACTGCCGGGGCGTGGGCTTTTTTATATGACGTATTCCCCGGCAATTCATTCACCCCCTGTTTCACAACTTGCCGCAGGGACAATCTGTGACAAGTTTAAGCTGTGAAAGAACTGACACCGGAGGCGTGGAAAGATATCGTATTGCCTGGCAGCCGGGTATTCATTGGATCGGGGGCCGCCGTCCCCTTTGCAGTGGTAGAGTCAATGCTTCGCGAATCGGGTCGCTATCATGATGTAGAGCTAACTCATATCCACACCATTGGAGACTTGCCGTGGATTGAGAAAAAATATGACAGCTCATTGCGAACCAACACCTTCTTCCTCACCCCTTCGATCCAAGAGGCAGTGAGTGATGGCCGGGCAGATTACACCCCCTGCCCCCTGTCGGATGTACCCTCTTTATTTGGTGGTCACCTTTTGCCCGTGGATGTGGCCCTGATCCAAGTGAGCCCTCCTGACGACAATGGCTGTGTCTCTTTAGGGGTGAGCGTGGATGTGGTGAAATCGGCAATCAAAGCTGCCCGTATCGTGGTCGCCCAAATCAATCCTGCCATGCCTTACACGCTTGGGTCAGCCCGAATCCCTGTCCGAAAAATTGACTACTACCTCGAAGCTGAACAAGCTATACCCACCTTTAGTTGGCAATCTCCGCGGGCCGATCAATTAAAAGCCGCCCAGTATGCTGCTCAGCTGGTAGAAGACGGTTCAACCATCCAGGTAGGATTAGGCAACACCCCTCAGGCCGTACTTACCGCCCTGAAAAACCACCGTCACCTTGGCATTCATAGCGGCTTGTTTTCCGACGCCATGATGGAACTCATGCAATGTGGTGCTGTAGACAACTCGATGAAACAATACCATGTCGGCAAGGCTGTCTGCTCAAATTTCCTGGGCAGCAAAAAACTCTACGATTTCGCCCAGAACAATGATGAAATTGAAATGCACCCATCTGATTGGGTCGGCAATGCATCACGCATCCGCAAGAATCATAAAATGGTCGCTATTCAAGGTGCTTATGAAGTGGATTTGACAGGTCAGGTTGTAAGGGATTCACGTGGACACTTGTTTTATGGCGGCATGGGCAGCACCCAGGACTTCATCCGTGGAGCAGGCTACAGCAAGGGAGGTCGGCCCTTGATCATACTGCCCTCGATGACCGAGGACGGCAAGCATTCACGCATCGTTGCGGGTTTCAAACCCGGCAGCGGGGTCAATACCGGGCGTGGGGACATTCATTATGTGATCACAGAATACGGCATCGCCCGTTTGCGGGGGCGAAGCATTCGCGAACGGGTTCTGAACATGGTGGAAGTGGCGCATCCTGACTACAGAGAAAATCTTCTGCGCGATGCCCGCCAATGGGGATGGATTCCAAAATTCTATAATATTACCCCCAAGGATTTCAGCCATTCAAGTGATGAGCTGCACTCACGCCCAGTTGATTTCAAAGGCCGCCGCTTTGTTTTCAGGCCCTTGCTGCCTAGCGACACACGCTCTTTACAGGAGTTCTTCTATTCCCATGACAAAGAAACGATCAGCATGCGCTACGGCCATGTTAAAGATCGGATGACTAACGAATCAGCCTACAAACTTACTTCGGTTGACCAGAGTGTGGATGTCGCTTTTGCCCTGTTCGAAGAAAAAGGCCATCGCCAGGAAATTGCGGCTATTGGGCGCTTTTATCAAGACCCCTCCGGACTGTCTGCCGAGATCGCTTTCATGGTTGGAGAAAATGTCCGCCGACTGGGAATGTCCCGTTTTTTATTGGGCGAGCTGGCAACGGTGGCAAAGAGGCGCAGTATAAAAAAACTCTGGGCTTCCGTGTTAAAACGCAACAAAGCGATGGCAGCCCTCTTTATCGGCTATGGCGCAGAGAAAAAATCTTATTTGGGTGAGGACAGCGATGAATTCACCATCGACGTGGACGAACTATTGCTGTCCCTGGAAAAAGTTGATTAAATACAATCCTGACCAAAATCATGACATCTGATCCTACGGAACTGACAGGCCTTATCTACGATGCCTCCTTCCTCAAACATGACACCGGTCCAATGCACCCCGAGAGCGCCGAACGTTATGCGGCTGTGATGAAGGCCCTTGAACAAAGCCTCGGGAAAAAGTCCAACCCCTTTCATCGCCTGCCCTTCCAGCAAGCAAAAATAGCCGACATCCTATTATGCCATGAATCCTGGTACCATGACATAGCGCGAATGGACGTGGATCAATTTGCCGATGTTCTGCGCACCGGAGACACCGCCATATGCCCGGAATCTTATGAGGTCGCCATGGATGCGGTTGGCGCTTCCCTGGCTGGAGTGGATGCAGTCTGTGCGGGCTTGGTGAAAAATGCATTTTGTGCAATCAGGCCTCCCGGACATCATGCCTCGGCAGAAAGAGGAATGGGGTTTTGTATGTTTAACAACGTGGCGATCGCCGCACGCCACCTGCAACAGCGCAGGGGTATGAAGCGCATCGCCATCCTCGACTGGGATGTCCACCATGGCAACGGAACGCAGGATATTTTTTATTCTGATGATAGCGTTTTCTACATTTCCAGCCATGAAGACAACATCTACCCACATACCGGTGCCACTGATGAAACCGGGAAAGGAGCAGGAGAAGGAACAACACTAAACATACCTGTTCCCGAAGGCAGTGGAGGAGAGCTGATTCTGCCACAATGGCAGAATACAATCGGGCCAGCCTTAAAAGAATTTCACCCTGATTTTATTTTGATTTCAGCTGGTTTTGATGCCCGCGTGGGAGACCCCATAGGCATGCTCAATCTCACCGATGACGATTTTTCCAAACTAACCACCCTGGTATGCGAATGGGCAGAAGAACTCTGTGATGGACGAATCGTTTCCGTCTTGGAAGGAGGTTACGATCCTTCCGGGCTGAGCAGTGCTGTGATGGCTCACGTCAGGGAAATGAGCGGCACCGCTTAACTTACCAGGAATAAAAGCCGAGGATAGGACTAACTCTTAAGGCCACCCTTTTTGCATGTTAAAAGTGCGAATTCAAACCGATATTCACCCGATGGCGGTCATAGGATCTCACGGAATCGCCTGAATCATAATTGGTGAAATGATAAGCCAGATAGAGGTCAAGATTTTCTGACAAAGCGTAGCTCAAACCCAGCTGTAACATCACGGCATCTTCCGTATATGCTTCTATATCCTGCCCCCCTGTATCAAAATCACTGTGCAAATAGAAAAAGCCCAGCGAAGCTTTCAGGCGACCACTCAAATCCTGATCAATGGCCAGGCCTGTTCGGAAACTATACCGATCGCGAAAGGCCCCGACCTCTGCATCCTCAAAGCCGAGGCGAGCCCCCCAACGGAAGCGGGTGCGATCTCTCCACTGCGCTTGAAAAGACGCTTCTGCATAAGGTTTCCACTGATCTGAAAAGCGCTCAAAACTCCGCCTCTCAGCACCACCGGCCACAAGGCCTTTCAGGTCCGGAGATATTTCATAATCCACACCGCCAATGAAGTAGTGTGATTGACTGTCATTCGGTGCTCTCTGGAAATTGGTCTGCCCGTATCGATACTCTAAAAATGCCGTCTGCTGATTATCAAGCAAAAAGCGGAACTGCTGGCCAAGCAGGTGCCGCCACCGGTCTTCCTGCATCTTGAGCCTGCCATCTTCATACTGAATGGTTGATACTGTGTAATAGCTGCGTGTTGAAAAATGCCTGGCCCATCGATAGGCAAAAGCCAGTCGGTTGTAGGCAAAGACATACTGATCCGTTCTGAAACCTGTTGTCTCTCCTGAAAGGAAATCCGGCTCTACATCATAGCTGACTGCAATTTGATCCGATACCCGCAGCCGCTCCGAAACCTGATGCTCAAGATCCGCCAACAGGTGTCCACGGTAGGTGAGATTATCCAGTTCAAGCGGTGTATTATCATCATAGCGAACGCCAAATCGGGCTCTCACATCAACATGGGAATCCTGAGTGCCCTGTGCAAAATAAGCCCCTAGCCCCCCGCCGACAAAATAGGAATCATGCGCTGAGTCAGCCGGGGCCGTATTGACATTCGAGTCGAAGCCATTATCCACATACGCAAACCACCGGGGCGGGCCTCTGACGCCTGTTTGTTCGATGATTTGATTGCCTGACAATTCCGGCCACCGAAAACTAAAATCCATCTGATTGAACTGATCAGCAAAACCCAGCCGCTGAGATTCCAAAGCCTCACCTCCCTCATCGGACGGTTGCTCTGTGCCCAGCATTATTTTTTTCCTGGATGGGCGCTGCCGAAAGATGGGTTGTGACGGCGTCACGCTATCGATTACCAAGGAACCGCCCCCTTCAGCTTTCGATCCTGTTTTCCATCCCGGCACTATTTTTTTGATTACATTCCCTATTTTTGCTTTAGCAGGGGATTGTTTTTCAGACACTGGCGTCGGCTTTTCAGTCACGGGTGTTGATTGGACTTCCGCAAAGGCCTCGCGAATCACCTCCAAGTGTGCCGGTGCTGCAATCACTGCACATTCAGCAATCGCTGACGACATTTCCCCCGCACTCTTCAAGGCCGTAGACACAATGACTTTCACCTCCTGTGCACTCCCCCCGCTTGCCTGAATCGCCGCCGTGAGCAATTCACAAGTGCAATGCTTCGATTTTAAAATAGCTTTTTCCAGAGCCTCATTCAAATGATCCGGACTTGCTTTGATTTCCTCGAGCATTTGCCCGCTCATCCGTGCACAATCATGCGGCCGGACAGAAATCTTTGTGCTTGCTGCCTCATCCGGTTCCTGTGCATGCGACGAAACAAGTGCCGCCCAAATTGCCGATAAAGCTGTTAGGCAATAAAAAAGGCGCAAGGCTTTCATAACGGGTCACACATTCCAAAATCAACAGTGAAATGGAGCGGGTAGTGAGAATCGAACTCACGTAATCAGCTTGGAAGGCTGGAGCTTTACCACTAAGCTATACCCGCATTTCACTGATTGAAATCTCATCGAAAACCATAAGAAAAGCCAAGAACAATTTAACAAAAGTTAAACATTTTACCTTCCAAAAGTAAGGAAAATACTCATTTTCCCACATTTCACTGATTTTCGCCGGTCTTTCCAACCTGCGTAACGCTTGCGCGAGCTATTTCCTACGCCAAATTTTCCCGAGTGCCAAGTAGTTTTTGATTCCAAATTTCCCATTAAAAGACAAAAATCGAGTCCACATCCTTTCTCAACCCATCTCTTGCGTGCTCGATTCATTCTTCTCATCGACAAGTTCCTCTCAACACGGAAAATGGCTTTCCCATGACCCTCTGGCACTGGCTGCCCTGGCCGCCATCGCCGGAGTGTTACTAGCTGACTTTTTTTTCCTCCCACTCACAGGGCTTGCTCTGGTTTTACTCACTCTAAGCATCTCCGCGTTTTTTTGTCGCTGCCACGCCCTCCTGCTCATTGTTATAACTGTCGCTGCCTTTGCATTCATCCACACGCTCGAACTGCGTTGGATCGACAATTTCCCCAATGCCCGGGACTTACGAACTGAAAGCGCCGCCGTCACAGCTCCATCTTCCCAAGTATCCGCGCAAGGTCTGGTGATCAGTGAACCCACTCTCAGTCCGGGAAAACGCAGTGCCAGCCTACTGCTACGACTGCACTCCCTGACCCTTGGGCAACAGCACTTTGACTCCCACCATCACATCAGAGTCCGGATTGACCTCTTGCCTGAAAAACTGAGCGATCTTGCTTACGGTGACACCCTCCAGATTACCGGACAAATCCACCTGCTGCCACAAGCCAGAAATCCCGGTTCATTTTCTCCCGCAAATTTCTATCGACGCTCCGATGGCATCATTACACAAATCCACTGCAATGCCGGCCACTCGATCCAACGGCTTTCCCGCGGCGGCGGCAGGCAACTCATCCGCATCGCCCATCAATCACGTGACTGGCTCAGTTCCGCTATCACCCGCGACCTCGACGATGATCCTGAAACAGCCTCCATTATCCGGGCCATGGTGCTCGGCGCCCACGAAGACACCCCCGAGGCGATCGAAGAACAATTCCGCCTCAGCGGCGCCCTTCATATCTTTGCCGTCAGTGGACTTCACATCGGCCTCTTCGGACTGATTGCCTGGCAGTTGCTTAAACTATTCCGCATTCCGCGACGGACAGCCGTCTGGCTTATTATTCCAGCCATTCTATTTTATGCCGTCGTCACCGGGCTGCGCCCCTCCGCCTGCCGGGCAGCAATGATGGGATCCATTGTTTTATTTGCATTCATCGCTGGTCGCCGCCCTCGCTTGATCAACAGCCTCGGCCTGGCTGCGCTGCTCTTGCTCGCCTACGACAGCCAGCAACTGTTCCTTCCCGGATTCCAGCTCTCCTTCGCCGTCTTAACCGCCATCGCAGTGCTCGCTCCTGTATTTATGAGATTTTTTGCGCGCCCCTTTGAACTCGACCCCTTCATTCCCCGCCACCTCATCCCCCGCTTTAAACTTTACTTCAGTCAGGTCGGCAGCAGCTCAAGCAATTATCTCAGTGTTTCCCTGGCCGCCTGGCTCGGTTCCCTGCCCTTGATCATTTATCATTTTCAACTCATCACCCCCGTTTCCATTCTCGCCAATTGTCTTCTGGTCCCGTCGGCGATGATCGTCCTAAGCTTGGCCGTCATGAGTCTATGCTCCTCCTTTGTGCAAATAAATTTTCTCTCGACCCTCTTCAACAATGCCAATTGGTTGGCCGCCAAAATCTGCAGCCTGCTCACCGCATTTTTCGCCAGCCTGCCGGGAGGTCATTTCCATTTCAGTTTCACCCCACCTCCAGTCACTGCTGACCAGCCTGTTTATCTTGCCATCCTCGACACTCAATCCGCCGGCGCCTGCCAGCTGATTTCATCCCGGGATCCAAACATCTGGCTCCCAACAACAAGCTCCTTTCTCATCGATACCGGTAGTGCCCGGAGTTTCCAGTATATTGTACACCCCTTTTCCCGCTACCGGGGCATCAACCAATTCCAAAGCATCTATCTGACCCACAATGACTATCAACACATAGCAGGCGCAGCACTGATCGCCCCCCGCTATCACCCCAAACAAATATTCATACCATCCCGGATGGATGATTCACGGTCTTTACAAGCCTTGGCCCCCATTCTCGACAAGCACCAAATCCCCTTGAGATCCCTGGCGGCAGGTGAGGTTTTAAAAGCAGGCCCAGGGATCGATGTCGAGATTTTATTTCCGCCGCATGAAAAAGCAGCTGGCCCACGCGCCGATGACAATGGCCTGATCTTGCGCCTGCACTGCTCGGGCTGGTCTTTGTTATTAATGGGAGATGCCGGTTTCGAAAGTGAAAAATGGCTTCTCCTCCATCATAAAGAACGGCTTGCCAGCGACATAGTGATCAAGGGACAGCATGGATCTGATTGGTCCGGGCTAGAGGAATTTATCCGAGCCGTTAACCCTCAAGCCATCATTTCCAGCAACCTGACTTTTCCCGCCAATGAACAAATCACGCCCGAGTGGCGTGCCATGCTGAAGCGGCAGCAAATCACCTTGTTTGACCAACAGCAAAGTGGAGGCGTGGAAATCCTGATTGGCCCCAACTCCTTGACCCTGAAAGGCTACCTCAACGATCAAGTGCTGACTTTAAGCAAACGCAAACCCTGAATACGACGCCCGGCTTCCTTCCATTGACGCTCAAAATCAGTCTCGGCATAAAAAAACGCCTGCTCCGGCCAATCAAGCACATCAAAGTAAGGGCATAGCTCTGCCGCTTCCCTGGCAACTTCAAAATACTCCTCGTGGTCGGTTTTGAACAAAAATTCACCACCCTCTTTTAATAAATCTGCCACCGATTTCAAAAACTCCGGCTGTGCCATCAATCGACGTTTGTGATGTTTCTTTTTTGGCCAGGGATCAGGAAATAACAAATGCACACGATCCGCAGATCCCCGGGGCAACAACCATTCCACCGCATAAGTGCTCTCCATGCGCAAAGCCCGGACATTTACCAGTCCTGCCCGCTCACTGCGTCGGCAAACCTTTCGCACACGCCCCAACAGGCGCTCGATTCCTAGAAAATTCCTTTGCGGGAAATGCTCGGCCATTGCCTGTAAAAAACGCCCGTCTCCACTTCCCAGATCCACTTCCAGAGGAGCTCGCGCCGGCCCGAACATGTCATCCCCAGCCAGACGCCGAAACAAGTTTTCCGGATACAACTCCAGATCAAACGGTTTAAATTTTTCAGAATTTTTCACTCTTCACTCTTCACTCTTCATCACCGGAGCATCCACCCATTTGCCATGTTCACGAATTAAATCCACAAGCCGAGCCACCGCTTCATCTTCAGAGATATTAAACTCCACCGCCTCCTTGCCGACATACAGATTGATTTTACCCGGTGCTCCACCCACATAACCAAAATCCGCATCCGCCATTTCTCCGGGACCATTCACAATGCAACCCATCACCGCAATGCGAACCCCCTTGAGGTGCCCCGTCGTTCCACGGATCCGCTGGGTGGTAGTCTGCAAGTCAAATAAAGTGCGGCCACACGACGGACAAGCCACATAATCTGTTTTGAAAATCCGGGTCCCTGCCGACTGTAGAACATTATAGGCCAGCCTCAATGAGCTCTCGGCGTCAGCTTCCCCACGAACCCATACCGCATCACCAATGCCGTCACACAGCAAGGATCCCATACGTGCACTCGCTGCAAGCAGAGCTTCATCGGAATCCGCCCCTGCTTTTACTTGAAAAGCATCCTTCAACAAAATTGGATGCCTGGACTGAAGCCGAGACGATAAAAGCCGATAAGCGGCCACCACCGGCAAAACCCCTTCATCGCTCACTGCCACCATCACCGCCTCCTCCACAGCATTGATTTCTGCCACCGCTTCATCGTCAGAGGGATCGATCATGCGAATCTCATCACCCGCATTTTCCAAGACAATCTCCGGCTGAAATTCGCCGAGAGTTTCCCGCCGGCCATCAAGCGCATCAAAGACCTGCCTACTGGTGACGATCCTCACCGTCTGCTCGCCCGCCAAAGAGAATCCATCGATCATCATTTCTTCTGATAGACGACGCTTGAAATCAAAAGGGTCATAACTGAGCGGGTATTGATCAAGCCTGCCATCTGCCGGGTTTGATTTTGCCCCTTCTTCTTCCACCCACTTCACCAAAGCCTGCGCCACTGGAATTTCGTGGATCGAATCCTCGGTCAAACTCACCCGGATCGTATCGCCAATGCCATCCGCCAACAATGAGCCAATCCCAATTGCACTTTTGATCCGACCGTCCTCACCATCCCCGGCTTCAGTCACTCCCAGGTGCAGCGGATAATTCCAATCCTCACCTGCTTCCCACAACCGTGCGGCAAGCAAGCGGTAGGCTTCGATCATCACCTTGGGATTGCTGGCTTTCATCGAAAACACCAATTCATGGTAGCCGTGATTCCTGGCAATGCGGGCAAATTCCAGTGCACTCTCCACCATACCTAACGGGGTATCACCAAAACGGTTCATGATGCGATCACTCAAAGATCCATGATTGGTGCCAATCCGCATCGCCACCCCGTTTTCCTGACAGCGCTTCACCAATGGTGAAAAAGCTTCATCAATCCGGTCGAGTTCCTCCTGGTATTCTTCATCCGTATATTCCAACACCTGGAATTTTTTTTTATCTGCGTAGTTCCCTGGATTCACCCGCACTTTCTGCACCCACTTTGCCGCCTCCATAGCTGCGTCAGGCTTGAAATGAATGTCGGCAACAATGGGCACTTCGCATCCTGCCGCACGGATTCCCGCAACGATACTTTCCAAATTGCGGGCAATTTTTCTCGTCTGGGCTGTCACCCGAACGATTTCGCATCCCACTTCGACCAAACCCAACGCTTCTTCAACACAAGCTTCCACATCCCGGGTATCACTGGTCAGCATCGACTGCACCCGAATGGGGTTCGCCCCCCCGATCGCCACACCTCCCACCGATACTTCGCGCGTTGAGCGACGTGAGTATTTGAAATAAGCAGGGCAGTATTTCATGGCCTTATTATGCCAAAAGGAACAAACCTTTACTTCTTTTTACCAACAGTTGGTGAAGACGGTGATGAATCTTTGGGAGCGAAGCGCAATTCCACTTCCTGACTGTCACTAACGGTACGCTTCACCCGATCCCCCACATCTTTCATGGTGACAAACGCCATGAAACCAAGCAGCAACAATACAAAAGCCGTTTGAACCATCTCAAGCACCCGGAATTTCATTGGTTTGCGACTGACCCATTCAAAAAAGGCCATCGTGATGTGTCCCCCGTCCAATACGGGAAAGGGCAGCATATTCAATACCGCCAGATTCACATTCATGATCACACTGAACCAGAGAACCAACCTCCAGCCATCCTTCATACTGAACAAATCGTAATACAAACCCATGATCCCGACCGGACCACTCAGATGGCTCACACTCACTTCCGATTTCGGCGT
>DAOUQC010000027.1 GCA_030625775.1 Verrucomicrobiota bacterium
ACTTAGAACACTCCCACCCCAAAAAACGCATACCCTCCACTCCTCAGCGGTGATAGGGTTCACCACGCATAACTGTATGAACCCGATAGACTTGCTCCAGAAAAACCAGCAGAGCCAACTCGTGCTGCAAGGTCAGTTTGCTCAGATTCAATAATACGTCGGCCTTCTCCCGCACTTCCTCCGAATGCCCATCCGCCCCTCCAATCAAAACCGCAATTTTCTTTACACTGCCATCCATCGCCCGCCCCTTGACCCAATCAACCAGCCCGGATGTGGTCAGGGATTTCCCCCGCTCATCGAGCACTAATCGTAGACAGCCTTCACTCCCCTCCAGCAAGCGCTTTGCATTGCCCTCAACGGATCCGGCATCTTTCAGATACTGAATATCCACCGGCGCATAGTGCTTAAGCCGAGACAGGTATTCATCGATTCCCGCACGGGCGTAAGTCAACGCAGGTTTCCCGATCGCCAGCACTTTCCATTTCATTAAATCAAAGTAACTATTCAGAACCTAACTAATTAACATGGACAGACAGAATGAGCAGGATAAGAGCCGAGTCAGCTTGCTGGGGAACCGGAACGCAGTGTAGATAGACGGAGTCAAACAGCTGGAAGGCAATTACAATTTCAATAAATCATCTCTTTTAAAATCCTGTATATCCTGTTCATCCATGCAAATTCTTCCTGCATCTCAGTGTAGGAATTCAAGACTTGAACTCTGTAGTTTCATTGAAACTCTACCTAATCTTCTCCAACAAAAACATCGGCAGATCCGCTATCGCGATGCGCTCCTGTTTCATCGAGTCACGCTCGCGTATAGTCACCGTATCTTTCAGCTCGGGATTTTCCTCGCCCAGCGTATCAAAATCAATCGTCACTCCATAAGGGGTGCCGATTTCATCCTGACGACGATAACGACGACCAATCGCGCCACCTTCGTCGTAAAAAACATTCATTAGAGGAGTGAGCATCTTCTGCACTTCCCTCGCTTTGGCAACCAGCTCGGGTTTGTTTTTCAACAATGGAAAAACCCCACACTTCACCGGAGCCATGCGCGGATGGAAATGCATCACCGTACGGGTCTCTTCCTTACCCTTGTCATTGGTGATCGTCTCCTCTTCATAAGCTTCACAAAGCAGCGCCAGGATCGTACGGTCACACCCGGCACTTGGTTCCACCACATGTGGAACCAGTTTGGTTTTCGCCACTTCGTCAAAGTATTCAAGCGGCTTGCCACTCTTCTCCATGTGTTTGTTCAGATCGTAATCCGTCCGGTAAGCCACGCCTTCCAACTCCTGAATCCCAAAAGGAAACTCGAACTCAATGTCGTAGGTTTTTTTAGAATAATGCGCCCGTTCACCATCAGGCACATCCAGCACGTGCAGTTTCTCCCGCGGCAGACCGATGTCTTCGTAAAAACTCAGCCGTTCCTCCAACCAGGAATCGGTCAGCTCCATGCCTTGCTCGGGTGTGCAGAAATATTCAATTTCCATCTGCTCGAACTCACGCGAGCGAAAAGTATAGTTGCGCGGATTGATCTCGTTACGGAAGGACTTGCCGATCTGCGCGATTCCAAAAGGCAGCTTCACCCGTGAGGTCTCCAGCACATTCTTGAACTGCACAAAAATCGACTGCGCCGTTTCCGGACGCAAATAAGCCACGGCATTTTCATCCCCCTCTTCGGCCGAAGCACCCATGGTCGTTTGGAACATCAGATTGAACTCACGCGGTTCGGTCAAATCACACTCCGGACCCGATCCAGGTTCGCAGGATGGTTTTTTTACACACTTCATGTTCTCAAGCTGGTCAGCCCGGAAGCGACCCTTACAAGCCCGGCAATCCACCAGCGCATCCGAAAAACCACCGACGTGACCGGAAGCTTTCAATACCTCCTGATGAGTCAGGATCGAACCATCCAGACCGACAATATCGTCGCGTTCCTGCACATTACGACGCCACCAGTATTCCTTGAGATTGCGTTTCAGCTCAACCCCGAGCGGGCCGTAATCCCAACAGCCATTCAATCCCCCGTAGATCTCCGCCGATTGAAAAATGAATCCACGCCGCTTGCAGAGGCTGACGATTTTTTCCATCGCCACCACCCCGTCACCCTGTTTTTCCTTACTGCTCATAGCTTAAAAAGTTTTATCCCCCATTCAGAGCCACATCGCACCCGAATCCAAGGGACGTTTCCCTACAATCGAATGGACAAATATTCAAGCCCTATGCGGTTTACGGGACTAGAATCTCAAGAATCATCGAGGTGAGAATCGGCTAATTTATAACCGCATGTTCCCTGACCCACGCAGCGAACGACTCCCTGCTCATCTCTCCAGACGCGAGCGTAAGGATCGTCTGTTCCTGCTCATCGATTGAAGCGTCAATTTCGCCTGCGTTCAAAATTAAAAAGGTTTCCATTGCCGCATGCCCAATGCGCTTGTTTCCATCCACAAAGGGATGATTCATTACCAGCGAGAAACAGAGGGCAGCAGCTTTTGCAACAAGATCCGGATACAAATCCTTCCCTCCAAAACAAACACGAGGCTGGGCAATTGCTGATTCAAGTGCACCAAAATCGCGAATACCAACTCCTCCCCCCGAGGTAGCGAGAATCCTTTCATGCAAATCCAGAGCCTCAGGCAGTGAGAGAAAGCGCATCAACTGAGCCGCTTATATAGCTCCTCATTTTTCGACAACACCCGGCTAACCGCTTCATCAAATTCGGAATCAGGTTGCCCAACAAGATCTTCAATTGACGCAGTTAGCAACTGCTCAGAATTAAGCCCGTAACGCTCTGCTTTTTCATGCAAAGCCTTTGCCTTCGCATCTTCCAATTGAACTGTAATACTTGTCATCCCAATATCCTCCTATTGACCGGAAGATACCGCATTGCAGATCAGAACTCAATACGATTCGTATTTAGCTGCAAGGGTTCGCCAACTTTCCCCTCCTACCCATCCTCTGTTCCCTTTGAACGCTTCGCTCAACCTTTTAGGTCGCCTGTCTTGCTGCGCTGCGGCTCTTACCTCCTGTTCAATTCCTCTTCTCTTATTCAAGTCCATTCGTGTCCATTCGTGGTTCTCTCCCCATTTACAGCTACAGCTTCGCACAAAATCTCTCGATCCGCTCCAAGCCCTTCTCCAACTGCTCCATGCTGGTTGCATAACTCAGGCGGAAATAATCATCCGCTCCAAAAGCAATACCCGGCACCGCAGCGACCTGCTCGTCTTCAAGCAGCTTCGCACAGAAATCCGACGACTTGAGTCCGGTATCTGCAATGTTCGGAAAAAGATAAAAAGCTCCTTCTGATTTGTAACAGCTCAGTCCTTTGCATTCACTCAAACGCTGGTGTGCAAACTCACGCCGCTTGGCAAACTCTGTCATCCATGCCTCAAGATGAGTCATCGGCTGGGTCATGGCAGCCACACCACCCATCTGGGCAAAGGATGTCGGATTGCTGGTACTGTGACTCTGGAAGGCTGCAATTTTTTTGGCAATCGGCAGCGGTGCTGCCATGAATCCCAAACGCCAACCTGTCATGCTCCATGCTTTGGCAAAACCATGCACGATGATCGTATGGTCCTGGTGTGCTTGAGAAAAACTGGCGACGCTTTTATGAACCGCTCCATCATAGAGCAGGTGCTCGTAAATTTCGTCACTCAGGATCAGTACACCCTTCTCCACACAAACATCCCCCAGAGCTTTGATTTCATCCGGCGAATAAACCACCCCCGTCGGATTGCTCGGTGAGTTCAGAATGAAAATCCGTGTATTGTCATTGATCGCCTCTGACAACTGCTCCGGCGTGATTTTGAAATTCGTATCGTCACCAGTTTCAAGAATCACCGGTGTCGCGCCCGCCATGCGAACCATTTCAGGATAGCTCAACCAGTAGGGAGCCGGCACGATGACCTCATCCCCTTCCTGACACAGCGCCATCATCACGTTGAAACAAGAATGTTTGCCTCCACAGGAAACCACGATCTGGGCGGCGTCATATTTCAAACCATTTTCACGCTCGAACTTGTCAGCGATCACCTGGCGCAACTCCGGAGTTCCGGCGGCAGGAGTGTATTTGGTGAAACCCTCATCAAGCGCCTTCTTCGCGGCATCCTTGACAAAATCCGGGGTATCAAAATCCGGCTGACCCGTTCCAAAACCCACCACATCGATGCCGGCGGCTTTCATTTCCTTCGCTTTGGCATCGATAGCCAGAGTTACGGATGGTGTCAGTGATGCTGCCCTATCTGAAAATTTGTATTCCATTCTTAATTTTTAATTCCCTCCGCTACTTTACCACGCAGAAGCTCTTTTCCAGGCCGTATGCTGTTGAAAAGCCTCCGCTGCCCTGACTCCCGCCTGATTCCCTCTGGCTTTCGATTGGTCCTTCAAGAGATCCGCCAGTGGAGAAAAATCAGCATCATTGCCGCGGGCCAACTGGCTTTTGTGACAATCGAGCATCTCCAGTTTCAATTCCAGATAATCACTGACATCGACAAAAATACCCGGTTCAAATCCCGCCATGTTGATCGTATCCATCCACCAGAGAGTGGGTGGCCCGGAAACCATCGCGGAAGTTTCCGTTCGATGACCATCCGACGCACAAAACCATGAAGCAGCCTCTGCCAAAGCCGAGCTTTGCTGATGATCCGGATGGTAGTCCCTCCGTGAATGGGCCAGCACCAGGGTGGGTTTAAATTTTCGAAAAATTTCCATCAGCACCTTACGCTGCTCATAGCCGTCAAAGAGTTCACCATCCGCGTAGCCCGCTTCGTAAAGTTCTGCTCCCAGGATCTCTGCCGCCGTATGCATCTCGGCGCTGCGAATGTCCCCGACATTATCCGCCGGCGGATTACTCTGCCCCTTATCCCCACGACACATCACACAAATTGCAATTGCCGCACCATCTGCCTTGGCTCGTGCCAAAGTTCCTGCACACAATAACTCCGCATCATCCGGGTGGGCCACCACCGCAAGCACTCGATCCTTATCAAACTTTAACTGCATGGGTAATAAAAAATTATCTTAAGCCAATGTCCGGCAGAGCCGCAACGTATTCCGCCACGGTCAGCCTCGCATCCGGATGATTCTGCATGAATGAAGCCGGACAAGCTGCCGCCACCGGATCGTGCAAGACACGCCTGACAACCGCACTCTGCCACAAGCGATTGCAATAAAAACGCATCTTATTCGAAGCCAGAATTTCCTTCATTCCAACAGTGACCGCTCGCCGGGGGATTACCGCCAAACCACCGCCAACAGTCACGGAATTGATCGTAACGGTTTCGCGACTCAGCGTCAGGTTGCGGGTTGGACGAGCAGCAAATTCTTCCACTGAGCAAATCTCTCCCGGTTCAGGAGGTTCGTTGAATGCCATGTGCCCATTGATGCCTATTCCTCCGAAACAGGCATCCACACCACCACGCTGATCAATCTGAGTTTGAATACCCGACAAATCAGCGGGATCCGGAAACACCCGGTTCTCAGGAAGTGGGGCCAGCTCAGGATTGATCAGGTCATAAAATTTCCGATCCATGTATCCACGAAAGCTCAGCGGATGATCTACCGGTACCCATTTGTCATCGTCGGTGAGATATTCATCCATGTTGATGAGCACCACTTGGCGCCAGTCTTTATTCTCCCGATTGATTGCCCCGGCCAACACTTCAAACTGATCGACCGGCCCCACAGGGATGATCATCGTCGCCTGTCGCCCTGCGGCTTGCGCTTCATCCACCACCGTCATCATTTCCTCCGCCATCGCTTGAGCGATTTCCTCCATCCCCTTTACAACATCGACTGCTACGCTCGTCCCTTCTCCGAGTTCAGTCGGAGACACCTTGAGATATTCCGGATAGAGTTCATTCATGGTAAATTTTACTAGCTCCCACCCTCGCAGCTGTCAATTTTTTTATTATATTTTCAGAATTAATAGGAGTAAATCGATATGACTCAGACTTAAGCCTCACGCTCGTAAAACGAAGTTCCCACTTCATTTCTTTGCTTACACAGTTTTAAACAAAGTTGGAACTTCGTTTTACGCCATCTACTCGAAAAGTTCCTGAGATATGATTACAGCAACATATAAAATATGAATCACCCTCTAATGAACTCTTTCCCCCAGTTTTAAAAAACCACCCCACCCAAAGAAAAATATTTGACGCTCCGGCAAAAATCTGTTTTTATGTTAATATAAATAAGCAACAGGCTTTTGATTGCCTTGCTGTAGCCTAACAAAGTATGCATCCACGTCCTAGGGAAACCAAGCTTATTGCGAAAAAAAACCGCATCCTGAACGAGATTTTTCGTTCAGGCAGTTGTTCGCGTTTTGATCTCGCCAGACGTTTGAACATCAACGCAACAATGGTGGGCAACTACGTCGACGACTTTCTAGCCGAAGGTCTGCTCATCGAAGACGAGCCGGTCGCATCGGGCCCTGGACGTGTTCCGGTTCCTCTCAGACTCAACGCGGGTCACGGTTGTCTTCTGGGTTTGGAATTTGAAGCCCTGCGAGCACGGGCGGTTTTATGTGACTTTGCCGGAGAGGTCATAAAGGAAAAACACATCTCCTTCGGCTCCGGAACGAGTCGGGAAAGTGTGCTTAGCCAGATCATTGCTGCCACCCGGGAATTGCTCGATGCCGCCGGGCCACCGGTTTTATCCATCGGCATTGCCGCCCCCGGTCAGGTTGACTGTGAAGCGGGCCGCATTCTTCACTACGAATTACTTCCTGACTTCAGCGAAGTCCCCTTGAAAGAAAGGTTCAGCGCAGAGTTTGATGTGCCCATTTTTGTTGAAGACAATATTCGTGCGGTTGCCTTCGGTGAATTGCTGAGAGGTAACGGACGCGGCAGTCAGAATTTTGTTTGTCTGGCAGCCCGCTCAGGGGTGGGACTAGGTATCGTAGTCGACGGTAAAATTTATGGCGGCAGCAATGCCATGGCCGGTGAAGCAGGTTACATGGTTTTCCCAACCAGTGATGGAATCAAAACCATGACCGAACTGGTCTCCGCCAAAGGTTTTGTAGAAAACATCCGTGCCTTACTGAAATCCAAGCAAACAACTCCGGCGCGTAAAGAGCTGCTCGGTAAAGGCGACGCCCTTTCTCTGAACGATATCGTCGAGGCGGCGGATTCTGGCGATGACCTTATCCAATCCCAGCTCACCCAACTGGGTTCGCATCTCGGATTGATCACATCGAACCTGGCGAACCTTTTTGCTCCGGAAAAAATCATTCTGGCCGGAGAAGTCCCCGGCTGCTCCCCTCTCGTTCGCCAGACGATGGAAAAAACCTTTCGCCAGTACACTCTGCCCCAAATTTTAAAAACCGTTTATCTTGAAAACTGTGCTCTGGGCGAATTGGCCGGAGCTCTTGGTGCCGCCTGGATGGGTTTTGGCCTCAAATTTCCGGAAGACGAAAAAATCGTCAGCCAACAAGTCGAGAGTGAGGCAACAAGCGCCTGAATTTAAACCTGTAAAAACGATGAGCACAGAAAATATCGATAACATCAAACCTGCCAACCTCCTTCGAGCTGACGATTGGAAATTCGAATACCAGCAGAAATCAAATCCGGAAAATTCCAATCTGGATCTGATCACTTACGGCACCTACCGGATCGCACCGGGTGCCACCAGTGATGAACTTTTTCACCGCAGTGAAGAAGCCCTGCTGTTCTGCATGACCGGAAAACAAACAATCGATGTGGAGGGAGAAACATTCGATCTCACTCACTACGACACTCTATACATTCCCCTGGGCACCTCATACCGGATCACCGAAAACTCAGAGGAAGAAGGTCACATCATCATCTGCCGCGCACCGGCTGAAAACAAACACCAAACCTTTTACTCCGAGTGGGAAAAAATTCGGGTCAACGAAGACCGCATTCGCCACCTCGATAAAAAGGAAGTTTATATGATGTTCGACGTGAGTGAAAACGCTGACAAACTGGTCGCCGGCTATACGGTTTACGAACCCTTCACCCGCGCCTGGCCACCCCACAACCATACCGACCAGGAAGAAGTTTATATCTTCACCCAAGGCAACGGATCGATTGAAGTTTACCCCGACGAAGAACACAAAACTTTCGTTCACAGCATGAATACCATGGATGCCGCAACCATCCCGCTGCTCAACTACCACCCGGTTTACAGTCAGGAGGAAGAACTGCATTTCATCTGGTGCCTCGCTGGCGAGCGCTACTGGGTCGGCGACAAACACAAGTCATTCATGGATGCCTCCGTCGATGAACTGACCACCTGATTTCCCTCTAAATCTTAATTAATACCAAATCGAATTAATTCAATGAGCAGCTCTACTACAAATTCAGTGCGTCCTATTTACCTGAATGGCGAATGGAACGATCAAGGCCCGGCCCTGGAAGTGACCAATCCCTCGACCGGCGAAGTTTTTGCCTCTGTGAGCACGATCGACCGAGCAGGAACCCAGCAAGCCATCGCCGATGCGGAAGCTGCCTGGGAAGGCTGGCGCAATCTCACCGGCAAAGAACGTGGCGCTTACCTTCACGCCATCGCCGACGGCATCGAAAAACGCACGGATGAAATCGGCCGCACCATTTCGATGGAAAACGGCAAACCGCTGGCTCAGGGGAAAGGTGAAGTGGGCATGACCGTGGATCACTTCCGCTGGTTTGCCGAAGAAGCCAAACGATCTTACGGGCGTGTTATCCCCCATCAAATGGATGGCAAACGTCACCTCGCCATCCGCCAAGCGGTCGGTGTGGTCGGTGCAATTGCGCCGTGGAATTTCCCGCTCGTTCTGGCAGTGAGAAAAGTCGCCCCTGCCCTGGCTGCCGGGTGCCCCGTGTTACTCAAACCCGCCAGTGCCACACCTCTGAGCTCGGTGCTTCTGGCTGAAGCCGTTCACGAAGCCGGACTGCCAAAAGGGGTGTTCCAACTCCTGGTCGGCAACGCCCGCGAAATCGGAGCGGAAATGATGGAGAACCCGGACTGCCGCAAAATCACTTTCACCGGCTCGACCGAAGTCGGTCGCGACCTCATTCGACAAAGCGCGGATCAAGTCAAAAAACTGTCGATGGAATTGGGCGGCCACGCTCCCCTGATTATCTTCGACGATGCCAATCTCGAAAACGCCGTTGAAGGAGCCTTGATCACCAAATTCCGTAATGGAGGTCAGTCCTGCATCGCCTCGAATCGCATCTACGTGCAGCGCGGCATCTATGATTCCTTCCTTGAGATGTTCGTCGAAAAAGCCAGTGCGATGAAAATCGGCGACGGCTTGGAAGACGGCGTTGACATCGGACCGCTGATTGATGGCGCTGCCGTTGATACCGCCCTCACCCATATCGAAGCCGCAACCCAGTCCGGCGCACGCCTTCTCTGTGGCGGCAAACGTCCCGAAGGACTTGGTCCCAGCTTCCTCGAAGCCACGGTTCTTGCCGACGTGCCCGAAGACACCCTGTGCATGAAAGAAGAAACTTTTGCTCCGGTCGCACCCGTTTCCGTCTTTGACGAAGAGGACGATGTGATCCGGCGTGCCAACGACACCGAATACGGACTCGCCGCTTATGTCTTCACTGAAAACCTCAACCGTGCCTGGCGTGTCGCCGAAGCTCTCGAAGCCGGCACCGTTGGAGTCAATGATGCCGTGCCTTCAACCAGCCAGTGTCCTTTTGGAGGCATGAAACAAAGCGGCCTCGGTCGTGAACTCGGCACCGAAGGCCTCGACGGCTTCCTCGAAACCAAACACATCTCGTTTGGTAATATGGATTGAGGAAGGAGAAGTAAGGAGTTAGTAGATAGAATGAGAGAACCCGCTAAAACATTTGAAGATCTTATTGTCTGGCAAAAAGCTCACTTATTTGTGCTTTCGGTCTATCGTTTAACACGATCATTTCCAAAATCCGAACTCTACGGTCTGACATCACAATTTCGACGTGCCGCCGTTTCCATCCCCGCAAATATTGCTGAAGGTTTCCGCAAACGCGGCAAGCCAGACAAAGCGCGTTACTTCAACACATCAGAAGGCTCCGCCGAGGAGTGCCAATACTATCTTATTCTCACAAAAGACCTCGAATACGGTGAAGTATCCGAACTCACTCCATTGCTGGAAGAAGTCCGCAAACTACTGAACGCCTACTCCCAAACTCTCCGAACCAAATAACTCCTAACTCCTAACTTCTAACTACTTATGAAATTATTCCTTGATAGCGCAATAACAGAAGAAATCGCCTATGCCCTCGAACACTGGGACATGGACGGACTCACCACCAATCCCCGCCATGTCATGGTATCGGGAAAACCTTTCCGCACCGTAATTGCCGAAGTTGCCGAGCTGGTGAAAGGCACTGACAAACCGGTGAGCGTGGAGGTCAACCCCCACTTCACCGAGGGCACGGAAATCGTCGAGCAAGGCCGCGAACTCGCCGCCCTCTCTCCCAATTTTGTCATCAAAGTCGGCGCCTGTGAAGGCGGCTTCACCGCCATCCGGGAACTTTCCAAGGACGGCATCCGAACCAACGCCACTCTCATCATGTCAGTCGCCCAGGCCTGGCACGCAGCCAGAGCCGGCGCCTATTTCATCAGCCCCTTCCTGGGATGGAAAGACCAGTTCGGCGACTCCCCCGACACCCTGATTGGTGAAGTCCGCGCGATGTTGGACGAACATGGCTACAAGTCTGAAATCATCGCCGCCGCTGTCCGCAACGCGAGACAAATTGGTGACGTCGCCATCTGCGGGGCCCATTGCATCACTGCAGGCGCTGCCGTTTACAAAGAAAGCTTCCGCAACCCATACACCACCATGGGTGAAGGCATCTTCCAGGACGCCTGGGACCAGACTCCTGAGCCGAAGCAAAGCTGAGACAGGCGGAGCCAATCTTAATGCTTAATCCTGTCTCCTGAATTCTGATTTTTTCTTCAATTCTCATGCAAAACACCGACCAAAGCAGCAACGCCAATCTCACCACTGACCGCCAGACCTTCGTCACTCATCTGGAGTGCGGACTCGAAGGTGATCGTTACGAGAGCGATGTCATCCACGAACTCTCCAAAGCCGGCAGACCTCTGCTGGTGAAATATGATCTGCCCGGCATTCAGGCGGCGGTCAGCAAAGAAGATCTCGCCTCGCGACCCGCTGATCTCTGGCGTTACCGGGAATTTCTTCCGGTGCGCAAAACAGAAAACATCGTCAGCCTTGGAGAAATCCACACCCCCCTGGTTCCCCTGTCAAAATTGCAAACCGGCAGCGGTGAGTTATTGGTCAAAGACGAAGGTCGCCTGCCAACCGGATCCTTCAAGGCTCGTGGACTTTGCCTCGCCGTTTGCATGGCCAAGGAACTCGGCATCGACAAGATTGCCATGCCCACCAACGGCAACGCTGGCGCCGCACTTGCCGCTTACGCCACCCGCGCCGACATCACCACTTACGTTTTTTGCCCTGACGACACTCCCGAAATCAACGTGCGGGAAATAGCCGCCCAGGGAGCCAAAGTCTGGCGCGTCAACGGCTTGATCAACGACTGCGGAAAACTTGTCGGCCAAGGCAAGAAGCCAATGGGCTGGTTTGATTTCTCAACCCTGAAGGAACCCTATCGCATCGAAGGCAAAAAAACCATGGGACTCGAACTGGCCGACCAACTCGGCTGGAAAGTACCCGACGTGATTTTTTACCCCACCGGAGGCGGCACCGGATTGATTGGAATGTGGAAAGCCTTCAACGAACTAAAAGAAATCGGCTGGATCCAGGGCAAACTGCCGCGCATGGTGGCCGTGCAAGCGAGCGGCTGCGCGCCTATCGTAAAAGCCTGGCAAGAAGGCAAACGCCACGCCGATCTCTGGGAAGATGCCCACACCGTGGCTGCCGGAATTCGTGTGCCAGTTGCAGTCGGAGACTTTTTGATTATTGATGCCGTGCGCGAGAGCGATGGTTTTGGAGCTACCGTCAATGACGACGAGATCATCGCTGCTGGAGAAGAAGTGTCCCAGAAAGAAGGATTCCTGATGTGCCCCGAAGGCGCCGCAACCTACGCCGCTTACAAACAAGCACTGGAAAACGGAACCGTCAGCCCTGATGAAAGTGCGGTACTCTTCAATTGCGCGACCGGCTTAAAATACGAATTACCAAGAGCTGACGCCACACTCGATTGCACAAAGCCGATCGATTACCCCGCCCTTGATCGCTAGGAGGCTGTAGGTGTTTAGGCTATAGGCTGTAGGTGCTGGCAATCTGACATCCTCCATATAAATACATACACACTCGACATCGAATATTTCTCCTGCATTATATCTAACCTTTACAGTTAGCCTATATGCCCACATGAGAGACCACACCAAACTACGAGTTTTTGAACTAGCAGACGAAATCGCATTAAACATTTACCAAATAACAAGATCGTTCCCTAAAGAAGAAATTTACGGACTCGTATCCCAGATGAGAAGATGTGCTGTCTCAGTTCCATCTAACATTGTCGAGGGCTGCGCCAGGGAATCTCAAAATGAATACCGGAGGTTCTTGGAGATTGCCTTCGGCTCACTTCGAGAACTGCATTACCAACTAACACTGAGCCAACGCCTTAATTACGGTCACGCCGATACTCTTTCAACCTGCTCCCAAAAAATCCAAGAAACCGAAAAAGTCCTCGGAGCCCTGACCCGCTCCATGCGTTAGCTCTCCCCTTTACCTATCCCAAACCACCAAACACGCATCGCAAACACAACCCTACAGTCTACAACCTAAACACCTACAGCCTTCTTCCCATGCCCGAAATTCTAGTCACAGAAAACATCACCGGTGATGCCATGGATCAACTCCACAAGGAGATGGACGTGAGCTTTGAACCTGATCTCTGGAGTGATCCTGAAAAACTCAAAGAAGCGGTAAAAGGCGTCAACGCACTCATCGTTCGTAACCAGACCCAGGTGACTGAGGAAATCATCGCAGCGGCAGATGATTTACAGATTATCGCCCGGGCAGGGGCTGGTCTGGACAACATCGATACCAAAGCCGCCGAAGCTGCGGGAATCGTAGTGAGCTTTACACCCCAGGCGAATTCAGTTTCCGTCGCGGAACTGGCGATTGGATTAATGATCAGCCTCACTCGACAAATCCCCGCTGCTGACTGGGACACCAGAGCCGGAGGATGGAATCGGCAGATTTTTACCGGTGGTGAGTTGTCCGGAAAAACGCTCGGCGTGGTCGGTTTTGGACGCATAGGTGTGCTCACCGCGACGCGAGCCAAGGTTTTTGGCATGACCATCATCGGCCATGATGACTACGTCGATCCCGAATCCCCCCACGTGAAAGAACTCGATGCCAAGATGCTCAGTCTGGATGAGCTTTTGGCCAAAGCCGATTTCATCACCTGTCATGTTCCGCTCACTGATGGAACCCGTGAGATGTTCAACGCCGAGCTGTTTGGCAAAATGAAAGAGGGTGCGTTTTTTATCAATACCTCACGCGGAGAAGTTGTGGATGAAAATGCTCTAGCGCGCGCTTTGCAGAATGACCAGATCGGCGGAGCCGCGCTCGATGTCCGCCAGGTCGAACCCCCCGACGCCTCAAGTCCGCTCAATGGCCTGACGAATGTCATCCTCACCCCTCACATCGCCGCATTCACCGACGAAGCCCAAAGCCGCGTTGTCGATGCCGTCTGTCGTGATGTCCAGGCAGTCCTCAAAGGCGAAAGTGCTACAGATTATTTCAACTTCGCCAAGCCACGGCGCTAAGCTTAAAATCCAACCCTTCAAACCACAATACACCATGTCCATTGAATCCAAACTCGAAGAACTCGGCATCAGCCTGCCCGAAGCTCCGAAACCTGTCGCCGCCTATGTTCCCGCTGTCTCCAGTCGTGGACAAGTGATCGTCAGTGGCCAGCTTCCGATGCAAAACGGTGAGCTGATGAGCACCGGCAAAATCCCCTCACAAGTACCGATCGAAGACGCCCAGAAAGCCGCTCGTCAATGTGTTCTCAATGGTCTGGCGGTTCTAAAAGCAGAGCTCGGCGGTGACCTCAGCCGATTGATTCGCGTGGTCCGTATCGGAGCCTTTGTACAGAGTGATAATGATTTTTTCGCTCAACCGCAAGTCGCCAATGGAGCCAGTGAGTTCCTTCTGGAGCTGCTGGGTGACGCCGGACGCCACGCCCGTGCAGCCGTAGGGGTCAATGCCCTGCCGCTCAATGCCTCGGTTGAGATCGAATTCACCTTTGAAGTGGATTAAAAAAGGCACCAAAAAGGGCCTTTTCCAGCACAAGAGCCTTGCATTCATTCAGCGACTCTGTTCTGGTAACAGCGAATGAAACAATCTGCCCTTACCTACCTTGCTACAGCTGTTGCCGGCTTGTTTCTCACTTCCTGCTTCAAGGTAGGAATCGACTACGCCTCTCCCACGCTTAAAGCACCCGATGCCTGGAGCCAAAGTGTCGTCCGTGACCTGAAGGGTGGCAAAGGAGGCATCGAGGATTGGTGGAAAAAATTCAATGATCCAACCCTCAACCGACTGATCGCAGACGCTCGTAAAGCCAATCCGAATCTGGAGGTCGCCTATGAACAAATTCTTGAAGCACGGGCACGACGAGGGGTTGCCTACAGTCAGCTTTTTCCGGATGCCGTGGCCAGAGCCGACTACAGCCGCACCCGGGCTAGCGAATCCCTGTTTTTTCCGCCTCCCGACAACCCCAGTAATTATTTCTCGGTCGGCTTTGATTCCGGTTGGGAAGTTGACGTCTTTGGTGGTACCCGCCGTGCAGTGGAATCAGCCCAAGCCAGTGTCGAGGCATCGGTTGAAGCTTACCGGGACGTTCTGGTTTCTCTCGAAGCTGAAGTCGCGCTCAATTATGTGGATGTGCGAACCCTGTTGAAACGGATCAAACTGGCCAACGAAAATATCGAGCGCCAGAGAGACTCTCACAAACTCACCCAGGATCGATTCAATGCCGGGCTCGTACCAGAGATTGATGTCACCCAGGCGGAGACCAACCTCTACAATACTGAGGCTGTCGTTCCCGAACTTGAAAGACAACTCACGTTGGCCAAAAACCGTCTAAGCTCATTATTGGGTGGATACCCCGGGACACTTAACAAAGAATTGGGGGGGTCAACCAGAATCCCCGTCCCTTCCCGCCACCTGGGACTTGGCCTGCCGACCAACCTCTTACGAAGTCGACCCGATGTACGTCAGGCCGAACGAGAACTGGCCGCCCAAACTGCCCGGGTGGGCGTGGCTACTGCCGATCTCTACCCACGGTTCATGCTGCTGGGCAACCTGAATCTGCAATCGATTGATTCCGGCGATCTATTCAACTCAACCAGTCGCGCTTTCGGAATTGCACCTTCTGTTCACTGGCAGATTTTCAGCGCCGGACGAATCCGCAATAATATTCGAATCGAAAAAAGCCGTGTCAGACAAGCCTATCAAGTCTACGAAAACTCCCTCCTGCTGGCGGTCGAAGAAACGGAGAACAGCCTCGTCTCAATCAATAAAGAACGCACGCGTTTTGGCAAACTCAGTCAGTCTGTCACCTCTACCGAAAAAACCGTCAAGCTGGTGAAAGATAATTACGCCAACGGATTGGTTGATTTCCAGAACGTGCTCGATGCCGAGCGCACCCTGGTGACGGTTCAGGACAATGCCGCTCTCAGTGAGGGATTGGTATCCGGTAACTACATCCGCCTGTTCAAGGCCCTGGGCGGCGGCACGGAGGCCGTGAACCCACGGTCTGAAAAAACGATAACCAAAGCTGACGAAGCCCCTCAGAAAAAATAGGACGGCGCACCGGCACGATGCAATCTGCGGATACAGATCTAGTCAGGCAGCCTTTCCGCCGACGCCATAAAAGTTTAATTTTATTGGCAACTCTGCTGTTGCTGATCCTCCTGTCTCCATTGCTCCAATTGATCAATGCAAGCAAACTGCTGGACATGGTATTGACGACCATAGTTGTCGCAGCATCCATCAACGCTGTATCTCACCGAAAACGTTCAACCTTTATCTGGGCTATTTTGCTAGCCTCTCTGACCGTCATCTCTGGTTGGACACAAGCTTTTGACGGCGGAGAGGCCAACACGGCACACCCGATCTATCTCATCCTTGCCCATTGTTTTAGTGCCGCGCTGTATATCTATATCGCATCGTTCTTGTTCAAGGTCATCCTCATTGAAGATGAAATCACCGTCGACCAGATATTTGCCGCAGTTGCAATCTACATTTTCATCGGGCTGACGTGGGCCCATTTTTATGGAATAACTGAAGTTTTTCAGTCAAACTCGATCACCGGCAACGACGGCAGTGATCCTGATTTTGTATATTTCAGTTTCGTCACCCTCACCACCCTCGGTTATGGCGACATGTTACCCGCAACGCTTATGACCAAAGCCCTCGTCATTGTCGAAGCCATCACCGGTGTGATGTTTGTCGCTATTCTGATCTCTACTCTGGTGGGCCGGGTCAATATGAGACGCTGATCTCCCCCCCTTCTCTCCCAGCTACCTCACAAAATTTTCTTATGCCGTCTTTCCGCAAATCTTCATTTGGAACCCGCATTACAGGTCACTCTGGTATTCGAGACTTGATGATGGATCTTGGAGAAGCCCGGTCACATGCGGGAGAAGATGCCATCATGATGGGGGGAGGAAACCCTTCCCACATAGCAACCGTTCAGGAAATCTGGCGTGATCGTTTGCAGGCTTTAATCTCCCCCCCTTTTGAAATCGACTCTGTCCTGGTTGACTACGACGGCCCTGCCGGGAACCCCCGCTTCCTTGAAGCAATCGCCGCATTCTTCAAACGTGAATTCGCTTGGAATATCAGCTCAAAAAATGTCGCTGTCAGCAATGGCGGGCAAACGGCTTTTTTCTTCCTTCACAATCTTCTGGCCGGACGTCGTGATGACGGTAGCGAATCCCACATCCTACTACCTTTGATGCCTGAGTATATCGGTTATGCCGACCAAAGTATCGGCAGCAATCTCTTTGTCGCCAATCGACCAAAGATCGAGCTCATTGGTGAGCATCAATTCAAATACCACATCAATTTTGACACCCTCAACATCACCGATCAAACCGCCGCCGTCTGCGTATCCCGTCCCACCAACCCCAGTAGCAATGTGCTGACTGATGACGAGATTGCCCACCTCTCCGACCTCACCCGCGAAGCCGGTATCCCTCTCATCATCGACAACGCTTACGGAGCCCCTTTCCCAGGAGTTATTTTTGAAGAAGTAAAACCGATTTGGGATGAGCATATTATCCTCACTCTCAGTTTGTCGAAACTCGGCCTGCCCGGCACTCGAACCGGTATTGTCATTGCCCGGGAGGACATCATTGAAGACTTCACCACCATGACCGCCATCATCGGTCTCGCCAATAGCAACGTCGGGCAAGCCATCGTCACCCCCTTGCTCGAATCCGGTGAAATCCTGAGCATCAGTCAGGATTTGATCCGCCCTTTTTATGAAAAAAGAGCACATCAGGCCGAACAATTTCTAAATGAATACCTGCCCGCTGATCTACCCTGGCGGGTTCACAAAAGCGAAGGCGCCTTTTTCCTCTGGATCTGGTTTGCCAATTTTCCCATCACCAGCAAGGAACTCTATCGGAGATTGAAAGATCGCAAAACCTTTATCATTCCTGGTGAATATTTTTTCTACGGACTGGAAACGGAAGACTGGCCACACTCCCGCGAATGCATCCGCCTGTCCTTCACCCAGCCAGAAGCAGTTCTTGAAAAAGGAATTCGCATTCTCGGAGAAGAAGTACGCCGCGCTTATGAAGGTGGGTAATATAATCTTTAAGTTTTTGGAGTGCTGCGACATAACGCGGCTTTCTCCCCGGGCTGACACGTCAGCCCTTTCAAAAATGCAAATATGTCTGCGCACTCCATAATCACTCACCTCTGTCGCCATGGGATCTAACAAAAAACTAAAGCCATCCCTCATCATCCGAACCGCATTTCTCTCCGCAATCGCCCTGGCCTTGTTATTCATCCTCCGCCCGGCACGCAATCAGGTTCGGCTGGAACATCAGAGCAAACAAACCCTGCTGGTCATCCAGGAAGCATTGCAGAAATTTCATGTTGAAGACGAAGCTTATCCCGGGAAATCTCCAATGAGTGGCGCCGCACTGATCCACTTACTGATGGAAACCAAACATCTGGAAAGCCCTCCGCTCAATCCCGCCACCCTCCTTCCTTATGCACTAGCCTCCAGCGAACCCGACCGCATCGTCTATAGCACCGATGAACTGGCCGAAACTTACTCGCTCAAAGCTCTGAAACCCAGTTCAGACGATACCCTCTTCATCATCGACAGCACCAAACATCACTCACTGGAGTAGGGCCTTCTGTATCGTTTGGCCTTGACCCACACCATCCTTAGTTATAACTTATGTAACAACCAAGCAAGCTATGACTAAAGCAAAAATACGCAAAGTGGGCAATTCACTTGGAACTATTCTTCCCGCAGAATTGTTACGCACGCACCAAATCGAAGAGGGTGACGAGGTATTGATCACGGTTGATGCCGATGGAATTCGTCTGACGCCTTACGACCCGGACTTTGAAGATTCTCTTGCAGCTGCAAAAACTGGGATGAGGAAATACAAAAACGCCCTGAAAGAACTAGCCAAGTAATGCGTTGCATTCCAATCGGCGCAGTTCTTGCAATTCACTCCGAATTGCTACGCCAATTTGGTGGCCAGCCTGGTTTGCGGGATCAGGGGCTACTCGAATCGGCGCTCGCTCGCCCGGAACATTTGCTTTATTATGAGAAAGCGGATGTATTCCAGATGGCGGCGGCTTACTCACATGGTATCATCAAAAACCACCCCTTTCTTGATGGCAACAAACGTACGGGTTTCATGACCGCCTACTCCTTTCTGAAAATTAACGGCAAGGAACTCATCGCCTCGGAAGAAGATGCCGTAATAACAATGCTCGGAGTCGCCGACGGTTCCGTTGACAAAGCCACATTAGCGCTTTGGTTTCAGGAAAATTCGGAAGGTGAATGAAAAACCGCATCGTCGACAGCACCGAACATCACTCACTGGAGTGATCGCCTGCTTCATTTTTCAAGCTTCTGAAATGTTTCCAGAAACTCTTCAAGGCTCTCACTTTGGAAACCTTTGGCACTGACTTCAGCAGGCGGCTTGACCTTGTGAACATAATTCTTTGTCGGCTTGCAGTACCAAGGCCCGGGAGCACCCGCATAGATTACTTTGCGGTCTCGATCTACCACAAACAGCCGCACCGGCCAGGCCGCCCAGCTTGCCGCCGTGGTATCCTGCATGTCATCGACCAGCACCGGAAAAGGAGCCTTGAACTGTTTTCGCCATGACTTTGCTGCGTGGATACGCCGTTTCATCGTTCTGGGGTCATCGATTACCGAAAAGGTTTCGACGGCAAAGCCATCCCGGGGGTGGGCCTCGCGAATATAAACCATCAGAAACTTCACCTTGCTAGCAAAATGCTCAGCCAGGCCCTTCATATCCATCGCTCGGCCACAAGTCACTCCGCAAGTTCCACTGCCAAAAAATACCACTACCGGACCTTCACGACAGAATTCAGAAAGATGAACCATTTCCCCCGAATCTGAATCAATCAAACGGAAATCAGGGGCCAGTTCACCCATACGAGGTGCATTCGCCGCCCTCTCCAGGATCACCTGCAGAGCCTCATCAACATTGCTGACAGTCTGCCCGGAAAAGCGATCCAGTTTTTTTATTTCCCGCGTCTGCTTCAAGCGCTCTGATTGCTCCGACTGCTGGGCATACAAATCCCTGCATGCCAGACAGCATATGCCCAGGCACATACCCTTTACCCACCACAATCCCCGATGAGCAGACCTCTTCACAATGCCTTCACCGAGATATTTTTCCAACGGCACTTCCCTCCCACCGGCCAGGTTTTCCCACCGTGAACCTGAACAGCAATCGAGCCCTTCACTCCCAATAAATCCTTCACCTTGTCCTTGTCATACTTTGCCATTTTTGCGGTGGTGCCATCAAACTCCACGATCCGGGTTCCGTTGATCCAGGTGGTGATTTTTGGATATTCCCCGATACATCTGACCTTGACCGTATTCCAGTCATTCAGCTTCCAGGTCTTAATGAAGTCAGCCCCCGAACAAGTCGAAACCACGCTTGAGTCCTCATACCCCTCCCTGTCCGCTGTCACCAACTTCACCAGCTTTTTGTTTTCGCCCTCACCTTCATACACACCGTTGATGTCATAAGGCCGCGCACTGAAAGCTCCCGACCCCTCACCATAAATGTGCCCGACATTGCCTTTGTCGTGATAGTCCACCATCATTTGCCAACACTGCCCCTTGTCATTTGCCCTCAAAAACAAACCGGAACACACTCCCCAGTCGGGCTTGATATCGATCGATAATTCAAAATCCCCATACAATTGATCGGTCAAAAGGATCCCCCCGTTGCCCGAACCCGGAGGGTCCTGCTCTCCCGTGATGCCCCCGTCTTCAACTTGCCAGTTCCCACCTGTGCCATGACCGATTTTTTCCGGATTTTTGTGCCAACCCCTAAGGGTTTTTCCATCAAATATTTTTTTGAGGCCGTCGTCTCCACCGGCAGCGCCTTCAAGCACATCCCCATTCCCTTGTCCCGTCTCACCACAGCCTATCAATACCCCACCGGCCAGAGCCGTAGACCCATGTAAAAAGGCACGGCGCGAAGTTTTCCCAATCCACTTATTCATCTTCATAATTTGTGTAAATTTTAGTTCACTATTGAAACCAATCGCCAATAGAATGGCAACCTATTCTTCCGTCGATTTTTCTCACTCTCAATGAGCACCCCCAACCAACCCAACATCCTCTGGCTCTGCACCGACCAGCAGCGCTTCGATACCATTCGCGCGTTGGGCAATTCCCGCATCAACACCCCGAACCTCGATCAACTCGTCGACGACGGAACTTCCTTCACCCATGCCTTCTGCCAAAGCCCGGTGTGTTCGCCGAGCCGGGCATCTTTCCTCACCGGTCGCTATCCTCGCACCACCCGCTGTCGCCAGAACGGGCAACAGATCCCAGCTGACGAATTACTTCTCCCCAAAATGTTCGCTGATGCCGGATACCGTTGCGGTCTCGCTGGTAAACTCCACCTTTCCTCCTGTTCCGATGGCAAAGTGGAACAACGCATCGACGATGGTTACGAAGTTTTCGACTGGTCGCATCACCCGCAACCCGATTGGCCGGAAAATGCTTATACTCAATGGCTGGAGAAACAGGGGGTCAGCTGGCAGCAACTCTATGATCAGCCCGATCCCGAAGCACCGGATTCATCCGACTTTGTCAAACGAGGCGTACCGGCTGAATATCACCAGACAACTTTTTGTGCAGAAAAAACCATCGAGTTTATCCAGCAAGGCGCAGCGGAAGACCGCCCGTGGTTTTTCAGTTTCAACTGCTTTGACCCCCACCACCCCTTCGACCCACCTCCGGAGTATCTACAACGTTATAATCCCAATGACATGCCGCTTCCAAAACAGCGTGAGGGTGAGCTTTCCGAGAAACCCACTTTCCAACAATTGGATCATGAATGGGCACATAACAATCCCGGCGAATTTCATACCTCTGCTCTGGGCGAAGATGACCATCGCGAAGTCACTGCCGCCTATTACGCCATGTGTGAGCTGATCGATGATCAGGTGGGACGGATCCTCAAAGCACTCGATGAAAGTGGCCAACGCGATAATACCATCGTCATCTTCATGTCTGATCACGGCGAGATGCTCGGCGATCACGGGCTCTATTTCAAAGGACCTCATTTTTACGATGAAGCCATCCGCGTGCCGCTCATCATGCGCTGGCCGGGACAATTTAAAGCCGGGCAGCAAGTCAATAATCTGGTCGAGCTCATCGATCTCGCTCCCACCCTGTTGGAGGCTGCTGGCATTCAAGTTCCAGCTGATCGCCTTCAAGGCCGCTCCTTGTTGCCAACTCTTACAGGCTCGTTCGACTCCTCAATTCCAGAACGCAAATTTGTCTTCTGCGAATATTACAACTCCTGGACCCATCCCGACGCTTACGCCACAATGATTCGCAGCAAAAATGAAAAAATCGTTGTCTATCACGGCAGTGATCAGGGGGAACTTTATGATCTGAAAAACGACCCGGATGAATTCCACAACCTCTGGTCGGATCCCAGCCAGACAGAGCGCAAGCTACGCCTCCTCAAACACTGCTTCGATGCCAGCGTCTTCACCATGGATCCAAGCCCACCGAGGTTAGGGCCGTTTTAAGGATACAAGGCTTTGAGACAAAATAAACTGCCTACTCGATATAAGAGCAGCAATAATCAGTGATCGTTTGAACTTTCACCTGAAATTTGGATGAGGCAGGTACCTCGAAAGATTCCCCGCCCGACACCGCCTGCCAGTCCGAGGCATCAGGTAATAATACCTCAAGCTTACCAGACATAATTTCCATGACCTCTTTGTCCTCGGTTCCAAATTCATATTCACCGGGCAACATGACACCTAGGGATTTCTTGGTGCCATCGGGGAATACAACAGTGCGACTGGTGACACGCCCATCGAAGTAAGAGTTGACCGCTTTGATCACAGTGATGTTTCTAAATTCTGGCATGGTGTTTTGTTGATTACATTACGTTCAATGGTGAAACAAGGCACCTCGCTTCATTTGTATCAAGGCAGCCTTTACGAGTCAATCTTGGCGATTATTACGGCTGCTCCGGACTGCTTATTTTGGCACCTTGATCGCCTTTGGTTTGTCCGTGGTCTCCATCTATAATACCTCGGATACAAAGGTCTTCGTCAAGACTCGGCCAATGCAGTCCGAATGGAGAAAGCTCGATATTAGACAGCTCGACATCCGATGCAAATTGAAGACGCGGGTTATCAGAGATGGAGAATCGGAGTTTTTGCCCACTGTTCATCACGATCTCGATGTGACCCGAGATGTGTTTGGCGCTCTTGGGAGTATCAATTAAAGTATTCATGCCACTTCTGGATAATAAGCTCTCTATGCTCTTCTGCCAAGTCTTCAGCTTTGCTCAATTCCTTGGTCCTAAGTCCGACTGATTCACGTAGAACCACCGCTCCTTCAACTTCAAACACAGCCTCACCGCTTCCCTTCTTCACATGAACGTGAATCGGTGTGTGGTCGTTGCTGTAGAAGAAGAACCTAAATCCGTCTTTTGTGAATACTGTCGGCATCAGAATTTCAATTTTTCAGGCAACGTCATAATGGTGAGGCAATGTGCCTCGAAGTGATCATAAATTGGATTGCTTCGCAGAGTCAATGCTATCAGTCATCACATTTCCTCCACCGTCTTGTTCCTATGATAGGTGTTGGAGATATGATGACTCACGATAATACGGCTGGTGTAAGTGTTCAGGATGATAGAAGTTTTCCTGTCCACGGGTCAGCACCTGCAATGGCTTGACGCTCAAACTTGATGCTCGTCCATCCTTCTTTCTCGGCCAATACCTTCTAGAGGAATCCCCCCATGGGTCATTCCTAATTTTGTAAAAAAGTGGCCCTTCAAATTCCATCAATTAGTATTCAGAAGTGAAATGATGTGCTCCGATTTAGAGAAGAACATTATAATTATACGAACCCCTCCTGGAAACCAGTTTTATCAACTTAAGTAACCCGAAGGATTCGCTTCAACTCGCGAGGTCGTAAAAATCCTATTAACCTCCCAACAAGGTCGTCAAGCCTGAACTGATTCCGAAACCTACAGCCTAAACTCCTACAGCCTTCTTCAAGCCATTGGTGCCAATTCCTTGATCGGCTTGCCAAAGGGCAGGATTTGTCTCGGCAGACCGCTTAAATCCTTGATGTACTGGTTATAATCAATATCCAGATGCTGGTACACCGTCGCCCACAGGTCATTCGGCGTCATCACCCGCTCAACGGGGTGCTCCCCCTTGTCGTTGGTTGCACCGATCAACTGCCCCATCGGCATGTTGCCTCCCGACACCAATACGGACATCGCTTTCGGCCAGTGATCCCGTCCCGGCTGTACCACGCCCGTTTTGGTTCCACGCTGCGGATTGATTTTTGGTGTGTGGCCAAAATCACTGCCTACCACCAGCATCACTTTTTCATCCAAGCCTCGTTGATACAGATCATCGATCAAAGCGGACAAAGCCTGATCATAGACCGGCAGACGCCATTTCATATCCTCAAACACCGAGCAGTTCACCGCATGACAATCCCAGTTGCCTGCAGCGGTCTTGGGTATCGATTTGCCTACAAAAGGGCTCTGCCATACCATCGTCACAAAACGACTGCCTGCCTCGATCAAACGCCGTGCTAACAATCCCCGTTGACCATAGGCGCTGCGACCGTAACGATCACGCACACTGTCGGGCTCTTCATTCAAATCAAAAGCCCGACGCACTTCCTCACTCATCAGCATCTCCATCGCCTGGGCATTGAAGGTATCCATTGCTTCCATCGAGCCGCTTTTATCGATGTCGCGTTTGAACTGATCCATGCCTTTCAGCATTGCAAGGCGATCATCCAGGCGACCTTCCATTTCAGGTTTAACTCCGATGTTATTCACCTTGAAAGTCGGGCTATTAGGATTTCCTGGAATCAGGAAGGGCGTATTTGCGGGTCCCAGATAAGCTGAACCCAAGGCAAATGAATCCATATTATTGCCATCCTGTCCGGCCACTGAAATCGGCATCTCCAGATTGCCCTTGCTGCTACCAAGCATTTTTTTCACAATGCAGGGCACCGCTGGAGCATCGTTGATGGTACCGGTCGGAGTTTTTGGCGGACGACCTGTCATCATGCGTTTGTGCGCACCTCCATGATCGGCGAACTCATGATGGATCGAGCGAATCACCGCAAACTTGTCAGCAATCTTCGCGTGCATCGGCAAATGTTCACAAACTTCGATCCCCGGCACGTTGGTTCGGATCGGCCGGAATTCACCGCGATACTCCGAAGGAGCTTCGGGTTTCATATCGTAAGTCTCCATGTGGGGCATTCCCCCCGGCAACCAGATAAAGATCACCGATTTGTCCTCCACTTTACCCCCGGAGGCTTGCGCCTGCGCTTTCATGCGCAGGAAATCGCTCATGCCCAGACCCAGCACACTCAGTCCGCCGACTTCCAGAAAACTACGGCGTGGTATGGGACCGGAACAAGCCCCCTGCAAAAATGAAGGTTTCATACCTTGTATTGACACGCACAATTGCGATTTGTTCAAGGAATTCCGCCTATTTCCCTCGTATGGGAACAAGCAGATTGGAAATCCGTTCTACAAAGGAAACTCCGATCGCAGCAAGGGCAGCCGACTTTTTTAGCTTGTCATCAGCTCGGGGATAGGCTTGCCAAAGGGTAAAATCTGCCGTGGAAGCCCTGTTAGATCCTTGATATACTGATTATAGTCAATGCCCAGATGCTGGTACACCGACGCCCACATGTCATTCGGGGTCATCACCCGCTCAACCGGATGCTCCCCTTTGGAATTGATGGCCCCGATCACTTGCCCCATCGGCATGCCTCCCCCCGAGACCAATACTGACATCGCTTTTGGCCATTCCACGCTAATAGAGTTCCTCGATCAAAGCACTCAAGGCCTGGTCGTAATAAGGCAGCCTCCATTTCAAATCTTCAAAAATATGACAATTCACTGCATGGCAATCCCCCTCAAAATCGCCTTCTTTTTTCCGCTTTTCCCACTATTGCCTAAAAATCTAATTTATTTAAATATTATAGAAATCTTAAATAGTTCTTGAATCTTGTCTCATTTTGGTGATTTATGCGGTAATGAGATGCCCTCGTTGTTCCAAATCTGTCACCCACCGGTCTGACGAATGTCATACCTGCGGATATTCCATCACCGACGCCCAAGCCGTTTTCGGCACCGCCATGGTCGAGATGGACCGCCTGCACGACGCCGCTCATTGTCTGCGCAAAGAAGAACGCAATGAATTACTGGACGTCATGGACCGGCTTAAGGACCGTTTCCCCCAGTTGTTTTTCTGCGCTTACCTTGGCACCCTGCCGGAAAATGTGAAAATGAGCGAATTGGGTTTCTGGTTGCTCAACCACGCAGCCGTCAAAGGGGTCGACATTGCACGTCCCAACGAAAATGCCATCCTCCTGCTGCTCGACACCAATACCGGTGAAGCGGGCATTTCACTCGGCTACTATGTAGAGAAATTTCTTGAAGAATCCACTGCAGCCCGCTGCCTGCAATCCGCTCGCTCTCACTTTATACGTGGTGAGAATGGCAAAGCTCTGGCCAAGGTAATGAAAAAACTGGGCCGCACCCTGAGCAAACGCTCGCGCGGGGTGCTCCGCATCCAACCTGAAACCCAGCAATCTGTCCTCAATCCATTTGGAGCCACCACTCTTCCCCTGCTGCGCAATGCCAAGGCAGGCTCTCCCCTTGTGGGCAAAAGAAGCGAACAGGCCTTGTCCTGAATTGTGCTCCATAATAAATTCTCCCTTTAAAGCTTTGCGAACTGTTTCTCCATGAGTCGTTCTTCTGTATATTCCTATTGCCGGATCAGCCGCCCGGTCAAAAAAATCACAGTCTTCACCATTCTGGCTGCTCTCGTTATCCCGGGAGTTCTTTCTATCCAGGCTCAATCCGGGCTGCCCGCCTGGAACAAACGGGATGCCGAACGTTTTGACGAACCCGGCTCAGTGATGCTGGGCAACGGGCTGTGGCCTCTCAACCCCGACGGCACATCAACCCGGCCTGAAAAGGATCCTGAACTCGAAGCCCTCAAGGAAAAAATCCGTGGAGGTGACCGCATCCTGGCATCCGATCACATCCGCCCCAGATTCCCCCTTTCGATCATCGAGCCCAATGCCAGGGGGCGCTCACTTCGCCCTCCTCCCCTCAATGTCCGCCCAACCCCTTTATACCTGTCACAAACGGAAGCAATGCCTGCCGAACTCGTTTCGAAATACTTCAGCAATGACAAACCGGATCAACACTTGATCGATCCCCAAAGCTTTCTCACTTCGCGGGACTCGGAAAAAATCAGACAAGTGCTTCAGGCTCATCAGGAAGAATCCCCATTGAATATTTATTTGATGGTGCTTGGCCCCTCCCAAGCCCTGCCAAATTCCGTGTCCCTGTCCAGTTTACATCATCGATGGTTTGGAGAAAAACCCGCCGCCCTGGTGGTTTACCACATGCAGGCACCAGAAAAAACCCGCTTTGAATTTGGTGATAAAATCCATGAATCCCTTCCCACCTCCTCCATTGATCGAGTGACCTACAGCTGCATTCGCGAAGCAGAAACCACCGAAAACCCAGCTGAGCAGATCAAACGTCTCGCAACGGAAATGTCGATCCGCTTGTTCTGGATGACAAGTATCCTGGAAGGTAAGCACCCGGTCGGAGGCCCGCTTCTGACAGAAGAAAGTAAGTCGAATCCAAGTCCAGGCATCACCGCTCATATCAAATCATTTTTTACTGGAATCTGGCCTGTGGTGAAAAAAATAATCGCTGGACTCGCCGCTCTCATCCTTGCCGCTCTAGCTGCTTATGCTGCCTGGGTCTGGCGCCGTGACGCCATCACTGGACGCCCCATTCGATTCCCCGAACGCGATCTCCCCATGCGTCTTGGCGGCTCTCATGCAGGAGGCACATACATTGGCATGACTTTCTCCCCTGTCAGTGAAAAGGACGACTAACACGCTCGTCCGGCAAAGGGATAAGCACAGGCGAAGCAGACGGCGGCCCAGCCAGCTGCCAGCCCCCACCGGGATCGATGCATTCACACACAAATTTCTTGCGCCGCCGCCTTCTCCGGCTTTGAATGCTTCCCTGCGGCCAGTCGATTGACGACCGCTTTTCATCAATTCTTTCAAACACCCTGAAATCATGGCTTACAAAGTTGGAGTAATCGGATACGGCTGGGCAGCTGCTGCCCACATCGACGCAATCAATGGCACCGAACAAGGCTCGGTGGCGGCAGTTTATTCATCACGTGAACTGGACAGCAAGGAAGTATCTGCCAAATTCGGCAGTGACATCACTACCTACCAAGATGTCAACGAGCTCATCAACTCGCCCGATATTGATACGGTTTCGATCACCAGCTACCCTAATCAGCACCGTGAACAAGCTGTTGCCGCAGCTGAAGCCGGCAAGAACATCATTCTGGAAAAACCCATAGCGCTCAGTTGGGACGACTGCAAAGCAATCCGCGATGCCATTGAAGCGAACAAGGTAAAAGCCTGTGTCTGTTTCGAACTGCGTTATGTCAGCCAGTTCCAAACTATAAAGTCTCTCATCGAGGGGGAATTCCTAGGTGATATCCACTACGGCGAAGTTGATTATTACCACGGTATCGGCCCCTGGTATGGTCAGTACCGCTGGAACACCACCAAAGAAAACGGCGGCTCGAGCCTATTGTCGGCTGGCTGTCATGCACTCGACGGTCTACTGATGTGCATGGGCAATGATGTGGACGAAGTTTCTTCCTACGCCACCACCTCAAAGCACGAGATCTTCGCCAAGTACGAATATCCCACAACCTCGACGTCGATCCTGAAATTCACCAACGGCACGGTCGGCAAGGTCGCCTCGGTCATCGACTGCCTGCAACCCTATTACCTGCACGCTCACCTGGTTGGCAGCGAAGGCAGCATGCTGGATGACAAACTCTATTCGACCAAACTCAATCTCCGCGACAAGCTGTGGACCAAGCTGCCGATGGCCATGGCCGATTCCGGCGATGTGGCAGACCACCCTTACCAGGATCAATTTCAGGCTTTCTTCGATGCCACGGACAAAGGCGAGGATATGCCTCTGACCAGTTTCAACGAAGCTTTTAAATCTTTCCAGATCCTCTTTGCCTGCGATAAGTCGGTTGAAAAAGGTCGTCCGGTGAAGATTTCTGAAATCAACTAAGCTCGATACCATGGCCACCCGTTCCGCCATCGCCATCGCCGCCCACCCGGACGACATTGAGTTCGTCATGGGAGGGACGCTTATGCTGCTCAAGCAAGCTGGTTTCGAAATCCATTATATGAATGTTGCCAGCGGCAGTTGTGGCAGCACCACCATGGATACCAATCAAACCCGTATCGTCAGGGCGAGGGAAGGCCAGGCTGCCGCAAAAATTCTTGGCTCCACTTTTCACTCAAGCCTGTGTGACGATCTGGAGGTGGTTTACTCCGTCGAATTGTTACGCAAACTCGCCGCCGTGATCCGTGAAGTAAAACCTGAAATCGTCCTGACTCACTCACCGGAAGATTACATGGAAGACCACATGAACGTCTCTCGCCTGGCCGTAACCGCCGCCTTTTCCCGCGGCATGTCCAACTTCGCCACTGATCCTCCCTCCCCGGCAATCGAAGGAGACGTGACCCTCTATCACGCCATGCCTCATGGACTCTGTGACGGCTTACGCCGTCCGGTGGAAGCTGACTGTTACATCGATACAAGTTCAGTGCATAGCACCAAGCGAGAAGCCCTCGCTGCCCACAAAAGCCAGAAAGAGTGGCTTGACGCCAGTCAGGGGATGGATTCCTACCTCATCACCATGGACGACTTATCAAAACAAGTCGGCAAACATTCCGGAGCATTCGAACTCGCCGAAGGCTGGCGCCGTCATCTTCACTGGGGGCTCTCCTCCGCCGACAGTGACCCGCTCGCAGAGATTCTGAGCGATCATTATCTGGCAAACGGCTAGCTGATTATGGAGTGCGCAGACATGTCTGCGCTTTGGCAGGAGCAGGCATGTCTGCCCGGGAAAAGCAGTGTCATGCCACCACACTCCAAACCGCTCCCGATAAAATCAGTGCGAATACCACCATCGACGCACAGCCACCTCCTGATTTCGCGATCTTGTCATATTTTTCCGGATCCTGTTCGATCAATTTTGGAATCAAAGCATCGATGAAATCCTTGGCATCCTTCAGTCCTTTACCAGTCGCCTCCCGGTAAACTTTGATCGCTTCAATTTTCTTGCCCTCCGCCAACAGGCCTGCAATTTCCTGTATCTGCTCGTCACTTGGTGTATCCATTCTATCTCCTACTTCTTAATTCCAAACATCTCCTGCGCAAATTTTTTTCCCAGCTTTCGTTGTGAGGGTGAATCAAAATGCCATTTATCAAAACCTTTCAAACCATCCGTTTCCACACAGGCCGTGTGGGCGATCGTGCCAGTTTGTTTTATGATCATTTGATTGAACTCCGCACCCTCCTCTCCCCACTGGGCGATTTGCGAAAATACAAAAGGTAAATCGGGATCACCCAAATCCGCCCTGAAGTTCCCTACCAAAATTTTGAGCTGCCCCGGATACATCGATACCCGGCTTGCGTTTGCCTCTCCCTGGTGCCAGCAAATCCCCTTCAAGTCTCCACCCGCTGTGATCGCCAGCTTCGTCACCCGAATCGCCTCCGCATAAAGCCTGGGTGCCTTAAGCCGGTCCTTCTCCCATTCCTCAATACTACTGCCGCCCTGTGCCGAGCAAATCACCCCAACCTGCACATCCGGAAACTTCTTGCGATAGGCTTTCACAAAACCCAGAGCCGGATTCAAGCGCGAAGGAATCGTCTTACGCAATTTTGAATACCGATTAAGCGGCGGCCGGGCCGCCTCCCACTGTCCCTTGTCATTGAACAACCACACCCCGTCGATTGGCCCCTTGTCCTGCTTTTCCAGTTGTGCCCGCCCCGCCATATTGGACTGCCCCACAAAAAGGAAGAGGTGGAAATTTTCCTTTTTCACTCCCGAAGGCAATGTCACAGGATCAGCCGCCTGCACTCCATTGATTAAAAAAATGACTGCAGCCAGAACACAAAAACCCAAACGACAAAAACAAAGAGGTAAATATTTCACAAGCTTAAATTCTATAATCCCCCGTGATGAGTCAAGAGTTTCCACCTGAAAAACCCACATTCCAGGAGATTTCCTCTTATCCCTCATCTGTAAAACCCGCACTTTCCATGCTTCCCCCCACCCGCTTATCTTCCCTTTGCGATTTTATGTTTGGCGAGAACCTATCCCATCGCCGCCTCAGCATAATTATCAGAAAACTAAACGACTCTACCCACTTCTGACGCTTCATCCCCGCCTTCTCTTCATTCTTAATTTTCCATTGTCAATTATCCATTAATCTCCTAGCCTTCCCGCACATGATCAGCGTCCGCAATCTCACCAAACGTTACGCCGGCCACACTGCCGTCGACGACATCTCATTCGAGGTGGATCGTGGGGAGATCGTCGGCTTCCTTGGGCCCAACGGGGCTGGGAAAAGCACCACCATGCGCATCCTCACCTGTTTCCTGTCAGCCACCCGCGGCACCGCTTCAGTGGGTGGCTTCGATGTTTTCAAAGACTCGATCGAAGTGCGCAAACGCATCGGATACATGCCCGAAAACGTACCTCTCTACGATGACATGCGGGTAAAAGAATACCTGCATTTCCGGGCCCAACTCAAGGGGCTGCGGGGACGCTCCGCCCGGCACGCCACCGGGGAAGCCATGGATACCTGCAGTTTGCAGGAAGTGCGTCGCAAGATGATCGGCACTCTTTCCAAAGGTTACCGTCAGCGGGTCGGTCTCGCCGATGCGCTGGTCAACAAACCCGACCTGTTGATCCTCGACGAACCCACCAACGGGCTCGACCCCAATCAAATCCGCCAGGTGCGTGAACTGATCAAACGTCTGGGCGAACGCCACACTATTCTTATCTCCACCCACATCCTCAGCGAAGTCGAAATGACCGCCACCCGGGTTATCATTATCGACAAGGGGCAAATCAAAGCCTCTGACACCCCGCAGAATCTGATCCGCCGTTTGCACTCATCCGGCACCGTCCATCTCGAGGTAAAAGCAGCGCCCGGCCAGGTCATCGAAAAAATCGAAAGCTTGGCAGATGTCAAAACCGCCATCCACATAAGTAGCGCCCAGGACTGGGCCAGCATCGACATCCACCCCTGCTCAAACGTCGACATACGCGAACAACTGTTCGCCTTGTCCCGCGAACAAAACTGGCCCTTGCGTGAACTTTATCGCGATACAGCTTCGTTGGAAGACGCCTTCGTCAATATCACCGGCTCTTAACTTCTGAATTCTGACTCCTGAAAAAAATGCGCCAATTTTTCATTCTATTGCGAAAAGAACTGCGCTCCTTTTTTCTCTCGCCGCTGGCCTATGTCATTATCGCTCTATTCACTTTCCTGAACGGTTGGCTGTTCTCCAGCATCGTCACGGCAATGCGCCTGCGGGTGAACCAGCACAGTCTGGTTTACAACCTTTTTGATTCCGGCTGGTTCTGGATGGGTTATTTTTTCCTCTTCCCCTTGTTGACGATGCGCCTTTTTGCCGAAGAAAAAAAAATGGGCACTCTGGAAACCCTATTCACTGCCCCGGTGCGCAGTGCCCAGGTCGTCATGGCCAAATACTTCGCCACCGCCATTCTCTATATAGTCATCATGCTGCCGATTTTCGCTTTTTTCTTTCTCTTTCAAGATATCACCGGTGAATTAGCCGCCTTTCAATCCGGGTCATTTTACGGAGCTGCTGCCATCCTGATGCTGGTTGGACTCTTTAACATCGCCATTGGATGTTTTGCCTCCTCCCTCACTTCCAACCAGCTCATCGCTGCAATGATCACTTTTGTCGGGGTTGTGCTGCACTACTTCCTCGGTTTCATTCATTTTTTCGGAGCCAAACTGCCCACCGAATTGCTCGATAAAGTCACCTACTTTTCCACCGTCGAGCACCGCCGCCTGTTTACTGAAGGCCTGGTCGATACCCGGCCGATTGTATATTATCTCAGCTCCGCAATCGTAATGCTCTTCCTCACCCACCAGATACTCGAGCGACGCCGCTGGAAGGCCTGAAGTGTCTCCAAAATAAATATCCAACTCCATTTATGGCTTCATCTGAAACCCAGCCCCAGGAAAAAAATGAAACGCCGGACCAACGCCCGCTGCGCCGTTCGTTTGTTGCTGCCCGCGTGGCTTTCCAGATTTTGCTGGTGATGATCATCTACACTGAGGTAAATTACCTCAGCTTTCGACGCCACACTCAATGGGATCTCACTCAAAATCGCAAGTTCACCCTTTCGGAAACCAGCAAAAACTTCCTCGCCAGCCAGGAGGGGGAAGTGACAATCATCATGGCTTTCCTTCGTTCTTCGGATCTCTTTTCCGATGTGCAGGCCCTGCTCTCCGAGTATGAACGACATAGCAATGGACGGATCACACTGGAATTTCTTGATCTCAGTCGCGACCGTGAACGCCTCCTGGACTTGAGCAATCAGCACGGTCTTGTTTTTAACCGCAATTCCATCGTCCTGCTCACCCCCAATCGCACCAAGGTCCTTGCCGCCGAAGACTTGATCACCCGATCCACCGACCGCGATCAGCGGGTGATGGAATTTCGCGGAGAGGAAGTCATCACCGCCTCTCTGCTTCAAGTCACCGAAAAACAGCAGAAAAAAATCTATCTGCTCATTGGACATCGCAATGCCGAAGAACTCATCCAAATCGGCCAGCAACTCGCCGGCATCGCCGCCACCCAGAATGCCCGCATTGAGTCTCTGAATCTGTCAGGCATCGAAGCCATCCCCGCAGATGCCGACGCTCTATTCATTGCAGGACCCAAAGTTGATCTTGAAAGTCGGCATATCGAGATGATCGAGACCTACTGGAACGAACAACATGGAGGTCTGCTGATTTTCCTCGATCCCACTGCAGCGACCCCCAAACTGAATGCCTTCATCCGTGCTCATGGCATAGCACCCCAGGATGACCGGGTATTGTCCGTGGCCAAAATCCCCGGCATGGCATCAAAAAAGACCTTCGACGTTCCCATCGCCTTCATCCCCGGCACACCGATCACTCGCAACCTGGCAGGCATCAATCTCCAGCTCAAAGGCCAGACCCAATCACTGAAAGTATTTAGCGACAATGAATTACTCGAAGTAAAAAAAATCCGCCCCTTGCCGTTGATGGTCGCGGGTTCACGGTTCTGGGGCGAAACTGAATATCAGGAGGAAGAGGCTGTCTACAATGAAATCCAGGACAACCCGCCCCCTGTCTATACCGCGGCCTCGGTTGAAAAAGGAGCGGCAGATGATCCGAACATGAAAATCAGCAGTTCCCGCATGGTGATTGTCAGTAACCCCAATTTGATCGATCCCACAGGCAATACCTCCAAGACCAATGCCGACTTCACTATGGCTTCCTTGAACTGGATGGTGGACCGCTCGGAATTGATTGGCATCTCACCCCGGAAACTCACCACCTACACTCTCGATATCAAGCCTGGTGATCTCAGTCTTTTGCAAACCTTGTCAATTTTCATCCTGCCCGGCATCGCCTTGATATTTGCCGGCGGAATCAGGATGATGCGTCGCCACTAGAATCCCAGCAAACTCTATTAGAACATGAGATCTATCACCACATTGATTCTTTTTGCCATCGCCAGCGGGCTTGGCATCTGGATCTATCTGGATGGAGCCGCCCAAACCCGCAACCCGGACAATCAGGAAAGCAAAGTTCTGACTCGCTTCCAGGTAGAAAACATCAAAAAAATTCACATCAATTCAGATGGTATTGAAACAGTGATCAGCAAACACGATGATCTCTGGTTTTTTGAAAAACCCGTCGCTGATCGTGCGGATCAAGCCACCACAACCGCTGTTCTTGACTTGCTCACTCACCTCACCATCCGCGACAGGATTTCTTCGGAAGAGATCAAAAAAATCAACGAACTCTCGGATGAAAAACTCGGTTTCAGCGAAGAAGACTTGATCCAGGTAACTCTTATTCCTGATACCCCGTCTGAAAAATCAGGCTCTTCACAAAAAGTATTTTTGATGTTTGGCAAGCCTGCTCCAATGACAAACACCATCTATGCCCGCATCAAAGGTGAAAACAAAAAAAACGGGGACGTCTATATTGTCGATGGCAATCCAAGAAAATATTTTGAAGACCCCGCCGCTGCTTTACGTGACCAGACTCTGCTCTTTGCTCCTGTGAACAGCCTGACCGGTCTTTCCATTAGAACAGCAGACAATACGATCAAACTGGAACGAAAAACAAGCCAATCCGGTACCGAGTGGTCAATGATCCACCCTCTCCCCGCCAGAGCAAATGCAGAACTCATCGAAATGATCATTGCTCAACTTTCCTCTCTGCAAGTGGAAAGCCTGCTCGACTCCAGCGGCACTTCCGCAGCCAGTCCCAATCCAGTTCCTGAAGATGGCGTCGTATTCGAACTCCAACTCGCAGGCATGGCAAAACCGATTTCTGTTTTCCTCTCGCCCGCCAAACCTGCAGCATCGGCCAGAGCTGACAAAAACGCCCCTCCACTTCTCGAAGCACGGGTATCCGACCGCCCTGCCGCTTTCCTTGTTCGTTCCTCCTTGCTGCAACAAGTGCCACCAACAGCCAATGCCTTCCGTGATCCCTACCTCGCCCGTATCCCTATCCAACTTCTGCACAGCATCATCATCCAAACGCGGGATAACCCCAACGTCATCCTTACTGCCATGCCTCCCTCCGAGGGGCAGATTAAATGGAGGTCTGATCGTAATGGCAAGAGAGAAGCCGCTAACCTCACTAAAATTGTCAGTTTGGTGAATGCTGTGAACAAAGAAAAAATTCTCGGTTTTGTGCCTGACTCAAAAGCAGATCCCGGCAGCTACGGCCTCGATCATCCTTTCACTGCCATCACCTTCAATATCTTCCAGGTGGATACTGCGAGCCCGGACACCAATGCATCAGTGGATGAAACCCGGGAACCTGAAATGATTCAAAAGACCCTCAAACTGGGGCACAGCAAAGACGATGCCAATCAGCTGTTTGCCAGCTTTGTCGGCGAACCCTACATTTACCAGATTTCCCCGGCATTCCAAAACCGTGTATCACCTCACCCATTAAAATGGAAAGCCCCTAAAGTGCTCAGTTTTTCCCTACTCAGTCTGAGCCAAATTGACCGCAGCTATAAAGACCGGCCCCTGCTGCAACTCAGCTACGACTACACCCAGGATCTCTGGTCTGGAAAGCAGGGAAATGTTGAGATCACAAAGAACATCGATGGGCGGGTAGCCCACAAACTGGCATCGACCCTGGGCTCACTCACTGCGCAGGATTGGATCACTACCAGCCAACTTGCCTACCAAGCTCTGAACCAACCCACTCTGACGCTGAAAATTGAAGTGGAAGAGATTGATCGTGCCCTGCAGCAGGCAAAAAAAGTAATTCACACTCTCAAATTTGCCCCCACTGCCACCACCGGCTTCTACTATGGCAGCCTCGACAGCTCACCCGATGTCTTCATTGTTGATCGCTCCACCTTTCGTGACATGGTTCAAAGCGTCACCACAAACCCGACAGCCCTGCGCCCGGGACAGTAGAGCAGGGAAAGCTTGAACTTTCAGGGGCATAGGGGGGTAAACTGCAGGATTCATCCTTCCTTCCGCCCGACATAAATCGATGAGATCCCTCCCCACAACGGGATACTCTCAGCCTCGGCAAAGCCGTTTGCCTTCATCAACGAACACATCTCTTCTCCCGACGGGAATCGCTCAATCGAGTCAGACAAATAATCATAAGCCTCCCGGTTTCCAGTCAACCAGCCCCCCAGCATAGGTAGAATACGGTGTAAATAAAAACGATAGGGAGCTCTCAATATTCCCTGAGGTAACGAAAAATCCAGTACCAGCAAATACCCTCCCGGTTTCAGAACCCTGCTCAATTCACGCAAGGCACCATCCCAACTTGCCATATTCCTAAGTCCGTATCCGACTGTAAGAGCATCAAAAGAACTCTCTTCAAACGGCAACTGCATCCCATCGGCAACCAGCAACATCGGTAGCCCCCGACGCCGTGCCTGCTCAAGCATCGGGGCACAGAAATCAGCGGCAATTACCTCCGCCTGTGGTATTTTTTTTATTATTTCTGCAGCCAGGTCTCCGCTGCCACAGGCAATGTCCAGAATCCGCCCGGCACCAAAGCCCTTCACCATGGATGCCACCCGTCTGCGCCACAATATATCCACGCCCAAACTTAAAACGTGATTCGTCAGCACGTAGCGCCCGGCAATCGAGCTGAATGCTTTTCTGACAAAAACCGGATCCTGAGACATTTGCACTTAGTCTGATCGGATGGTGAAATACATCAAAAAACGATGTAAAAAAAAGAAGTGCTCACGAGAGGACTCGAACCTCCACGGGTCTCCCCACATGAACCTGAATCATGCGCGTCTACCAGTTCCGCCACGTGAGCAGTTAATTGAAACAGCGAACCGCTTCAAACGGGGCCGCACCTAATCATGTAAACTCCAATCCCACAACCAGAATTATGCAGATCACTGACATTTATGAATAAAATCGAATACTCTCCGCCACCAGCCACCGAAAGTTTGTGTGTCGAGGCATTCACCGCCCAACCGTGCCGGATGCCAGTGCTTTGATCTTGAATATCCAGAAGGGTGGCTGGGTCCGGTCCTTGCCCCCGTTGAAAATAGCTGTGCGATTCAATTGGCTGGTAAAAAAGTGCAATTTTCCATCTGTTCCAAAACACAGGCCATCCGGCCACAGAATGCGTGAATCCGTGATCAAATTATGCAGGCGCTGGTCTGCCACCGAGATATAGGTGATCGCATGCCGCTGAATATCCGCAAAATAAATATTCCCTTTTGAGTCTATCGACATGCTGCAGGCAATCGGCTTCTGGCCGCTCACCCTCTTAATCCTGCCGGCAAGCTCAGCTTCGAGCAAATCCGGGTTCCTCAAGTCCTTGGTCGGGATCTGGTAGAGAATCCGACTGTTCATCGGCCCGAAAAATAACCACTTGCCCTTTTTATCCACCGTGATCGGATTGACGCCGCTCAGCGGTTTCACCTGCCTGCCATCCGGTCGTTTCACCACCACCGGTTTGCCGTCCATCTGTAGGCCTATTTTTTCAGCACGAACTGCGTAATCCCCATGCAGAACACGACGTGACAAGCCGGTTACCAGATCCACCACAAGCAAAGCGGCATCATCACCCGCAGCCGGATCCGCCAGATAAATAAAAGGTTCTTCCGGATCGAGCGCCAGATCATCCAGAAACGAGGTCTCCACCAAAGCCGCCTCGGTAATCGGAATCACTCGGTGCAGCCTCTTCTTCTTGGTATTCCAAGCGATCAATTTTGGCTGTTTTTCGCTGCGCCGCCCATTGTCGAGCATCCAGACGATGCCCTCTTTGTCACATTCGATTCCCAACACAGAATCAAATACCAAGGGAGCATTCCCTTCACCTGTGTTCATCGCCCGATTAGGAAAGGGCTCCCATATCCCATCCTTACTCATCCGCATCACCTTCATCTCCGGATTAAAAAACTGATGGCAACTGATGATATAAGATCCATTCGGCGTGATCGTCATTCCACCGGGACCACAGAGTGCCTGTGCCGACTCTTCAAGCCCTGTAATTTTTTTTCCAAAGGGGAAAGCCTCTGCTGTTACCGGAAACAACAGGGTAAACAGAATCCCGAAAATAATTATGTGCCGTTCCATTGAGATCATCAGGTTATTAACTCCGGGTATTTCTCCATCACCAAAGTACGGCAACACTCTTCTATTTCCACAGCCGAGGACAAACCACTGATTTCTTTTACCAGGTTCTGGCACTCTGATACTTTCAGCCGGGAAATCGCCCTTCTCACACTCAGCAATTGGGATGCCCCTACACTCAATTCATCAACTCCAAAGCCCACCATCAACGGGGTCATCAAAAGGTCACCCGCCATTTCTCCGCAAATTCCCGCCCAAATCCCGTTACGATGAGCGGCCTCCACCACTTGTTTGATCAATTTCAGTACGGCGGGATTTGCCGAGCGGAATAAATCGGATACCCGGTCATTAACCCGGTCCACTGCCAGAGTATACTGCACCAGGTCATTTGTTCCAATACTGAAAAAATCCACTTCCCTGGCCAGTTCGTCAGCCATCAAAGCGGCACTGGGAATCTCGATCATGGCTCCCACTTCAATATTATCATCAAAAGGTTCCCCCGCTTTTCTGAGATTCAGCTTCTCTTCCTCCAATGCCGCAATCGCTTCCCGCAACTCTTCCACACAACAAATAAACGGGAACATCACCCCTACCTTGCCACGCGCACTGGCACGCAATATCGACCTCAACTGGGGGCGGAAAATATCCGGCTCCTGCAAACACACACGAATCCCCCTCCATCCGAGGAAGGGATTCGGCTCGGGCTCGGCCAACAAACCAGGCATCAGTTTGTCTCCCCCCAAGTCGACCGTTCGAATGATCACCGCATTGGGGGCCACGGCGACAGCGACATCCACATACTGACGTGTCTGCGCATTTTCACTCCTCAAGGACTCTTCATTCGCATAAAAAAACTCGGTGCGAAACAGTCCCACCCCTTCGGCTCCCTGCTTCTGAACCTGACTGATTTCATGGGCAAACTCAATATTCGCCGACAGGGTGATCTGATGCCCGTCGGCCGTTTCCGTTTCGAGATCCCGCAATTCCTGCAAGTCATCCAACAGAATCGCTTTCTCTGCTTTCAGGATTTCGTATTCCTCCAGAGTCTCTTGATTCGGACGAACAATCAGCAAACCGTTGTAACCATCGAGTAATATCTCATCACCAGTTTCAACATCAGAGCGCAAAGCATGAATACCCACGACCGCCGGAATGTTCAATGAGCGCGCCATGATGGCAGTGTGCGATACCATACTACCAACCTCCGTAGCAAATCCCAGCACATGATTCCGATCAATCGAAGCGGTATCCGATGGTGTCAGATCATGTGCCACCAGAATGAATTCTTCCCCCAGCCCCTCGAAAACCATTTCCTCATCTGCATACTCTCCCGGCCCAAGGTTACGCAACACCCGCCTGGCCACATCCTCGATATCAATCGCCCGCTCCCGCAGGTAAGGATCCTCTATCCGGCGCAGGGACTCCAGATAGCGCTCGATCACCTCGTAGTAGATGCGATCCACATTGCGACACTCCGATTCGAGCAGCTTGGTCACTTCCTCCAGAACAGTGGAGTCCTCCAACAACAGCAAATGGGCATCAAAAATACTCGCGTTTTCCGAACCCGCAGCCTCTTCGATTTTCTGCCTCATTTCAACGATCTGCCCGCGGGTCTGCAACAAAGCCTGCTTCAGGCGCCGTTTTTCAGGTTCAACCTCATTCTCGGAAATTCGCCTCGATTCCGGTTCGTCCATCAACACCCCCTTCAGGTGCACTTGGCCACGAACAATACCCGGAGATACAGCCGTCCCTGCAAAGCGGCGTTCTCCTCGTGAATCGTTTTCAGGCATAACGGATCATTTTCCCCATTTACAGCCTGCCCTCCAAGCAAATTCGATCCTTTTCAGTGAAAAAGCAGCCATGGAAAAGCCGAACACAAGCTATGCGTCTTTAGTGAATCCGCTTTCGATCAAAGCCCCAAGACTCTCCAAAGCTTTTTTTTCATCCGCACCGTCTGTAGAGATATCAATTTTGGCGCCCTCTTCCGCTGCGAGAATCATCAATCCCATGATACTTTTCCCGTTCACCTGCTCACCGTCCTTGGTGACCCAGACCTCACACTGGAAGCGATTGGAGATTTTGACAAACATTGCTGCGGGACGCGCATGCAGTCCTTGGCGATTGCTTATGGTGAATTGTTTTTCCAACATCGTCAGTCAATTATCGAGGGGTAAGCTAGGTTCCCGATAGGGAAATCGGGTTCACATCACTGATTTTCGCCTTTCACGCATCATTTTCAACAATTTCTTGTTAAATTCGACTGCAGAATCATGTCCCAGGGCTTTCAATTTCTGATCCAAAGCCGCTACTTCAACCAATTGGGCAATATCCCGGCCGGGTGCTACCGGCAATTCCACATGTGGAACTTTCAAGCCCAGCAAGTTGTAATAGCCACGATCCAGCCCTATTCGATCCACTTCGTTCATCATATCAGCCGGCCGTAGCGTGATCACCAAATCCAGCCGTTTTTCCGTGCGGATCGTGCCCACACCAAAAAGAGCCGGCACATTAATGATCCCCAAACCCCTCACTTCCATGTGGTTCTGCCCCAGTTCAGGAGCTTCTCCAATGATTTCTCGTCCCTCAAAATTACGAAAACGCACCAGATCATCTGAAACCAGACTGGCTCCTCGGCGCAAGAGCGACAGCACCGTCTCACTTTTCCCCGTGCCACTGTCTCCCCGGATCAATATACCGATTCCCATCACATCCACCATCGAACCGTGCTGAGTGGCACGAGCTGCAAACTCCCATTCGAGACGCACCGTAGCCGCATTGATAAATTTCATCGTCACCATCGTGGTCTGAAATACAGCCACCTTGGCTTTGTTGGCTATCTCCACCGAAGCCGCACTGATCGTATCACCGCGGCTGACAATAATGCACGGGATCTGGCGTTTGCAGAGATCAGAAAAGCGATCTCGTTTATCCACCGCATCCAAATGCTTGAGATAGGAGCGCTCTGCCTTTCCTATGACCTGAATTCTGTGATGGGCAAAATAGCTATAATAACCTGCCAAAGCCAGGCCCGGGCGATTGACCGTAGGCTCCATGATTTTACGGTCAAAACCACTGCGGGTCCCTATCAGCTTCATGCGAAGCTCCTCTCCATGCCTCTCAAAAAAATCGGCAACCTTTACACTCTTAATGACTGTAGAATTATTCTTGGGCTTACTCAAAACTCTAAGGAAGGGTTGAAAGCGTTGATGATACCTTCCGGCATCACCAACGGTCGGGACAAAAGACAAGGACTTACAAACTCCCTGAACTAGGATTGTTCAGGTTCTATCATTCCGTAATCTCCATCCTTACGGCGATAGAGCACACTCAAACGTTCGCTCACTGCATTATGGAAAACGATGAATGAACGTTCGCTCAATTCCATTTCCATAATTGCCTCTTCCTCAAACAAAGGTCGAATGCGATAATTGTCCTTGTGAACAATCACCGGCTTCACCTCCTCTTCGAGATCCTCCGGAATATCCGGACTGAATACTCGTTCTTCAAGATGCCTGATGTCCTGCCTGCGCGGACGGTGGGATTTCAACATCCGTGTTTTGTATTTTCTCATCCGACGGGCAATTTTGCTCAGGGTTTCGTCGATGGACGCATACATGTCCTCCGTCTCCGTATCGGCCTCAATCGTGATGTGATTTGCGCAATGTAGAATCACTTCAGCTTTCTGGCGATTTTTCTGCACATCGAGAATCACCTTGGCTTCAATGATTTTTGGATAGTCCAAGTGCAATCCCTCGACCTTCTTGAAAGCGTGGTCGCGCATCGCTTCAGTGACGGTCACATGTCGCCCGGTTACGGTGATAGGAAGATTCACATTTTGTACCTGCATGGTTTTTTCTTATGGTTATGGGTTAATAATAAATTCAATTGCTAAAAATTTTCTACTGCATTTTACATGCTGAATCGCTCTCCCAGGTAAAGTTCCCGGCTCACTGGGTCGTTAATCAAGAAATCACGATTGCCTTCACGCACCACTTTGCCCTCACACAAGAGGTAGGCACGGTCCACAATATTCAGCGTCTCCCGGACATTGTGATCGGTAATCAAAATTGCCAAACCCGACTCCCTGAGCTGAACAATGATATCCTGAATTTCACTCACCGCGATCGGATCCACTCCTGAAAACGGCTCATCCAACATCAACAAACGAGGTTCGGTGACCAGGGAACGAGCAATCGTTAAACGGCGTTTCTCTCCCCCGCTCAGAGTCAAAGCCACATTTTTTGCCAAAGCATCAATGCCAAACTGCTCCATCAAAGTCTGGCAGCGCTCTTTCTGCTCTCCTTTTGAAAAATTCTGTGTCTCTAAAACCGCCATTATATTCTGCTCAACCGTCAGCTTGCGGAAAATCGACTCCTCCTGCGGCAAATAGCCCATTCCCACCCGGGCGCGTCGATACATCGGTTCATTGGTCACATCCTTACCACTGAAAACTACCCGCCCTTCATTTGGTGGCACCAAACCAACAATCATATAAAAGGTAGTCGTCTTTCCCGCACCATTGGGTCCGAGCAGGCCGACGATCTCCCCAGCCCCTACATGAATGTCGACCCCGTCCACCACCGCACGACCATCGTAGACTTTCACCAAACCCTCGGTATGCATCAGAGCCGCCGCCCCACTATTTCTAGCCTCGGAATTCAAGAGTGAAATACTAGCCTGCTTACCTGCCGGTTTATTCACAGGAGCTTGCGGGAGCTCAGAGCTGGTATTCATAATTTAAAATTCAGTCTACACGTCAGCCAATAAGCTTATTTACGTTTGGAAATATCTCCCAGTTTGGTAGGTATCAGAGTCGGTGCCTTGCCCCCTTTGCCCCCCTTCCCTCCCCCAACAGGAATAACGATCTTGGCCCCTCCCACTCCTTTGGTTCCCTTGTCCTTCACACTGTGATTGCCATCTTTTTTCAAAGTGATTGTTGCCGATTGAGAATTGGTCTTTACCAAACTGGCGCCGCTCTGCAATTGCGGAGGCCCTTCACTCAATACCAAATCGCCAGTCAGAGCATCATACACCACCTTGCGGGATTGCCCCACATCCTTGCCCCCCTTGTCATTCAGACGCTCCACAATCACCCGGGCACCTGTTGCCACCGCCATTTTAAACGGTGCTTCCGATTCAACCCCTTCTTCATGCATGTGGATCACCAGGCGATCGCTTTTCAGATGGAACGTCGGATGGGCTAAATTCACATTACCAATAAAGGTCGTAGTGTGTTTTTCATTATCCATCTCCACTTCATCCGATGTGATTTCCATCACCCCTGGTGCCGATTTGCTCTTCTTTTTCAGCTTCTTGGCAACCAGCGGCTTGGGAGCAGGCACATCACTGGCCGCTAAAGAGGTCTGCAGATTTTCGGGTGGGATTTCCCGTGAAGTGGTAATGGGAGCCGCTGCAACAGCCGTCACCGATGCCAGTGATGGAGGCCGCGATGAATCCACCACTCTTGATGTCTTGGGTGTGTTGGTGACCACACCTGCCGTTACTACCTTTTGGGTGGCTTTCACGGGAGTGGCGCTTACTGGAGCCGCCTTGCTTTTGACAAGCTCTTTGTCTCCAGCTTTGGGCATAGCTTTTACCGGGGCCGTCTTTTTGCCGTCTTCCGCTGATCGTGCAACTGCCACCGGTTCCTTTTTGGATGAACTTTCCTTTTCTTTGAGCTTGCGAAATCGCTCACGTGCCGAGCGCAACAAAGCGTCCGGATCACTACCCACCTTGTCCAATTGTCCGGTCAGCGATTTTAACTGATCCGAATCTGCCATCTCCTTCAACGAAGATACCGCCGAGGCCTTGGTTTTTGAGGAAGTGTCTGGAGATACCTCCTTTGCCGGTGTTTTAGTCGACGACTCCTTTTTCCCCGCCTCCTCGGTTTTGTCAGCTTCCGTGGCAGGCTTGCTTTCCGCCTCTTTGTTAGTGGAACTCGATTTACCAGAACTCGCTTTGGTCTTTTTGAACAAATCGCTGAATTTAAATTTCTGCGGCTCCGCACTTTCAGCTGCAGTAGTCCCCACCAACATCAAAGCAAATAAACCCGCCGCAAAAAACCTTTTTCCTGAATACATTTTCATTTTCCGTCTCCCTCCCGATTTTCTTTTTTCTTTTCGTCCCCGGACTCTTTTGGCATCAAACTGTCATCCGCGTTATAAAGTAACATTTTCACGTTGCCTGTCATCTTTCCTTTTTGGGTGACGGCATCAAACACCATCTCGTCACCCTCCAGATCAAACACCCCCTCCTGCTCAATGCGAGTGCGCGTATCACTGGTGATTTCCTCCTTTTCCAAATCATAAATCCCTCGCTCCGTCGAGATCAAGGTATCTTTCTCCCCGGGTTTTGCATACATTTTAATACGCAAGTCCCCCATATCGAGATGCTTTTCATCCAGACGCTTCATCGTAAGCGCTGTCATCACCGAACTCAACCGATCCCCCGTGTAACTTGGCAGCTTCACCCCCCGTAGGCTGCGACCTTCCGGTAAAATTTTCCCAATGTCCACACTCGGCCCCTTTGCAGCAACCACTTCCTCCCCACTGCTTTTTTCGGTTTTTTCGGTTTTCTTGGAAGATTCACTCTTTTTAGCTTTTTTTGTCGGCTTGTCCGGGCGGGCGATTGCCGGGCGGTCTTGAGCCTTCACCTCGGATATCCCCCCTGCCATCACCAAAGCACACAGCAACAACTTTCCCCCCCTACGCATCTCAAATGACCACCCACCCCCTTTTTCCACTGTCATTTGCCCATTATTCATTAGTGATTAGTGCCCAATATCCACAAGCTACAGCGTCACCGCCTCACGAATTCTTTGCAATTTTTTCAAAACCCCGGCCAATTCTGCCAGCGGCACCTGATTCGGCCCGTCGGATAAAGCTTTGTCCGGGTCGGGATGGGTTTCCATAAAAACCCCGTCACATCCCGTAGCCACCGCCGCCCGGGCCAACACCGGAGCCAGCGCCCCATCCCCACCACTCGTGCCTCCTAGCCCGCCTGGCCGCTGAACCGAATGGGTCGCATCAAATACCACTCTCACCCCCTGCTCTCTCATCCAAACTATCGATCGCATATCCGCCACAAGGTTATTGTATCCAAAACTCGCACCTCTTTCGATAAAAAAGAAATGTTCACAACCAAAATAGCGCAACTTATCTGCAATATTAACCATGTCCCAGGGAGCGAGAAACTGCCCCTTTTTCACCCCCACCACTCGCCCGGTCTCGGCTGCCGCCTGGATCAAATCCGTCTGACGGCACAGAAAAGCGGGAATCTGCAGCACATCGACCCATTCGGCAGCAATCTCTGCCTGCCCGGGCAAATGAATATCTGTAGTCACCGGCAGATTTAATTCTTTGCCAATTGCTCCCAGGATTTCACAACCCTGGCGACATTCCATCCCTCGAAACGAATCCACCGAGCTCCGGTTTGCCTTGTCAAAAGACGCCTTGAACACAAATCCCACTCCAAGCGATTCGGTCACCTTTTTCAGCTCACGCGCCATCGTCCAGACAAAGTCCTCCGACTCCATCACACAAGGCCCCAGAGTGTAAACAAGCTGATTCCCCCCAAGTTCGAGATCTTGAATGGGAATGACGGGGAAAGACAGGTTTTCTGGCGTGGATTCTGACACACCTGAGCTTAACAAGCTCCCCTCTCTCCCGCAACCCGTTTCAAGGACCTTTTGGGAAGCTCGTTCCTCTTCGGAAAAATGAGCACGCCAAAGCTCCCATTCCCCCCGGATATTTTTTCTACTCTACGGCAAACGGGCGATGCTTGCGTTTCAAAACATGTCCTTCCTGATCACAGTGAACATACACACTGTTATTGTCCGGAACTTTGCCCAGAAAGGTATAGCTCCCACCTTCAGGACATTCTGGTGCCTTTGAAATACATTCAGCGGCAATCAAGTCATCGATGCTTATCGCATCCCCCGCTTTGAGTCCTTCCACATTAGCCTGATTCACCACACCTTTTTGAAGGAAAGCCATGTTGACAATGCATCTGGAGTTTGGGCCTTGTAAACGCCAGAATATTTGACTGGATATGAATGGAGCCAAAACCAAGGCCACCAGAAGGCCAATGCTAATGACAGTTTTTTTGCTTCCTGAAGTCATTGTATATTTCCTGTTCCAGGCAGATAGACCAAGAAGACCCGGCTACTTGCTCTCGCTTATGTTTGTATCGCCCTCTTTACCTTCCTCCTTTTTAGAGTCACGCAAGTATTTTGATCAATGATCACTCCTCTCACCACTCGACCACTTGAAGTAAATTGCTGTAATCGTCAGTCCACCGAATGGCTTTTGGCTGTTTCCTTCGCCAGGGTGTCACCCGCTCATCTTGTTTGATCAATTGCAGCAAGCTGTCATCACTACCTATAAGCACCCATGTGGAAAAATACTCGGACCAACTATCAGGGTCGCGTTCGATCAAGATCGCATCCTTCCCCAATTCATACGCCGCATTGCGAATGGGGTCAGTCAAGTCCAGCTGGTTGTTGGTGATATGCACTGCCAACACCCCTTCCGCTTTCAGGTGCCTGAAATACAGTTCGAAAGCTTCGTGAGTCAGCAGATGGATGGGAATAGAGTCCCCACTGAAGGCATCCACAAAAAGCACATCGAATTGCTGGCTCCCCCCTGCTGCCAATTCCCGTTCCAAAACAATCCTTGCATCGCCGAGAATCACAGTTTCTTCACCCGGACTGTCTTCAAGATAAGTGAAGTGCTCTCTTGCCAGCTTTTCCACTTGAGCGTTGATCTCATAAAAACGTACAAGCTCTCCCGGTTTCGACCACGTTGCTAGAGTGCCAACTCCAAGACCAATCACTCCGATTTTTAAAGGGGGTGCCTGCAAAGCCCTCTGTCTGCGAATGTAGGTAAATAGAATTCCGGCACCACTTTCTTCCGAGTAATAAGTAGCCGGCCACCGCCGGTATTTTTCATCCAGAAGCTGGCGCCCGTGACTGATCCGGCCATGACGGAGAGTGCGATAGTGATAGCCTCCCGGGTCCTCTCCTTCGTAAACTCTGAGTACACCATAAAAACCACGCATCGAAACAATGGTCTCTTTCAAAGCCACAGCGGCATGTCTCCACAAAAACACCGTCATCACTATGGTCGATACTACCCACAAAGCTAATCTTATTCTTGATCTGCATCGTGAAATCTCGTTATCCGAGTCCCTGAATAAACAAAATCCTACCAATACCACCACCGCCAGAAACCCCAGGTGCAGTTCCCAGTAACCATTAAAAACAAGAGGTGCGATCAAAGCGACAAAAGCTCCCCCCAGTGCGCCCCCCAACGCCACCGCAAGAAAAAATGAAGTGAGGTATTCAGGGCTAGGCTTGAGACGAGCCATCTCCCCATGACAAACCATGCAACAGGTAAACATCGCTGATACGTATATCGAGATCTGTACCGGTAGAGACCAACTCGAAGCGGTGAAATCCTGATTCAGCAAATAGACCAGTGCCGCCAGCAGAATCGCCGCCAAGGGCACCCAGAGCGGACGATAATACCAGCGAGCGTGATCAAAATTGATAATGAATGTGAGCAGATAAAGACTCAAGGGCAACACCCAGAGGAAGGGAACCGTAGCCACATCCTGACACATCCGGTTAGTCGTCGACAGCAAGAGAATGGAACCGCAGCAAGCCAGCGCAATCCAAAAAAACCAATCCGATACCAGCGGTTTTTTCACCCCCACGGCTGATGACCGAGGCTCCGGGATCAATACCGAAGACTCTCCTTTTTTCAAAAACAGCCACGCACAAATCCCGATAAAAAAAACATAGATCAGATAGAGACCTGACCAGAGCCCCGTCTGTTGACCCAATCTGAGATTAGGTTCAAAAACAAGTGGGTAAGTGAGCAAGGCAAGCAGTGATCCTGCATTTGAAACTGCATACAAACGGTAAGGTGATCGTTCTGGTGACACCTGGGAAAACCAATGCTGCAGCAGAGGCCCCGAAGCTGAAATAATTATATAAGGCAAGCCCACAGTCATAAACAACAAGCTTACTATCCCTCCGACCGGACTAGCATCAGCCCCCATGGGCTTGAGTGCTTCCGGAGGATTGATGGGCAGCATCAGGAGTGCTGCCAGCAGTAGGGTCAGATGAATCCCAATCTGCCAGCGGCGGTATTGGCGCAACCTTAAAACAAGGAGGTGGGCGTAAGCATAACCAATCAACAGTCCTACTTGAAAAAACAGCAAACACGTCGTCCAAACTGCCGGACTCCCGCCATACCAGGGCAAGATATACCGTGCAATAACAGGCTGAACCTGGAAGAGCAGAAAAGCGCTGATGAAAACCGTAATGACAAAAACCGGCATAACTGAGTGGCAACCAATATCAGCGCCTCCGCAAACTTATCACAAAAATTAAATTCTTCCGCAATCTTCTACCGGGCCGCGCACAACCCATCCACATGATAAGTCTCCGCACCGCTACCTACGGACATTGCTGTCACCACCAGGCCCTTATCCATGCCTCCCAACATCCTATGAACTCTATTGCCCGATAAAAATTACACTTTTTTTAAAACAAGCCCTGATGAATTTGCACTCTTGGCTATTACCTGGTGAACGAAGATCTAATCTATCTGGAATAAAAAATAGATTTTGTGTCCAAAAAAAACAAAACCCCACCTTATTCCTCTAGATACCATCTGAATGTCTGCTGCCTGTGCAAAACGACCGCCTGATAAGTGATCAAACCCAAGACAAACAACCTTTACTAGGAAATAACGTATGAAACAGCATATACTCTCAGCCACCTTCTTCGGAACAGCATTGCTCCTTCCCTGCCTGACACTGGGACAAACCCCTGACAATCCCGCAAAACTTGCTCTTAAAAAAGCGCACAACGAGCTGGCCTCGGCAAATAAATCCCTAGGCGAGCAATCTCCCTCGAAAAAAGAGGCCCAGGCTAAAGTTTCCCTCGCCAGGAAAAAACTTCTCGCAGAAACCGCCTGGACAGCACGCCAGGAGCTTGACAAGGCGGAAGAGGCTAAAAAAGCTGCTGAAAAAGCTCTGGCTGCCACAACCAAAAAAATCAAATCTACCAAGGATAAAGTCACCAGCGCTACAAAAGCCGCTGAAAAAGCCGCTGCTGAAAAGGCCAGTGCCACACAGGCTCTTGAAAAATCGCCAAAAGAGCAAAGCCTGAAAAAGGCACTTGCTGAAAAGAGCGCTGCCTCCGAAAAATCGGACAAGGCACTCGTCGCAGCCATCCAGGCAACTGGAAAAGCCGCTGCCGAGAAAAAACCCGCCGAAAAGTTATTGGCTGGGAAAAAAGCTGCCCTGGTCGCACCGCTTGATGCAGCAGCAGCAGCCCATGCAGAAGCTTTTGGTGGCTTGAAGCCAATTTCCAGCAAACAATGGGATTACGCCAAGGCACGCCATCTGCTGTTCCGTGCGGGCTTTGGAGGCAATCCGGAAGAAATCGAGAAACTCGTCAAAATGGGGCCCCACAAAGCAGTGGACTATCTGATTGAGTATCACAAACAGCCACGGGCCAGCATTGAGCCTGACCGGGACATCTACTCGTGGGAACGCCCCCTGGCTTACGAAAAAAACCTCCACAAAGAAGCACAGGATCACCTGACCCGGGTAGACGGCAAACGCAATGTCGATCAACACGCTTCCATGGTTCGTTGGTGGGTAAAACGACTGATCGATACCCCGCGACCTGCCGAAGAAAAGTTAGTGCTTTTCTGGCACGACCATTTTGCCTCCAGTTACCGGGCTCTGGGAACTGCCTATCCAATGTATCGGCAGAACCAGTTGCTTCGCCTCTACGCTGATAATTATGAAGCTCTGCTGCATGGCATTGTGCAGGATCCGGCAATGATCAAGTTTCTCAACAATGACGACAACGTCAAGGGGAACAACAATGAGAACCTGGGCCGGGAACTGCTGGAACTGTTCTCTTTGGGGGAAGAGAACAGTTCCTCCCACATTCCCAACGGTTATACAGAGGAAGACGTTCGCAATGGCAACACACGGGCCATGACCGGAGCGACCTTTGACCGCGACGCTTCCCAGTATCGCTTTTACCATGACAAACACGATGGAGCTCCAAAAACCCTGCTCGGCAAAAAGGGCAACTGGGGCACCCATGAAGCAGTGGACATCATGCTCGAACATCCGGGCACATCACGCTACCTGACCAAAAAACTCTGGCAATACTACGTTTACTGGGAAACGGATCCAAAGATAATCGATCAGATGGCCCAGGTATTAAAAGAGAATGGCTACAGGATCCGTCCTTTGCTTAAGAACATCTTTCTCTCTGAGGAGTTCTACAGTGACAAGGCAATGTCTGCACATATCAAAAGCCCGGTAGAGCTGTTGATAGGCACTGCTAAAATAGTCGACTTGCCTAAATTGACTCATCAGAACATCCGCTTCCTGCTAGCCAGCATGGGGCAAAGCCTGTTTGATCCACCCAGCGTGGCGGGTTGGGCCGAGGGAAGTGATTGGATCAATACCACCTTGTTGCTGGCTCGCTACACAGCGACTGCCAATTTGGTCAAAGAGGGGAAAGCAGATTATATTGCTCTCTTGAAAGCCAAAAAAATCACCAAAACTGAAGACGCCGTGGATCACCTGACCAAACGTTTTCTTCTAACCGATCTGAGTCCGGATAAACGACAACAATTAATCGAATTTCTTGGACCTTTGCCCCCGCTGTCTGAATGGGAATCAAAAAAGAAGCAACTCAATGCCAAACTACAGGCCCTGGTGGTCCTGCTGGTGAGCAGCCCTGAGTATCAAGTGAGCTGATTATAGATTCACAAACCAACTAACCTGATAACTAACACTTAACTGGAGAAAAATATTATGTCAGACATTAACTTTACAACTAGACGGGAATTCTTGACCAGCGGCCTTGGACTGGTGGGAGTCGGCGCCACGGCACTGCCGAACTACCTGATAAACTCGGCCATGGCAGGACCCAAGGCACAGCAGGATCAACGCATTCTGGTGATACTGCAGCTCGACGGCGGCAATGACATCATGAGCACCCTGGTGCCACATGGCCACAAGGAATACTATGATTACCGCAAGGAGGCCACCCGTATTGATGAAAAAGATGTGTTGAAAATCGACGATGAGCTGGGCTGGCATCCCAACCTCGGTGGCTGGAAAAAAATGATGGATGAGGGGCTTCTGGGAGCCGTTCATGGGGTGGGCTATCCCAACCCTAACTTCAGCCATTTTGAGTCCACCAACATCTGGATGATGGGAGAACGTGGTCGACGCAATCCCTACGGCTGGGTAGGCCGGGCCTGCGACGCCGGATTCCCCGACAATCCAGATCCCAAGTTGACGGTCGCAGTGGGCCCCAACAACGGTGCTGCACTGGCGCTCCGTGGCAAACGGCACGGTGGTATCATCATCGATGACCCCAAGTCCTTTGGCTACGGAGGGGCGGAAAACAAGCAACAATCGGATCTCTACCGCCAGCTTAACAAAAAGGGTGAGAAAATGATGGGCGGTAAGAAAATGGCCGGTGGCGAACTTGACTGGATCACCCGAACGGCGGTCACCGCCAATGAAGCTTCCCAGGAAATGGGTAAGATGGGGGCTGCCTACAAACCGAAGGTTGAATATCCCGATACAGGCTATGGTCGCAATCTACGTGCCATCGCAGGTCTGATCACCGGTGGTTTATCAACCCGGATTTACTGGACTGCCCGCAGCGGGAGACTGGAATTCGATACCCACAGCAATCAAAAACCGAAACACGACATGTTGATGAAGGAGTTGAATGATGCCGTGCCGGCCTTTTTCGAAGACCTCAAGCAACAGGGACAAGCCGATCGTGTGCTGATGTGTTCGATCAGTGAGTTTGGCCGCACAGCCAAGGAAAACGGTAACAGGGGAACCGACCATGCAGCGGCCTCCGCGCAGTTTCTATTCGGTCCGGGCGTGAAACCGGGGATCCACGGCAAACACCCCAGCCTCAAAGCTGAGGATCTGCTGCCAACCGGCCCCAGTCTCAAGTATGACACCGATTTTCGCAGTATCTACGCAACGTTAATGGAAAAATGGATGGACATCCCCAGTGAACCTGTACTGGGCAAACAATGGCCTTTGGTAGATTGCATCGCCTGATACGGCCTTTACTGACTACAATTTGGTGCCTGAATAAGCGGTGAGGCATCGTTTATTCAGGCCCGCCTTCAAGCTGTTTTTCACCAAATGTCTCGACACCTTATTAAATAATCCCAACTATAACCTCCGGCAAACAGAGCATTTGGGAAAACTTTCACAAACAAAGCAACCTCCAAAAAAAGTAACTTATGAATATTCTAAAAATAATCGATCAACGAAAAAACTGGTGGAAGATATTTGTCATCATATTTACGGTCAGTATCTGTGTCGTGGGATACATCGGCTACAAGACCTACGAGTATGCTCCCCC
>DAOUQC010000010.1 GCA_030625775.1 Verrucomicrobiota bacterium
CTGTCTTCGCTTCGCTACGGCTCCCACGGTCGGTCACCCTCCCGCAGTTGGCTTCGGATAGTTCTTTCCATTTTCATGTTCATTCTATAAACAGGGGACTTGAACCCCTTTTGGTTTTCATTCATGCTGGGCGTACACAAGCGAGATCAGGTAATTCCTTCCCCATCTTTAGTTCTCTTGCCGTCTGACTTCGATTACATCACAATTTTATTCAAAAGCGACAGGGCTTCGTTTCAGGAATCACCTGTCTATTGACGTTCTCCTCAAAAATTGGGCATTGTCCCTGAAACTTGAAAAGCTCACTTAATCTGGTAAAGTATTCGTCATGATTGCGGAAGAATTAAAGACCAAAGTAGATACACTCTCCGCTGATGAGCGACATGAGCTTTCATCGTATCTCACGAAGATTGAGCTGGAGAGTGACCCTGATTACTGGAAGACAATTCGTCGCAGGGTCGATGATGATAGCCCGGATCGGTGGGTTAGTGCGGATGACCTCTAATTGGCTATGGCGCGGAATTACCGAGTTCTTCTCGATATTGAAGCCATAGAGGTTCTTCCAAAATCTGGGCGCCGTCGCCAGTCGGTATTATCTTTCGTCAAAGGTCTGAGTCAGTTTGCTCATCTTGGCGGGGATTTTGAGGTGTCAGATCCTGAGACGCGACGACTCTTTCAAGTAACGACCGTGGCCGGATTTGCGATTACTTGGTGGGCAGATGACCCTGTAAGTGAAGTGAAGGTGGTGGATATTCGACCAACTAACTAAACTAACAGGAGAACAGGGCATGGCTTCGAACCTGCTTTCTCTCTGGAGTTCTCAACAATTTTCGGTTTCGATAACCCTGAAACAAATATGAACGATGCTCGACCTCTTCCGCAGGTCGGAGCATTCAAACGTTACTTACGTTACCGCGGTAAAGAGCACATATATTGCAGAATACAGCTCTATGGCCGGATATCGTTTTCCTTGAGAAAGGGAACCAACTCCTCCACGCCAAAATCGGCGAGTATCAGACCATTCGGCATCACCATCGTTGGCGCCTTGGTCTGGCCTGACAATTCCTTCATTTCAGCAAAAGCGGCGACATCAGTCAGCACATTCGCTTCTTCAAAGCTATAGTCATTGCCCTCCAACCAGCGAGTTGCTTCGACACACCAGGGACAACCAGGCTTGATAAATACTTTCATTGTTTTTCGGTTTAGTTTTTAAATTCCAGAGTGCATCCGGTGAGTTCCATTCTATCTCCTGACTCCTTCCTCAATAAGCCTTGGCAAAAACCACTCGTCCTTCGGCGGGTTTCCCAGTGATCACACAAACGCCACTCTCTCCACGCAATTCAGGATCCGATGGTATGCAGCGAATCGTCACTTTACTCTCCTTTTGCAAAGCCTCCTCCTCCTCGGCCGTCCCTCCCCAATGTCCCAGGGCAAATCCCCCGTGGATTTCCGGCTGACCAGAATTTTGCGGAGTGAAAAAGGCATAGAACTCTTCAGCCGATTGAAGCTCTTTGGTATGTTCCTCACGGAAAGCCAAAGCGCGTTCCAATAGATTACTCTGAATAGACAACAAAGTCTCCGCCATCTGTGCCACCGCCTCATCCGACGCAATGAAAGACTTGTCCCGATGCCCGCCATCCCGCCGCGTCACCGCCACCGAACCTTTTTCCAAATCACGTGGCCCAATTTCGATTCGCACTGGCACGCCCTTTTTGATCCACTCCCAGTTTTTCACTCCCCCGCCGAGATCACGTTCATCCACTTCCACTCTAAGCGGCGCGTTCCACGCACTTTCCGCACGAAGTTTTTCCTCCAGCTGATGACAAGCCGCCAGCACTTCCTCGCGTACTTCTTCTTTCGGGATAATCGGCAAAATAACCACCTGCGTGGGAGCCACCCTCGGAGGAATGATCAGACCATCGTCATCCCCATGGGCCATGATCAAGGTTCCGATCAAACGAGTGCTAACCCCCCAACTGGTCGTCCAGGCAAACTCCCGTTTGCCTTCGCGGCCTTCAAAATCAATGCCTGCCGCTTTGGAAAAATTCTGCCCCAGGAAATGGGAGGTGCCCGCCTGGATAGCCTTACGATCCTGCACCATCGCCTCGACCGTAAAAGTATTCAATGCACCGGGAAAACGCTCGCCCTCCGTCTTCTCACCAGGAATAACCGGAATCGCCAAATGCTCACGAAGAAACTCCTCGTAAACCCCGTGCATCTTACAGGTTTCCTCCATCGCCTGCTCCGGTGTTTCGTGAGCGGTGTGCCCTTCCTGCCAGAGAAATTCTGCGGTGCGCAAAAACAAACGCGGACGCATCTCCCAACGCATGACATTGGCCCACTGATTGATCAATAAAGGCAAGTCACGGTAACTCTGCACCCAACGGGCAAAAGCCGCACCAATGATGGTCTCCGAAGTCGGCCGGATCACATAAGGCTCAGAGAGCTTGCCCGCCGGCACCATTTTGCCATCCTGCAATTCGAGCCGGTGATGGGTTACCACCGCACACTCAGTCGCAAAGCCCTCCACATGAGTTGCTTCTTTTTCAAGGTAACTCACCGGAATCAACAAAGGAAAATAAGCATTTTTGTGCCCGGTTTCCTTAAACATCACATCCAATTGAGCTTGGATTTGTTCCCACAATCCATAGCCCCAGGGTTTGATCACCATGCAGCCTCTTACTTCCGAATTCTCCGCCATGTCAGATGCTCTGACCACCTGCTGGTACCACTCCGGAAAATTTTTATCCCGGGCCGGGCTGATCGCATTTTGCTGTTGTTTTGCCATAATGATTCAAACGATGTAGAAATCGGCATCCTAGCCCTAATCGAACAAAACGCCAGCCCCGAAACAAGCCTTTTGATTGAGCTTGAACCCCTGCCATTCCCTCAGGACAAAGTCTCCATGATTTTCTGGTAAAAAGCGGCACCTTCTTCCAATGCTTTCCGCTCAATCCATTCGTCTTCAGTGTGCGCCTGGGCGATTGATCCCGGCCCAAGCGCAATCGCTGGAATCCCCCCCGATGCCAACCAGGCCGCATCACAAAACCACGGAGCCCCAATGCATCTTGCCCCCAATTCACCCAACTGTTTCACAAAAGGGTTCTCCTGATCGGTGTTCAGTGCCGAACATTCCACCAACAGCTTGAGAACCACTTCTGGAAGCTTTCCCTCTCCCAACTGCTTGGACAGATAGCTCTGCAAGATTTTCATAAGCCCGCCCGCGGCCATCAGCTCTGGAGTCTCACGAAAATCCAACGTGGCTTCACAATAATCGGGAACGATGTTGGTTTTGGCTCCCCCTTGAATGGTACCAATATTTACCGTCGGGCTTCCCAGGATAGCATTTTTGTATTTTTCAGCCTTCAATTCAATCCGAAATTCCCTGTCGATTTTTTGCAAAATTTCCACCATGGCCATGATCGCATTTTCACCACGCTCTGGAGTAGAACCGTGGGCTGCTTGCCCTTGAGTGCTTAGCTGGAGCCAGGTGCAGCCCTTGTGCTGGCAAACCACATCCAGCTCCGTCGGTTCACCAACAATGGCAAAATCCCATTCATCACCATGATGCTCGGCAAAATGACGCGACCCCGGCTGGCTGATTTCTTCCCCCATCAGGCCAACAAATCCAAGCTCAACATCAAGATCAGCCAGCCTTCCGCCCAATTCGTGAAAAGCCCACAACATCGCAGCCATCGTGCCTTTGGTATCACTCGCCCCCCGCCCCCATATTTTGCCGTCCCTCAGTTCGCCTGCAAAAGGATCGATCGTCATGCCCGCGACACTCACTGTATCCGTGTGCGGCGCAAACAAGATTCTTGGTTTTTTCTTCCCCTCCGATATGGTCGTGGCAAAATGCCCAATCACGTTGGGACGGTTCGGCACAACTTCTTCCAGAACCACTTCCGCCCCACATTGACGCAAAAAATCGGCAATATAGCAAGCACACGCCTCCTCCCCCGTCTGCGCCGTACCCGGATCGCCACTGCCTTCGGGGTTTACACTTGGAATCGCAATCAGATCCTGCAGAAGTTCAACGACGTTTTGAGGCATTTTCATGCAGATCAGTCCACCGTATTTTTCATGCTGTAAAGCCTGCACTTTGCTCAGCAAAAGCTGATTTTGCCTACTGATTCAATGATTCCCCCACTTTGAGCAATCAAATTCAGGGGTAATAACAAAACTTCAGCAAATAAAAAGTTCAGCCCAGTACATCATTTATTGTATTATGGTATTGACATTCCACCCATTTTCCGGCCTAAATATAGGTTCAAAGTTTTTTATCGCCTATCAAAATGAGTGATTCCTCACCTACACCACCGGATCCACAGAAACCGTCCAAGAAGACGTCGACAGTTCCGTTGAAAAAAGAAACGGTTCGTATTACCCTTCGTGCACGCCCCGAGGACACAGGTCCCATCGTACCACAAGGGGTAACCCAACCTATCAGACCGGTAGGTGCATCTGTGGATGGAGGCGCTGTTTCGCCAGTGACCGGCTCGATTCCACCCATCGGCAGCACCATGCCGATCCCGGGACAAGCAAATCCTACTGGAAGCGTTCCACCCATCGGCAGCACCATGCCGGTTCCAGCACAAGAAGGCCCTACGGGAAGTATTCCACCGATTGGCAGCACCATGCCAGTACCGGGAGCCGCTCCTGTTACGGCTACCGCGCCCTCTGCGCCACCTACCCCTACTATTGCTCCTGTCGGACCCAGACCCAATTCACCTACGGCCGCACCTGCACCACCCCCGGCACCTGCAACGCCGGCACCTGGCCAAGCTCCGCTTGCCCCGCCTCCTGCACCAGTAGCACCACCACCCACTGGAGGTGGAGCCAAAACAGTTACTTTAGGTGCTGCGGCTGCACCGCCTGCTCCCCAGCAGCGTGCTCAAACCGTGCCACTCTCTCAGGGAGTCGCTCCGGCGCCAACGGCCGCTCCTATAGGCGCAAAAACTATTCCTTTGGCCAAGGCCCCGGCACCAGCTGGACCAGCCATTGGGAAACAAACCACTCCGCTCGCTGCACCAGGCAGTGCCAAGCCTCTGCCAAAGGCAACCGTCAAACTGCAGCAAACCCAATCCATGGGAGCAGCAGGAGGTTCCCCCATCAGTGCCGCTCCTAACATTAAATCAACGGCAGCAGATGAAGCCGAAGAAGAATGGGAGGAAGATTTTGAAGAATCAGGCCTTATGCCTTTTGCTATTATTGTTATCATCCTTTCAATCGCCGTATTCTTAATTGAATTCATGGCATATCAAGTCGGCCAGGGCTGATGAAACCAAACTTCTTGGAACGAAAAATTTAAAATCCGGTTCTATGCTACTACCAATCATTGTTCTTGCTCTTTCGATCGGCGTGTTGGCGCTGGAAATCATGACAAAATCAGTAGGCGGCTGAGAGATCTTCTCACTCGCTCTGTTTTTCAGTCAGGATCTACTATCATGTAGGTATCGCAGCCTTGCCCCCTTTTCAGGCGGCATACTGGTATTTTTACAATCCCATTTTACTGCTCGTACCTTGTCAGGCTTAAGATGGTGGATTCACCGTGGGACAGAATTGCCTCCGGCTGTCTGCGTTACACTCCGGCTCCGATTCTGTCATTTAAGGCCAGCGTAAACCACCCCCGGCAAATATGAAAATTTGTCCTACGATCCCCATCATTTTAAGGTGGTCTAAACACTAGCTATCCACCTTGAGAGAAAAAAAGGGCACCCGTGGCACCCGTCTGCCCCTCGTTGCCTAGCTAGTTAAGAAAGGTTTGACATCTTTTTAATTTCAAGGCAGAATATGGTAAATATGGATGTTTTATAAATTACATCAATTATGAAAAAAAATATTTTTGCCTTTTCTTTTTTTGTCTTGGTTGCGGGTGGAGCTAACGCTCAAGACTCTTCAACCCTTTCCCACAGTTATTTCGACCTTGGTTATGAGAGGGTATTTTATAGCGGTGATCTCGGCGCCACTCTGGAAGATGCCAACGGTTTCGATGTTGAGTTGTCAGCCGCCCCTACCGAACATTTTTTCCTTCTGGCAGATTACCACCACGCCAGCCCTGATCTTGTTGATAGCCCTGGATCCGTGGACACTCAGGACCTTCGTCTCGGCCTCGGAGCCAACACCCTGCTGGGAGGAATGGCTGACATCTACTTCCAGGCTGGAACCAGATATATCGAAATCCCTGCTGCCGGCAACTGGGATCGCCTCGATGACTGGGGGTTTTATTTTGAACCCGGCGTGCGTTTAGCCATTTTTTCAAGCTGGGAAGTTTACGCTTCCCTTGACTACACCCGAATCGATGAGCAAAATCTCTGGGGTGGAGAAGTTGGGAGTGTTTTCAAATTCACCGACATGTTGGGAGTCGAAATTTCCGGTCGATTCGAAGACAACCGCAGCACTTTGGGAATCGGCGGACGCCTGCAGTGGTAAGCCAGGGAATTTAAAAGAACGAAAGCTGATCCACTTGGCGGATCAGCTTTTTTTATGCAGTAAGAGTGGAAAAATCAGAATTCTCCATTTCGCAGAGCATCAAATGCCAGACCCAACTCACTACCGATCGTCCGTGCTGTCAGAGACTCTGCCGATTGAAGCCCTTCATATACAAATTTTTCCGCATTACGTCCGATCAGCCAACTTCCCAGACAAGCCGCATCGTAGAGGGAAAGTCCTTGTGCTATTAAACCGGCACATATGCCCGTCAGCACATCTCCTACCCCGCCGGTAGCCATTCCCGGGTGCCCGGTCGAGTTGATTGCCTGCGGCTGCCCTGCCGAGGCAATCAAGGTGCGGGCTCCTTTGTATAACAGCACTCCTTGAAAAGATTTTTGCTTGATGAAATCATCGACCACATCAAAACGGTTTTCACAGGTGGCCGCCTCTGGAAAAAGACGCATCATTTCACCCGGGTGCGGAGTTAAAAGACGCTGATGACCGCATTTGGCCAAACCGTCAAAAGAATTATCCCAACGAGCCAGGCAGTTTAAGGCATCCGCGTCGACCACCATCGGGCGAGGATCATTCAAAATCAGATCCAACAAAGCCGGATCAGGTTCAACCCCCAAACCAGGACCCACCGCCAGCACTTCAACAGCATCTTCACGAATGTCCTCAAAGCAATCAATAGGCTTCACCATGACTTCCGGTGAAGCTTTTGTTGCGAGAATATCATAGATGGATTGCTCAGCATACAAAGTCACCAATCCTGCCCCGGATTGCACTGCGGCTGTTGAAGCCAATACCGCCGCCCCGGTCAACCCTCTCGACCCAGCCAAAATACCCACACGCCCCGCTCGGCCTTTGTGACAATCAAAGTCTCTGCGCGGCAATAAACCTGCCAAATTACCAGGGGATAATACCACGGAACTATTACAACTCTCTGCAAATACAATCTCCGGCAAGCCAATCTGGGCAATTCTCCCAACATGATTGATCGCCACATCTTGAACGATACCCGCCTTGATCGCGGCAATCGACAGGGTGATGTCAGCCACCACCGCCCCTGGATAAGGCGTGCCAAGATCCCCATCCACTCCCGATGGAATGTCAATCGCGAAACAAGTGGCATTGCTTTCTAAACGTTGATGATTGAGTTGCTCTGCCCGTTCCCCGATAATTCCCCGCAGCGGGCCGCGTGCACCAATACCCAACAATCCATCCACCACAATGCCTCCGCCCATGCGATTTGAGGCAGCCCATTTACTCTCTGGCTCTGCTGCCAATTCAGCCAGTTTTTTGGCTGCCAAATCAGTCATCTCAGAAGGCTCTCCCGATAAAACCGCCTCTACCCTCCAACCCTGCTTGCGAAGCTCACGTCCTGCAACCAAGGCATCCCCGCCATTATTGCCCTTACCTACAAATAAAGTGGCCCGCCCCGGTACAGGGAAAAATTGCCTAATGGCCCGGGAGCAAGCCTGCCCCGCTTTTTCCATCAAATCCTCGGCCACAACGCCGGTCGAAAACAAGCGCTCTTCCGCCTGCTTCATTTGTTCACATGTAACGATCATCACCCTGATTCCTGTCAGCAAAAAGAAAGCCCGCACACGCGGGTTTCGCAAGTCTGTTTCTGATCCGGACCCAGCCTGGCAAGTCCCTTGATCAACGTTTTTTCCGGTATTCCAAAATACCGCGGGCAATGCTGTCTGCGACAACCTGGCGGTATCGGGGATCGAGCATAGAAGATCGTTCCCCCTTGTTGCTGACAAAACCGCCTTCGACGAGAACCGCAGGGTGGCGGGTTTTTCTAAGCACGGAAAAATTGGCCGTTTTGACCCCTCGATTGGTACAACCTATCTTCCGAATGAGCTGCCGCTGGATGTAATCAGCCAGATTGCGCGAGGTCGAGCTCCTGTAAAAAGTCTCAACCCCAGTCACTTTACTCTTCCAGCTCCAGTTGAAATGAATGCTCACAAAAATAGCATTGCGGTATTTATTTGCTCGTGCCGAACGAGTCGAGAGAGGAATAAAGTCATCAGTATTTCGAGTCAAGACCGTCCGAAACCCACTCTCCCGAAGAGTTCGTTCCAAACGCCTGGCCACATCGAGATTCAAATGTTTCTCATAAATCAATGAGCGGCTGGCACCCAAATCATGCCCACCGTGGCCGGCATCAATAATAACCGTATTAAAAGCCGCAGCTGCCTTCCCTGCCCCGATTGTAAGGCTCATAGCTATAAAACACAGCCCAAAAAAGATTTTGCCCCAAGTCGACTTAAATCGTGAGTTACGCAGTGCAGGTATCATCTTTTTTTTCAGCCTATTGATGCCTTCAAACATAAATCCCCGTCTATCGTCTTCGGTTAAATTGACTTTTTTCCCACAAACACACCTCTTTCTTCAGTCACAAGAAATACACTGTTATCCGCAAGTTAGTCAAGAAATCTTAATAAAACACCCTGCAGTTCTTCAATATCAGATTTTCACCGGTTTCACAGACCAATCAATTGAGAGGCATGCCTGGAGGAAGTTCCGAGAGTTTATGGAATTCATTTTTCTCATACACCACATCCTGCATTTCTTCAGGAATCCCCCCTTCGACGACAATGTCTCCACTCCCCACTCGAACCAGAAGCGGACGATTTTCACCCTTGGCAAAATAATACTCCTGGGGCTGGGCCTTACCCTCGACATCGATAATCGTATGCGCATACGCTTGCGGAGCTCCCATATGCAGAATATGCAGGCGGTTTTGGTTATCGACCCCCATCTTGGGGTCGGTCACCATCAGCAGCTTGCCTAGCGAATAGGTCGTTATCACCGTCCCCGAGTCGGCTCGGCTGAGGCGAAAATATATCTCCTTCCGCCCCTGATAATCAAATCGCAGCACTGCGTATTTCCGGTAAGTTCCCGCTTCTTGATAACCTGGAGGCACTCCAACCGTCCACGAATCGAATTCATGCCCCTCAGCAACCTGCAACGATTGGATTGGGGTTCGGAAATAACGATTCAAGGGAGGAAAATAAACACTCGCTCGAAGCCGGTACACGCCATTGCGCCCCATAGGATAACGGCGATTCACATACACCTGTTTTTTAAACACCCCCCCGGCCTGTATCATCACGGGATCCAACCCCGGACGTCCCACCACAGGAGTGAGAAGGCCTCCCTCGGCATCCGTTACCTGAAAATCCAACCAATTGGCCCCGTTGCGTCCCGCTATGACCAGATCACCACCTGATCGGTTTACGATGGTTAATTCCCCCGCCACAGCTTCGTGCGCCATATAAACCTTCTTATTCAGCTTGAATGTGACCTGAATTTGAGCCTGCATGCGATCAAGGTTCCCCACCAGAGGAAAAATCACCAGCAAGCTGATCGTCAAAAGAACACGTTTTGATATTGAGCGATTCATTGGGGAATCAAAGCCTGGTATTTTGTCTGCAAATCCTTTCAGAGGGTCTTGATCTCAAGCGGCACAGCTTAGGCCGTTTTGTTTAAAATGTCCACCCACCCACCCCGGATTTGCTCTTAGCAGCACGAATCAATCTCACTGTCATTCCACAATCTAGCATTATTGCACTGCAGGCGGCGGAATACTTCTCACGGTCCGAAAACCAGTGTTCAATGCACTGTCTTCCGGACTGTTGGCAGGACGACGGCCCGTCAGTTCAAAGCCTTCTTCCGTCTGAAAAGAGTTGCCCCGACGAATGGGAACCTCCTTGTCCGGGTCATCAGGATGGGTATCCCATGAATCGGTCCATTCACTGACATTGCCAGCCATCCCTTTGACGTCATAAGGGCTGACATCTCCCTCAAGAACATCCACCGGTGCCCAGTAGCGGTATTTATCACTGCCCTGCTGAGTTGCCCCTGAATTAAAACGGGAAAGATCCAGTTCATTGCCCCAGGGATAAAGATTACCGTCCGTTCCACGGGCTGCCTTTTCCCATTCATGTTCAGTTGGAAGGCGTCCCCCTTTCCACTTTGCGTAAGCGTAAGCATCCCACCAGTCGACCCCCATCACCGGGCAATTCAAATCAATCGCAGTTCCGTAATACTCTTTCCCTTTTACCGCAGCCCTGAAATACTTATTCCAATCGGAAGGACGATAGCTCTTTTTTGTTGCCGGCTGGTTGGGATGAGCCCACGTCTTTGCCCTCTCCTCATCATTCTCAACGCTCTCGATGAACTTGGCATACTGGCTGATCGTAACTTCATACTCATCAATCCAAAACTGCTTCAATTTCACCTCTTCATCCTGCTGGTAAATAAATATACCCGCTGGAATTTGTACCATATAATCAAAATCTTTCCCTTTGGCATTACCTCCCATGGTCATCGCCATAATGATACCGGCCAGGACCACTCCCCCGCCGATCATACTTCCTACAATAATAGCCGAACGATGGCTCGACTTCTGAGTGTGATCCGAACTGCTGCCTCCCAGCTTTTCTCCCAAATAATCCAAGGCAACCTTCAACTGGTCCAAGGTAACTATTGCCTGCCCCACATTGGCATCCCCTTGTCCATGCATCCGCACCATCAAGGCATGCAAAGCAAGCTCCCCGCCATACCGGCTTTTGGTCAACAGAGGAAAAACAGCATCTGCCAGCAAACCAACCTGCTCGGCTTCGTCAAACTTCAACTCACCCGAAATTACTGAATTGATAACCTTGGGCTGCCCCTCTTTGCCGATACGAATCAGGTCAGCTGTAATGGGCCGGAAATTCATCCGGTTCTCAACCAAATAAATCACCGCATCCGCCACGGTGCCCAGCAATTGGATCACCGCTCCATCACTGAGTTTTTCTCCGTGATCCGCCAGCTCAGTCAAACTCGGATCATCAACCCGTTCCCGGGCATAAAAATTCACCCCATTCTCCTGATTGGCCTCATACACCAGGGCAATGACCGGATGATTCACCAATGCTCTGCTGCGCGCTTCCTTCAGCAACGCTTCCACTTTGGCGGGATCCCGTCGATGAAAGCGATGCAAAGCTTTGAGATTAACCGTTCGATTGATCCCTACCTGCTCTGCATCATAAAGAGCCCAATCTGGATTGGCTTCGATCAAGTGCTTCAGCTCATAGTCCCCCAGGCGGGAACCTACGGGCATTGGACCTTCCCCTTCAGGTATTTCAGCTACCGGCAACGACTCTATGGAAACGGCTACGGGCACAGGCGGTAAATCCGTCACCGCACTGTCAACCGCTTCTTCAGGCACTTCAGCTACCGGCAGCGACTCTATGGAACCGGCTACGGGCACAGGTGGTAAATCTATCGCAACACTCGCGACCGTTTCAGGCACTTCAGCTACCGTCAGTGACTCTGGTGTATCCACCTCATGTAGAACCGCCTCCGCCATTTGCGAGGCTCTTTCTTTTTGTGCGCTATGCACCCATGCCACAAAAGCATCATCCGACAAAGGCTGGAAAAACAACTGCTCCCCGTGGATCCAGTCATAATAGCCGTTCATATCCCCGGCACCGTAAAAGGCCCCCGGCAAAACACCAAAGCGTTCGACGATCTTATCCCGGAGAGCAAAAACCAAATCTCCTTTTTCCTCTGGGACCGAAGAAATCAGCATATCAAGATGATCAGCCTGAGAAACCATTGCCCAGGCTTCCCCGGGATCTGCAGCAAAGCTGATCTCCCCCCCAGGAATCTCCTGATTCAACAAGGCGACCATGGCTTCAAGGCGGCTGGCAGATTCATCCACCACTAACACATAAAAACTCCCACCAGATACGTGGTTTGCATCACTACTACTTGTCATCATTGAGGAAATAAACTGCTGTCCGGACCACTCAAGGCCCCATTATTTACAGGTGGTGCACTTGGATTGAGCCCCATAAGTTTCCGTGGAGCTGCCACAACGTCCTGTAATTCATCCTGATAATACAACTCTACAATATAACCGTAATAAACCCTTTCACCCAGTTCCCGTTTTTGTTCATTAGTGAACACAGGTTGGTAATAACTCACTTCAATCTGTTCGCTTTCACCATTCTGCCAATCATAAGGAGCAGATATATACGATTCGGAGGTGTCCGCCGTCGAGGGTAAAAATCGCTTTCCGTCCACTAAATCATAAAAATACACCAGCAGGGCCATATCTGCACCTGCAGGGCGGGCTCCTGGCTTGGCTTGTATCTTCACACGCAGGGTAATTCTTTCTCCTGCAGTGACTGCCTTGTCTCGTATTTCAGCAATATCCCCAATGGAAAGCATAGAGTCCTTACCCGGCACCGGCTCGAGCTGCTTGCCTTTCAACACCATGTCTGCCATATCAAAATAAGCCCCCGCCCGCAGCTCTCCCAAACGATAAATTTTTTCCCAGTAAGAGGCCGCTTTATCCCCCAGTCCAAGCTGGGCATAGGCCCCCGCAATTTCGCTGAGGATGCGCGGGTGCTCAGGCAATTTCGCCTCTGCAGACTGCAAGGTGCGCAATGCTGCGTGCATATTACCACTGGCCCGCAACTCGAGAGCGGTGTTCAAAAGTCTCTCAACCGCAGGGTCTTCAATAAGATGAGCCGAATGAATCTGCCGTGAAGCCGCGGGAATGCCCGCCTGCCCCCCACCTCCCAGGCCCGCCAGCGGTGGAGTCGGTAATACCGGCGACTGGCCTGCCTTCTCTTTCCTGAAAATTTCCGGCATCGGCGGTAGTCCGCCATTGGCAAGGCCTGCTACCGTCATTGAAGCTGGTTCCGCTGGCACAGGTACGGAGACAGCCCCAGTCACCTTTACCTTCGCCGAATCCGGTGTTGCAGGATGATGCCGCATGATCACCCATCCCATGGCTAGAAATTGCCCTCCAGCAAGTAAACCAAGAATCCACATCGCCACCGTGAATGTACGATTACTTTGACTATTGGTATTATACAATTCTTCTGCCATGTTCCGCTTTGACAACCGCTATTCGAAAAAGCAATGAGACTATGAATCTTGCCTCGCAGTGTCAATACCGATGATGCTTTCTTATTCGACCGCAATCCGGGCTTACCGTTCGATTTGACTGCCCGGAAATCATTCCAGAAGCGTTCCACTTGAAATCCCCCCCGGCAATGTGTATCCAGCATTAATACCAAACACCTTCACCATCCGGGCTATATGAAGCCATCCACCTGTCATTTGAAACCTGTAAGCGTCGATATCGACTATCGCCCGCTAGAGCTGGCCCGCGGGCTGAGCCAGCAAAGCGGTTTTATCTTTCTGGATTCCGCCTCCTCAGATTCCCCTTCCAATCCTTCCCCTGCTGGAGGGATTTCCATCCTCGCCTCCAATCCCGAAAAAATTATCCAAGGCAATTGGCTGGAAGAAACCCAACCCGGCTACTCCGGCAATATGGGGCTTGAAACATTAAAACAAGAGCTGCAGGCAGGAAAGTCACTCGGCACCTCATTCGATTGTGGTTTTCCCACAGGAGGCGCCATTGGTTGCTTTGAATACGATGGGCAATACTGCTTTGGCATCTACTTCCACATGCTGATTTTTGACCACCACCGTTCGCAATGGTTCGAGGTGGGAGACCAACAATCAAAAATCGACTGGTCACAAGTCAGCTCTTCCAGATCTTCTCTGCCCGCCTTGCCCTTCGAAGCAGGGTTCTCTTCCTCAATGGAACGCACTGATTTTTGCCACCGGGTTGAGCAAGCCCAGCAATACATCGCCGCAGGCGACATCTACCAGGTCAACCTCTCTCATGAATTTTCGACCTCCTGGCCAGGCTCCGCTCAGGAAAACAATACCACCTCCTTCGCTCTCTACGAACGCCTGCGCACCAGCTCCCCCGCTCCTTTTGCCGCCTACCTGAATCTCGATTACCAACAAATCCTGTCCTCCTCTCCCGAGTTATTTCTGAGAATCAGCGGGCGTGAAATTACCACCCGCCCAATCAAAGGCACCCGTCCCCGCTTCCGTGACCGCTCTGCCGACGAAAGATCAGCCTACGAGCTGATCACTTCTCCAAAAGAAATCGCCGAGCTCATTATGATCACTGATCTGGAACGTAATGATCTTGGCAAAATCTGTACAGCTGGATCGGTCAACGTAAGCGAATTGCTCAGGCTGGAACGTTTCGAACAAGTATTCCATCTGGTCTCGACCGTGAACGGCCAACTCCAAAGCGACGCCAATCCGGTCGATGCCCTGCTGTCCTGCTTTCCCGGTGGATCAATCACCGGTGCACCCAAAATCCGGGCGATGCAGATCATCGATGAATTGGAAACAAGTGCCCGTGGCCTTTACACCGGCACCATCGGTATTTTTGGCTTCAACGATGAGTCCATATTCAACATCGCCATCCGCACTGCCATCATCGAAGATCAAAAACTGAGTTTCAACGTCGGTGCTGGCATCGTCGCTGATTCAATACCAGATCAAGAGTTTGAAGAAACCCTGCACAAAGCCCGCGGCATTTTCCAGGCTTGTGGAGTTGAGATGTGAAGATAAAAAAAACCGCTGGCAGAAAACTGCCAACGGCTTTCGGTTTAGTTTTAAAACTAAGGTTCTTACAGGGAGCCCTTCAATGCTGCGGAGGGCTTGAATCCCACAGACTTGGAAGCTTTGATTTGCATCGCTTCTCCCGTCTTAGGGTTGCGTCCCATGCGGGCCGCACGCTCTCTCACTACGAAGGTTCCAAAACCGATCAACTGAACGGTTCCGTCTGCTCTGACGCCATCAGCGATTGCGCCAAGAACAGCTGCTACAGCCTCTTCGGCATCCTTCTTTGATGCGCTTTCACCGAGTGCGCCCTGTACTGCTTCTACAATTTGTCCCTTGTTCATTGTCTTTTCATTAGGGTTTTCGTCATCGTTAGTAAAGAGCTTTGCGAAAAAAAATGCATTTTTTCTGAAAATAGGCCCGATTTTACGGAATTTTCCTCATTTTCTCCTATACTGACGTCTTTCCAGCACCTTTCCATCCCTGTTCAAAATGCCTGCCTGTAATCACCTTCATACCCCTCCCGCAATCCATTCTTCATCTTTTGTCGCTCCGGACGCCCAGATAATCGGTGCCGTCAGCCTGGCTGAAGAAGCTTCGGTCTGGTATCAGTGCGTGTTGCGTGCAGACATCGAACGCATCGCCATCGGACCTTCGTCAAACATTCAGGACGGCACCATCATTCACCTGTCCAGTGAGCTGGGAACCACTGTCGGCCAGTTTGTTACTTGCGGACACAAAGCCCTGCTTCACGCCTGCTGTATCGATGATGAAGTTTTGATCGGCATGGGCTCCATTCTCATGGACGGAGTGGAAGTAGGTGCTCGCAGCATCATCGGTGCGGGTTCTCTAGTCACCCAGGGCACGATTATCCCACCAGGCTCACTGGTAATGGGAAGTCCAGCACGTGTCGTTAGCTATTTAGATGCAGTGAAGCAAAAATCCATTCGTAAGTGGGCGGAAAAATATGTCCAGGTTTCCAAAGAACACGCTGATTTTTTAGCAAGCAGCTAAACAGTTTCCGTTTGCCTTATCTTGATCTATTCTTCACATTCATTAACTGAGAACCAAGCGTGTTCGTAACATTTTAAAACCATGGGAAAAGACGTCATCGAAATCGGAGTCAGAGCCGTTCTGCCAACTAGTGGAGGTTGTGCCGTTTTTCTCGGTAATGACGACAAGGTCTTTGTAGTCTACGTCGACCAAGCGGTGGGCGCGGCAATCACCATGTTCATGCATCACACGCCCAAACCACGCCCCCAGACCCATGACCTCTTTGCCGACCTTCTGACCACACTCGGCGCCAAAGTCAACCGAGTCGTGATCATCAGCTTTGCTGACAGCGTTTATTACGCACGACTCATCATCACAGTTTCAAACGAGCTCGAAGAAAAAAAAATTATTGAACTCGATGCCCGGCCCAGTGATGCGGTCGCCCTGGCTATTCAGCAAGAAGCCCCCATTTACATCGCCCAAACTGTCTGGGACGAAGTTGAAGACATGTCCGAAGTGCTCAAGAAAATGGAAGCTGGCGGCTTTCAGGCCCCAGATGAAGAAAACCTCTAAACCCGCTATTTTGCCGCCAATCTTTAAAATTGCCTACACTCCGCCCGCAAGCACCTGAAAAGCGCCGCTCCTTAAAAAATCTCTAGGCCAAAGCGGGCAAACTAGCTGCGGCAATCGACTGTCCGTGACGTTTTTCTTTTTCGCCCGGAGTGCGCAAACTGATCTTTTCACTCAACTCGGGAAACTCATCAGCCAGCACCGCTTCGGCATTTGAGATAATGCGTTCGCCGCCCTCTCCTGACGTCACTCGTCCAAGGACAAGAACATTTTCGATATCATAGAAATCGGCATAATGGGCAATCGAATACCCAAAACAAGTGCCTATCGTATCGTAAATATTCGCCGCCCGGCGATCCCCGTCCTTCATCAAGTTCTGCACTTCGATCAAACGCTCGGGAAAGCCCATCTCATCCGGATATTCCAAGCCTTCCAGAGGAGCCAGTCGAGCAACGGCTTGCTGGCAAAAATACTGTGCCCCACAACCGTGATCCCCGCTCCACTCATCCACCGGAGCGCGATCGCGATAGTCCACCGGAGCAAAGGCCAACTCGTTCAACCAAGGAGTGATGTGGCCCTCGGGATTGACGTAACCCACTGCTTCACTGGTGCCCATCGCCACTCCCAACACCCCGTTCGCCCCCGATGACATCGCCCCTGCGAGTGCAGTGACCTCTCCATCATTCACCACCTCAAAAGGCACGTCGTTCCATTCTTTTTTCAGATCAAAAAACATCCGCCGAACCCGCTTTTCAAAATCCTCCTTACTGACTCCGCGGAACAAAGAAGCAATGCGCACTTCGCTGTCCACATACACTCCTGCTGCACTTCCTCCGATCGCATCGACCCGGGGCAAATGTGCCGCCGCCCGTTTCAGACTATTGTTGATGCCCTGATAGTGGTACTCCGGATCAGTTTCAAAATAAGGATCCCATTCGATTTCCTCGGAAAACACCACTTCTCCGTCAATGACAGCTGCACTTTTGCGGTCACTGCCGCCCAGATCAAAACCAATCCGGCACCCGTCCAGATGTCGTCCGAGCAGGATTGTCGTTTCTTTTGCCTCCGGCACCTCATCCGCCCCCACCAATTGGAAGCTCAAAGCCTGGCGATAAACAGATTCTCCAATAAAATCAAAATCGAACGCACGCTCTCCCCCTGCCCGATAAAAAGAAGCCACCTTCTCCGCCACCGCTTGATTGCCGCCCAGATAAATCGTTGCCCCCCCGCGCTGCCACAAGAGGAATTTTAAAATCCGCTCAATATAACGGATTGACTGCTGCAACAAATCCCCATCAGGGTCGACGAATATTTTCGTATCAAAGCGGGAAACAGATCCTCCGGGTCGTTCGAGAGCTATCACAAAGGCATCGCCACCTCCGCTTTGCTGAACACGATTCTGAAAATCCCGGTTCCAGAGAACGGCGGGAACAAAGGAAGGGTCGAGAGTAGGTTGATTTTTCATAGGACGCCCACACCCATCCCAAAAAATCAGACTCTTTCAAGGATGAAGTTCAACACTTTGCGCCCTAGCCCTTGTCCTTCTCTTCACACAAACACTTCTCGATCCGTCCCTTCGCTTCGTCAGACAATCCCTCTCCTTTTTCAAAATTCCCGCACTCCGGCAGATCCCTGCACACCCGGTTGAGAAACTTTATCTGTTTGCCATAACGTCGGCACCAACCGCACATCACACAATGCATCCACAGCGAACTCCGCCTCCACAACGAAAGCTTCTCATCCAAATTCCGGGACTGCAGTTTCTGTGTTTCCCGACAAGAGGGAATCACCAAAAACATCAAACGTTCTACAATTTTCATCTTTTCCTTTGCTCAGTTGTGCCTGCCACCCCAATTGCTCTCCATACAAGCGCGCAGCCCTTTGCGTGCACGATGCAGGATCACCCAGAAATTATTCTTCTCTATTCCTTTCAATTCACAAATTTCCTCCGTCGATAGCCCGTCGACCTCCCTCAAACGAAACACCTCCCCCGTATCCTTGGGCAAATGATCGATGCACTGCATTAAAACTCGCCAAAAATCCCCTCGCTGTGCCATGTCATCGGGTCTCAATGGCCACTGCTTCGCTCCGAATTCCATATTGATGTGTCCGGTTTCACTGAACTCTCCCGGCATTTCATGATCCAGGTCTTCACCACTGAAGACCAATTTTTGCCTCGCTGCCTTACGCACAAAATCCACAATCTTATTGTGCAAAATAGTCGTCAGCCAGGTTTTGACCGAACTGCGACCCTCAAATTTATCAAAAGCCTTCCAGGCCGACAGCAGGGTTTCCTGCACCATATCCTCTGCCATGTGTTTGTCGCGCAATCGGTACATGGCATATCCATAGAGATGATCCCCGTGATCCTTCAGCCATACCCCTGGATCGGACTCTGGATTATTTATTTCAGTCATGGATCTCGAACACCGTCTGGGAATACTTTTTTAGAAAGGCAGGAATATTCTCGTGTAATGGACGTTTTTACGACATTTATCCTTACAACATTGTAAGGATATTCTGTATCCCTCGTCATGGGAAAACGGAAATCCATCTCTCAAAGCTGAAATGCCAACCCTGCTACAACTCAATCATTTTGACCAGGCCCTCGCTGCCTGTGGCACCCCGCTGCAACGGAGCCGCCCGGAAATCCTCCAGCTCAACATCGGCAAACTCTGCAACCTGACCTGCAGCCACTGCCACGTGAACGCCGGCCCCAAACGCAAAGAGATCATGGCCGGCCAAACAGTTGACCGCATTCTGGGCTGGTTCGAACAAACGGATATTCCCACCCTCGACCTCACCGGCGGCACTCCGGAGATGATTCCCGATTACCGGCGTCTGGTGAAGAGTGTGCGTTCCTTCAGTCAAGCTCGTCGGGTGATGACCCGCCTCAATGCCACCATCATCAACGAGCCCGGCTACGAGTGGTTACCCGAATTCCTCCATGACCATCAGGTTGAAATCATCGCCTCCATGCCTTGTTACCAGCCCGACAACGTCAATGAACAACGTGGTGACGGTGTCTTTGACTCCAGCATTCTCGCTTTTCAAAAACTCAATCAGCTCGGTTACGGCAGCGATCCGGAACTCCGTCTGAACTTCGTCTACAATCCTAATGGAGCCTTCCTGCCACCTTGTCAGATCGAACTGAGTGCCGACTACAAAAAGGCCCTGGATGAACACTTTGGAATCCAATTCAATGAGCTCTACTGCATCGCCAATATGCCGATTGCCCGTTTTGCCTCCCACCTGAAAAACACCGGACAACTAGACCAATACAACCAACTGCTCAGGGAGTCATTCAATCCCGCCACCATCAAGGGCCTGATGTGCCGCAATACCATCAACGTCTCTTGGCTCGGTGAAGTTTTTGACTGCGATTTCAACCAAATGATGAAACTGCCACTCGCTGCGCAGAATGAAGAATCCACATTGCACCTCTGGGACATCGACCCGGATACCTTTGCCGATATTCCCATCCATACCGGTTCCCACTGTTTTGGCTGCACCGCCGGCAGCGGCTCGTCCTGCGGCGGAGCGCTGACCTGAAAGGCAAATAGCTTGCGCTGAATTGGACGATCGCAGAAAATTATGTAAACTAATGAGCAATTCCCTGTAAGGAATTTCCAATCTACCAAGTCTATTAAAAAAACCAGTTTCCACCCCTTCAACATCCCAACATGAAGACCGAATCCATAGTAAAAAAACGTTACGCCGATGGCGCCAATGCCCAGGAGCCCGCACTCTGCTGTCCCGTGGACTACGACCCACAATATCTCAAGGTGATTCCCGCTGAAGTGATCGAACGCGATTACGGTTGTGGCGATCCCAGTAAATATCTCAAACCAGGTGAAACCGTTCTCGATCTCGGATCCGGCACGGGCAAAATCTGTTTCATTGCGTCCCAGGTCGTCGGACCGGAAGGCAAAGTCATCGGAGTCGACATGACGGACGACATGCTCGACGTCGCTCGCCGCAATGCACCTGTTGTCGCTGAAAAAATCGGTTATTCCAACGTCGAATTTTGCAAGGGCCGCATCCAGGATCTGGCGCTCGATCTCGAAGAATTGGACAAAGAACTCCAGGCACAGCCCATCGACAACGCCAACCGCTACCTTGAAGCCGAGGAGCGGGCCGAGGAAATCCGGGTCAAAAAAACCATGATCCCCAGTGACAGTATCGATGTGGTAGTTTCCAACTGCGTTCTCAATCTGGTTTCGATAAATAATCGTCTACAGCTCTTCGAAGAAATCTTCCGGGTACTGAAACTTGGTGGCCGCGCCGTCATCTCGGATATCGTCTCTGATGAAACCGTCACAGAAGATATGATGCGCGACCCCGATCTCTGGAGCGGGTGCATCTCCGGAGCTTTCCGCGAAGACGAATTCCTCCAGGCTTTCGAAGAAGCTGGATTCTATGGCGTTCAGGTTTTAAAGTTTGATAAAGAACCTTGGCAGACCGTTCAAGGGATCGAATTCAGAAGTATGACCATTGAAGCTTTCAAGGGCAAACAGGGTGCCTGTCTTGATCACAAACAAGCAGTTATCTACAAAGGCCCATTCAAAAAGGTGCTCGACGATGACAACCATCCAATGGAACGCGGCAAACGCTACGCCGTCTGCGACAAAACCTACCAATTATACCGCAAAGCTCCCTACGCTGAATTTTTTGAATTCATCGAGCCACGTGAAGAAGTCCCAGGCGACCAGGCCGACGCTTTTGATTGCAGCGAAATGCGCCTGCGCCACCCGAGGGAAAGCAAAGGAGAAAACTACGACGCCAACACCACTGCCTCGGAATGCTGCGGCTCGGATTGTTGCTAGATTAAACACCCCTATCAACTCTCCAAGCATAAAATACCAACAAGACTAACTTTTATGATAACTGCAAAATCATTACCCTCCTTATTGGCCTGCTTGCTGGCAATTTTTACCAGCTCTACCGTATGGGCTTTTGACCACACGCATGCCGGGCTGAATGAAGTATTGAAGACCTATGTCAACAGCGAAGGCATGGTCAATTACGGCGCACTCAAAGTAAATCGTTACGCCCTCGATGGTTATCTGGAAAAAACCGGCGCCATCAGTGAAACCGCGTTCAAGGGCTGGACCCGCGATCAGCGACTTGCCTTCCTCATCAACGTTTACAACGCAGAAACCTTGCAACTCATCATCGACAACTATCCGGTGAAAAGTATTAAAAAAATCGGCAGTCTCTTTGGCCAACCCTGGGATGTGGAATCAGTCACTTTGTTTGGCAAAAAAACCACCCTCAATCATATCGAACACAAAATCCTCCGACCAAAATACAAAGAGCCCCGGGTTCACTTTGTTATCATCTGTGCCGCCATGGGCTGCCCCCCACTGCGCAACGAGGCATTCGTCCCGGAGAATCTTGATGAGCAACTCGACGCCCGGGGGCGTGTGTTCCTTGGCCAGAAAAATAAAAACAAGGTGGATGGGAAAATACTCTATCTCTCCCCTATTTTTGACTGGTTTACAGAGGACTTCACCGAAAACGGAAGCCTTCAGGATTTTGTTACTCCCTTCTTTGCAAGCGACATCAAAGGGCGGAAATTCAAAATCAAATACACCAGCTACGACTGGAGCTTGAACAAACAGTAACAGGCAAAGCATGAGTGACCCTATTCCAACAACCTCCCCCCCCGCTGCAAAAACAGGCTCCAATGTCGGCAATTGGATTCTCCGCATAACAATCGTCGCCGCGCTCATCGCTGCCCTGGTTTTTTTACCAATCAGCGAATGGTTGCAAAGTGCTATCGATTACATTGAAGACCTCGGTGCCACCGGAGTGATTGTTTTCATCGTTCTCTACATCATTGCCGCGGTTTTTTTCCTGCCGGGATCTGTTCTCACCCTTGGTGCTGGAGCCATCTATGGAGTTGCCTGGGGCTCGGTATGGGTTTCCATCGCTTCAACCCTAGGCGCCAGTGCCGCCTTCCTCGTTGGACGTTATTTAGCCCGTGACAAAATCGCACACAAAATAGAGGGCAACCCTTCCTTCACCGCCATCGACGAAGCGGTAGCCCACCAGGGATGGAAAATTGTCGGCCTCACCCGTCTGTCTCCCGTTTTCCCTTTCACCTTGTTGAACTACGCTTTCGGTCTCACCAAAGTAAAATTCAGTCACTATGTTCTTGCCTCCTGGATCGGCATGATGCCCGGCACGATCATGTATGTCTATCTTGGATACGCCGCCCGTGCCGCCACCGAAGCATCCGAGGCCGGGCTTGCCCAGACAGCTTTAAAGGTAGGAGGACTGATCGCCACCATCGTGGTCACCGTCATTATCACCCACACTGCAAAAAAAGCTTTGGACAAAGCCGTCCCCATCACCCAGCAAGTCGATCCGGCAGAATAGCCTCCTTGCAAACCTCCAGCTTCCTCTTTAAAAATGAGCACCGACCCCATAGAAATCCCACCGATGGATGAGCACAACCAAACGCTGATCTCCAACGTCCACCCGCCCGACTGGGCTAATCCCACACCCGAAGGCCGCTACAATCTGGTTGTCATTGGTGCCGGCACCGCCGGCCTGGTGACCGCCGCAGGAGCCGCCGGGCTCGGAGCCAAAGTCGCTCTCATCGAACGCCACCTGATGGGTGGTGATTGCCTCAATGTCGGCTGTATCCCCTCCAAGGGAATCATCGCCGCCGCCAAGGCTGCCCACGCCGCCAAAAACGGCGGGGCCAAATTTGGTATCCATGTTGATCCAGATGCGGTGAAAATAGACTTCGGCACAGCCATGGAACGCATGCGCAAACTCCGGGCAGGCATCAGCAAACACGACTCGGTCAAGCGTTTCTCCGATCTCGGTGTCGATGTTTTTCTCGGCCAGGCCTCCTTCCTTGATTCACAAACCGTCGCTGTCGGAGATCAGCAGCTGACTTTTAAAAATGCCGTCATCTGCTCAGGAGCCCGTGCCGATGCGCCCCCCATTCCCGGCCTCGACGAAGTTGATTACCTGACCAACGAGAACCTCTTCAATCTCACCGAACTCCCCAAACGCCTCGGCATCATCGGCGCTGGCCCCATCGGCTGCGAAATGGCCCAGGCTTTTGCCCGTCTGGGTTCAGAAGTCCTGCTGGTCGAAGCCACCCACGGCATCCTGCCGCGTGAAGATCCCGACGCTTCAAAAATCGTCCGCGAATCCCTCGCTGCCGACGGGGTTCAGCTGCTCTGCTGCGGCAAAGAACTGGAAATCGCCAAAACCGCCAGCGGCCAGGGAGTCCGACTAACGGTCGAATCCCACGGCAAATCCTACGACGAAGAAGTGGATCATCTGCTTGTTTCCGTTGGCCGCACTCCTAACATCGAAGGACTCGAGCTCGAAAAAGCCGGCGTCGAATACGAAAAATGGGGAGTCAAAGTGAACGACCAACTACAGACCACCCATCCCAACATCTATGCCGCCGGTGACATCTGTATGCAGTGGAAATTCACCCACGCTGCTGATTTTGCCGCCCGTATCGTGATCCAGAATACCCTTTTTTCCATCGGCTCCCTTGGCAAGAAAAAACTCAGCTCCCTCACCATGCCCTGGTGCACCTACACCGAACCCGAGATCGCCCATGTCGGCCTCTACGAAAAAGAAGCCGAAGAACAGGGCATCGAAACTGTCACCTACACCCAGTCCATGGCCGAAGTGGATCGCGCCATCCTCGAAGGCAAGACCGAAGGTTTTGTCAAAATCATGGTCAAAAAAGGCAGCGACCAGATTCTCGGCGCTACCATCGTGGCCGAAAATGCCGGTGACCTGATCAGTGAGATCACCACCGCCATGAACGCAAAAATGGGCCTCGGCAGCCTGGCCAGCGTTATCCATCCCTACCCCACCCAAGCCGAAGCCATCCGCAAAGTCGGCGACCAATACAACAAAACCCGCCTCACTGAACAGGTCAAAAAAATCTTCAACTGGTGGCTCGCCCGCCAACGCTAAGTTGAACTCCTATCTCCTGAATTCTCTCTCCTGCCACCTGCAAGCCCATTACAAAATTTCCTCATTCTTGCAATGGCGTAAAGGCTCAAGCCTGCCTATACTTCCAGCATCATGAATGATGAATCGGTTATCTGGAAAAGTTCCCCCTCGCAGCTATTGAACATAGGCACCTATACGCTGGCTTTGCTCATGCTGATAGGCATTGGCATTGGTGGAGCCTTTTTTCCTCCTGCTTTTGCCGCCATGATCATTCCCATCGCGTGGGCTGTCTGGAAATGGTTGACTGTCAAATGCCGGGTTTACGAACTCACATCCCAACGCCTGCGTCTGTTCGAAGGCGTATTCAACCGCAAGATCGACGAAATCGAACTCTACCGGGTCAAAGACACCAATATCGAGCAACCCTTCTTCCTGAGAATGTTCGGACTCGGCATCCTCAATCTCGAAACCTCGGATCGCAGCCATCCCAAGGTTTCCATCGAAGCAATCAGCGATGTTGCCACTGTTCGCGAACACGTCCGCAAACACGTCGAGCTGCTTCGTGACCAGAAACGGGTGAGAGAGGTTGACTTTGAAGGCGGGGAAGACGCTGACTTCGACAGCGACTTCGATCTCAATTAGGTCAATCTGCCGCCACTCCTCCACGTGCAACAGCGACGTCACACCACACCGTATCGCCCTCACCTAACCAACTAAGGATTAACCCTCTAGCCGTCCTTTTTCAGAAAAGGCAGACCCGTTCGTTCGTTTTCAATAACGATATAACCCTCGGGTAGGGAATCGACCGCTTCGGGCCGCACATCTCCTGCGAAATAATAGAGTTTGGTGATCCCCCCGTTCTTTCGGGGTTGCTCACGCAAATGCAGGTAATAAGTCTTGCCGGACTTTTTGCTGGGAACGCTGAATGCCATGGTATTGGGATCCTTTCATATAATCAGGTTTTCATCTAGCCCGCCGATGATTCCCGGGAGTTTTTCAACTCCCTGTAAATTCATCGCGGATAAATTCCCGACGCTAAAAGTCCCGCCCCCTGGCGAAGTGCGTTTTATATAAGGCCAGCCTTCTTCAAGGTGACGTAAGCGCCATTCTTATCGATAGTTTTCAATGCCCGTGCGGTCACTTTCACGCGGATAAAACGGTTCAACTCCGGCACCCAGATCCGCTTCACACGCAGGTTTGGCGAGAAGGTTCTCTTGACTGTTTTTGTCACGTGACGACCCACACCGCCCTTTTTCTTAGCGAGACCACTGCGGTGAATTCTCCGCCCCTTTGTGACACGAGCACCTGTTATACTGCAAACTCTGGACATGAACCTGTTTTTTAAAATAAATATTCCTGTGATTAGCACCGAAGCGCCTAGAGGGTAAGCCCCATTTTTCGCCGGAAAACAGCCCCAGGTCAAGTGATTTTCTATGCCGCCGTAAAATTGCGAAGAATCACCAAGCCCAGCCCTCATCACCTTCTCCGCCCCTTTGCCGCTGCCCGCAGCCTGTCGATGATAACAGAATTAGCCGCAGCGTCAAAATCAGCCAAAGCCGCATGTTGCAATTTGGCGATCTCCAAAACCCCTTTTTTACTTAATTCCAGCATCCTCAGCATCTGCTGTTCAGTGAAAGTCGCCTCCTCTCCACTGCCCTGCATTTCGATCATATCGAGCTCCTCCGTGATCACATAGTTGAAATCGACCGAGGCATCCTTGTCCTCGTGATAGTTCAGATCCAACACACATTCATCCTCCCAAACCCCCGCACTCACCGCCACTGCCATTTTGGGCATCGGAGAACTCTCAATCAAACCTGCTTCGATCATCCGGAAAAAAGCCATCTGCACCGCAACACAGGCTCCGGTGATGGAAGCCGTTCTGGTTCCCCCGTCCGCCTGCAATACATCACAATCAATCCACAGAGTGCGGGAACCCAGACGCTTCAGATCCACCACCGCACGCAAAGAGCGCCCGATCAATCTCTGGATTTCCGTGCTGCGTCCATCCACCTTGCCACGGGAGGAATCACGCGACTTACGATCCAGAGTGGAATAGGGCAACATGCTGTATTCCGCCGTCAACCAACCCCCTTTTACGTTCTGCTGCATCATCCAGCGCGGAACCCCCTCTTGAATAGTTGCCCCGCAAATCACCCGGGTATCCCCAAAAGACACCAATACCGAACCGTGTGCATTCGGGGCAATATCCGCCTCGAAAGCAATCGTTCTCAATTCATCCACTCCACGTTGATCTATTCTCTCAATCATGGGGCGAAACTCTGCGATTTGTGATTGATTGCAAGGTATTTGCAGTTGCTTTGACGAAAAAAACCGCGATTCTAGCGAGGATATTTCACGACTCCTTGTTGCGAGACGCAACAAACTTCCGGCTCTCACTCAACCGGATCGATTGAGCCGCTACTATGAAAGAACATCTGGAACCGCTCGAACAGTTCGCCATCGACGTCATCATGGATCGTCGTAAGGGCAAACGTGCCGCTGTTTTGCGCATAGTTCTCAGTGCTTTTTCACGCTTATACGCCGTGATAGTTTCCGCCAGGCTTTCTCTCTACCGCAACCGGATCCTGCGAGAAAGAAATCTCGGTTGTCTGGTCGTCAGCATCGGCAACCTGACCGTAGGTGGCACAGGAAAAACCCCGGTGGTGGAAAAATTTGCCCGTGCCCTGCAGGATGGTGGTCGCAAAGTCGCCATTCTCAGCCGTGGATACAAAAGTGTTAAAATCCCCCTGTGGAAACGTCTGCTCGGGAAGTTGCGGGGAAAAAATGAAATCAACCCGCCACGTGTGGTATCCGATGGCAAATCACTGCTGCTCGATTCCAAAACCGCGGGTGACGAACCCTACATGCTCGCCGCCAACCTCAAGGACGTCGTCGTCGTCGTCGACAAAGACCGGGTCAAGGGAGGACGGCACGCCATCGAAAAATACGATGCCGACACCCTTCTGCTTGATGACGGCCTGCAATACTTGAAACTCCGCCACCGGCTCGACATCGTGCTCGTTGATCGTTACCATCCCTTCGGCACTGAAAAACTCCTCCCTCGTGGAACTCTGCGTGAACCCCCGAAAAACCTCAAACGAGCCAGTTACATCTTCATCACCAAGTGCAACGGCGAACCCAACACCGAACTCATCACCCGGATACGCCAATACAATCTCACTGCCGAAATCATCGAATGCGAACACCGTCCGCAATACCTCCAGCACATCGAAACCCGCAAAACCAGCCCGCTCTCCGAATTGAAAGGCAAAAAAATCGCCGCCATCAGTGGCATTGCCGTGCCTGAGAGTTTCGAATATGGCGTAGAAAAATTCGGTGCAGAAATCATCCACCGCAAGCGCTATACCGATCACCACCGCTACAATGAACAGGAAATCCTGAGCTTCATCAACGAGTCTGTTGAAGCCGGAGTCGACATGATCGTGACCACTGAAAAAGACAGCGTTCGTTTCCCTCGACTGCAACGCATGGATGCCCCGATCTACTTCCTGCGGGTGGAAATCGGCATCCTCAGCGGCGAGGAAAGCTTCGCAGAATGTGTCAACCGCATCTGCCAGCCCCGCCCCATCGTGCCCGCCCGACGCTTTTTCTGATCCGGTATCACTACCCGGGATCGAAGAAAGATAACCATAGCCGAGTGTCTTGTCAGGCTTAAGATGGTGGATTCACCGTGGGACAGAACTCCGATTCTGTCATTTAAGGCCAGCATAAACCACCCCCGACAAATATGGAAATTTGTCCTACGATCCCCATCATTTTTAGGTAGTCTAAACACTAGTCCCGCAGTCGCGGGACTAGACAGGTAGAGGTAAATGGACGCGAGCCGCAGCCTAGCGGAGACAGACGGAGTCAATAAACACGAGTAAGAATAAAAAAAGCAAAGTGATAATTAAAGGATTCTGACTCCTGAGCCGTAGTGAAACGAAGACAGGCAGGGCCAATTCTTCCCCTCAATGCTTAATCTTCGAATAATGCTCCTTCAACACATCCACACCAAAATCCCCATTGAAGTCGCGCCAAGCCGCATGGGCGTGATTGGCGTCATTCTGGGTATTGGAGTATTCGAGTAAAAAAGTCGGCCCCTGCACCCGGTAATAATTTCCCTCTCCCCTTTCTGTCCCCCCGGCCCAGACAAACAGGATCTTCCCGAATCCAGCCGCCTCGATTTTTTTCAAATCAGCAACTGCCAAAACCGGGCGCAAGCGATGCACATATTCTTCGATCAGCGAACGCAGTTGTTTCTGTTGCCCGGTATTCATTTTTTCGGCAAGCAAGCCCTTGCCTTCCAGTGGACTGATTTTTGCTTCAATAGGAGCGACCACATCACGCGGAGCCTTGTCGGCGATCAAGGCCACCGCACGCTGCCCTTCGTCCAGGGATTTCAACAAAGCACGCGCCAGATCCTCCTCAGCCGCCAGCACTCGCAGTCCCTTTCTCGGGCCGCTTTTCACTTCGGCGGGATTAGCTCCAAAAAAGTTTGGAGTCACCGAGACCACCTTGCCCTCTACGATAGTAAAATTAACTGACACATGATGCCCTTCGATTCGCCATCCCCAGGTTTTTCCGGGAGCAGGTTTGCCGAAAATTGAAATATAATAAGCATCGGCCCGGCGTTTAGGGGCCTGGTTTTCCATTTCCCACACCACCCGCTCCAGACTCATGATCGTCGCCGCCTGGGCAAATCCCCGGTGACTCATGGCGGTGCTCAACAAAGCAAAAGTCAGCGCCTTCTGATCCTCACGCATCCCCATCATCGGCAACCCCTGCCGCATCTTCGGCCCCTCGAAAGGTTTGGGGATGTAGTGCCAGTTACGCCGCTCTTCGTCCTTCAGAGCCATCGACGCTTTGCTTTGCTGCTCATCATCCAGGGAATCGATAAAATTACTTGCTGCTTCCGCCATTGCGTCCGCCACTTCGTGGGCGGGTAATTGAGGAGCCATAAGGGCAAGGACTAAAACCAGAGAGCATACAGACAGCAGAGAAGTTTTGAGTTTCATCCTGACATCTTCCACGCAATCCACCCGCCTGTGCAATGTTTTTATTACTTGTCCCGCAAACCGACAGATGATGGCCCGGAATTCGAGTTGATTCAGTGGCCCCTCCCACTCGAAGCTCTTGGAAAGGCAATAAACAATAAAAAAGGGAAGCTGATTGATCCTAATCCAACATATAGCCAAAACAAAGGCTGACGGCAGTGAGGACGGATCAGCTCAGTGGTGTGCCGAGTTTCTTGAACCGCATCTGGAACTTCGAATGAATCGCTCGCATTGATTCATCGTCTCCCGTAACCATCGAGGCCTTGGTCTGATTAAATGTCTTCCTATTAGTTTTTCTTCACTTTCCGAATCACATATTCTTTGCCTGCACTGCTCCGTATGACCATTTTTTCTTCGGTGATGGAAAGAACAGTTGTTCGCTCAGGCTTCTCGGATCCAAATTTCTTGATGAGCACGTTGCCTTTGATACTCCAGATGCCAACCGGATCATCACCGGGCTCGGGGTCGAATAGAAAGGTGCCGTCCTTCCGGTAGTCGGTGATGTGCCGCCCACCGTCCCATTGACCGATGATCAACTTTAAGATCTGCTTTGCCGTTGGAACTTTACCGGAAGCTGTATGGGAAAACGTTTTTAAGCTTGTATTGGGAACTGAAGACGGTGCCTTTCCAGGCTTCACCGATTGGGTAGAGTCACCCTCCGGTGGATAATTAAACTCCTCCAGATCCAATGAAATACCTGAAATTGCGGTGTCGGAGTATTTACTGCCGGATGCAACTTTGATGATTTCAAACCTCACCCAGGGCGAATCGACTGGATGTGAGAGTCGGAGCGTCTGTTCACCATCAACATCGGCTACTTTAATCCGTTCACTCCCCCCTGCCCAGGAAACGGCAAATTCCAAAACCCGTCCATTGGCTTCGAATATTTTTTTTGATTTTTGATAGCCATTCAATAAAAAAATTGATCGGAACTTCATGCTTTCCTTGCCATCGGCCTGGATAATCTTGATCCATTCTCCCTTACCATCGGTCGCCACACCTTCAACCCAGGCTGTTTTTGGTCCAGAGAGCAAATTTTCGGGCCCATAGCTGTTTCCCCCCTGGGATTGGAGGCGTGAACTGACTTCAATGGTCCATTCTGCCAGCTGGGTCGGCTCGGCAACAAATCTGAGCGGCTCAGTTGCCTCGCTGTAAAGCCCGGTCGCATGAAGAAAAATTAAAGCAATTACTACCATTTTAGTATCAATTATTTTCATCATTCCTAACGGGATTTGAGTTGGGCTTTGTAACCAACCTTGTAGTTATTCTGCAAAGTTGCACTCTCGGGATACAGCTTGAGGCCATCGGCTGCTACTGATGAACATCTTTCCATGTTGTTAAGCTGCCCGTAAACAAACGATAGGCCAATGAAATGAGCTTCGGATGGCTGCCCGTCTCCCCCAGCCTCTTTTAACCGACGTGCCGTCTCATAATTTTGTGCGGCATCACTATATAGTTTGAGATTTTTTTGAATGCTCGCAAGCGTGTAGGCATAACTGCTATCCGCAGAATCGAGATCAACGGCCTTTTGTGCCTGTAACAATGCTTCCTTCGTCTCATTCTGATCAAAAAGTGCGCAAGCCAACACCCAATAGCCCCCGGCATCCTCTGGACGAAGAGATATATATTCGCGAGTAGGTGCTTCAAGCTCCACCCAGCGCTCGAGTGCAAACAGGGTGAGTCCTCTCAGGCGCAGGGTAGTTGGATCCGTGTTCCCATCATCGTTTAACAGCGCACTTGTCAAATAAGGGAGAGCCTCTTGGTATTGGTCGAGAAAAAACAAGCTTTTACCAAGAGCTTGCAAGACAGCAACGCTGGAGGGATCCTCAGCGTAAGCTTTCTTGAAATAACTGAGTGCTAATTCTTTTTTGCCATGTTTCCTGTCCAGAAATTTCCCATAGTCTACGTAAGACTGAGCGATTTCCTCTTCCGTTTTCCCGCTGGGCTGCCACGGAATCACCTCGGTTTGAACAGCTGCTGAGAAATCCTTGGGTGTCATTTTCTTGCGGACATAACGGTCCAGGATACCGGCTTCCACCCGCATCTCCAATCTATCCAGCGTAGGCAATAGCAATCTGGTTTGCACACCACTCGCATCGATTTCAGACTGCTTGATCGCTCCATAGGCCAACAATAAAATTGGCAATGCCTCCTCTGGCTTGGTGATTTTTCCTTTACGGTTGGCTGCGGGAGGAAAATCCACACTGAGATAGGAATCAACGATTTGAATCCTCGAAGCCTGGGGCAGGCCAGATTTTTCAAGTTGTGCCAGCAGCGCGTAGCGAAGCTTTTGCATCTTGGGAAGATCCGGATCATGAAGCCCGGTAGTTCTTGGAGATTCGACCGCTGGTGACTGGACCACCGGTGGCTCGACTGCAGAGGGCTCGACCGGCGGCGAAGACACCGAAGGAGGTGAGTCTGTGGGCCTTGAACTCAGAATCACCCAGCCCAGCGCCAGCAGGGCAAGACCAAGCACTCCGAGGCCGACTACACCCAGCAATATAGGGACGATCAACTTGACCTTTTGCGGAGGGGAAACTTTTTTGACAGGTGGTATCGCAGGTGTCGTCGCGGGAGGCAAATTATTGCGCTCCAAAGGCGGGGGAGTCGTTTTACTTTTAATCGGCTTACCACAAGACGAACAGAAAGCGGCACCTGCAGAAACCGGTGCCTCACAATGATCACATAAGTCAGGTGGATTATTCATGACTGATCTCGTGCCCTCTTAGTGGTTACATCTGGGCCCGCAAACGTGTTTTGTGGGTTGAGTGACCCGCCTTCCTCCTGATCGACCGGAAGAGGATCTTGACGAAGACGATCCCGAGCTGGACACTCTCCTACTAGTAGATCTAACCGCCTTCTGTTTCGCTTTGTTTTCGGCGTTGACTTCATTTTTCGCTCCAGCTTGCAAGGTTCCCGTCACTTCTTGAGCAAGCTCGTTTTTCACATCTGTCTGTAATTTTTCTGTGATCGTTTCGCCTGCATCGGAATTTTCCTCCTTCCCTCCACTTTTGGATACCAGTGTCTCGACACCTTTCAATGCGCCTCCGATATCGAACTTATCATCAAAAGGAAGTGCGTTGTCAAAAGACGGTTTTGGATCAACCCCTGTGACGGCAACCTTGACATCCGGAAGAGTTTTCACCAGATCGCCCGCAGGGAAAATTTTTCCAGTATCCTTGGATACAAAAATTATATTTAGGGGCTTTTTATTATCGCCGGAAGGTGAATTATCAGTGTAGATACTCTCTGGCGAGCTCAAGACAAGTGTGTCACTCTCAAGAATCGATCCACCTCGATAACTGGAAGGGGTAGTGCTTGGGGGACCATTCAAGTCAATGTGAGTAGCTATCATGCCGCCCACCTTTTTGACGATTCCAGGCCCCACGGCCACAGTCGTATCCCAAGCCTCCCCTGCCAACCACGACGTACCGACAGCTGCCACAACAATCAATGCCCCCCCCGTTACGGTGGCCGCAGCTGCGGGGCCCACTACTGCGGTGGCTCCTGCTACGCCGAGGCCCCCAACCGAGTTTACCCAATACGCGCGCGAAAAGCCGGACGCAACAGTCTTTACCGAATCTTTGTATTGCCCACCAGCAACCTGCCCTGCAGCTTTTGAAGCGGGATCAAGGTAAGACATCACCGTCCCCCCCAATTTGCCCCATAGCCCCCCCCTAGCAATGCTCTTCAATTTCGGGATCTTCTTCTTAGCCCCTGCAAGCTCATTCTTGGCCGGCACTAAAGACGAGTTCACACCGCTGTATAGTCGAACTTTTAGGGATGACTTGGTAACTTTGTTACCAAAATTTTTCCTTACTTTATTTCCACCTTCTCCGACACCACCTTGAAATCCGTCATTGGTTCCGACCTCCCCTATTTTATTTAGCCCCTTATTTTCTCCCCCGGAATTTATTACCGATTTTTTCCCAGAAACCAGTGAACCATAAAAGTCTTTAAGTCCTTGCTCGCCAGAGTGGCCATATTTATTATCGTAATGTGGCCCAATCAAATCGGGATCATTCTGTTGCTTAACAGACGTGATCGAAGAAGATTTATCCTGGGATGATTTTGCCTCTTGTGCCTGAATGCCCGATGTCCTGACGGACAATAAGAGCGCCAAGTAAAACAATACACTGACAGGTCGTAATCTAACTTTCATTCGATGAGTCCTTCTTTTTTCAAGTTGGATCTGACTGGCTGAAGTTTCCCTTCATCAAGATTAAAAGATTGCATCTGAATATCTTCAAGCATAAAAGCTCCTCCTTTATTGAGGTAGCACAGGCTAAGGAATCCTGTGGGCGAACGGTTTGATGCCACAAAAAGAAAGACCCGCCCCCCGAGTCCGGGTGACACCGCGACTAAATTTGCGGTTTCCCACCACTGGCTTTGCGTTGCCATATGGCTGGCAACTTCACTCGCCGCTTGTGGCAGCTTTTGCGTTACCTTGTCGAAGTCACCTTTCTCCAGATGAGTAATCAGCTCGAAAAAATTCTCACGCAAGGGTTTAGACGTTTCGTTGTAGAGAAAACTCAGCAGTTGGGTCTGGATAATACCAAACTGCACAACCAGAGCATCCTCATTCGTCTCACGCCCTTTGCTGGATTCCAGAATCTCCAGGCGCGGTTGCCAGTTGCGAGGTTGCTCGGATTGAAAGGAATCCTGATAAAGCTTCAAGAATGCCGAGAGAGATTCCCGGGTGCTCAAGAGCACCGCGAGCTGCGGCGGCACCTGTTCCATCCGTAGCCATTTTGGAAGGGGTTCGACCCGACTTACATCCGAAGGATGCCTGACCACATCACCATTTACGAGCTTCGCGTGATGCACTTTAGGATTCTCACCGAGCAATCGACGCCATTCAGTAAAAAGAAATGCATCGTTCCATGGCTGGTAATAGACAACGAGTTGAGTATACGGATCGAGTCCGGTGATCCCGATGATGGATGACTGGAAGAAATTATTCCAAAGCCGCTGCTCAGTCTGTTGATCATTCTGTAGCTCACTTGTGGTGCTGATGGTCTTCATCACCTGTTTCAAGTCGCTCGTCCCATCAGGGCTACAAAATTTCTCCATCGCCTCGACCATATTTCCTCCGGCATGCTGACGAAACGCTTCCGCTGTCTCCAGAGCAATTCCAATGGGAATGTATTCCTGAACAGATTCCTCCGGATTCGATTCACTCGATTTTTCCCCTTTGCATCCCGCCGCAAATAATGCCAAACAGAGCCACCCGCCGCATAGAAATCTTATACTGATTAGAAAACTTTTTGCTCGTGGCTGCATCTGTATCACTTTTACTTTCTAGACACTCCCTTACCACGTTACGATCAGATTTTTTCTCTCTTGGGCAGGATTGGCTCAGGTCACTGAAAGAATCGAGGGAAGTAAGGACCAATTATAAGTAAAATTTCTATAGGCCTGTCATCTTCGGGTCAATGTTTTTTAGAGCTTTCTACAGCAGCCCTTTTTAAAAATCATTTTTTATCGAACAGCTTTTAGGCACGAGGCAGTGATATTGACCAAATACCACAGGATCCAGAAGATCACGGGGAAGATTGTTAGCTTTGAAATGGATGAAGAATATATAATGGAAACCACCACCATAAAATTGGTGATGATGGGATGGGTCAATGGCGGAGGGCAGATGCCACTGTATTAAGTAAAATCAACCCAGTCAAAGATCACTGTGAGATCAATGTCAGGCCATTCCAACCAGGACAGGTCAATATCCAAGTCCAAGAACGATCCGCCCTGGGCCAAGTCGGCCAGGACCTCTCCCTTCATTTTAATATAGTCACAAATTTCGCCAAGAGCCTCGTGAATCATCGTAAAGTCTTCCGGCGATGTGAAGATACAGTATGCCCAGCATACGTAATCAAACTGGTAGCCTAGATCGAGTGTTGCTTGCTGAACCTCTTCAGGTTTGTAGTATTTCTTCTGACCATGTTGAGCAACCAACCTCTCACCGACATCGCTGATCAGCTGCTTCTTGTCCTTTGGTTCTAGATGGCATGCTGACATACATGCAACTTAAAGAGCACCGAAAATTGAGCGATTACAAACCAGCTCAACGTTTGTAATCGGGATTCCCCCTTCCATTTTCTGACAGGAGTTCTGGAGTATTTAACTTTTCATCTTTCGGCATTTTTCAGGGCCGTTACCATACGGAAGTATGAGTTTTTGACCATTTTGAAGTGCGGGACAGCTTTGGTTTCTGATAGCCACTAATTTTGCGCCAGCTGTGTACGAACATAGTTTTTCTGATACACTACGGGGCACAGAACACCCCTTGCTTGGCCTCGCAAGCCCCATTATTATCGAATATCATATTCCTGCAGCCAATTCTGTGAAATTTTGTAAATTCTGTCTAAAGACGCTCAACACATGAAGCCCCACGTCCAACTTGCCCAGGCCACTATTCCCAATGGCACCCGTTTCTCCCTACATAAACACGACGGGAAGTTCTACCTCAATTACAACGGGCACGAACTCATGAGCACCGACCACACCTATTCCGAGCAACTCCTGGCCGAAATCGGATGTGCCGCTCTTCTCAAGGGAAAGCCCTCACGCCCAGCCCATCCTCGCATCCTCATCGGCGGCTTGGGCATGGGCTTCACCCTCAAACGCGCCCTGGAACTCGTCCGTCGTCCCGCCACCGTGGAAGTCGCAGAACTGATACCGGAACTCGTGGAGTGGAACCGCACTTTTCTCGTCGAACACAATGGCCCCCTCCTCGACGATGAGCGCACCAAGATCTACCACGGTGATCTCTTCGACTGCCTCTCGAGTGGTAGTAAAAACACCTACGACGTAATCCTCCTCGACATCGACAACACCCCGGACGACCTCATCACAGCCGAGAATGCGCGCCTCTATACGCCCGATTTTCTTGTGACGATTCGAAGATCCCTCAAGCCCAGTGGATGCGTGGCCTACTGGCTCTCTGAGCCTGCACCTAAGTTCAAGAAAAAGCTTAGAAAAGCACACTTCGACGTCGAAGAATTCGCCGCCAAGCCACATAAAAATTCAAAGCGTGCGCGCCACTGTATCTATATTGCCCGGCCTCGTCGTGGTGAGGCCCACACAGTTTCCGGTGGGGTAGATCGTTGACATGAAAACACTACGGGTCAGGTAGACGGTATGAATTTGCGCTCCGAGGGCTGTAGTGAGCAACTTGGCTCTATGAATTTCACGGTTGCATGACCCAGGTGCCAGTGGGAGAATTGATGTGCTAAGCCTCAACCAGAACCCAAATAATACTCCCCAAATGAAAGTGATGATGAACAACAAGATTAGCTTCTTCTTTGTCGGCATAACATTACTGACCTTGATGTCTTCAGTGCAAGCTCAAGAGAGCCGGTTTCGCTTCCTCGCAACGGGTGATTTACCCTATGCAAAAACACAGGACGTGGCGTATCGCCACTTATTAAAACAGTCCGAGAAAGAGGACTTCGCGTTCCTGATGCACGTTGGTGACTTTAAAGCACAGGCAATGCCGTGTTCGGATGAGGAGTTTCTCAAGATTCGAGATCTCTTCCGGGCCTATCCTAAACCTGTGGTCTACACACCCGGTGACAACGAATGGACAGATTGCCATGGTGTCAACGCAGACCCCATTGAACGCCTCAACAAAATACGCTCACTGTTCTACAAGGACCCGGCAACGTTACGGTTGAAGCAGTTGAGTGTGCAGCAGCAAAGCCGCGACCCCAAATTCTCGAAGCACGTGGAAAACTACCGGTTCACCAAAGCAGGTGTCTCCTTTATTGTCGCGCATGTGGTTGGAAGCAACAACAATCATCGAACGGACGACCCGCCGTCGATGGTGGAATTCAAAGAACGCAATGCCGCCAATTTGGCGTTCCTGAAAGAGAGTTTCGCCGAAGCGATCGCCAACGACGCCCCAGGCGTGGCAGTCATTATTCATGCGAATCCCGACTTCGAAAAAGGCAGCAAGGAAGGCTTCAACGACTTCCTTGCCAGCATGCGGTCGTTTCTGTCTGAGTATCCAAGGCCGGTCGTCTGCATTCACGGCGATACTCACTATTATCGAGTGGACAAGCCGCTTAAGGACTCCAAAGGAAAACTATTCACACATTTCACTCGGCTCGAAGTCTTCGGCTCGCCAAACGTTGCCGGAGTAGCGGTTTCAGTGGATACAAAAGACCCTCAAGTGTTTAGCTTCCGTCCGTATTATACAAACAAAGAGTAGTCGCGCTCTTATAGTGGCAACCATTAGCCAGAGTCGTACGCCCATTTGGACACGGACGACAATGGATCCTATCCTAAATCTTCTGTGAGAAAGAAAGGATTGACCGTTTTCCACGTCCATGAATCGGTCGAGCCGGTCGGCTTTCCCAGTGCTGTCGTGGCTTATTGCCGTATACAATAGAGATGTGTTTTACTACGGAGATACAAGGCGTCTCCACTGACAGCAGGAGAAGCCAAACCGCCATCATCCAGGACATTTTCAGCCAGAAGTTCAAATTTAGGTGCAGCTTTTACCACTCTAGTCTTCCCGTCTATACTGAAAAAATAAATTCTATCTTCGGATACAATAGGTGAGGCAGAATACTGACCCCGGATTCTCTCCGACCATTGAACCTCACCGGTCTTGGAATCCCAGCAAGTTGCCGTGCCTTTATCGCTCACAGCATAGAGATAATTACCCACCAATTGAAGGGAAGGCATTTTTGGCACATCCTTATTCACTTTCCACTTTACAACAGATTCATCAAGCACCCCTTCCAGCTTGCCTGATAAAGCAACCAGGTAAGGTTTGGAAAATCCAGTCGGCAAATAAATCGTATCTCCGGAAATTACAGGCCGCGTGCTGGCTGAGTGATTGGAGTGCTCATCAAATCGCCATAACTCCTCCCCCGACAGTGGATCATAACCGTAGATCGCCATCGCTCCCTGGCTGATCAATACCTTCCGTCCCCCGAGGGTGGTGACATGAGGCGTCGCATAGGCTTTACGCAAATCACCATCCATCTTGGGTTTGCCATCATCCTTCAGGTCTTTAAAATCCACAGATCGCTGGGTTTTCCAACGGGTCTTGCCAGTTTGTTTGTCGAAGGCCATGACAGACTGGTGGTCGGATCCGTCATAATTCATGATCAATAGATCTTCATGAAGGATCGCAGATGAACCGGCTCCCCGAAAATGGTTGCAGATAATGTCCTCCCGCGTCCAAAGCACTTTAAAGGTCTCAGTATCCAGACAGGCAGTGCCCGGCGATCCGAAAGTGACATAGACTTTGCCCTCTTCTATTACCGGAGTCGGAGAGGCATAAGTGTTAAACTTGTGCGCAAACTGAGGTTCGGTGATGTCAAACAACTTGCGATCCAGAAGAATTTTTCCTGACTGCTTATCCAGGCAGAGAACAGATAATTCCTTCCCGTCGGGAGTAGCAGTCGTCAGCCAGACTTGTTTGCCATAAATGACTGGTGAGGACCATCCACGACCATGGATGGCGGTTTTCCAAACCACATTCTTCTCTTCACTCCAGGTGGTAGGAATGTCTGCATCTTGCGTCGACCCATCCCCCATGGGGCCTCGAAACTGCGGCCAGTTTTCACCTGCCAATAAGACGGTACCAGAAAGCAATAAGATGGATAGGGTTAGTTTCATAAAGTGGAATGATAGGGATTTATTTTAAAAAAATTAGTAACAAGTTATAGCCAAAGCAGTGCCTAGGATAATTACAAATACAATTGATTGGAAGGCTCCGCAATGCCTTCTCTCACCTCGGCATTTTCTTGTGCAAGGCTGATTATAAGACTGAGGGTTCACATGGCATACGCTGTACCCCATCAGGACACGGGCGAAAACGTGAGATCATTCCTGTGTCTCCTGTGACAGCTTCCTGAAATGAGCCTCTATTTCAGTGTTTTTCCAAAAAAAGCGTCTGCCGTTTCAATCATTTCGTCGAACCAGACTTGTTTGCCCAGAAACGGATGCGGCGCGTCCTTGATGACAGTGAGGTCGGACTGGATACCGAGTTTCTCCATTTTCTGACGGATTTTATTCGCATGCGTGCTGGGGTCATCGTGCTCGCCGGTGATAAACCAGCATGGAGGATCACCCTTATCGAGATGGCTTAGCGGAGAAGCAAGGCGATAGGTTTCGGGTTGCTCCTCTTGTGATCCACTGAGGAACTGTTGCCAGATTTCTTTTTGGCTCGATACCTCCCGATTGCGTTCCGACATGAAGTCGGTCTGCGCCCCCATCGGCACAGCAGCCTGAATCGTGCTGCTGATACCGGCATTCCCTCCTTCACCCTCGAGCTCCCTGGCCTCACCCGAGGTCGAGAGCAAGGCGACCAAGTGCCCACCTGCCGAATGACCGATCGCTCCAATATTGTCGGGATCGATTCCGTATTCTCTGGCGTTGGCGCGCAGAAACCGGACGGCCGCTTTGCAGTCTTGAATCTGTGCCGGGAAAGGCGCTTCCCCGCTCAAGCGATAGGAAATCGTTGCCGTGACATAACCGCGTGCGGCTAGCGCCTGAGCAGGATTTGCATGATTAACCCTGCTTCCTTTCCCCCAACCGCCGCCGTGAATGCAAACCACCGCGGGCAATTCGCCCCAGGCACCCTTGGGTCGGTAAATGTCCATCTCGAGCGTGCGATCCCCATAACGGGCGTAAGTCACGTTAAGCTTCGCGTCCAGACTGTCACTCACCGCTTGCGTGATCTCGGTTCTCCCGTCAGCGCGTGGCGGAGATGTAGCCTCCCCTGCCGATCGAACATCCAGCCGCATCTCCTCCTGGAACAGAACTGTCATGCCGCGCAACTTGCGTGTGATATCACGATTGCGAACTAGGCTGGATTCCCCGGGATCCTTCGCCAGGTCATACAATTCAAGACTGGGATTCAAATAGAGTTTCCAGTTACGCCAACGCACAGCAGCCAGCGCGCCCTGACTACCGTGATAAAAAAAAGCGTCATTGTATTCGTTACGATTGATAATCGGTGCCCATTCACCGGGCGGATTCCACCGACGCCGAAGGGGAACTGAAGCATTCAGCGATTTCTTCATTCCAGGTGGAGGTACGATTTTTGTTTCGCCCTTCAACAATGGACTGATGTCACGCCCGTCAATGACGCGGCCTTTTGGAACCTCGAGCCCCGCAAACGTGGCGAGCGTCGGATACCAGTCCATGGCACGCACGACCGCCGCGGATTTCACGCCCTCCTGCAAACCCAAGCCCGGCCCCCAGGCGATCGCCGGCACACGAATACCGCCTTCGTAGGTAGAAAGTTTGCGTCCGCGAATTTTCTGTTCCGGCGTGCGACCTGGACCACGACCATTGTCGGATGCATAGATGACAATAGTGTTATCATCGATACCCAGTCGTTTCAGCGAATCAAAGATACGACCTACGTTGTGATCAAGTTCTTGAATCGCGTCACCATATTCACCCCAGTTTGAACTGCCCTTGAACTCCTCGCTCACGCCAAGTGGATGATGAAGCATAGTGTGTGGCAGATAGATGAAAAACGGCCCGTCCTTGTTCTTCTCGATGAATTGAATGGCCTCATCAGTGTAGAGCTTCGTCAGTTGCGCGGGATCGGCCGGACGCTTAACAACCTCGTCATTGCGCATCAGAGGCACTCCTCCCTGCTCCTCGAAAAAGGAGACCTCAACCGGATCAAGATTGTGCAGCAGTCCAAAGTAGTGATCAAACCCCTGGTTGCGTGGCAGGAACGGTTCATGAAAACCAAGATGCCATTTGCCGATGCACGCGGTTGCGTAGCCGTTGTCCTTTAACAACTCGGCGATCGTCAACTCATCCGGATGGATACCCGAGCGCGAATCCGCTCTGTGTACCCATATCTCGTTGCCCACTCGACGTGGATAACACCCGGTCAGCAAACCGGCGCGTGATGGACTGCAAATGGGAGCCGCCGCATAATAATCCGTAAAACGCGTCCCTTCCTTTGCCATCGCATCGATCCACGGCGTATTGACTTCGGTCGCTCCATAACAACCCAGATCATAGTAGCCCTGGTCATCTACAAAGATGAAGACGATGTTGGGCTTTGTGGTTGCAGCATGAATGGGCGTGGAATAAAGCCCAAAGACAAAAGCAAGAATCAAGAGAGGTAAGAGGAATTTCCGCATCATTATTTATTATACTCCCGGAGCCGAGCAATTTGCCCAAAATTTCTGTGAGAATGGTTTTACCAACAATAAAAAAGATTAAAAGCTCCCTGCGGCTTGCTGCGGGGAACACAACGGCTCAAGCGAAGCTTAATCGCTCCATACAAGCTTGCCTTCGAAAATATTACGAACTCGCTAACTCCGTGGCAACTCCTTCCACCATAGTGATAAAATTAAAACAACCAGTACGCGACCGCTGCAATCACCAGTAAAAGGATGATTGCCAGCCCATAAAATCTTAAGCCCGATCCCCCTTCTCCTTCGTTCTCATCCTGTGATTTTTTTCCGCTGGATCTTCCAAGCAGTGGGATATTGATCGCAGGCAAAGAAAAGGACAATTTAATCTCAGGCAGGGACAAACTGAGTGGCGGCGCTGTGACTGGCACATCCTCCTCGTCCGCTCCAGACTTGATCTTCGCTATAGGCTGACTCACAATCTGATCGATGTCTGCCCGAATTGCTGACGCTGAAGGGTATCGCTGCTCCGGATCCGGTTCCATCGCATGCTGCACCAGACCGTCCAACCTCACATCCAGTTCCGGACGCAGTTCGCTCGGCAACTTGAAATTACCTTGTGGCAATTTGCCCGTGAGCATCTGGTATAACATTACGCCCACCGCATAAAGATCGACACGATGATCAAGAATGCTTCCAGATTCCATGGCCTCAGGAGCTAGATAAAACGGCGTGCCAAGAGCAAATCCAGTAGCACTGATACCAGGATTGCTCTCATCTTCGCTCACGCCAATTTTTTTCATCAACCCAAAATCCGCAATTTTCACTCGTCCCTCTTGATTGAGTAAAATATTAGCCGGCTTGATGTCACGATGGATAATGCCAAAACCGTGAGCATAAGCGAGACCATCAAGAACGTGCGCAGTGATGGAAAGCGCATACTCTTGAGACAAGTGTCCGCCGTGATGTTGCAGGTAATTATGAATGTCCATTCCATTTACGAATTCCATTACCAGGTAAAACTGGCCGTCGGCTGTCTCGCCGAAATCATACACCGAAATAATCGCCGGGTGATCGAACCTGGCCATCACTCGAGCCTCCTGTTTGAATCGTTCGATAGGGTTCACTCCCTTATTACTCTGTATAGCGGATTTGCAGAGAACCTTGATTGCCACATCCCGCCCAAGACCTGCCTGCCTGCCTTTAAAAACAGCCCCCATAGCCCCCCTGCCTAGGATGTCGACAACATCAAATTGCGGAAGCATTCGATCCAGTTCCGCGGCTGTGGGAAGATCCCAGTCGCCTGGTGAACGGGGTGGGGTTGAGTCTGATAACGACATTACAATACGCTGACTGCGGCAAGTTGAAGAAAACTAGACTGAGGCAGATGAAATAGGAAGCACGAAAGTCGATTGGAATTAATCACTCTTGCACTACATGAGACGGGTCGGGCACCTCACCGCTCCTCATAAATGACAGCTGCTCACCCTCTACCCGCTTGACGCTCAAAAAAGAGGTCAGGAGAGAATAACACTTAATTAGCGCGTGTTTGAGAGGCTAAGCATAGCGGGTTTGCGCGTCAGAAAATGGAGGACATATCGCGCCGCCGCCCTGGTGAGTGGAATACCAGTTCTTCAAGAGCTTCTACCAATTCCAATTGAAACGATTATGTACGAATATTCCGTACACAAAATTACTACACTCACTCGCTGCGGAGATGTAGTGGCTGCGAATACACAAAACCAGGCGACAGGGTTACGGTTAACTCAGAAAAGGGTATTAAATGCTAAATAACCTCAGTGATTCAATGAAAACAAAATCCATATCTCTAGCCATCATAGTATTAGCCGTTTTCTCTTTCGGCCTGAACGCTATCGCACAAAACAAGACTCCACCTGCTAAAAACCCAATCGCCAGTATTGCAGATCTCGATGGTTTTTTTACTGAAGCAAAAGCGAGCTTTATAGCAAAAAACAATAACAAGGTGTACATGGACATCAACAAGGCTGCTGTGCTTTTAAGCAACCAGGCGAGGGCCTCGACTGTTTCCAAAGTCTTTAAAAAACAATATGGAAAACCACTGGCTGAACAAGCTACGGAACTCAATAACCTAGCATTCGATGTGAGAGCGGGCAAAGTGAGCAAAGAAGCCGTCCTTGATCAGGAGTTTGCCAAAACCCACAAAGTACTGGCAGCTTACTTTCAGAGCGAGGCTACGCGTTCTATTGCTGAAAAAGCTAAAGATAAAGCGGCAACGGCGATGACCGCCACAGCCAATCACATTGAAGCGACTGCCAAGTGGAGCAGCCAAAAACTCAGCGACAGTGACGTGGAAACAGTAAGCCTTCTTCGCAAAACAAGTGCCGCAATAGCCATTGGAACAGGCACGGCTGTCGAAAAATCCAAGGACGCCCTCAAGCGTGGAAAGAAGCTGATCAAAAATCTTGATAAAGTAATCAAAAAGAAAAACTAACAACCCAACTTGAAAAAAAGAGACACAAAACCGAACAACTGCTCGTATTTTGCGAATGACTGACATCGAACCCGAGAGCTTCATTGCAGATATTGTTTCCAGTAATGTCCACGAGGCGCGCATTTCAGCGATCAAGGAGATGGCTATGCTAAGCTCCAAGGTTGAGGGTGCCGCGTCACTGGCTTGGGGCCTGCCGTCGTTCCGCACACCGGAGTATATCCGCGAAGGTGTCAGTCGACTCCTCGCGGAGGATGTTGATGCTGGCAAGTACACTCTACCGGACGGTTTACCACAACTACGCGAACTGGCTGCAAGCCGCCACAAGGCAGAGACGGGACTCACCATTTCCGCCGAAGACAATGTACTGATCAGCGCTGGCAATATGCAGGGGCTGAATACCCTCTTTCACACTATGCTGGATCCCGGTGATGAGATTATTCTCACCGATCCATGTTTTGCCTCACACATCCAGCAGATCAAATTATTCTCAGGTAAGCCGGTTTACTGGCCCTTGGATGAAGAGCAAAATTGGCAACTGGATGTCGACCTGTTGCCTTCTTTGATCACCGACAAGACTCAGGCGATTGTTCTTGTCAGCCCGTCAAATCCCACTGGGAAAATATTCACCCGAGAGGAACTGATGCGAGTTGGTAAAATCGCCCGCCAACACAAATTGCTGGTGATCATCGATGACCCTTACAGTGATTTTGTTTATGATCACAAGGAAAAATATTTCAATCTGGCTAGCGTTGAGGAGTTCAAGGAGCACGTGGTTTACCTGTATTCGTTCTCAAAGTCCTGTGCCATGAGCGGCTGGCGACTGGCCTATATGGTCATGCCCGCTGAACTGAAACGTGAGGCGCTCAAGGTTCATGATGCCACCATGATCTGCGCGCCGCGTATCAGCCAGCTGGCCGGTATAGTTGCGCTCAGTGAACCCTCTGACCACAGAGAACAGTTTGCCGACATCCTGAAAAGTCGCAGGGAATTAATCTGCCACCGACTGGACAAGGCAAGTCACATATTTTCCAATAATGATCCTGAGGGTGCTTATTATGCGTTCCCTAAAATCCTCGTTCCACACACCAGCTCCAGGGACTTCGCCATCGATCTGCTGAATAATGCCAGGGTTACGGTAACCCCGGGTAGCGCTTTTGGCCCCTCCGGGGAGCACCATGTCAGGATGGCTTACTGTGTCGATGAAGACACCATCAATCTGGCCTTCGACCGGATTGAGGATTACTTCGAATCCCACTTGTAACAACTCATTGATTATCTGAGGTGTAAATTTCACCTCCAACGCGTTAACTCACGCCCGAAACTTACAAATTCAGTAACTATTCAGGTCTGTGGATCCCTTAGTGTTGGACGCTACAAAGATGAGCTCAATAACAACCTGAATAGTTACCAAATTTACACCGTAATTTTTCAGAACTCACTTATGTGATATACACTCAGGCAAGAGCCTTTACTCACCCCATACTACGCTGACCTGCTCCGTCAGAACCCGGGCATAAACTTAGTAGCCCTCGATACATGAAGGTTTTCCACCGATAGATAAAAAAATTCAGTCCATTCACCACTCGGTTTTTGCCCAGCAGGTCGTATGGTGTTAGTGTGCCCAACTGTTTTATCTCCTTGGAAAAATTCAAATATGACCATCTTTATGAAACGCCTATTCATTCTTTATTCTATCTTCTTCGCCCTGACTTCTCCCGTCTGGGCTGAACCTCCTAATATTGTTTTCTTTTTCACCGATGATCAGACCACGAGCACAATAGGTTGTTACGGAAATCCGGTGGTCAAGACACCCAACATCGACGGGCTCGCGGCCCGGGGAACACGCTTTAGCAATGCCTTTGTCAGTCACCCAATCTGCTGGGTCAGTCGCACCACGATTCTATCGGGCTTAACGGGACGCAGTTTTGGCACCTCAGGTGACCCGGATAAGGCCCGCCCCGATGCGGTCGAGACTTTGTATTCCGATATTCTCAGAGAAAAAGGTTACCGCACAGGCTATTTTGGCAAGTGGCATGCGAAGATGCCCAAAGGCTACGTCAAAGAAGATCACTTTGATGAGATGGAGGTGATCGGGCGCAATCCCTTTTATAAAAAACAACCGGACGGCAGTCTGCGCCATGCGACGGAGCTAATCGTCGACCGCGGGATTGAGTTTGTGAAAAACCAACCCAAGGGTAAACCCTTCGCATTGAACATGTGGTTCAATGCCTGCCATGCAGAGGACAGTGATCGTCGCCCGGGCATTGGTCATTTCCCCTGGCCACGAGCGGTCGATGGAATGTATGAAGATCTGGAAATGTACCCGCCGCGGTTGAATGATCCGGCGATTTTTGAGCAACAGCCCGATTTTTTGAAGACCACCATCAATCGTGAGCGCTATTTCTGGCGGTGGAATACGGACGAAAAATATCAAACCAACATGCGCGCCTATTACCGAATGGTCAGTGGAATCGATGGTGCCATCGGTCGCTTTATGAAAGCCCTGGAAAAAGAAGGTCTCGCCGAGAACACGATTATTATTTACTCGGCTGACAACGGCTACCACATGGGCAATCGGGGTTTTGCCGGCAAATGGTCGCACTACGAAGAGTCCCTGAGGGTCCCTCTCATCGTGGCTGATCCACGGGTACCGAAAAAACAGCAGGGACAAGTTAGTGAAGCTTTCGCCCTCAATCTCGATCTGCCGGCAACCTTTCTGGACTGGGCGGGAGCCGTGATTCCCAAACGCTATCAGGGTCATAGCCTGCAACCCATCGTTAATGCAGGCGAACCCGATGATTGGCGCAAAGAGACCTATCATGAGCATTTTGCCGTGCGCAATCGCATTCCCGCCTATGAAGGCTTGCGCAACGAAAATTTCAAATACGTGCGTTACATCGATGAAGATAACTATGAGTTTCTCCATGATCTAAAGAATGATCCGGACGAATTGGTCAACCTGGCAAACGACCCCAAATTCGCAGACACGTTGAAGCAGATGCGCGCACGTACTACCAAACGCATTTCGACACTGGGCGGACCTCTTGATGCAATGAAAACGAAATTATCGGCTTCGACTCCAGCGCACCCCAAGGCATCGGGCGCAGTCACAGAAAAACCAGGAGCGGACGGTTATTACAATCTGATAAAGGGGGGCAATTCCCTGAGAAACTGGAGTGGAGATCCGAAGTATTGGTCGGTCAAAAATGGAGTCATCACTGGAGTGGCCGATGGCTCGTTGAAAATGAATCGATTCCTGACTTGGAAAGGATCGACGATTCGCAATTTTGATTTACAGGTGAAGGTCAAGGTGAGCCCTGGAGGCAACAGTGGTATTCAGTATCGTGGCAAATCCCGCGCGGATCTCGGACTGGATGTGGTCACCGGCTACCAATGCGATGTCGTGGCCAAGGTGCCGAAATACAACGGCATGCTCTATGAAGAAAAGGGCCGCCGCATTCTTTCCCATACAGGTGAAAAAGTCATTATCGACAGCAAAGGACAACCCTGGGTGGTTGGAGAAATGCCGGTCAAGGAATTCGCTGCCGATCAATGGCATGACTATCGGGTGCTGGTACGCGGCAATCATCATCAGCATTGGATCGATGGACATCCAACCGCTGACCTGATTGATTTGGATGAAGCCGGTCGAGCGCTCGAAGGCGTCCTGGCGGTTCAAGTTCACGTCGGTCCGCCGATGGAAATTCAATACAAGGACTTCAGAATCAAACATCTGCCGGATGGCCTGCCCTTGATTCAGGCCAACGAGGTCACCATACCTGCAGAGGCACACGGAGTGCGTCCCCAAGGTAAGCTACCTAAAGACTGGAAGGCCCCGATTTACGGGAAGCAGTAGGCAGGTGCGCTTGCCCGTTTCGCGGGAGAATTGCCGGCTTATTGCCTGGACGTTCCCTCCCTGTCTCACCCTTGCCTCGTTTGCCCCTGCCTCGTTCCGGCCTGGCATTTGGATCGTAATTTGGATTATCTTCAATGCCTCTCAGACTCCAGCTTTCTTAAATTGATTGTTCGGATTCATCTTGTAACGAACATTTGGCGGCATCAGGCATCAGAATTATAAGTGGCTATATCTTTTACCTCCCTTGGCATATCGGATCTACTGGTTGGTGCGGTCAACCATCATCCTGTCCCTACACCCGTGCTCCCCGCTACCATCTCCCGGCATCGGTGGCGTCAAAGGCCGCCGTAAGAGCAAAAAAGGCAGGAAGTAATTTTTCGCCGTCCGTTAAACCACTGCCCCTTTCGAATCGAGACGATTAATCAGATTCAAATCTCGTTCGGTCACCAAGTTTACGACTGTTCCCTTGCGGCCGGCACGAGCCGTTCGGCCGGCGCGATGGAGGTAGTTTTCCATTTCTTTAGGCAAATGATAATTGATCACACGATCAATGTTCTCCACATCCAACCCCCGGGCGGCGAGGTCGGTGGAAATCAGCAGATCCACATTACCCTCTCTAAATTCTTTGAGATTCGTTCGCCGCTCCAACTTGTCCATGTCACCACGGTAAATCGCGCAATGATAACCATTCTCGATAAGTTCAGAGGCAAGTTTGTCGCATTGCGCGCGGGTATTGGTGAACAGCAGCGATCCGCCCTCAACAGGTTCCGCAAGAATTTCTTCCAGCAATGGAAACCTTTTTCCCCTGGGAACTTTACGGTTTACCGTGATCAGGCTAGAAACCTGGCGATGGTGCCCCGCGGTCTCGATCAGCTCCGCATGACTGAACATTTCCTGAATCAAAGCCTGAATCCCTGCCGGCGCCGTAGCAGTAAACAAGGCCATTTGCCGGTCGGTGGAACTAGACTTCAGGATGCGCTTGATAACAGGCAGGAAACCCTCGTCGAGGATCTGGTCAGCTTCATCAAATACGAGGAAGCGAAGATCGGAAAGGTTCACAAGCTTTTGCTGCATCAATTGCTCCAGGCGGCCTGGAGTGGCCAGTAGAATTTCAAATGGACTCGCCACGTTCCGACGGGCGACTCCCATGGTGATTCCGCCGAGTGCCGAGCGAACTCTTAGGCGAGTTTCATGGGTGAACACTTTCAAAACTTTGGTCACCTGCTCACCCAGATCACTGGAGGGAACAATGATGACGGCCCGGGGTTGCCCTGCCATGGAAACGGGATCTCCAGCTTCCTCCAACTGCTTCATCTTATGCAAGACGGACAGGGCGTAAGCCAGCGTTTTTCCGCTCCCGGTTTCCGCGACTCCGACCACTGATTCTCCTTTCAATAATGCCGGCAAGGCACGCTCCTGAATTTCAGTAGGCGTGACAAAGCCTTGCTTCTTCAAGGTGGATTGCAGAGAAGGATTCAGTTCAAACGCTAGAAATGACGACATGGGCGCACCCTACAACGGTTACAGGGAAAGACATCGGAATTAACGCATACTTTCGTAAAGAGGACTGTCGTATCCAGCCCATCCAGGTATGGACGACAATGAATAGTATGCCGAACATCAGACACTCTGTGTGCTGGACAAAACTTCACTTTCTGTTTAGATTTTCTGTCGATGAATCCCCCCCTCCACCTTCGGTTTGCTTTCAACCGGATGATCAAAGCTATCTTTGGATGGATTGCCATTTGCTGCGTGGGAACTATCCTGAATGCGGGAGAAGTTGATTTCAGTCGCGAGGTGCGACCGATCTTATCGGAAAACTGTCTCCACTGTCATGGCCCTGACGCGAACAAGCGTAAGGCTGATCTGCGATTGGATATCGCCGCGGGCGCAACGCAGGATCTGGGAAACGGATACGCAGCCCTGGTGCCAGGCAGTCCTGAAAAAAGCGCACTGGTCGAGCGCATCGAATCGACGGATCCCGATGAGCTGATGCCTCCACCGGACTCGGGGAAAAAACTTTCTCCGGAACAAAGGCAAAAACTCCGTCAGTGGATCGAGAACGGCGCTAAGTACGAGGCGCATTGGTCCTTTCAACCAATCCAGAAAACCTCGCCACCAGCAACAAAAGATGATTCGGAGCTCACAGAAATCGACCACTTTATCGTCACGGCCTTGAATGAAAGAGAGCTTTCTTTATCGGATCCGGCTTCGCGTAGCCAGCTTATTCGCCGGGCGACCTTCGGCTTAACTGGGTTGCCTCCAAGTTGGAGTGAGGTGGAAACCTTCGTGAATGATTCGGATCCGAACGCCTTTGAAAAAGTGGTCGACCGACTACTGGATTCATCGACTTATGGCGAGCGCTGGGGACGTCATTGGTTGGATCTCGCTCGATATGCGGATACTCACGGAGCCAGCGCGATTGGGTTCAGGCGATTCCCCTTTTCCTACACCTATCGCGATTATGTCATTGCGGCATTCAATGCGGATTTACCCTACGACCGTTTCATTCTCGAACAACTGGCGGCGGACCAATTGGGACTCGATGAGAATAACCCCGCTCATGCTGGCCTCGGCTTCCTGACGGTTGGACGTCAGTTTCGCAATCTCCATGACAGGCTCGATGACCAAATTGATGTTATCACCCGCGGCCTGCTGGGACTGACAGTTTCCTGCGCACGCTGTCACGATCATAAGTTCGATCCAATCCCGACGACTGATTATTATTCTCTTCACACTACCCTGGCGAGCAGCAGCGTGCCGGTAGACCTGCCCCTGGTGGGAAATCCACCGATACCAGAAAATTACAAGATCGAGTTGGGAAAGCGAGAACGTCTCCGCGATGATATTGCCCGTGAACAGGGCCAGGTAATGCATGGACGGCTTCGCATGCAGATAGGCCTTTATTTGCAGGAATTGGCCAAGGGTACGCCGGAACAGGACACGTCGACTTCGTTTCTTTCCTATCGCACGGATGACATACGGCCAGTGATCCTGGAACGATGGCGAAGCTACCTGAAAAACCTGAATGAAAATAACCCGGTGTTCGGACCGTGGCACAAGTTGGCGAAACTTAGTAAAGATGATTTCGAGATAGACTGCCAATCACTTATTCAGAAACTTACCAAGGAGAATGGTGATCCCAGAAAGTTTGCCGACCAACATCGTCTCACCACCAAGCCGCCAAGATGGAACCCCATCGTGCTCGATGCTCTTCTGAAACGAAAACCAAAATCGTTCGTCGAAGTAGCAAAGGTCTACGGGGAAATCTTTACAAAGGCTCATCAACAGTGGATGACCGCACTACTGGAAGCTTCGATCGAGGCAAGCCCCGGTGAAAAAATCATTCCCGACCAGGATCCCAAGCACCGTGTCGTCAACAGCTCGACCGAACGACAACTTCGCCGCCATCTTTATGCCCCAAATTCGCCAACCTCAATATCCCTCGACAAAGGACAAAATTTCAGACTTCTCAATCGCGGGGTACGGGACAACGTAGGCGGAAGCATGGGAGCAATCAGCCAGTTGAATCTCACGGCGACAGCGCCGCCCCGGGCCATGATTCTCCGGGAATCTAAAGACTCGGCGAATGACAGCTTTGTATTCCTACGGGGAAATCCGATTCAACGAGGTGAAAGAGTCGAGGCGAGATTTCTTTCGGTCTTGTCCTCTGGGAAAACCGCTCCTTTCTCGGCTGGCCAACGTCGTCTCGACCTGGCTAATGCAATCGTCGATCCAGCGAACCCTCTGACCCGCCGCGTCATCGTCAACTGGGTCTGGCAGCATCATTTTGGCAGAGGATTGGTGCGGACACCAGATGATTTCGGCACCCGCGGTGATCCTCCGTCGCACCCGCAGTTATTGGATTATCTAGCTGAAAAATTACTGGAAGACCGGTGGTCACTCAAAAGCCTGCATCGAGCAATCATGTTATCCGCAGTGTATCAGCAGGCGTCGATCGAAAAACAATCTGCCCGCAAAAAGGATCCCACCAATTTGCTGCTCTGGCGCATGCCTTCCCGCAAGCTCAAAATGGAAGCGATGCGTGATGCCCTTCTCGCGGTAAGTGGTGAGCTCGATCTAAAGCCAGGTGGACAGCCTTTCGAAGAAAAGGGAAATCGGACAAACCCGCGGCGAAGCATTTATCTCTTCGTGAATCGTGATGTCATTTCCTCAATGGCAGCAACCTTCGACGGAGCGGATCCCAGCGCCTGTACGGTGGAACGCCAGGAAACGATGGTTCCTCAACAAACACTCTTTGCGTTAAATTCCGATTTCGTTCGTCATCGGGCGCAGTCCCTCATTCAACTTCCCGATATTCAACAATCCAGTTCTGATGAGCTAAAAGTGCGACTGATCTACAAACGTGTATACTCGCGATCACCTGATGCAAACGAACTAAAGATCGCTCTAAACTATCTCGGAAACGCAGAAAACAGGAAACCCAAAATCTGGGCTCACTACGTCCATGCCCTTCTTGCCTCGAACGAATTCCATTTTATCGACTGAATAACGGATGCCACATGCTTGAACCAACCCGCACGGATTACTCCCGCAGACGATTCCTCCGCCAAAGCGGAATGGGCATCGGCTCGCTCGCGCTTGCCCGTCTTATGGAACAGGAAGCCGAAGCGACTACCCATTTTCCCGGGAAAGCCAAGTCGGTCATTCATGTATTCCTAAACGGAGGCATGTCCCAAGTGGACACCTTTGACCCCAAGCCCGAACTCACCCGACTGGGCGGAAAGGTGCTGCCCTTTCAAAACCTGCAAACCGAACGACGAACCGGAGTAGCCTTACCCTCACCCTTTAAATTCAAGCAGCACGGTCAAAGCGGCATCCCTGTGAGCGATCTGTTTCCGCACCTCTCCCAGTGTGTCGACAAAATGGCAATTATCCGGTCGATGCACGCCGAACTCCCCAGTCACGAGTTCTCGCTCATGCTGATGAATTCCGGCGATCAGAGGTTGGTTCGGCCGAGCATCGGATCGTGGTTGAGTTGGGGCATGGGATCGGAGAATCAAAACCTGCCTGGCTTTGTTTCCCTGTGCCCGGGTGGACTCCCGGTAGGCGGAACAAACAACTGGCGATCCGCCTTTTTACCAGGCGTCTACCAGGGAACGCTTGTCGACACCTCCCAGTCCGATCCGAAAAAACTCATTGCCCACATACAGAATTCTCATCTCACCGGAAAAGAGCAGCGGCGGCAATTCGAGCTGCTGCGCCAATTGAATGGTCGCCATCTGGCAGCCCGGCCCGATGAATCTGCCCTGGAAGCACGCATCCAATCCTTCGAACTCGCCTACCGAATGCAAACGGAGGCAACAGATGCTTTCGACATCAGTCAAGAACCCAAAGCAATCCAGGAAATGTATGGCGAAGGACCGCAGAATCGCCAGTTGCTGATGGCGCGTCGACTAGTCGAACGTGGTGTTCGATTCGTCCAGACCTGGCACGGAAAAGGGCAGCCATGGGACAGTCACAGCAACATCGCAAGCTCACACAGAAAGGTTGCCAGTGAGTGTGACCAGGGATTGGCCGCACTCATCACAGATCTCGATCAACGCGGCCTCCTCGATGAAACCCTGATAGTGTGTTCAGGCGAATTCGGACGCACACCCACCGTGGAACTGGGCACCCAGGGTGGTGGAGCAACTCTGGGACGTGATCACAACCACTGGGGATTTTCCCTGTGGATGGCAGGAGGTGGGATTAAAGGTGGCACCATCTACGGAGCAACCGATAAGTTCGGCTTTAAGGCCGTCGAGAATCCCGTTTCCGTGCACGATCTTCACGCGACGATTCTCCACCTGCTCGGCATCGATCACAAGCAGCTGACTTATCGTTATGCAGGCCGTGATTTTCGTTTGACCGATGTTCACGGCCAGGTGGTGAAAGACGTCATCGCGTAATAACTAATGCCACCGGCTCACTCTCCAAGAGCAGGCGTGTAAAACGTTCGTGATCGCTGTTATTGTCAGTTGTTGGCATGGATGAAAAAGGCAACTTCTACTACAGGTCCAAGAAATAGAAGGTTTTTGGACAAAAAAGTGCAAAAAAGAGAACGCGAAGTTTTGGAATCCTCGACATTTGGAAGGGAACAGCTAAATAAGACCGAAAGCCTTGCCTACCAGTTTCGCGATGCTGGCATATGATTCAGCTCCGCACCTTTCCTGCCCGCCCCCTCTTATTGGCTTACGGATTCCTCGCCTATTTCGGAAGCCAAGTGAACCGACCCCAGTTTTTTCTACGCGGCACGATTGGCAACTCCCCTTCCCCGGATTTGGTTTCGATCATGACCTTGGGGCCACCCCGTTTGCGATCGGCAAAAGCCCTGGTCACAAATCCATCGGGTGACCAGGTAGGGTCATCGCCACGTCCGACTTTCCGTCGCTCTTTACCATCACTGCTGACCACCCAGACATTAAAAGTGGCTGAGATCTGTTGATCCCGCTGCGGGTTTCTGATTCCAGTATACGGACTCATGTGAATCATCTCTACACCTTCCCAGTGAGCAATCCATTTGCCATCCGGCGACCACGTCGGGACTTTTTGCTCGATAGGCAGCTTGAGATTCTCGTCCTGTTCCGAGAGCGGTGTAGAGATCATCCGCGCATTGCTCCCGTCAAATTCACTCACCCAGATTCGAAAGGTGCCGCTTCGATTGGAGACAAAGGCGACTTGCTTACCATTCGGGGAGATCGAGGGCATCCCATCGCTGAACTTGATTTGCTCCGGGTCGGTGAACAGTCTTCGGGATTCGCCCGTTTCACTATTAATAATGTGGATCTGACTGTTGCTGACGGGATCCTGCCGTTGCGGTCCCCGTTCCGATTTCATCCATACAATATGGCGCCCGTCGGGCATCCAGGACGGAAGCAAATTCATGCCCTCACTAACAAGAGCACGAGGGTTCTTACCATCGATGTCCGAAAGCCAAAGCGACAAGCTGTGATCTACCTGTTCCGCATAGACCAGTTTCTTGCCATCGGGCGAAACTGCCGGCATGCGGCAGCCCTTTATGGAATGCGTCAGTTGAACACTATTCGATCCGTCCTCTCTCTTGCGAAAAAGTTGAAGGATGCCGTTGTCATCAGAGTGACTGACGATGACCTCACGCAGCTTCGCACCAGTTCCTAGGGAAGCGCTCTCTTCGGCAACGATGATTTCAGGAACAGCGATGATCGCAGCGAGAAAGCCGATCGCTAAGCTTTGGAAAGATTTCATATGGCTTGGTAAAGCTTCATATTCTAACCCTATGCGGCTTCGGAAGTTTCGGATAGAGATTGCTCTTATTACCGAACAAGTCCTAAGAAGACTCCGGCAAACCCACCGCACATTCATCTCCTTCGCATTTCTCATCAAATTGGTTCTTCCTTGCCTACCAGTTTCGCGATGTTAGCGCTATCACTTGGCTTTATTAATCTTCAGCTCTTTTGTCTGAAGCGCTCCGGAAAAGTGTCCGACACCGGTTTTCTCAATTGGCTCGAGAAAGCGTTCACTCGTCACGGTGTATTTTTTACGACCGACGACAAGCGTCGCTTCATTGCCTTTAATAGTGACACTGACCTCATGCCACTTGCCGGCATCGGCGTGGTACTCGTGCTTGATAATCTTCGCCTTCTTTTTCTCCCTGGTACTGCCATCATAGGTGATCAGAGTCAGGTCGTCTTCCTTGCTTCTTTTCGACGGGCCACCATTAAAATACACCTTCAGGGCATGGGTGGCCTTTCCGTTGGGCTTGCCATCAAAGACGAGGAGAAACTTCTGCTCCTTCTCCACTTTCCATGAGAGAGAGAAGGTGCCTTCCTGAAATGGAACATGGTAGTAAGTGATCGGTCCATGCCCGGTTGCGTCGGCCCCGCCGGTCACGGAACGAATGCCGTCGGCGATTTCCACGGTACCGCCTTTCGAAGTGGTTTGCTCCTCGCCGGGGACAATCTCCTCTGCTCGGAGAAAGCTCATACCTGCAAAACAAAGGAGCATTAAAATTCCAACCGCTTTATATCGCTTCAATCTCATATCTACTGTTTCCACATTCTGCCTTCGTTTGCCTGAAAATCTGATAAAATCCGATGGAAGTGAAATTGACGTTGAAGCCCTCACTTCTCACGCTCAATGGTGAGCAAAGCGCTGTCGATCAAACCGAGAGCCGACTCGAAATTTTCATCAACATAGTAGAGAGCCCACACTTCCTTGCCGTCGTCATCACCTTCTTCCTTTTTGGGATAACCAACGAGATCGAGCAACTGAAAGGTTCGGGGATCGACGTTATCAATGTCGACCGCGTAGACGAGCGATGCCTGATCATCCCCCGCTTGATTGATTTCGATGAGCAGACGATAAGGCAAGGATTCATCGGTATTCTCAGGAAGAATGTAGTCGGCCGGATCGAAGGAACTGTTTTGGGTTGGGGCTGAGATAGCATCGACACCGAGTTCCTCGGCAAGATCCTTGCCGGAAGCATCGGCCTCTCGTTTGGCCTCTTCCCAGCCGCGTCGTTTGAAATCCCAGTAAGGCAACGCGCTAGCAGCGTCAGTCAGACCCGTCGGCGTGTGCAGGGTCTTGATGTGATAAAAGGAAGCATTCTCCAGCCAGATGGCGAAGTGAGGAGGTTTTGCAGGATCAAAACCCAATCCCGTACGAACGTTCAGCGCCATTTTGTAGCGTTCATCCGGCGCATACTGGTAGCTCAAACCTTGGTCAGTCACTTCAAAGCGGTCGATGGCTGGTCCGAGGTTACCGCTCAAACTCAGCACGCTACGAACGGGTGCGGGTTGCCAGAAGAACAGTGCGGCAAGAAGGAGAATAATCCCCAGAGTAGCCCAGACTCGGCTTCTTCGAAGGTAGCGATCCAGGTGTCCCGTGTTGTTCAACACATGCAGGACAATAAGCCCGATAAATACAAAGCCGATCAAGGAATGCAGCCCGACGATCCGGATCGAAAAAGGACGGACAAACGCAAGGACTCCCGACACCGCCAGCACCAGAAAGCTGAAGGCGGTAAGCAGTGATATGGTGCTGCGTTTTGGAGGCATACTGCTAGGCATTGCCTGGAACGATTTGTCCGTGTTCGCGTAGCAAGGCGTGTATCTCCTTCAAAGGCACATCCAGCGGCGGCGTTCCTGCCTTCGCGGCAAGAGTTGCAGCAACGCCGGCTGCTTGCCCCATTCCCATGCAAGACGCCTGAACGCGTAGCCCCGAGTTGGCAAGTTGATCACTACTGACACAACGGCCGGCGACGATGATGTTGGTACTGCCCTTGGGGATCAATGCGCTTAGCGGGATGGTAGGCACCGTTCCCGGCTTGAGCGGCTTGGGTTTGACGCCGGTTTTGGTATGGAGATCCACCGGATAAAAAGCGTAGCTGATGGCATCGTCAAAAACTCGGCCGGATCGGTAATCGTTGACCGTGACCAGGGTTTCTCCCTCGATGCGGTAGCTTTCGCGAAAGCCTGTCTCGGGTTGTAAGTGAGTGATGCGTTTGCCTTCTTTGCGGATTTTCCCGAGTATGGATTTTCGTCCTGTCATGTTGGCCACGGTTACCGTTCGGGAGTTGGTGGAGTCTGCGCCGTGCACGTAAAGACGATTAAGGCGGGTTCTCCCGGGTTCATGCCTATCACCGAGTCGGAACAGATAGGAACCGGGCTGACGTTCTTCTTCTCGAAGGCGGGAAAAACCTAACATGCCAACGACTTCAGCCCCGCCGGTGCAGTCGATGATTTGTTTGCAATTCACTCGTCGCTTGGTGCCGAAACCTACGCAATCCACCGTCCAGCCTTTCTCCGTTTTCGTCACAACTTGAGGGAATTCGTGATAAGCGATTTCCACACCTGCGTCCGTGCATTTTTCCTCGGCAAGCAAGACGTAGAGAAACTGATTCGTGAGAACTTGATTCTGCCAGTGACGTTGCGGCACTTTGGCGAAGTCCGGCAACTTACCTCCATCGAGTTCCACACTTTCTTTGACCAGTTCCCACCCGATGCCAGCAATGACCTGCTTACCCCAGGCGTCAAAGAGTCCCGGGAATGATACTCCGCCAGTGGTCGATGCACCGCCAAGCTGAGCGCCTCGTTCGACCAGCATCGTTTTCGCACCGGCGCGAGCGGCCTGGATCGCGGCGACGTGTCCTGCTGTGCCTCCGCCGACCACGAGAACATCGACATCGTTGGTGACTTCGGGCTCAAGAGCTTCGGGAGGGGCCTGAGCTGAGACGTTTGTTGTCGAGGCAATGGTCAGGCCTGCTGCCGCAGTGCCCAGTAATCCGCTTTGCAGGAATTCCCGGCGACCTGTTCCTTTAATTTTATTACTCATGATTTATTGTTTTCGTAATTGGATGCGGTCGATCTTCAGGATTTGTTTTTTGACTTTGGAGCTGAAGCGCAGCAGATGCAAACCCGCTTGATCAAAACTGACGGTGCCTGCCGAAACAAGCTCTAAAACTCCCGCTTTGCTTTTCTCAATGTTGACTAACTCCTTCATCGGGTAAGCTGAATCAGCCTGTTTGACATCGTCGATAACGGCTGAAGTGGAGAGTGAACAGGCGCCCTGTGCCGAGAGCACTACAGAAAGCTCGTATTCCCCCGCCTTTTCGATCTGCACTACAAACTCGATGTAACTTCCCTCCCCCTTGCGCAGGTCGGCGCAGACTACTGTGCCACCTGAGGCAGGCTCACGTTTCTTCGGATAGTGAAAGTTGCCGCGCTGGCCATAATCGGATGAGCTTTGATGAGGTAGATCCTCTGCTTCCAGCCACCCCTCTTTGTTTGCATTCGGATGCTTGATACTCAGGTGCCGGCTCAGTTTGGCGATGACCTCGGCATACTCGGGCTTGTCGGCCAGGTTGGTGAATTCGTGAGGGTCGCTGTCGAGTTGATACAACTCGGTTTCTCCTGTTGCGAATCGAGTCATGCGGTAGTCGTTGGAGAGAACGACGTCGTAACGGATGCCATCGGCCTCGCTCGACATGAGAACGGGTTTGTCCCATTCAGACTTGGGGTTCTTGAGCAAGGGCACCAGACTGTTGCCATCGAGTGCTTGTGGAGGCGGTGGTATCTCCAGTAACTCGACCAAGGTGGGGTAAAGATCCTGGAGAGAAACTGCCTTGTCACAGAACACCCCCTCGGCCAGACCCGGGCCTGCGATCATGAGGTTCACGCGGGAGGAGTCATACCAGGGTTTCATTTTTGACCAACCCTCTTTCTCGCTCAGTTGGTAGCCGTGGTCACTCCAGAGAACGACATAACCTTTTTCGGCGTGGGGGCTCGTATACCAGGCGTCCAAAATCCTCCCGACTTGTTCGTCGGCAAAGCTCACACAGGCGAGATAGGCCTGCACCTTTTCCCTGTCGTATCCCGAGGCCTCGAGTTTGTCGTGATAGCCAGGGCCGAACTTGGCTTCGTTGTGAGCCATCAATTTGAAACGCTCCGGCAAGTCCTCCAAATCGTCTTCCCGGTGCTCGGGCATAAGCAGGCTCTCCAAGGGATTTCGGTCGAAGTATTCCTGCGGGACGACCCAGGGCACATGGGGTTTATATATTCCCAGGGAGAGAAAAAGGCTGTCGGGATTCGACTTCAGAGCTTTGATCCCTTTGCTCACTGAAACGTAGTCGGGCATTTCAGTGGTCGGCACTGTGGCAACGCCCCATCTACCGGAGGCATTAATATTCCGGTATGTTTTGGGGATGGGTTTTGGCTCGTTATCACGGCGAGTGTATTGGTCGAATTCAGCCCGGTCCCCATTGTGGAAATTTTTACCGATGCCAACGCTCTTCCAACCCTGGGCGCTGAGGTGTTTTGGCAGGGTAACAGCATCGGGGACATAACTTCGCCAGGATTTGCCGCCATTCGGGTTGGACTTGGCACCGGTGCGCGACGGATGCAGCCCGGAAAAAAGAGAGGTTCTGGAAGGAAAACAAACGGGCGACGAACAGATTGCGCGAGTGAAGGTGACGCTGCGAGCAGCAAAGTGCTCGAGATTCGGGGTGATCGCCTGCGGGTGGCCTTTAATTACGCTGTTCCAGTCGTTCCAATCGTCAATATTCAAAAAGAGCACACTGGGGCGCTGTGAACGGGCCACTTGAAGCAAAGAGAAAAAGGCAAGACAAAACGCTAAGAACCTGAAAGTTCTTCTTCTAGAGAAAGTTGGATGATTCATACGGGCTCTGTTCCTTTAATAAAGCCAACAGAATACTTATTGGACAAAAAAAATAAAAAAAAGATACGATAAGTATCAGATCCATGAAAATCGCCAATGCACCCGGGTAATCCGCCACTCCATTTCTTCAATGAGGCAAGTCTATATTACGGGGCTAATTCTTTTTCTTCTTCACGCGAGGAATCTGGTCAAAAGGGAGGCCGGTTTTGCCCACTTCCTCTTCCCATTGCTCAAGCAGGTCGCTCATAGCTTTCAACCTTTCGGGATTGGCAGTCGCCAGATTGTTCTCTTCGGAGATGTCCTCACTCAAGTGATAGAGAGCAGATTGGTATCGGCCGCTTCCGATGGGCTTGTGAGTTTGCAGGTATTTTATTAAGCTAAGAAAACGTAAATCCCGGCGACCATCTTCATTCTTGCGCTTAGTCCACAATAATAAAATGGTATAGTCAAGGCAGTTCAAATCAGAGCTGATTGCTGCCAGGAATTTGCTTTTTCACCTTTCGGGTTTGCTGGTCACCAGTTCCGATTTCAGAATAATCAGTTTGCCCACCAAGACATCCTCTATATTGAGAAGTTGCCAACAAGCATATTTTTTCTGAATTACGAAGTTCGAAGCACTACTCTATAGAGTGCTCTGATCATTTGGCTGGCGCATCCCATGGGACGTTTTTCCAATGCAACCCTCCATTGTGATTCTGCTGACGCTCTCCTGGATTACTGCGTCCGTATTCTATATATCGGCGAAGGATCGCAGTAAGTTCGGACACGGTTTCGGGATGCTGTTGATAAACGTTCTTAGTTTCTTTCGGGTCGGTTTCCAGATTGTACAACTGAAGCTCGGGGAGCTTTTGTTTAGCGGCAACCGCTTCTCTCGGAGCACTCCAGCCTCCCGAACCACGGCAAAACAAAAGCTTCCATTTGCCCTTTCGGATAGCGAAATTACCGCTGGCAGAATGGCACACAATCGCTTCGTGAACAGGTTCCTGTATTTTTTTGCCGAGCAGTAAGGGTAAAAGGCTATAACTATCTTCGGCGGAATCATCCGGGAGTTCATGATCAACGACATCGGCGATCGTTGCCATTACATCGACAAGAGAAACGATCTCTTCACACCGGGAACCGGCAGCTATTTTTCCAGGCCAGCGCACGATAAAAGGTACGCGATGCCCACCTTCGAAGGCATCGGCCTTATAACCTCGCCAGTTCTCAATAAGGTGAACACCACCCGCTTCCAACTCCTCAAAATTCGCTTTGGGTGAAGTGCCGTTGTCGGTCGAGAAAATCACCAATGTATTGTCCTTCTGCCCGCTTTCATCAAGTGCCTTAAGCACTTCTCCCACGGCCCAATCGGTTTCCAACAGGAAATCGGCGTAGTCGCTAATCCCACTCTTTCCTTTCCAGTTTTCATCGGGAGCAATGGGTGTGTGTGGCGAGGGCATGGGGAAATAGAGAAAAAACGGCTTGGTTTCGTTAGCTTGTTCACGAATATATTGCGAACAACGTTTTGCATACTCGGGCAGAACCGCCTCCAGGCTCCAATCGGCAACAGCCGGACCATCCCCGACGCCGGAATAAGAAGTGATACCCAACGCTTTTGCAGTAGTGGTGATTTCACCCAGTAAACGCTCATTTTCCCGCCAGGCATAGGGCGGCCAATTGGGAACATCATCACCGAACCAATAATCAAAACCCCGGTCGGTGGGTCCACCTGTGATCGGTCCGGTGAAATCGATCTCAGCCTCTTTTTCAGTGATACCACCGCCCCGTTTCGGCCAGTGAAATCCTAGATGCCATTTGCCGATCATGGTTGTGGCGTAACCATGTTCTTTGAGCATGGATGGCAAAGTGAGCCGCCCCTCTTCAATTAAGGGTCGTTCCCATTTTCCCACAATACCCCGCTTGAGTCTTGATCTCCAATTGTATCTCCCGGTGAGCAAACCATACCGTGACGGGGTACACACTGCCGAGGTAGTATGCGCGTCCATAAACGACATGCCTTCAGAGGCAAGACGATTCAAATGCGGTGTTTCCAAGCCGAGTTTTTGATTAAAATCATCGACACTATCAATCCCCATGTCGTCTCCATAGATGATTACGATATTAGGTTTCTCAGCTGCTGATACAGAGAGCGAAAAGAGATTGATCAGCACAATGAAGAGACAGACCACCCATGCAAATTGTAAAGTCCGGTCTCGTTGGCGTTCGGCCATGTTTTGAACAAGGCCATTACTTCTTAAGAATATACCATTTACATTCATCATTCTATTAGCAGCAGACTTCACCAACCGCGATTAATCAATATAGGAATAAAACCACCTATTATCAGATGTTTCCGAAAGAAAATTCAACCGGGATAGGATTAAGATTCAGCCGGTAAAGGCGGCCCCGCCATCACTCTCTCACTCCTATTCAACTTCACGAATCTTGATGTTTTTCCAGCGGACGGAAAGAGTATCAGTTTTCTTACCTATGCCATGAACCTGGAAACCCAGGCGACCCTTTTTGAAATTTGTGCGAGTGTCTTTGCCGTCAGATATTTTCGTGCCGTTTACCCAAACCTGGATATGCTCACCCTTCGCGAGAACTCTATAACTGTTCCAGTCGTCTTTCTTGTAGGCCTTGTTTATTATTTCAGGTTTAGGATCCAGCAACCATCCACCGACACCTTCAAACCAGACACCAGCTGCGTTGCCATTTGCGGCAATTTCCACCTGAGGGCCAAAAAGCGATTTCCCATCAGCTTTCTTCTTGGCCTTCACGGCATCTTTTTCAGACAGACCGCTTGGAACCTCATTGGCATTGGATATGGAACGAATTTGCACGCCTGAGTTGAGGGCTGGATCACACTTAACGTCGAAGGTCAGTTCAAAATCGCCATGTTTTTTAGGCGGACACAAAAAGGTGTTCGGAGTATTGGGTTTGGTGATTCCAACAATACTGCCGTCCTCAACTTTGTATGTTGCTTCGCCTCCTTTTTTCTCCCAACCATCGATATCTTTACCGTTGAAAAGCGCAACCCATTCGCCTGCACTTGCATTCATGCCTGATAGAATTGCTACCGCCGCCAATAAAATTATTTTTTTCATATAGATTTTTTTCTTAATTTGATACGCCCAAACTAAAAGACGGGATGAAAACTTCAAGGAGCAATACCCGATTCCATGGGAGTTACTGTGCGTAGCCACGGCCTGATAGTCTGTGCCCTGCGTCTTGCGCCGCCGCCTCTTTCTGAGTATTGTCGACGACATGCGTTCGGTTCTCACCATTCTGATCCTATCCCTGGTCCTTCCATGCTCCAACTCCGCTGCTCAGGAGTGGACGCGCTTTCGCGGTCCCAATGGGTCTGGAATCAGCACAGCTACCAGCATCCCTGTCAAATGGACCGCAAATGACTACAACTGGCAAATTGACCTGCCGGTACAGGGTAGCAGTTCACCTGTGTTATGGGGCAAAAAACTTTTTCTAACTGGAGATCATGCAGAGGACGGTCATCGCAGCATTCTCTGCATCGACGCGAACAGCGGTCGGATTCAATGGCGACGCGATTATCCCATCAAGTCTCACTACTTGCATCGGGACAACGATTTTACCTCTGCAACGCCCTGTGTTGATAAAGACGGCGTCATCTTCGTCTGGTCAAACCCGGAACAGGTTTTGATGACGGCACTAAGCTTGGATGGAGAGGAAATGTGGCAGCGGGATCTTGGACCCTATAAGGGACTGCACGGCTCTTCGAATTCTCCGATCATCGCCGACGGGTTGGTGATACTGGCGAATGATCAGATGGATCCGAAGCGCTTTGCCTATTACCTGCCCAAGGACACGGATATGAAACCGGGAAAAAGCTTTCTGATTGCCCTCGATCGAAAGACCGGTGAGACAAAGTGGAAAGTGGACAGAAAATCTGAACTAGCCGGCTACGCGACGCCTTGCATCCGCCGCTCGGACGGTCGAGCAGAAGCTATTTTTTCCAGCACTGCACATGGTATCACTGCGGTCGATCTGCAAAGTGGCCGCATCAGTTGGGAAATTGATAAAATCTGGGATAATCGCACGGTCAGCTCACCGCAACTGTTTGGTGATCTGGTATTCGGCAGTTTTGGCAAAGGCCTGTCCGGGCAACGCTTTGTCGCCGTTCGTCCCGAAAAACCTGGCAGCGCGAAGGGCGAGCTTGTCTATGAGGTAACGAAAAATGTACCACTTGTTCCCAGTTTTGTGGTCAAAGACGAGCTTATCTACTTGTGGACCGACAGTGGAGTCGTCACCTGCCTCGACGCAGCGACCGGAAAACTGCATTGGCGGGAGCGTGTCGGAGGCGAATTCTACAGCTCGCCAATCTGGATCCAGGGACGTTTGTATTGCATCAGCAAGCGCGGTCAGGTCGTGGTCCTGGCTGCCAGCCGAAGGTTTGAAGTGTTGGCCAGAACGGAACTCGGCGAAAAGACATTTGCCACCCCTGCCGTCGCCGATGGCGTCATGTATCTGCGCACCCAATCGCATTTGTATTCATTGGGGAAGTGAGCAATTTTATGGACTAAAGATCAATCCTGTTTCATGCCGAGCCCCTGAATAAACTTTCTCAACACCTGTTCGGGACAGGGCCGATAGTTGCGGTGTCCTTCCTTCCGAAAAAATGATCCGAGTTCAGCTTTTGAGACGACAAAACCAACTTTTTCGAACACGGCGGTCACATCTTCGTTGCGCATTTCCAGGGCGATTCGAAGCTTTTTGAGGATCTCGTTATTGCTAAGAACATGCAAAGTCTCAGGAACCGTGCCATCGGGGCGAGCACCTCGTTTTTCAATAATGAGCCCATCAAAGAAACGACAAAGTGTCGCATCTGAAATGGTTTTGCAGCCCTCCTCGTCCTCGCGTTTCAGCCAGCGGCTCACCTGGGATCGGCTTGTTTTCTCCCCTGTTTTGCTAATGATCTCAGCCACCTTTGTATCGTTGATGTCCAAAGCGTGGCGCAAGCGGCGCAGGATGTCGTTATTCGTCATGAGATAGTTCCTTTTTAGAAGAGAATAAAATTGGCATAAGATGGCGCAGAGAACAAAAAGGTAAACTGGTAGATGAACAGAATCCACCCCCGGCTCTCTCACGTCGGAGGTCTGTTATCGTCTCGATATAGCGTGATGGCGTCGGGTGGTGTTTTTGAAACGGCGTGTTGCCAACAGCACCGACGAATATTCTAAAAGGCAGCGAGTGGTAGGCAGGCGTTGACACATCCAGGATCGAACGAAACGAACGCTTCGATTCATCGATCACCCAATGCAATAGGGCTCTGTCCAGAAATCTCACAGCAGCAATGATGGCTTAAATAACAATCCCGGTAACATCCCCTTCAAAAACCATTTTATCATTAACAAAACCCTGGGATTCAAATACAGCAATTCTCGAGCTCAGTTTTTTCGCTCTTGTGATCATGAGAAAATCACATCCCGGTTCCACACTACCACGAAACTTCACATTATTTACCCCACCGAAACCAAAAAACTTTTTCCCGGCTGTATTAAATTTCAGATGATAAATAACGGAACTCAACTGAGCCGCCATTTCAATCATCAGAACACCAGGCATGATCGGGCGGCCGGGAATATGCCCTCGGGTCCAGAATTCCTCGGCAGTCTGCTTTTTAATACCCACGGCAAGCCCCAGCTCGAGATCAAGTGAAATCAGCCTGTCTAACTGCTCAAACTCTTCGCGCTGCGCATTCAGTTCAAGAATCTCTTCTTTAGTAACGGCCACTTCATCTAAGTTGATGCTAGCAAGTTCCAAAATCGGTTGTGATGCCATTGTATCTAATCTAATCAATTACGTGTTAAAATTGCCCCTTTAATACAGGCCCTGGACGGGGACCAAAAGACCGACGCCCCTATCACATACTATCGGAGTCCGTTTACTGCTAGAAATAAGTGACAAGCATTCGCAGTGGCCAACGTTATTACGCAAACTCACTTTCGCTTGATAACGCCCTTTCACAGTCAGGGTTTTTGTATAGCTAGCGCTGTCTTCCATCCGGGTATGGACGCGACCTTAGGATTACATCGAGCATGACGGCTCTTTCCCCCGTTAGAAAAGGAACGAAGTGTTTTAGCTGGGGCTTTGTGATTTTGTGTGGAAATTGGCTTGGAAAGGTTATTGAAATAGGCTTGTTTCAAGGGTGGATAGTAACGAACTTTTTGCCCAAGCCTTGCCATTGACGTATCCGTGGAGGATCACGTCCAATCGATTTGAAGATAAGCCCGGAAAACTGGTGTTGCACGTAAGTGTTGAATCTGACACAAAAAAGCTGCCCTGTCCGTGCTGCGAGGAAAAAGAGTGCCCCATTCATGATAAGCGTGAAAGGCGTTGGCGGCATTTGAACTTTTGGCAATACGAAACGCAACTGATTGCGCAGGTTCCCAGGGTCAAATGCAAGAAGTGTGGAGTCCACCAAGTCAAAGTTCCATGGGCTAGGGAAGGAAGTGGTTTCACCTTGTTATTCGAGGCGATGGCGATGCGCTTATCTGCAGAGATGGCGGTGAGCAAAGTAGGGGCGATCATGGAAGAGAACGACCAACGCATATGGAGCATTATTCACCATTACGTTGAAAAAGCCTGGAAGAAAAGTTGCTGGGATGAAGTGCAGCGAATCGCTGTTGACGAGACGAGTCGACGTAAAGGGCACAAGTATGTGACTGTTTTCCTTAATCTTGATAGCCATGATTTGCTCTTCATGACTCCCGGAAAAGACGCTGAAACTATAGGCAAATTTGCGAAGCAACTCGTTGGTTTTCATGGGTCGGTTGAAAATATAAATGAAATAGCCATGGATATGAGTCGTGCTTTTCAACGAGGAGCAGCCCAATATTTACCTGATGCAAAAAAGGTATTCGACCGTTTTCATGTGATGCAAATGGCTGGTGAGGCTTTTGACGAAGTGCGTAAAACTGTAGCTAAAGAAATGGGAGGTTTGGAGAAAGGGGCGCACTGGGCATTACGAGGTAATGCGGAAAGACTGAGTGACAAAGCACTTGAAATGCGAGAACGGATTTGCGTCAAATACAATAAGATAGGAAGGGCGATGGGCTTGAAGGAGGGCTTGCAAGATCTGTGGTGTTACGACACGCGGGAGGCCGCCGAAGAACACTTTGGATGGTTTTATTCATGGGCAGTAAGAAGTCGTCTCAAACCTTTTAAAAAGTTAGCTAAAAGCCTTAAGAAAAATCTGGAAGGCATTCTTGATTATTATGCCAATTGGACAACAAGTGCGGCAATAGAAGCCCTCAATGGAAAGCTGCAACTTGCTAGAAGACGTGCCCGGGGGTATAGAAATTTCGAGAACTTCAGGGCTATCGCATACTGGATAGCAGGGAACTTACAGCCAGCAACCAAGTTGCCCAACCCTTTCCCGGTGCAATCCTGAACACCACACGAAATCACGAAGAGCCAAAATTTCCTTAAAGAAAACATACCTATAAGGATAAAAATACAGATCTATCCCGTATATATTCATCTTCATCAAATAATGAATCACAAAAAACCATTAATAAGGTGCTTTCATCTTCAAACCCAATACTGCTCCATACCAATGGCGGGATTAACAATCCAACCCCATCATCTTTTAGCTCAAAAACAAATTTATTACCGCCATCATCTGCCTCGACTATCACCTTTCCCACAAGACTAACCAGTAATTGCGTACACTGATTATGCGCATGATTTCCACGTGTTGTTCCAGGCTTTACACCTGTAATTGAAAAAGCCCGTCTCATTTCAAAAGGGACCCTTTCATCCGAATTCTCAAAGACCGTCAGCCCACCATTATCGATGGTTTTAGGAAAAAAAATCAGGCGCAAGCCACGAATGGCATCTTTGGAAAACTGGGTCATTTATAAAATCTTTTTATCCTTAAGATAATACGATCCTGGTCCACCTTAGCAAGCTCTGGGTATAGGGGCAAAGAAATTATACGGCCACAAATCCCTTCTGTTATTTCAAGACTATTACACCCAATACGCCCCTGATAAGCAGGATGCAGATGCACAGGCGGATCATAGTGCACACCTGCAAAAATTCCACCCTCCTTAAGATAGCTTACTAACCCATCCCTCTCAGATTGATCTTTACACATGACCACATACAAATGAAAAACATGCTCAGAACCTGAACGCACTTGGGGGAGCGATAACGGAAGACCATCTAATTCCGTATCATAACGGGTTGCAAGAAACTTTCGCTGAGAGGTCATTTCAGACAAGTGCCGCAATTTCACCTCTAAAATAGCAGCCTCTAGCGGGCCTAATCGACTATTCCACCCCGGCTGTGCACTCATTTTTCTCTCATCCCATCCATATTGACGCAATGACCGCACTTTGTCTGCCAATGTTTCATGGCTTGTCAATACTGCCCCACCATCTCCTACAGTACCTAAATTCTTACTGGGATAAAAACTAAAACAAGAAACATCCCCCCAACACCCGACAGGCTTATCCCCCCACATAGCACCGTGCGCTTGAGCGCAATCTTCAATAAGGTATAATGAATACTGGTCACATAAACGACGTAAAGATGTCAGATCTGCCGACTGGCCATATAGATGGACGGCCAAAACAGCACGTGTTTTATCGCCTATACAGCGCTCTACTTGCTCCGGCGAGATTGTAAACCAAGGCATTTCAACATCAACAAGGACAGGCTTGGCCTCAGCCATTTCGATAGCTGCAACCGAAGGTATAGCCGTATGCGAAACCGTGATAACTTCATCTCGCTTACCGACCCCCAGTCCCCTTAAAGCAAGGTGGATTGCATCAGTTCCGCTATTAACCCCAATACAATGGGATACGCCAACAGACTTGGCAAATTGCCCCTCAAATCGGGAAACTGTCTGACCAAGAACGTATTCTGGATGAGCTAATGCTGCAGCAATGGCATTGTTAATTTCCTGACGGTATACATTATAGTTTGCCCTCGGATTTGCTGTAAAAATAGGAGTAGACATTTTGCCGTTTCTTATCGCCCGAAAACATGTGAACTCTTGATATAAAAAAATGTGATGCTAAGTATTACAAAAGTTACAACACTAACAAAAATCGTGTTTTATGAAGGTTCATCTATACGCCCAATGCAGGAATGACGTCAAGATGTTACCGTTCTTTTTCCGGCACTACGACTCCATCGTCGATCAATATTTCATCTATGATGACAACTCGACAGACGACACCAAAGACCTACTGTCCGCACACCCAAAAGTTCATCTTAGATCCTTCCCTCGCATCGCTGACTCTTTTGCCCTTTCTGAACAAAGTCTATCCAACCAATGCTGGAAAGAAAGCATCGGGCATGCTGACTGGGTTATTGTAACTGATATAGATGAATTCCTTTATCATCAGGATCTAAAGTCATATCTTTACAATTGCCAAGAGGAAAAGAACACATTGATCCCAGCGTTTGGCTATCAAATGATCAGTGAGACCTTCCCCGAACCCGACCAAGATCTTTGCCAAAGCCATCGCCTAGGTGCCCCTTGGGGGAATATGATGAAATCATCTATTTTCGATCCAAATTCCATCACAGACATCAATTTTGGACTTGGACGACATAGAGCTAAACCGACAGGCCGCATCCAGACACCTGAAAAAGACGAACTCTTGCTTTTTCACTATAAATATTTAAGCTTTCAAGAAACTTTCGAGCGCAACCAACTGCTCAAAACTGGCTTGGGGGAAATCGATATCCAAAACAATTGGGGCCACAAATATATGTGGTCTGAAAAACAATTCAGAGCTGACTGGAATGCTTTTCTAGCCCAAGCCGTTAACACAGAAACAGATCTTACGACCCTTATAAAATCCTACCCAATTAAGCCCTGGTGGGAAAAATACAAAAACACACCCAAAACAATCACCGAACCAACTCAACAAGCAGGAAATATGCTTCAAGAATTAGAAGAACTTGTCAAAAATGCCGTAACGATCGAAGGCTGGCGCAAAGCTGAAGAATGCCTTGAAATTGCAAAAACTTCAGTAGGCCTACCAAATAACCCAACCATCGTTGAAGTTGGAACATTTATGGGGCGAACGGCATGCGTGCTTGCCGGGGCTCTGAAACTATCTGGCCAAGGCGGCACCGTCCACTGCGTTGATCCATTTGATTGTTCTGGGGATAGCTTCTCAATCCCTCATTATGAAAGACTATTAAAAGAAAGCGGCGCCAATGATTTAGAAGAAATCTTTAAGCACCATCTCAATAAATTTGGCGTTCTAGATTTTGTTCAAATCCATCGCGATACGTCCCTTAATACTTCAAAATCTTGGAAACAAGAAATTGACATGATCATCTTAGATGGCGATCAATCCATTGATGGCGCAAGAGAAGCCTATGACAGCTGGTCACCATTTTTAAAACCTGGAGGCACTCTTGTCCTTGCCAATTCAACTCTCGGAAAAAAAATCACCTCAGACCATGGCGGAAACCGGCTGTTAGTCGAAGAAGAGCTTAAAGCCCCTCAATATACCGATATTAAACAGCATGGCTCCACAGCCATTGCAACAAAAGTCACATAACCTTTTTAGAGGAAAAACACTTATTGTGACGACTGCTAGGAATTTGCTTTTCCACCCTCCCTACCCCTTCGTTACCGAACCGGGGTTGGAGGGGTCAATACCTCCCTCACCAAGAACCTCCCAAAACACCATGCGCCAGAGGTGGACCCGAAAGCGGAGCCAGTGATCAGGAGAGTTAAGCTATGTGATTAGCCTTGGGTGGCTTTTGGTATTTTAGTTTGGTTTCTTTCTTGTTTCAATAAAAAGCCGGAGGCCTCCAGATTTTTACTAGCTTCCCCACCCGTAGGGTGGGCTTCCCCCGCGGGGGATTTTTTTAAATTTCGTTAGATTTTGGTTTTTACGCGGCCTTGTCTTCTTCCCGTTCAATCGGATTTTTGCCCTTGGGCCGATAAACTTCCCATGGCCGATAGCCAGCTAATGACGAATGCGGTCGCCAGTGGTTGTATCTATCAAACCATTTCCCAAGCGCACATTCCAATTCGTGTAAATCACGGTACTCGCGTAAGTAGACTTCCTCGTATTTAACACTCCGCCAAAGCCTTTCGATGAACACATTGTCGACCCAGCAGCCTTTCCCATCCATGCTCAATTCAATCTTGTGAGAGCCTAGTTCCTCCCGCCAAGCTTCCGATGTAAACTGACTGCCTTGATCGGTATTGAAAATTTCCGGCATTTTCCCGGAGATTTCCACAGCTTCTCGAAATGCTTCCAGACAAAAGTCCACATCCATCGTGTTGGAGAGTTTCCATGATAGGACAGCCCGGGTATGCCAATCCATCACTGCCACGAGATAGCAAAAGCTCCCTCCCATCGGGATGTAGGTTATGTCGGTGCACCACACTTCATCGGGCTTCACTATCTCTTTGTTTCTCAATAAGTAAGGAGATTTCTTGTGCTCATCTCCTTTTCCAGGAATGCTGGTACGCGGACGGCAATATATAGCCTCAACCCCCATCACTTTCATAAGTCTTCCTACTCGATGACGTCCGACAGATTTCCCATATTCGACCCGAAGTAAGTCTCGTATCTGGCGCGCACCGAATGCAGGGGCTTGTAGATGAATTTCATCAATCAAGCGGCAGAGGCCCAGATCATCTGAGTTCATTTTTGGCGCAGTGGCCTCCAAGCGGTTTCGATTCACTTCCAGGAGTTGGCACTGGCGACGAATGCTTATTGATATATTTGTATTTTCAATCATGGCTTTTCGTTCTTCTAGAGTCCCAACTCCTTGGACTTTTTTCGCAACCAATCGACTTCGACTGTTAATTGCCCGATTTTACGTTCAAGTTGCGCTTGTTTTTTCTCTGCTACATCTTCGGTATTGCGGATGCTTGATCCGCTCTCGAAAACCGTAGAGGCTCCCGTCAGGGGCTCTTTCTTCCATTTGCTTATCTGCACGGGATGGAGCTGTTCTTCACTCGCGATTTCGCTAATGGTTCTAACTCCCTTTGCTGCTTCCAGAGCGACCCTGGCTTTAAACTCGGGTGTGAATTTTCTTCTATTCTTTTTCATGAGGTATTGGTTTATATTGCCAACCCCTCAGCACATCACAAACTTAACTTAGGCACTGGCTCCGTTTTCCGGGTCCACCTCTAAGGTATCCGGGTAAATCCAGGATGGAATTCATAACTACCTGTGCACCTGTAAAATCTTGAGTCTTGGTGAACTCGTTTTTGATAATGATACAGTCAATTTCTGCTGCCAGGGCTGAAGTCAATCCTCTCTGAGAATCTTCGATCACTATGGTTTCGTCTCGGGTAGCCTTGAATTTCTCCATCCCTGCAAGGTAGGGGTCAGGGTGTGGTTTATGTTTAGGGTATTCACCGCCTGCCAGCACAAAGTCCATGTAATTTATCAAGGGTCGTTTGTTGTGAACCAGATCAAAATCCACGCGGCGGGAACTGGTTACAATACCCATTTTGTATTGAGTCGATAAAATTTTCAGGACATTTTCCGTGTCGGGAATATCCAGATTTTCAGTTTTCAGAAACTCCTGGTAGTATTCATCCCGGCGAGCCCTGTGTATCACGATATCATCCGGGGAGTGCCCATAGTCTGTGATAATGTCAAAAACGCTGGTGCCTGCCACCATGACTTTCATGTAAGCATCAAACTCCATGGGTATGGAGAGATCAGTCAGGGCTTTTTTACTGGCTTCGTAGTACCACTTTTCTGTTTCCACCAGTACGCCATCGTTATCCCAGAGAATGTATTTTTTATTTTTCATCGATACCAATCCACATTTTTTCTTACCCCTTTTCGAGCAATCCCGGGCACAATCACTGACCGATTGCGAAAAGATGTCGTGATCCGCGCACAAACAGCGTTCGTCCGGCGATGGCCGGTGTGGCCATGATGGGCTCACCAATCGAGTTGGTGGCCAGCAATTTGAACTGCGGTCCCGCCGCCATCACGTACACGGTCCCGTCCTCGCTTCCGAGATATAAAAGATCATCGGCACTGACCACAGACGCGCTGAAACCGTCGGTGACGTCGGGCATGCGCCGGTAGTAGTGTTCGGCACCCGTCTTGAGATCGTACGCACCGACGATGCCATTGTTGCCGAGTGTGTGGACGACATTGCCCACGATGATCGGCGTCGGCATATACGGACCGCGTTTGGTCTTGCTCCATGCCACTGACTGGTTTGATGTGGAGCCCTTGGCAAGGGTGATGTCGCCGACCGCACCCGGGCGAATGGCAAAAATCGGACGTTCTGGCGAACGACCGCTGGCAACGATGATCCGATCCTTTGAGAAGATCGGCGTCGGTGTGGTGATCTTCGAACTGCCGCCCAAACGCCATAGTTCCTTGCCTGTCTCCAGGTCGTAACCGCGAATGAAGTTCGATCCATTGGTGACCAATTCGGTGCGCACGCCCGTGTAGACCGTCGGTGTCCCCCACGACGGCAATTCGTCGCGCTGGGTGTTCCAAATGGTCTTGCCGGTCTTCAAGTCGATCGCTCGAACAAAAGACTCATTCTGCGTGTCGCACTGAACGAACACTTGATTGCCGTAAATCACCGGCGAACTGGCCGCCCCCCACTCGAAGGTCGGCGCGTCGTAGGCACCAACATCCAGGCGGCCCAGATCGTGGCTCCAAAGCGGTTTGCCGGCTGCGCTGAACGCAAACAGGCCTTGAGATCCGAACATCGCGACCACGGTTTCGCCGTCGGTCGCGGGCGTGGCGTTGGCATAGGTAGCTTTAATGTGGCGCTTGTCTTGGGGGGCACCTTGGGTGGCGGTTTTCGACCAGATGGTTTTGCCGCTGCCGGCATCAAGGCAGAGCACCTGCCACTGGTGCACCGATCGGTCCTTCGACGCTTCACCCGATCCGTAGAGTCCTGGTTTGAACGCCGCGCCGGCTTTGCTGCTGAGCGCCGTCGTCAAATAAAGGCGATCCCCCCAGAGGATCGGGCTGGAGTGCGCCAGCCCTGGAATCGAAACTTTGAAGCGAATATTCTCACCCGACTTCACGTTCCATTTCAACGGAAGGTTCTGATCTGCCGCCACACCCGAAGCACGCCATCCCCGAAACGAGGGCCACAGCGCCAGGGGCTTCCGGGCAACCAGAGATGTGGCTGAAGCAAACAATGCGCCCGCCATGAATTGCCGGCGCGAGAACAGAGCTCGACTCAGACGTTTCACTTGGTCACTTTGCTAAACTTGGCCGACGCCGTCACCTTGCGCAGAACAGGCCACAGCTTGTGATTTGGTTTCTGCGGCGAGGCCGACATCGACAGACGCGATGCGTTCATGTCAGCGATCCTGGCCGATTCAATTTCAAAGCGAAGTTTTTGAGCCTTGCCTGTTTTGAACGGCTCCACCCAGTCGAGAACGGCAGTGTACTGCCCATCCTTACCTTCAAGCGGTGTGAGGGCCAGTGTGAACTTGTCTGTTTCGATCTTGGGTGTGCGATCACGCCCCACCGAAGCCGCCAGCCCCCGGTAGTATTTGAGCAATTCGGTGTGAATCTGTGTCTGCGTCAGCGGCTTCTGATTCGGCAGGTAGAAGACCAGAGCGTACGAGAAAAATTCTTCGTGGTCCGGCTCGAACATGCCCGGAGCAAATCGAATTTCTTCGATGCCACGCAAGCTCAGATCGGGTGCAAAGCCTGTGGGGAGAGTCAATCTTTCGCTGCGCCACTCGGTATCGAACATCACCTTCACCGAGTCCTCGGCCGCAAACGATACGACGCCGATACATGGGCCGAGAAAACAAAGTGAAAGGGTGATTAACAGAAGAGCTTGTCGTTTCATGGATCAGTATAAGTTACATCAATACCATACCGAAGTATGCATTTGGAGATATTGCCGAGTATGAAAATGGTCTTGGCACAGCCTTGTGCTTCCCCCCCTCCAACCCCGGTTAGGTAACCAAAGGACAAGGAGGGTGAGAAAGCAAATTCCTAGTAGTAGGACGTAAAACCTCCTACTCAGCCTTGATAAACTCAGTCGAATGTAAAACCTGTGCAGCAAATCCTTTCGAAGTGAGATCATTAGCAGTTTTGACATCCGGCGACTTACTCGTATCAACTTTGCCAATGATGATCAGACCTTGTTCTTCGCCGGGTTGCGGAAGAGCTATAAATTTCTGAAAAAAGCTCGAGCCATCAGGTCTCTTTATTTCGGTGAGAACCACAGCAGCATCCATGCCGCCTATTTTAGTTCGATAACGATCTATCGCTCTCCCGCCTTTGGGCTTCACGGCAGGGATTGCCAGCTGCACCTCGATAAGAGCCGCAAAAAAGGGAAGTTTGCCGACGATCTCCTCATTTTTTGCCCGTCGAAAAGTTGTGTAATGGACAGACTCAATAATTTGTTTGTGCTCATCCGTAATCGCAAAAACCGCAATCTCGGGAACATTGGGAGCACCGTTGATCACTACGGATTTTTTGTATTTTAATGGGACGGTGACTTTGAATGGTGCTGGCGGCGGATTGCTTCCACCAAGTTTTTTAGCAAAATTCGCATCAACATTATAAAAGGCACCCGCTTTAAAACCTTCGACTTTTACCAAACCTCCCGCTGCACTGTGGTCACCTACCGTTTCCTTTTTGAAAGGCAGAACCGGTGCAGGAAATTTTCCTTTGAGCATTCCGGCAGACCACACCTTGAGCCGCTCGTTCAACAAAGCACTCAGTTTGCTTCGAGCATCAGGACCACTGGCACGAAGTGAAAATTGAGTTACAAGAATGGCAGGAAACTTTGGGTCAGGCTTCACTAAATGCCAGATATCGATAGTGTGAAAATTCCCGTTACTTGAAGATGTGAGTTGGGCAAACAGTGCCGCATTTGGATTGGAATCCGGCATCAGTGAGAAGCTGGCGTCCGGCTGCTTTGACTTGATGGACTTCCCGATCGCTTGAGCATAGGCGAGACAATCCCCAATACCTATAAAAGTGCCTCGAACAATGCGTGCCGCTGATTTTTCAGCATCCTGGCCTGTTGGGTAATAGTAATTTTGCAGGGCAAGGGAAGTATTCCCAGCGTGATGAAAGGTGTATTCCTGACCGTCGAACTGAAGTTTAGGGACCTGTGCGTTGCCATCTTGAGCGTAGGAATCAAGAGTGAGTAATAGAAAAGTGCCTATTGTACAGAAGTATTTCATTTTAGGTCAGATTTAGAAGTTTGAGTAGAGCAGTGATTTACTTTTATTGCCACTAATCGAATCGGTCAAGGATTGAGCCTCAGGCGGCATCGTCAATATAAAAATGCTACAGCCCTTTTCTGACAGGGCTTCTGACTCATTTAACCTTTCATGTTCGGAGTATTTTCAGGCTTGTTACCATACAAAAGCATGTATTTGGAGACATTGCCGAGTATGAAAATGGTCCTGGCGCAGTCTTATGCTAAGGGTTGCCCCCTAATTCGAATACAGCATTCAGAAAAGTATGAAATGAAACGGTCTTACGGCCCTGGTCGAGTAACCTCGACCAGACCGGTCACCTCTTCACCCCCCTGACTGACTTATCGAGCCGGACCGAGTCCTTTTTAATGTATCGCTTGTCAAAGACGTCGCCTTCTTTCAATTTTTTCGCTGCCTCCAGATACTTCTCCGCGCTACCAGGTATCGTCACTTCACTCAATATCTTACCGTTCGGATCCTCCAGAAAAACGATGTAACCTCTGTATTTGTGACCATACATCGCTCCCCGATCGTCATACCACAACTCAAACGGACTGCCATTGTAAGATTTCTTCTCACTCAGGGGTAATTCGATCTTAGTGAATTGTTTTTTGTAAACAATAGCGTCATTACCCGACTCGGGGCTTCTTCCAATAACAAGAATCGTCAGCTTTGCGTCCACGATCGGGTAAACGGTATCCTGATTCTCCAAGCTCACTTTTATATGAATCTTCTGTTTGTGCTCATCGATATATCCAGATATTTTATCATCATCTTTTAAAGTTTTTCCGGTACTCACCCGCATATCCATACGAGGTTTTTTATTCTTCAGATGTTCAGGAACTTTACCTTTGTTGTTTTTCTTCCATTCAAGGATATATTTCTGATCCTCGTCACTGAACCGGTTCATAGGCACACCAACCGTTTTACCGTCGGGACGCTTCAATGTGACGTTATCTCCTGAAACGAAAACAAGCTCGGCAACAATTTTCTGTCCTGTAGACGAAGTGAAGTCCCGCGCGAAGCCCATCTGCGACAGTCCATAAATAATCGCAGCCGCAAGCAACCCAATTACAACACCCTGCTTAACATTTGCTTGAACAATCGGTACAGGTTGAGGAGATAAGAGTGTCGATTTCATTGATTTTCAGGAGAATGTTATTGGGGGGGTAACGTGCCTCAAGGACGATCATAGGACTAATAGCTTCGCAGAGTCAAGGTTAGTGATCACCACATTTCCTCCACGTTCGTGCCGCTCACCCCCTTTAAACTGAGGCTTTTTATCCGAAATCCGCACGAAACATAAAAATATCACCTTATTCTAACAGCCTCTAATTGCGTCAGTTGTGGACGAACATAGTTTATCCACACTATGCTTAGCAGCTGGCTTGTCTTGAGGCTTGACCATACGGGATGCCCGTGATTGAATCACCGAAAATGAAAGTGGTATCATCCTCCATCCCCCGCCAATTTGATCCAGCCGGAGTCGTAAGCTCGACGGGGGTGAATAATCAGACTCCTAGGAACAATTCTTATAGGGGACACAAAATAATCTTTAGTTTAATCTTTCTGTTCGCGACCAACACAATCAGCGGAGGGCAAACTAAGCCAATCGTAGTGGTACTGAAGTCAGTCGATGGTAAGGAGCTCAAAGCTAAAATCCTCCGTGCTACCGGAGAATCTATCACTTTGGAGCGGGCGGATCGTCAAGTGTTTACCGTGCCTATGACGCGGTTTGACATCGATAGCCAAAAGGTAATCGCAGTCAACCTCCTGCGAATCATGGATGTTGTTCCCATCCCGGAAATCGATGCCAGGCTGTTCATCCCGAGATCTTCAACCCCAGATGAACTAGCGGCTACGGTCTACGTGGCAATTGCCCAGTCAAAAAATCACTGGTGGCCGAGACTCCATGTAGGAGGTTTTTCAGACAAACCGGCTGACTTCGTATCGATTGTATTCAAAAATGCGGAAGGGAAAGAAGTGAAAGTGAACGTCCCGTCGAACACTGTTACACGTGGTTCAAAAAAGGGAGGAAAAAAGTGGACTGCTCGCGAATTCTTCGTTGAAGACGCCGTTCTGAAGCAGCTGGTATCACTCGACCCAAGTTTAAAAAACCTTACCTTACATGGAATAGACATAGTCGGTGACAGTGTGGAACTTCCCCGCAGTAGTTTGGATGAACTAGGGGCTTCCATTGCCATCTACCTGCGGGTTAACGCTTTTGCCAGTGCCCCGGATTTTGGTATTGAATTGCCCTCGGAAGAAGATTTTTCTGACCAATTTTTCTTTGACGCTTCTCTTCCTCCCCATTCAGAGCAATTTCACCCAACCAAAATGGATGGAAAGCCATTGGAGGAGACTGTCAGACGGTTCAACCTTGGTGGAAAGGTGCAGACCGCTGATAGTAGCGGCAATCAGCATGTGTGGCCTCTCACCGAATTTCAGCTGAGAGATCGTGCTGAGCTTATGTCCAGATTACTCTCATCCGGATTCAGCTTTTCGCAAAACGAAGAGAATAACTTTGAGTATTACACGCAAAACGGCATGAAAGGCACTACCTATTTGGTGCCCAATCTTAAACTGGGTCGGGAAATTGGTAAATGGAGACCTGCAATATGGCTTAAAGTGCCGATTGCCGACCTGATGGGAGAGAGACTGAAGCAGATACGGATTTATGTGGATAAGAATGCACCTTTTACGTTATCCAGTAAGAGTCTGACCTTTAGCGGCAAAACTTCCCAGGGTGTAAATTACTACTCAACCAGTTTCCACGCCGGATCGACCATGGGTGGAAAACAGGCTGAGTTGCTGCAAAATGCGCACACCATTCGCTTTCAACTGATCGAGGAAACGGAGTCATATTGGGTTGAAGCGAAACCCAGGGAAGTGGCACAAATGCGCGATATTGTAATCCTCTACCGGATCATGAAAGAATTGGATAACGCTAACGCACCCGTCCGCCAACTTTAACTATGGGCATATGGGTTTTCAATGTTAGTAG
>DAOUQC010000014.1 GCA_030625775.1 Verrucomicrobiota bacterium
GGGAGTCGGTAAAAAAATATGGGGAATCGTATGCGGGCGTGCAGAAGCAATTGACGGTTGAACATCAGTTTCAATTGCCCGTAGATCCATGGAATGAAGTAGGCAACCCGGCTAGCGGTTTGTTGCCGGGTATGCATCACAGCGATGGCAAATCCGTAGGGGAGGATGGCAGTGCAGATCAGTTGATTCAGGCATTTAATTTTCGTCTGTGTGTGACTGATAAAAAAGAAAATCTTGTTCCCTTTCCCCAACCTGATGGATATGACGCCAAGCAATATGAGTTATTGGCACGATACATTGAAGCGGGTTTTGATAACCCTTTGGGCTTGAGCCTCTCCATGCCTAATCGAAAATCAGATTTTAATAGTTATGGACCATTCAGCGTGGATTTTCTTCGCGGGACGGATGATTATGTTGAGGGCGATTATGAGCAGCGTGAAAAAAACATCAAAGCGCAGATTGATTATCAGCTAGGGCTGATTTGGTTTCTGGGTCATGATGCTCGGGTGCCGGAAAAGGTGCGTAAGGAGGTGCTGCAATGGGGTTTGTCCAAAGATGAATTCAGCGACAGTGATCATTGGCCGTTTCAAATCTACGTGCGTGAGTCCAGACGCATGGTCAGTGACTACGTTATGACCCAGAAAAATGTGTTAGGCCAACGCACAGCGGAGGATTCGGTCGGACTGGCGTGTTATCCAATGGATGCGCATAATTATCAGAGATTTGTCGATGATGAGGGGCATGCGCAAATTGAAGGGGGAATTTTTATGTTTGGCCCCGGGCCTTATCCTATCAGTTATCGTTCACTGATTCCGAGGAGGGGAGAGTGTGAAAATTTGTTGCTTCCTTGGTCTTTGTCTGCTTCACATGTTGCTTTTCTTTCGATTCGTATGGAACCCGTTTTGATGTCTCTTGGTCAGGCGGCGGCAACTGCGGCCTGTCTTGCATTGGATGGAAATCAGTCTGTGCAAAATGTTTCTTATCCTGAATTACGGAAGCGCTTGCTTGCTGATAAGCAGACGCTGGAGACCAAACGCAGAAAGCAAGTTCCCCATTTTGTGGATCCAAAAAAATTAGCAGGCATCGTCATCGATGATCTTGAGGTGAGAGGAATGCAGGATTGGCCTTGCCATGTGGATGGAAAGTTGGTGGGCTTGTCATACCGCAAAGCACGCTTACGTAAATCGGAGGTGCATGCTTTTGAATATTCAGTCAAGTTGCCGGAATCAGGTCGCTATGAGGTGCGTTATGCTTATGATAATGCTCATCCTAAATGGGCTAGTCGTTTACCTTTGACGGTGAAACATGCTGATGGATCGGACATCATCAGGGTGGATTTGCGCAAAGATCCACCGATTGATGATTTGTGGATCTCGCTGGGGGAGTATCGCTTCACTACAGAGCAAGCGGCACGGGTGAGCGTCGGACTGGAAGATGCGGGTGGCGTGATTGTCACGGATGCTGTTCAGTTTATTCGAAAAGGAGAGTAGTCTTTTATTTGCCTGACAAAATCATGCCAACATTAGTGTCTCTCATATTTTCAATTGCCCTGTTGTTTCTTTCGATTGAAACCACAGGCGCAGTTACTTTAAATCGCCCTAACATTGTTCTGATCCTCGCCGATGATCTCGGCTGGTCGGATGTGGCTTATCAGGGAGGCGACTTGATCGAGACACCACACATCGATGCCTTGGCTAAAAGTGGTGCGGCATTTTCTAATGCTTATGCCATGCCAGTTTGCACTCCGAGTCGTGCGGCTTTGTTAACAGGAAAACATGCGGCTCGTCTACAAATGACAATCTGGTCGGAGGGTTCACGCAGTGGGCCGACAAATAGAAAATTGCTCCAAGCCAATTCCCTCCATGATTTATCCCATGAACAAATCACCTTGGCCAAGCACTTGCGCTCAAAAGGGTATCGGACGGCATTAGTGGGCAAGTGGCATCTAGGGGATGCTGCTCATTTTCCTGAGAGCCATGGTTTTGATGTGAATATCGGAGGCAATCATTGGGGAGCCCCAGAGACGTTTTTTTGGCCTTACAGCGGATCTAAGCGTTATCAGTCCAAGTTTCGTTACGTTCCGGGTTTGGCCTTTGGTCGAGAAGGTGAGTATCTGACAGATCGATTGACTGATGAGGCTTTGAAAATTATTGATCGCGCTGTGCGGGAACCCTTTTTTTTGTATTTGGCTCATTATGCCCCTCATATTCCGCTTGAGGCAAAGGCTGAAGATATTGCATATTTCAAAAATAAGCTAAAGCCGGAAATGCATCACCAAAATGCCACCTATGCGGCGATGGTGAAGAGTCTGGATGACAGTGTGGGCCGTGTGGTGGCTCATCTGAATAAAAAGGGCTTAGCTGACAATACTATCGTGGTTTTTGTTAGTGATAATGGAGGGTTTATTGGGGTTGATAGGAAAGCCGGACAAGTCACTCCTACGACTAACAACTATCCCCTGCGATCGGGAAAAGGCTCTTGTTACGAAGGAGGCATTCGCGTGCCTTTGATCGTGAACTGGCCGGGGGTCACAACTGCAGGGACTACGATCCGAGAACCTGTGGTTATTACGGATATTTTTCATACTTTGGCCAGTGCTATCGAGTTTGATCTGCCGTCTGACTTTTTAGGGGATGGGATGGATTTGAAACCCTTGCTGCTTGATCCCGAATGCGAAGTGAAACGGGATGCTTTGTATTTTCATTTCCCTCATTATTATTCTACTTCGACGCCGGTGAGTGCGATTCGTGCTGGTTCCTGGAAACTGCTTCGTTACTACGAGGATGAGCGATTAGAGCTATTTGACCTTGAGAATGATCCCTCTGAAACAAAAAATGTAGCCGGGCAGTATCCAGAAAAAACAAAGGCCTTAGTGGTAAAACTCCAGAATTGGCTTAAAGATAGTGAAGCTAATTTCCCGATGGAAAACCCCGATTTTAAAAAGAGACAGAGTAAGTAGCTATTTGAGACAATACGCTTTAGTTTTGATTCAGCTGTCCTAGCTTGTCTTGAGAAAAAAGGCTAAATATTGAAGCCGATCCAAGCGAATATTTTTAAACAGGCACCCCTGAAAATCTTATGAAACCCACAGAAAAAAACCTCACTTCACGTCGCGAAGCTTTGAAAACCGGAGGCAAGGTCGCCGCCGCTTCCGTTCTTGCTAATGCGATCATTCCTCATGTTCACGCTGCTGACGATCAGTCCCTGAAAGTCAGTCTGGTTGGTTGTGGCGGTCGCGGTACTGGGGCGGTTAGAAATGCGTTGGCTATATCGGGTGCGCTTGGACCGATCAAATTGCATGCGATGGCCGATGTGTTTGAAGACAAGCTCAATCGCAGTCATGAAATTCTCAGTAAGCAGAAAGATGTTGCCGATAAAATCGATGTTTCGCCGGAGCGTCGCTTTATTGGTTTTGATGGTTATAAAAAAGCGATGGATTCGTTGAAGCCGGGTGACATTGTCATTCTTACCACACCCTGTGCATTTCGCTGGCCAATGTATGAGTACGCAGTTGAGAAGAGTCTCAATGTATTCATGGAAAAACCTTTGTCTCCCGATGGTTTTTCTTCCCGGAAATTGTTGGAGATCAACAAAAAAGCCAAAGCGAAAAATCTTAAAGTAGGGGTGGGCCTGATGTGTCGTCACAACATCTCTAGAATCGAGCTCAAGAAGAGAATTGAAGATGGAGCTATTGGTGACATCACGATGATGCGTTCCTATCGACAGCAAGGGCCGATCGGATCTTGTTTTTCACCAAAAAACGATGGTAGCAAAAGTGACTTGATGTTTCAGATCAGTCGTTTCCATAGTTTCCTCTGGTTGAGTGGAGGAGCATTTAGTGACTTCTTTATTCATGGAATTGATGAGTGTTGCATGATGAAGGGGGCTTTTCCGGTTAAGGCCCAGGCTCAAGGAGGTCGTCACTATCGTGACCCGGATGCAATAGATCAGAATTTTGATCATTACTCGGTGGAGTACACTTTTGCTGATGGCGCCAAATTATTTTACGACGGACGCAACATGAAAAACTGCAGACAGGAGTTTGCGGCTTATGCGCACGGAACCAAAGGTTCGGCGGTTATTTCCACCTCGAGTCACATGCCGGCGCGTTCGCGGATTTACAGTGACCAGAATATTCCGAAGTCCTATCGTGGTGAGCCCGACAATCTGGTGTGGAAATTCCCTACCGGAAAACGGGACAAGAGCCTTGAGCCAAATCCCTACGATGTGGAATGGGAAGACTTTGTGGAAGCGATTCGAAATGACACGCCTTATAATGAGGTGGAGCGCGGGGTAGCTGCCAGTGTTGTAACATCGATGGGACGCATGGCTGCTCATACCGGACAGGAAATCACTTATGATCAAATGTTAAATTCGGAACATGTGATGGCACCGAATATTAAAGATTTGAAACTTGATGGTGATTCTCCTCTGATGCCCAACAATGAAGGATTTTATCCGATTCCTGAGCCCGGGATTAAGAAAGACCGGGAATACTGAGGAAGAAGATAGGAACTAGGAGTTAGAGCCGAAGTCCCGCAGCCGCGGGACGAGACAGCCGGAGCATACTGTTCGAAGGCAATTCAGAATGAGTAAGCTGGGAGTTGAATGAATTTCGGGAAGGCTTGGGGGAAATACGAAATCCCTTCGTTGGCTGCGGCCGTTGCATTTTATGCGGCAGTTTCCTTGTTTCCGCTGGCGATGGTAATCATTTCCGGGGTGGGGATTTTCTTTCGCTTTATGGAATCGGGCAAAGACGCCAAGGAATTGGTGTTGGAGTTTTTGTCTGAGCAATTTTCGCCCGAAATGAGTCATGCTCTATCAAGTATACTTGATAGCACCATGCATAAAGCGACGATTAACGGGCCACTTGCTGTGCTGGGATTTTTCTTCGTGGCTTCATTGGCCTTTGCTCAGATCGACAAAGGTTTTTTGAGAATATGGGAGGCCAATAATAAGAAAAAAAAAGGCATGGTGGGGGTGGTGAGTTTTGCGCTTTTTAATCGGCTGAGATCCTTCGTGCTGATGGCGGGCATGCTCGCGGCAGTCATTCTGGTTTTTGCCGGTAGTGTCGCATGGCAGGTGCTTGAAGAGCAGAGTGCCGCATGGATTCCATTTGATCTTCCGAATATGGGAATCAGTTCGTATCTGTTCACGGCTCTGATGAACACTGCGATTCTTAGTATTACCTATCGATTTCTGGCAAAGGGTCCGGTGAAGTGGAGGAGTTGTTTGTTTGCAGGTTTGCTTGCGGCTGTTTTCTGGGAGGTTGGGCGTGAGGTTCTGGGTAGGGTAATTATTGGAGACCGCTATTCTGCTTATGGTCTGGTTGGTTCGTTCCTGGTTGTGTTGGTGTGGATTTATTACAATGCCATTGTGCTGTTTTCCGGTGCTCTATGGCTGAGGTTGCGTAGCTATAGATAATTTTTCCCTGTAAAAAATGACAGGGCCAAGGGGTTTAGCTTAGCGGATCCTTCAGTAATCGCCTATGCACATCAGTGAGGTGCTCATCACGACCACCGTAGTGGAAGGTGAGTGCCTCGTGGTTGACACTGAGTTGGTGCAGAATCGTGGCGTGGATGTCATGTATGTCGACCTTATCCTGGATGACCCGGCCTTATAATGCGTTAGCTGCCCGCAGCCAATTGTCCGGCCAATCGCACAGCTTCGCAAAGACTGGTGACATTGGCTTTCCCTTGCCAGGCGATGTCGAGAGCGGTGCCGTGATCGACGGAGGTGCGGATGATGGGCAAACCGAGGGTGATGTTGACCCCTTCCTCAAAAGCCAGAGCTTTGAAGGGGATGTGTCCCTGATCGTGATACATGCAGATGAAGGCATCGGTTTTTTCCCGTCGCCATTTGAGAAATACGGTATCGGGTGGGAAGGGGCCTTCGATGTTGATGCCGAGATCACGGGCTGCTTTGGTGGCGGGAATGATGGCCTTTTCTTCTTCCTGATTTCCAAAGAGTCCCTGCTCTCCTGCGTGTGGGTTGAGTCCACAGATGACAAGCTTGGGTTCGCGACCCCGCAGGCGTTTCATCGCTTGATGGGTGATCCTGATGTTGTCGAGGATAAGTTCTTTAGTGAGTAGAGCAGGCACCTCGGAATATCCCACGTGAGCCGTCACAAAGCTGCAGGTCAGGTTTTGTGAAGTCAGCATCATGCAGAAATCTTCCGTGTTGGTTTGATCTGCGAGGATTTCGGTGTGCCCGGGGAAATCAATGCCGGCTTGGTTCAATGCCAGCTTGTTCAATGGTGCCGTGGCGATGGCATCGATGCTTTTATTTTTTGCCGCATCGATGGCCGCAGTGAGGTAAGTGTAGGCGGCAAGACCCGTGTGGGCATTGATATGAGCAGGTTCAAAATCTGTGCTTTTGATGGCTTTGAGATCATAAACGCCGGGAGTCTGGATGGAGGCCAGATCGGTGTGGATATTGTCTGGGTTGGGTAGATTGCAGTGGGATGCTGCTTGTTCGAGCACTTGTGCATCGCCAAAAATAATCGGAGTGCATTGCAGGCGGATCTGTTGATCTTGCAAAAGGCGCAGGCAAATCTCAGGGCCGACCCCGGCGGGGTCTCCCATAGTGACGGCGATACGTGGCAAGACAGATGGTGACATGCTGCGATCATAAGGCGAGCTTCTGGCGAAGTCACAAGAAAAGAAACAGACTCTGGGATGAATTGTAGAACAGATTGTCAATCTGTTCATTATCCAAGTCCTTGTGCGGTTATCAATAGCATGGCGTGTTACAAATTTATATTTTAGGAAAAGGTCTGGTAACTCTTGTTCTTTGGCTGGCGTATCCTTTAATAAGCTGTCTAATTGTAGCTATGGAGGAAAACGCAGAGAGTCAAAATGAGGGTAAATCCATTTCGTATGGGTTGGGTAAATGGTTCAGCCTATTGCCGGAGGAACCCTTCAGGATTTTCTTTCCGCTTGGTCTGCTTGTCAGTGTGATCGGCGTTATGCTGTGGCCATTGTTGTACGCAGGTTGGTTGCCTTTTTATCCGGGGGTGGCTCATGCCCGTTTGATGATGGGAGGCTTTGTCGGGGCTTTCTCTTTAGGTTTTCTCGGTACTGCATTGCCGCGAATGATGAGTGCACCTCGTCTCCGAGGTGGAGAATTAATAATTTTGTTGCTGCTCTATTTACTGGCAGTTTTTTCTTACAGCTCGGGTCAGATGGTGATGGGTGATGCGGGAATGTTGGGAGCCCTGGTATTATTTTTTGTGGCCATGCTGGTGCGCTTGATAGCCTGGCGACAGGATATTCCGCCACCGGGTTTTGTATTGGTTGCTCTAGGCTGGATGGCAGCGATGGGCGGATTGCTTTTGTTCTTATTGGAAGGAGAATCAGAATTAGCCATTACGGGAATGCGGCACCGAATGGCTGGCTTGTTATTTTACCAGGGATTTATTCTACTGCCCATTCTGGGGATAGGAGGATTCATGTTTCCACGATTTGTGGGATTAAAGACTTTGCACATGTTTGAGGAATCACGGACGCCCCCCCCCGGATGGAGCAAAAAAGCCGTAATGGCTATGGGCCTGGGGGTGGTTTTGATTGTCACCTTCTGGATGGAATGTCTCGGCTGGGTGTTGCTCTCAGGGTTTATCCGCCTGGCAGCGGTGGCATGGTATCTGTGGCGGGAAGTGTTGATATTTCGTAAAGCAGAATCGAAGGGCACTCTTGCTTTTGGTTTGCGGGCAGGTTTGGCATTGATCGTTGCCGCCTTTCCTTTGGCGGCTTTTTTGCCGGCCTATCGCATCGGACTGGATCACATTATCTTTATCAGTGGTTTTGGCTTGATTGCTTTGACGGTGGGAACCCGGGTGACACTTGGTCATAGTGGAAAAGCCAAGCTGTTTGCTGCGAAAATCAATGTGATGAGAGTTGTGATCTGGACAATCCTATTGGCGATGGCGACCCGGGTGACTGCGGAATTTGTGCCGGCCATCAGGGTGTCCCACCTTTATTATGCCGCATTTTGCTGGAGCATAGCAGTATTGATATGGATGGTTTGGATAGGGCGGAGGTTTTTGCAGGAGGACGAATAGGGGGTAGTGTTGGGATCAGCGATTAGAACTTCATGTGCAAGGGTTTGTAAGCTCCGGGTATTCAGGGCGTCTCTGATCGGAGTGTCAAAGGCATTTTTTTGATTATGAGACCTGTTGTTTTCTCCCAATGTTTAGCGAGTTTTTCCCTTTGCTTGAAATTCAGATTCAAGAAGTTCCTGGTATTGGCGCTTTTGTCTAGTTTGACGGGCTGTGCGGCATTTCAATCGTCACGTGCAAATATTGGTGAGCTTTATAATCAAGCAGCTCAAAATCATGGGCCGGATCGCAATCCAATCATAGTGATTCCGGGGATTTTGGGATCAAAACTGTATGATGATAAAACAGGCAAGATAGTGTGGGGGGCATTTTCGCGTGAGGCAGCGCATCCAAAAAATCCAGCTGATGCGCGCAGCCTGGCTTTGCCGATGCGTATGGGGGATTCTCTTTCCGAGCTTACCGATAGCACTCGTTCTGATGGTGCGCTTGAGCGTTTGAAGGTTTCATTGTGGTTGGCTTCGGTGCAGCCTAAAGCCTATGCCCATCTGCTGTCCACGCTCGGTGCAGGTGGCTATCGTGACGAAGCCTTGGGGGAAAGTGGAGCAATTGATTACGGCAATGACCATTATACTTGTTTCCAGTTCGATTACGACTGGCGCCGCAGTTGTGCGGAGAATGCCTGGTTGTTGGGTAAATTTATTGAGGAAAAGCGTCATTATGTTAAAAAAGAGCGTGCTAAACGTTTTGGACCTTCAAGTAAACCCGTTCGCTTTGATGTGGTGGCGCACTCCATGGGGGGATTGATTGCACGATACTATTTGCGTTATGGTTCGCAGGTTTTGCCTACAGACGGGAGCTTGCCAAAATTAAATTGGGCTGGAGCGAGAGAGGTGGAGAAACTCATTCTTGTGGCAACTCCAAATGCAGGTTCAATGGAGTCGTTGATGAATTTGAACGAAGGGATGAACTGGCCTTTTCTTGCTGATTACGATCCTGCGCTACTGGGAACGATGCCGTCTATTTATGAATTATTGCCCCGCCCGCGGCATCGGGTTGTTCGCGACGCCGTGAGCGGAGAGGGGATCGATTTTCTTGATCCTGAAGTGTGGGAGAAATATCATTGGGGGATGCTGGCAGCAGATCAAAGGGACAATCTGGCACGCTTATTGCCTGCTGTTAAAAGTGAAACCCAGCACCTGGAAATTGCGAGAGACCATATTCGTAAATCACTTGATCGGGCAAAACAATTCCATGCCGCTCTGGATCGATCAGCCCAGGTGCCTGTCGGAACACAACTGACTTTGTTTGCCGGAGATTCCGTGGCCACTGAGAGTGAATTGTTGGTGAAGAAGGGGCGTTTGGTCGGGGTGAAAAAAGAAGCAGGGGATGGAACTGTTGCCCGTTATAGCGCCTTGATGGACGAGAGAAAGGGCAGGGAATTTTCCCGTCATGTGATCACTCCCATCGACTGGGATAACGTAACCTTTTTATTTGAGAGTCACCTCGGCTTGACCAAAGACCCTGAGTTTGCCGACAACCTGCTCTATAGGTTATTAGAGAGACCGAATTAACCTGAAAGCGGTAATGGGATTTGTCTGGAATACAAGGGTCGCTCACTTTTCAAACGGGAACATCGGCCGCCGTCGGTTCTTGAAATCGAGTTGGGTCATGTCAGCGCAGGTGGCGCCAGGGGTGTTGACCTGAATGAAACGGTCACAAACGTCGCGGTAGGCAGCTTGCGGAGCAATGACACCCTTGGCGATAAATACACGAAAATTGCTGGGGTCGAGGTCACAGGAGGTGAGTTGGGCGAGGCTGAAGGGAGGGATGCGCTTTGAGGTCAGCATGACAGTGCATCCTGAAGAGCATTTGACAATAGCTGTGGGGCCCTGGTCGAAGTTGGTGAATCCGCCATGGCGGGCTTTGCTTTCGCTGAATTTTCCATCGTGCAAGGATAAGAGTTTCACGTTGCATTCGAGAGGGGTTCCGTGCTGCTCATCAGTGTGGGCTCCGATTGATAAGTCGACATGCTCTCCAATCATCACCGATGATGCGGTTTTGACGGCAACGGGGTCGAATAGGCAGACGAAGGAATTAGCTATTTTTTTATCATGCAAGGCGTGGAGCAGAATGCTGCTGTCTGCGGGAGAACCGCCGCCCACATTATCCCCCATATCCAGCAGAGTGAACCGGGTTTCAGGATTGGCTACTATTTCTTCTATGGCCGCTTCGACCGAGATGAATTCAGGTTCAAATTCATCTTTTTCAGTAAGAAATTTGCGCTCGATTGCCCAGGCCATCTCCTGAGCTTGCTCAGGTTGGTCATCGGTGACGACGATGGCAGATGATCCCATTTCCGCCACGTCAGCATAGGGGAATCCCAGCAGGGTGCTGTGGCTGATTACGTCGGGACCATTGCTGGCGGCATTAATCTGGGCGTAAAAGGATGACAAGGGATACTCGTTGGTATTTTGATTTTGAATATTAATCGCCAGTGAGGGGAAGGCGGCCGCCTGGCATGGGTAGATGGAACCACTCAAGGTGCGGGCCATCAGGTCAGCTGCCCGCAGGCCGGTCTCAAGCTGGTCGAGATGGGGGTTGCTGCGGTAGGCGATCAAAGCATTGGTGCTATCAACCATTGCCCGTGAGAGGTTGGCGTGCAGATCCAGAGTGGCGATGAGTGGTTTGTCCAAGCCAATGAAGTCCCGCACCTTGCCGAGCCAGAAACCGTCAGCATCAGGGTGGTTTTCTGCCACCGTGGCCCCATGCGGGGCAGCGAGAATGCCGTCAAGTGAGCCGGCAGCCTCCAGCCCTTCCATCATTTGCTTGACCAGCAGATCGAAGGTGGATGCTTCGATGATGCCGTTCGGATAAGCACGTGCTGCGAAAATGGGAACGGCTTCAATACCTGCTTTTTTCAGCCCTTGGAAAAAACCGCCTATTTCGTGGGGGGCTTGTTCAAAATGCTGGCGGATATCCTCTCCAGTGAGCAAAACATCCTGTTGAAAATGTTTAAGAGATGTCTTTCCTGAAATGAAAGTATTGGATTCCTGGAGGAGAGCTAGAATGCCGACACGCATGAAAAGGAAGAAGTTAGGAGTTAGGGGATACGCTATTCGTAAAAGCTGCCATCGAATCGACAACGGGGCACTTGTCTTCACTGGTCATTCGCTGTAAGGCGACATTGTCTTTGAAGCCTGATCCGGTAACGAGGCAGACGATCTTGTCTTCTTTGTTCAGCACGCCTTCTTCAAGGGCTTGCAATGCTCCGGCCAGGGCAACTGCACCAGCGGGTTCGGTGAAAATGGCTTCTTCTCGGGCCAGGCGTTTCTGGAGAGAAAAGACGGTGGGATCATTGACGAGATAGCCAGTGCCGCCAGATAGACGACAGGCGCTCAGGGTGTCATGGCCATCGATTACACCTGCAACTTGCAAGCCGCTGATTTTAGAGGTGCATTCACCGCAACTGCGGGCAGTGTCACGACCATCGCGAAGCGGGCCTGCAATGGTGTTGTTGCCAGCTGGTTGCACACAGTGAATGGCGGGGGAGTGCTTGTCTTCATATTCAAAGCCACGGGCGATAGCCAGGGTGAGTCCACCACCTCCCGAGGGAGAAAATACGTGGTCGATTCCCCCGGGTAATTGTTCGGCGAGTTCCCAGCTGATACTTTGTACGCCAGCCATTCCCGCAGCAGAATATTTAAAAGCACTGATTTGAACTTCTGTTTTGAGTTCGTCTGCGAGTGCACGCAGACCCTGCGCTATTTCCCTGGTAATACGGGCATCCGTTCCAAATCCGCGAATCCTTACCAGTTGGGCACCGTAGGCGAGCATTTGCTGCAGTTTGTCTTCCGGAGCCGTATCGACAATGGCAAGAACGCAGCGGAGATTGGCAATGGCGCAGTAAGCCGCCAGAGCAGCACCGGTGTTTCCACTTGAAGTGCCGAGACAGAGGGAGGAATTGTTTTTCAGCAGGTGGGAAACGGCACAGGCAGCAAAGCGGTCTTTGTAAGAGCCGGTGGGATTGTTTGATTCTATTTTAAAATAGAGCTGCTCCAGTCCGAGCGACGGCCCTATTTTGCCGGATTTCAGCAGTGGAGTATCACCTTCACCGAGGGTGAGACGAAAGGTTTCGGGGATCGCGGGCAGGCGATCAGCAAATCGCCAGATGCTCATTTGAATTCGTCCGGGTACATGCGTTTTTTCAATGTATTGGAAAGATTGTTGTGCGAGATTCCTCCATCGATCGCGATTTCTGTTCCATTGATGTAACCAGCATCGGGGCTTGAAAGCCAGCATACGGTCTTGGCAATTTCATCGGGGCTGGCCCATCGACCCAAAGGAATAAAGTCCTCGCTGGCCGAACGAAAATCATTGGTCAAATCCGAGCCTTTTTCATTTTTCAACTTGGAGCGAAGGGAGCTGTCAACAGCTCCGGGGCTGACGGCAACTGCGCGAATGCCGGCTCCGGAAAGAGACGCCGCCATGTCGTAGGTCAGGCTGATCAGACCTCCTTTCGAGGCCACATAGGCTGGAGCAACCCCTTTACAAAAATGGGCGTCAATACTGGCGATGTTGATGATCACGCCTTCCCCGGAAGCCTCAAGATAAGGTGTGCTGTACTGGGCGAGAAAGGCAGGTATTTTCAGATTGAGATGCAAGATTCGATCCCAGGATTCAGGGGTCATTTTGCGGATAGTGCGAAAGTCATGAACCGCTGCATTGTTGACCAATGCATCGATCCTACCCCATTTTTTACCCACTTTTGTAACAGCTTGTTGGGCGGCATCGAGATCGCAAAGATCTGCGGAGATCGGATAAACCGGCACATTTCTTTCAGATACGGCCTGGGCTGTCTTCTGAAGTTCATCAGCCATTTTATCAATCATGGCAACCGCATAGCCTGATGCAGCAAATTCATGGGAAATGGCGGCACCGATTCCACGGGCGGCTCCGGTTACAAAGGCTACTTTTTTGTCTAACATGATGGCAGTTGATACGGGGATGCGGGATTTTCGTTGTTTTCCAGAATGACGGCCAAGGCATCGCTTTCGTCAACCTGAGGATAGGAGCGAATCACAATGATAGAACCTGTTTGTTTGGAAGTGATTTGATGTTCCTTACCGGACAGGGGATCGATTACCTTGCCTAGCAGGTCTCCGGATTCAACATTCTGTCCCAATGAAACGGAGCTTTCAAAAAGTCCTTTAATCGGTGAGGGATTGCAAAGCTGCATGTGACCGGAGTTGGGGCGGGAGTCCTCCACGATGACAGGAGGGGGGTGTTGGATACTGTCAGCTTGCTTCAGCATGCCAAATTCGGCCATTACCGCAAGGCAGCCGTCTACATAAGTTTTGACTCCTATTGCATCACAGGGGCTGGGTCCCCGGTATTCTGTATAAATAGCTGCCACCCCCGCATCACGGGCGGCGGACATTGAGCGTCCGTCCAGTTCGGCCGATGTGCCCCAGATGAGAGGCAGTCCGATGGCGCGGGCCATGCGTCGTTGAGTTTCTAAAATGGCGTCATCCTTAACCAGGCCATAGCCACTCAGAGGATAAACGTCCATGGCTCTACCGCCGGTGTGCAGGTCTATATAGAGATCGGCAGTTGAAATCAGATCATTGACTGCAGCTGCTACTTGCTCGGTCGGGCTGCCCTGCGGGTCGCCTGGAAAGGTTCGTGCCAGATCCTTGCCGTCTTCTCCATAACGGCTGTGCTGGTCCACCGCAGATTGGTTGGCGATGGGCAGCAGGGTCAGGCGGCCATGCAGCTTACTTGCATCGATTTGGCGGATGAGTTGATAAATGGCAAAAATGCCCTCGAATTCATCACCATGAATACCGGCGGTAATCAGCAGGTGCGGACCATCGGCGGATCCTTGGATGCTGGTGCTTTTCAGCTTGCTCATCGTTTGCTAGTTACTAAAGGTCGAGGGGAAAAGATGACAGCCGTTCGACTCCCGAATCAGTTACCAGGTAGTTTTGTTCCAGGCGGATTCCGGCATTGAGCTCACCCCCATAGAGGCCGGGCTCGACTGCTACGACATCACCGGTTTGGAAAGTATCGTCATAACAAGGGTTGATCCGTGGAGCTTCATGAGGATCCAGGCCGATGCCGTGTCCCAGATGATGCTTGAATTCATAGCCTTTCCAGCCGTCGAGTTGGGATTCGATTTTTTCAAATAATGCCCGGCAACTCTCTCCGGGACGAATGGCCACTTCTACTTGCTCGAGCATTTCCACTACCCGGGCATGAGCTTCCAATTGCAGCTCGGAGGGTTTGCCGTCGACGCTGAATGTCCGGCACAAGTCGCTGCGGTAACCGCGCACTCCGACACCTATGTCGAAGGGAACCAACTCTCCCGCATGTGCGGTTCGTTGCCGGGCGAGTCCACCGGGAGTTCCACTTTGGAAATCGTTTCCCCAGCCGGAGAGCAGATCACCGGAAGCTTCGATGGCAGTCGCCTGAAGCTTGGCATAAAGTTCGATTTCTGAAATACCCGGGCACAAGATTTCCCTGGCTTTGGTGTAAACCGCATCTGCCGATTGAATTGTGTAGCGAATCGCTTCCACTTCGTCGGCATCTTTTTGACGGCGTAAATATTGAAATCCGGTAGTCACATCCACCCATTCCACCTGCTTTGCGATCCATGGGCGGGCAGCGCCATCTACACCGAGGCGTTTGAGGGGGCTAATGCGTGGGATGAGCGTCTGGCAGAGGGCTTCATCAAGATTCTCAACCAGAGTGCAAAGTTTCTGAGGTTCATAGCAGAGAACTTCATCAGCAGCGGGAGCCTCGGGTTCCGCATAATGACTGACCAGGATACTTGTTCCGTCAGCTAAAAACAGAGCTGCCGTCGGGGTGAGGATTTGATCATGCCAGTAAGCTGTCAGCCAGTAAACATAGTGACGGTTGGTGAACAGAACGGCATCCAGGTTCTGTTCTTGAAGAAAGGATTGCAGCCGGAGCTGGCGCTGCCGACAAGCAGTTTCAGTGAGTTTTGGAAGAGAGGTTTGCTTCATTCGCATCAATAGAGCGGTGTTTAAAGTACGCCGTATTTTTCGAATGCTGCGGTGGCGGTCATTCCATCCCGGATCGAATCCCGGACCTCATTTTCAGCATGAACTTTTTCCCAGGCTCCTCGGATCACTTCGGCTTCCACTTCCTGAGGCACGACCACAACACCGTCGTCATCGGCGATGACCAGATCGCCAGGATTAAAAGTCACACCACCAATTTGTACCGTAACATCTACGGCGGTCACGCGTTGGCGATGTAAGCTGTCATAGGGGCAGGCTCCGGCAGCAAATACGCCGAATTTCATCTCTCTCATTGGGGCGATATCCCTGATAGCTCCATCGATGATCGCCCCGGCACAACCGGCGTTGCGTGAAGCGGTGGAGAGCAGCTCTCCCCAGATGCCTGATTTCATTGAACCCGCCGCCGCAGCGATGAACAGGTCGTCAGGTTTGCACTCATCGATGGCTTTGAGCTCCAGTTCATAAGGTTTGAGGTCTTCACTATCGACTTCCTCCCATTGAGTGGTTTTGCATCGTCCCACTAATTTGAGCACGCCTGTCATTGGAGCGAGGGGAGTAGCGATGCATTGATTTCTATATCCTGCCGAGTCGAGCACATCGCTGATTACAGCCGAATAAAAAGACTCGCGCATCATAGTGAGAGTGATGGTTTCAGGAATTTTTGACATAGCTAAAGGCATACGATGAAAAATAGAAAGCGCAAGCAGGGGATTCAGGGATATGGGAAAAGCGTGGAATCAGAGCAGTTGCAGTTCAGCTATTGGGAAGGGCAGGAGTAACTGCCCAGCAAAAGAGGGAGGGGATGCCTGTCTCCAAGTTAAGGCGAATGCAAACGCTTGGGATGCTCGAACTGATAGTTTTTGTTGTGGATCATATCGAGTGTTTGTTGAATGCTCGGTCGATCACCCCAGTAAGTGCCGTAGTAGGTGAAGCGGACGATGCCTTCTTTATCTATGATGACTGTGGAAGGGCGGTTGATGTACTCGGAATGGACAGCAAAGCAAAGCGGGTCAACCCCGTAACGTGCGGCGACGGCACCTGCTTTGTCAGAGAGATGAGGCCACCAGATATTTCTGGTGTAACTGTCTTTGAATGATGTCTTGGAAAACCAGTATTTGGGATCCACTTCTTTTCCAACCATTACCCTGCAGCGGTAGCTATCGTGGATTTCGATGGTAACGACTTCTATGTCGTCTTTCTGGAAATCGTCCCGCAAGTGCATGATCTCACGGAATTCGCCGTGGCAGACAGGGCACCAGTCAGCAAATACCCAGATTAACAAAACGGTCTTTTTGCCTTTATAGTTACTGAGCTTCCACTGCTTGTCGTTGGTATCAGGCAGGGAGAAATCTGGGGCAGTCTGGCCGATTTTGACAGTTTTAAAAGTGGATTCTTCAAGTGAGGTGTAGGCAGCAGCTAAATCGGGCGTTGCCTTCTGTCCCGATTCGATCTGGTGAATGGAAAGTTCGCATTGATGTGTGACATCACGGGACTTGTCGGAGGCGAGCGCTTTTTTTAAAGCGGGTAAGGCTTTGGGCGAAGCTATCTGCCCGAGAGAAATCACAGCTTGTGAGCGAACCGTACTCTCCGTTGCCGATTCGAGTAATTTTTGAAGTGCAGGGATGGCTGCCCGCGAAGCTTGAATGCCAAGGGCGGCTGCCGCCAGATAGCGTATATGTGGACTATTATGTTCAAGGGCTTCGATGAGTTGAGGAATGCCATCATCACCAGCCCTTATAAAATCGCGCAAAGCAAGGCTGCGAACTTTCCAGTCGGTGTCGTCCAAGTCGGCAATCCCGCTTTTTTTCAGTTTGCGATCCTGAGTCATGGCTCCGGCACCGTGGAAGTTGTGTTTTGCAATTTCATCAACCACGTTACCGATAGAGCGATCGGCTAAGGCCGAGACAGGGATGATCAGTAGGGAAGAAATGATCATGCGGAGGGAGAGGAGAGTGCCGTTTTTTAACATAACTTTTAGTATAGTGTTAGTAATTACAGCTATTAGTCGAGGCCTTTGCAGGGCATGGCTCTGAAGTCTCCGAAAGTTGACGAAATGTTTGATTTGGCCTTACAGATATTTTCGAAATATCAGGGAGAGCAATATGCCAAACGATGCTCTCGAGCGGCAATCAGTTCTTGGAAGGGACTTTAGAAAAAGCCTTCGGCGCGACGACTACTTTGGTTTTGCCTGTGGGAGAAGCGGGGGAGGAAGCCCTTCGGATTTTGGTGGAAGGGGGGGAGACTGGCCATGCTCCTTTGAGATTGAGATACTTGGGCGGGCTGACAGCTAGTTTTTGATCACCTGCTATTTGATAGTCCCGGCTGACAAGCGGGGTGATAGTGAAACAAGACTCTTCCTCGGGGAGTTTTGCAATGTGCAATAGAGTTGCGCATGTGTCCGAGCGATTGATGGTTATAGAGTCGCCGACTTTAAAAGGAGATTTTTGGATGTTGGAAATCGGCAGGATATAATCGACCAGGGCTGTGGGGTAATCATCGGCACGAGCACGAATGGCTATACCAGAAGGAAAAACATCATCCGGGCCAAGAATTTTGATGCTTTCAATTTGGAAAGTTCCTCCAATGTAAGTGATGTCGGAAAAGTTTTTGTAGTTACTCAGATAATTGCGTTTGAGGATGGCGTTCAATCCCTTCAATTTTGCGTTACTGAAATCGTATTGCTCCGCATAGAGCTGTTTGGCTGTTTTGAATTTACCTCTTGGTGCAGTGACGGGAGTGAAGCTGACGATAGGGTCTATTTTTTTCACCTGGGTGAGCAGGCGGTAATTAAAAGGGGTTTCCGGGTGACCAAATACGTACATGCAGAATACCCAGGCAAAGGCATTGAGGGCGACCAATACAGCAATAGCTATGATCCAAAGGAAGAGGGTGTCATTCCTTGAATTTTTATGGAGTTCTCCTGAATCAGATTGAAACGGAGAATGTTCACCAAGAAATTGCATCACCGTGTGTCTTGAGCACTTTTTAAGATCAACTGGAAATTAAAACACTCAATTAATTGTGCATTTCGAGGAAACCTTCCAATTGGCGGATTCGGGTGGGGTGCCTCATTTTACGCAGAGCCTTGGCTTCGATTTGTCGAATTCGTTCACGCGTGACTTTGAACTGCGAGCCAACTTCTTCGAGAGTGCGGCTGTAACCATCCACCAACCCAAAGCGCTGCTCGAGTACCGCACGCTCACGCTCATTCAGACTGTCGAGCACCGCTCTGATTTTATCTTTCAGCATCGAGAAGCCGGTCATGTCACTGGGATTCTCGGCTCCCTTGTCCTCAATGAAGTCACCAAAGATAGTGTCTTCGCTGTCGCCGACCGGTGCTTGCAGGGAAATCGGTTGCTGGGCCATTTTGAGCACCGCTTTGACGCGCTCCACCGGCAGATGGATTTCCTCGGCGATCTCATCGGCATTGGGTTCCCTGCCGTATTCCTGAACCAGTTGCTTTTGCACCCGCATCAGTTTGTTGATCGTTTCGATCATGTGCACCGGGATGCGAATGGTTCTAGCCTGGTCGGCGATCGAGCGGGTGATTGCCTGGCGGATCCACCATGTCGCGTAAGTCGAAAATTTGTAACCCCGGCGGTATTCGAATTTTTCGACCGCCTTCATCAGCCCCATGTTGCCTTCTTGAATGAGATCGAGAAAGGACAAGCCCCGGTTGGTGTATTTTTTGGCAATGGAAATCACCAGACGCAAGTTGGCCTCGACCATTTCGTCCTTGGCTTTGCGCGCTTTTTGCAGCCAATCCTTGAGCGAATCGTAGGTGTGGATAAACTCTTCCTGAGTCAGCCAGGTCGAATTTTCAAAGGCTTCTTTCTGTTTGTTGGCGATGGCTTTTTCGCTGCTGCTTTTTGCTTCCGATAAAGCCGTGGCGATTTCCTCACTTTCTTCTGCGTAACGTTCAGCTGCCGCAACAAATTCTTCGGTTACCGATTGTTTGAAAAAGAAACGACCGCAAATCCGATTGAGAGCGCTGTATGATTTTTTCCAATCTTCCGCCAGTTTTTTCTTTTTAGCGGGAGAGGCTAGTTGCATTTCTGTGTACAGGCATGCCAGTTGATCCCTGGCAGCAGTCAGCTGCAGGCAGAGTTTTTCCAATTTACGCATGTAGCGTTCGCGGCTTTGGATTTTTTTATCAATAATCACCCGGTCAAAACGTTCATCACCGGATTCCAGGCGCTCGGCCATATCAAGATAGGTTTCACAGGTGAAACCGAACAGGCTGAGACAACGGCGGACTTCGGATTCCGCTTTTTCGATGCGTTTTGAGATTTCGACTTCCTGCTCGCGAGTGAGAAGGGGAACCTGTCCCATCTGACGCAAATACATCCGTACCGGGTCATCGAGAATGTCGAGCTTGGCTTCCGTTTTAGGGGGAGCACTGTCATCGATATCAGTAACTTTGTCTTTTTTCTGATCCTTGAAACGATCCACCGCAGCGGCGTCAATGATATTGAATTCCATGCTGCGCAAACGCTGGATCAATCTATCCAGCGTTTCGGCATCAACGATATTGGCAGGCAAGGCGTCATTGATGTCATCAAAAGTGAGGTATTCCTGCTCTTTAGCCAGTTTGATCAACTCTCGCAGCTTTTGCTGGATCTCCGGAGAATCGATGTCTTGAGGCGAGGCGGCGGGGGTGTCCGGATTTGATCGAGTAGCTGACTTTTTTTGCACCTTTTTCTTACGTGTGGATGTTTTCTTTTTTACTGCAGACGGGGAAGCGGCGTTCTTGCGGGAAGCTTTCTTTTTCTTGCTGCTTCCCGAGGATGCCGTGCTCTTTTTTGCTCCGGATTTGGCGGCCATAAAAAAAGAAGGGGTTGAAACGGAATTAAACTATAGCGGGTGAAGACAATAAGGAAAAAAAGAAAGCACCAGACCATTCAAATCAGCACTGCCCTTAATTCAAGGAGACTTGGCAATGTCCTGTAACTGCTGAGTGAGGTCAAGCAGTTCTTTCTGGAGCTGATGCGCCTTTTCTGGAGAGATCTTAGGATTGTCGAGTAGGGCTTGGTTTTCCTTTATGCGGACCTTCAGGCTTTGGCGTTCGAGGGTCTCCAGGCTCTCCGTGGCACTTTGCACCGAGGTGTCGGGAATGGTTTCGGTCAACAATCGGGCGACACAGGCTTGCTCGGGTGGGGTGAGGCTGTTGGCAAAGGCCGCAACATCTGCCGTTGAGCCGGCATCGAAGCTTGCTTGCCAGATTTTCGAAAGCAAGTGGCTGCCTGCCAGATTTTTTAAAAAATCGGGTTCAGGGCTGCTGCAAATTTGTGTTCGTGCATCAGCTACAGTGAGCAATATCTGGCAAAGAAATTTGATCGATGAGTTGTCTATTTCCAGCGGGGGCATTGCTTCTGCTTCTGTTGGCTTCGAATTCTGGCGGTAAGAGCGATTGCCGTATCGCTGGGCACGTTTTATTTCCCGGTCGGATTCCCCGACAAAGTGCCGGATATCATCGGCGGGTACGCTCAGACGGGTGGCCACACGGCTGATGAGAGAGTCCTGGATCATTTTGTCTGTGACTCGCGCGATGTTCTCCGAGACTTCTTTGGCGAACTCGATGCGGTCACGCATTTCGTCGAGGTTGCGTTCCTGGGAGGCACGATCAATTTGGTAATCGAGGAATTCGGGAGCTTCATTGATCCTTTTGGTAAAAGCTTCAGCACCTTCTTTTTTGATCAGGGAATCCGGGTCTTCACCGGTGGGCAGGGCGACCAGCTTGACTACCAGATTGGAGGCGATCAGTTGGCGGAAAGCTTTTCCCGCCGCTTTATACCCGGCGGCATCGGAATCGTAACACAGAACAACTTCATCCGTGTGGCGTTTTAAAATACGTGAATGATCCTCGGTGAAGGCTGTGCCCAGAGCGGCAACCGTGTTTTCGATACCACTTTCCACGCAGGCAATGAGGTCGAGTTGGCCTTCACAGAGGATGGCTTTGCCCGCTTTTAAAATGGGGCGTTTGCCACGATCCAGGCCGTAGAAGGTTTTGCTTTTTTTGAAAAGAACGGTTTCGGGGGAGTTGATGTATTTGCCGCCCTTGGCCTCGGGACTGAGCACCCGGCCGCTGAAGGCGATGACGTTGCCGTAATCATTGCAGATGGGAAACATCAGCCGGTCGCGAAAACGCGCATAAACCCCACGGGAGGGATTGTCCGGATCTTGTGGCGCAGCCAGCCCCCCCTCGAGCAGGACTTTGTTGGAAAAACCAGCATCTTGAGCCCAGCTGATCAAAGCTCCGCCATTTTGAGGAGCGTAGCCCAGTTGCCAGTTGCGCGCCGTTTCTGAACCGATATCCCGTTGTTTGAGGTAGTCGCGGGCGTGTTGGGCACTTGGACTGCGGAAGAGCAGTTGATGAAACCATTCACTTGCTTCCTTGTGCAATTTTTCCACCTGGCGGCGTAATTGAAGCCGTCGATCCGCATCGGGATCAAAAACCTCGTCTTCCAGCCGGATGCCGACTTTTTCAGCCAGGCGCGTAGCGGCATCAGGGAAAGTCAGGTTTTCATAGTGCATGACAAAGCGGATCACATCTCCGCCTTCACCGCAGCCGAAGCAATAGTAGATTTGCCGCGAGGGAGTGACATTGAAGGAGGGGGTTTTTTCGTTGTGAAAAGGGCACAGGGCCAGAAAGTTAGTGCCTGCTTTTTTCAGCGGGAAATAGCTGCTGATCACATCGACGATATCGGTTTCGGCGATGATGCGTTGAATCGTTTCCGGTGAAATGATGGCCATACTTGAGTTATTGAATTAACTGGGTGTGAATGAAAGCGGTGGACATTTATCAACATTCAGAGTTGGATGACTTCTACTAATGTGGGGCAGATTTCCATATCTGCCTTAACAGCTTACGTTTTCCCCCGCAGATATGGAAATCTGCCCCACGAAGATATCAACTATGCATCTGGGAGGGAATAATCATTTTCATTCACACACGAATTAACTACTGGATGAGAAAGGTTCCATCTGTTTTATTAAAAATCCTACAATGCGCGTGATCAATTCAAGTAAAAGTATAATCAGAAGAGCAATTTACCTCGTCATGGTGAGTATTGGTTTGTTTGGCCTGGCGGCAAAAAGCCAGCAGGGGGAGAAGAAGGCCGGGGGCGAGGTGGAACGGGCATTGAAAGAGCGGGTGGTCATTATTCGCATTGAGGATGAGGATATCAGTGACGGCAGACGATTCAGGGATTTGAGGCAACTGATAGCGGATGCCGCGAAGGCCCCGGCCAAAGCCGTGGTTTTTGATCTGAATACAGGCGGGGGTTATTCCAGGGAAGTGGCCAGGTATTTGATGGAAGAGTTGCCAAAAATCAAAGTGCCGGTGCTCTCATATGTGAACCCATCTGCCCTCGGTGCGGGTGCCCTGGTCGCGCTGGGCAGTGATGAAGTTTATTTGTCACCTGTGGCTGTGGTCGGTGGGGCGGAACCATCGCTGCAGGGGAGGCGTAATCGTTCTTCCGGCTCCGTGGTGGATGAGGGCAAGGAAGGGGCGGCTGAGAAAAAATCTTCTTCCTCCCCGGTGACGGCACAGCAAATATCAGTTTTAAAAGCACAGGCACGCAGTCTGGCAAAACAAAAAGGCCATCGACCGGAAGTAGCCGAGGCATTCATCGACAGTATGGTTGAGGCAAGGGACGGAGATGAAGTCATCAGTGCCAAAGGCGAACTTTTGACTCTGACTGCTGATGAAGCGGTTAGAAAGTTGTCGGATGGTCGGACGGTGTTTGGTAAGGCGGTGATCGGCTCAATAAAAGAGCTTTTTAATCAGGAAAACCTTGGAAAAGAAACGGAAGCCCTCACATACACAGCCGTATCCTATGGAGAGTATTTGACCCGGCAGCGGCGTAATAAAACGGGCAAGGCAGACAAGGGTAAAGTGGCGGCAGGAGATAGGGGCGATCCGTCCGGCGACAAAGAGGCGGGAAGTGACAAGCGTTTGTTTGGCAAAAAGAGTACAGAAGATTACAACGGAAAAATCCTCGTGGTTCCCGTGGGAATGGATGACCTGATGGTGACCGCCCGGTTTGAGTTCATGAAAAGGGTGCTGAAAAAAGCACGGCTTGATGGTGCCGAAGCACTCATTTTTGACATGAATACCCCTGGTGGCCGGGTTTGGGAAACCGGTGAGCTGATGATGCGTGAACTACAGGAGGCAAACTTTCCGACTTACACCTTTGTGAATAATTTTGCTGAGTCCGGAGGCTGTCTGGTAGCCATCGCCACGGATCATATCTACATGAAACCCGCGGCACAGATTGGCTCGGCTTTACCGGTGACCGCAGCCGGTGATCTGAAGGGTAATATGAAACAGAAGGTGACCGAGATGCTGCGTGACCTAGTACGCAATGTGGCAAAACTGAAGGGACACGACCCTGATGTGGCAGAGGCCTTTGTGACAATTGATACGGAAGTGATCAAGGATGGCATTATGATTTCGGAGATGGGCAAAGTGTTGCACCTGAGTACTGAGGAAGCCACCATGATCGTTAATGGCAAGCCGCTGCTGGCCAAGGGGGTCGTCGACAGTGTTGAAGAAATCATCGAACTGGAGGGGCTCAAAGGGGAAGTGTTGAACCTGGAGCCTTTGGGCCTGGAGCGTTTTGCCCATCTGATCCAGAAGTTTTCTTTTTTACTGATCATAGTGGGATTGGCTGGAGCTTATATGGAACTGAATGCTCCGGGTTTTGGAGTGCCGGGGGTTACTTCGCTGCTCGCTTTCGGGCTGTTCTTTTTTGGCAATCACTTGGCAGGCAATTTGGCAGGTTATGAATTGGCCGTGCTGTTGGTGCTGGGGCTGGTCTTGATCGGGGTTGAAATTTTCATTTTGCCGGGAACCTTGCTGCCGGGACTTGCTGGTGGGGTGCTGGTATTCACGTCCTTGATTCTGGCCATGGTGGACCGTTTTGATTTTCAGTTCCACTGGCAGGAAGTTCCCCAGGCACCGTCATTGGTTGATTTGCTGACTGGTCCGGTTTTGACCCTGGCATTCGGGGTGCTGGGGGCGGTCATACTAGGGATTCTGTTGATGCGTTTCCTACCCACCACAGGTAGGTTGGGGGGACTGGTTTTGACTGAATCCCTGGCAAGCGGTGGCTCTCTCGACGAAGACAAAGCCGCGGAGGACGAGATGAAAGGCGATTCTTATCTCGGTCGGGAAGGAGTGGTCACTGCCGATCTGCGGCCCGCAGGCAAAGGCATGTTTGATGGTCGTTTGCTCGATATCGTCGCCGATGGAGAGTTCATCGAAGAGGGCAAACTGGTGAAGATCATTTTGCATGAAGGCCCGCGCCTGGTGGTGGCCCGGGTGGAGAGTGGGGATAAGGCATGACAGGTTCTATTTGGGCCGTTGGAAAAAAATCTAAATTGTTAATCAAGGTTTGTTGACTGCCCCGAATGGTACCCCTTGACACCGCTCGAAGGTGAAGTTTCGTAAGAGAGTAACAGTCGGTCGGATTGGTCGATTTAGTGAAAGTTGTCATGCGTATTTTAGTGGTTGAGGATTCCGCCCGTCTTCGCGCAGTGGTGGTCAAGGCACTGCGGCGCAGCGGATATGTCGTTGATGAATCGGAGGATGGAGATGACGGGCTTTGGAGAGCCCTTGAATTCAGCTATGATGGGGTGGTGCTTGATCTGATGTTGCCCAAGCGCGATGGTCTTGAAGTGCTTTCGGAATTACGTAAGGCTGGCAACGAAGCTCCGGTGTTGCTGTTGACCGCGCGCAACCGGGTCGAGGATCGAGTGGCCGGTTTGCGGGGGGGAGCTGACGACTATCTCGGCAAACCGTTTGCCCTAGAGGAACTGCTGGCCCGCGTGGATGCGCTCTGTCGCAAGCGATTTGATCGGCACACCACGGTCGTCCGGGTTGGTGATCTCGAAGTTGATAGCGACGCGCGGACGGCGCGGCGCGGAGGGGAGCTGCTGGATCTTACTGCCCGGGAATTTCGGCTCCTGCAGGTTCTCGCCATGCAACAGGGGAAATTGCTCAGTCGCACTCGACTCGAGGAGCATCTCTACGATGAATTGACCGTTCCGATGAGCAACGTGGTCGATGCCACCGTCTATCAGCTCCGGCGCAAGCTCCGGGCAGCGGGTGGCGGCACTCCTCTTGTCCATACCCGGCGTGGCCAGGGATACGTAATGGAAGACGTCTCATGAAATCGATCCGTCGCCGCATGCTGCTCTGGTTCCTGCTTGGCCTTGGTGTGCTCTGGTTGGTCGGCGGGATCGGCGTCTTCTTTTCCAATCGAGCGCGATTGCTCGCAAACACTGAAACGGAGCTACTTTCCTTGCTGCGGCAGGTGCGGGTAAACCAGATGGGCGGGTTCCGCGGGGGACGAGGTGGATCCGGCTACGGTGGCGGCGGAATGACGGAGTCCGGCGATTTCGGCCCGGATGTTTACTGGCAGGTGTGGCCGCAAGACGGTGGCTCATCGACCAGGTCAGTCAATCTCTCCGCCGACCTGCCGCGCTTCGATCCCGACCACGGCCAGAGCCTCATCCAATCCGTGATGTTAGGGGAGGGGATCCATGCGATGGTGGCGGGTGCGCAGTTCGGCATGGGACGGAGTGGGGCGTTTGGTGATGGCTATCCAGGTGGGAGAGGGATGCAGGTTTCGGTGGCCAAGGATCTTGCGGGTGTGCATCGCACGTTGCTGAACGTGTTCCTCGGCATCGTAGTCACGGGACTAGTGGTGGGCGGACTGGCCGTATTGTGGGTAATCTTTATCGTGCGGGACGGCCTGAGACCGCTTCGGCGCATCACCGATGAGGTCGTGGCGATCGATACGGGATCGCTATCCGGGCGTTTCGAGGACGATGATTTGCCGGATGAGTTGCGGCCCATTGTCTCGCAGCTCAACCAGTTGATGGCACGACTGGAAAAGAGCTTCACCCGCGAACGACGGTTTAGTTCGGATCTCGCCCATGAGATGCGCACTCCGGTGACCGAGTTGCGCCTCATGGCGGAATCTGCGGTGAAGTGGCCGGACGAGGGAGGGCGTGAGGCATGGGACGCGGTGCTTGAATCGGTCGATCGTATGGAACTGGTGGTGCAGGCGATGCTGCAACTTGCCGGACTCGAACAGGGGATCCAGGACCGTCCCCGGGAATCCCTTGCCCTGCGCCCGTTGGTTAAGGATGTCTGGGCCGCCTATGAAACCAGAGCCATCGCCCGCAGACTTACGCTGCGTCTCGACCTCGAACCTGATGTCACTGTCTTGGGAGATCCTGTCCTCTGGTGTCACTTGCTTGGTAACCTGTTAGGCAATGCTGCTGACTATGCCGACGAGGGAAGTGAAGTGCTTGTCTCCACCGAACCGGGGACGACAGGAAAGGGGCTGGTCGTTTGCGTGGCCAACGCCGCCGCTCGGTTGGAGGCCGAGGATGTTGATCATCTCTTCGACCGTTTCTGGCGCGGAGATACGGCACGAAGTGGTTCGTCCCATTGTGGTTTGGGGTTGCCATTGGCTCGTGCCTGTGGTGAAGCCATGGGCTGGAGGCTGCAGGCGAGTTTTCGACCCGGTGACGGCTGGTTGGAGATGCGGATCAAGCCGGGCGATAAGTTGGGTGAGTGATTTTTTTCAGGAAGCGTCATCTTCCCGTCATATTCGATCCCTATAGTAGGAGTTGCCAGTAAGGTAATAACTAACTAAACCAACCATGAAAACCGAACGAAATATGAAAACCCTCCGGATCACTTTGCCTATCATGGGAGTCGTCTGTGCGCTGGGACTTGTTACCGGGGGGACGAGCACGGAACTTACATCCCCCAAGGCCCATCCAGAGAAAACGGCGCCCTTATCGGCTAAAGAGCTGACAGAGGCGCGTTGTCTCATATGTCACGGAGACACCCAGGCAGGCCAAGCACGTCTTGCCCCTCCCTTCATCATGGTAAAACGGCATTACCAGTCGTTGGAAAAGAAGGAATTCCTGAAAACCGTCACGTCCTGGGTCAACAAACCCGGTGTCCACAAATCAAAAATGCCGGGGGCCATCAATCATTTCGGTCTTATGCCGACGTTTGGCCTCCCTGAAGCTGAAGTGAAACTCATCGCCGAGTATGTTTATAATACCGATTTTCCGATGCCGAGCGGCTTCGCTTCGGGTGGGGGGCAAGGTGGCTGCGGCAAGGGCTGTGGTCCAAAGGAAGGTAAGGCTATGCAGGGCAAGGGAGGCATCAAAGGTGCAGCCTGCGGTGACTGCAAGTCAGGCAAGGGTGCCGGTAAAGGAGCTGTCAAAGGGGCAGCCTGCAGTGATTGCAAGTCAGGCAAGGGTGCCGGTAAAGGAGCTGTCAAAGATACTGCCTGCGGTGACTGCAAGTCAGGCAAGGGCGCCGGTAAAGGGGCTGTCAAAGGTGCCGCCTGCAGTGACTGCAAGTCAGGCAAGGGCGCCGGCTATGGCAGAGGGTTTGGTAGACATGGCCAGGGTCACGGCAAGGCCTTGGACAACGCTACTGAATAGGTACAATTGAGAGTGGTTGTTGATCATGGGCAGCGTTCAGGCTGACACACTCTTTGGGGTGTTAGCCAGCCGTTTGTTTGGTTGTTTCAGGATAAATTTATAGATGTTCGCCAAGACACTCCGCTCATTTCTCCAAATTTTCTAATTAGAGCCTGAACATCAGGAACTTCCAAAAACTGATTTAAATACTCATCCAAATTCGGTGGGCATTCGTCTGCGCTCATCGTAAATGAAAAAAATCCAGAATTATTTACCTTCCCAGTATCAAAATCAAATGTTTCCCAATGACCATTTGTAATAGATGTATCCCAAGGAGAGTATCTTTGGGATATCTTCTCTGGGATAATGCTCGTGATCTCGTCACACAATTCTTCCATAAATTTTCCGAACGGGAACATCATATGGGTAGAGAAACCACCACCTGCTTTTTGAGCAGCAATTCCGTCATCAAGTCCAATATTTTGAGTCGAGGCAATGCTCTGATTGTGATCATCCACAAACGGCAATCTCCAAAAGGGAACCTTCTTATAAACCGTATGGTGATCAAAATGATCAACCTTTAAAATTCCAGAAATTCCTCGTATAAAATCTCCTGTAGGCTTCCAGTCGTTATCTTGAGGGGCAAGAATAATGCTCGTGTAAAGGCCCGTTTTTGTTTACCAAACAGTGTCAAATCTCTCCCAAATAAACAGATCTTATTTTCGAGGTTCGCTTAAAAAAAAGTGATATTTTTGGCAAGCTTTTACATTTCAGCAATAAAATCGCATCGTGGCCTTTCTCTACTCAGCTCCTCCACCGGAGTTTCCGAGTTCGGAGTATTCGGGGGGCAGGGCGGCGGCGAAACGGGATTTGTCGATCGCTTTCATGTAGGCCTCGATGGGTTCGACATTGCCGGAGAGCATTTCCGCCCAGATCGCATCATCCATGAACTGCATGCCGACGCTTTGACCGCCGGTGATGATGTCCTGAAGTTTTTGTGTGGCACCTTCTCGAATCACAGCTCCCACGGCAGGGGTGGCGACAAGAATTTCGTTTACCGCGACACGGCCCTGGCCGCCGGTTTTTTTCAATAACAACTGGGCGAGTACACCACGCAGCGAGGCTGATAACATGGTGCGTACCTGGGCCTGCTGGTCCGAAGGGAAGACGTCGACCAGACGGTCGACTGTCTTGCGTGCGTTGTTGGTATGCAGGGTGCCGAAGACCAGAAGTCCGGTCTCGGCAGCGGTGAGGGCCAGTGAAATAGTTTCCAGGTCGCGCATTTCCCCGACCAGAACGATGTCGGCATCTTCACGCAGGGAGGCCCGTAAACCGTCGGCGAAAGACGGAGTCTGGATGGGCACTTCGCGCTGACTGATAATACTCTTTTTGTTGTTGTGAACAAACTCGATTGGCTCTTCAATGGTGATGATGTGGCGCGAGTAACTGCTATTGATGTAATCTATCAGGGCGGCCAGAGTGGTTGATTTCCCGGAACCTGTCGGACCGGTGACCAGCACCAGGCCACTTCTCAAATCACCGAATTTTTTCACCACTTCAGGAATTCCCAATTGCTCCAGGGTGGCGATTTTGGTGGGGATCAAACGAAAGACGGCTCCCAGGCCGTTTTTTTGTTTGAAAAAATTACAACGAAAGCGTGAGTCCTGGTCCATCTCATAGGCGAAATCGAGGTCGCCGCTTTCCAGGTAATTTTCAAAAGCCTTGGGATCACATATTTCTGCTAGCATGCCTTTGAGGGCTTCATGCTCCAGAATGCCTTCGGAGATGGGTTGCAGTGCGCCGTGGGCTCTGATTTTTGGAGGTTGCCCTTCACTGAGGTGGAGATCGGAAGCTCCGGCCTGGATGAGGTGTTGAAAATATTGATCAATGACTGCCATGGGAAAGAGAAATTTGAGATTTAAGATTTAAGATTTGAATTGGCCCCGTTTCTATTATTCCTCGATGCCGAGGGTGCGGCGCATCTGCACGGGGTCGACTGCCCGACCGACGGCTTCTTCAGCAGCGATAGTGCCTTCTTCTGCCAGCTCAATGAGTGAGTCATCAAGAAGTTTCATGCCAACATTTTTTCCGGTTTGCATGATGCCGGGAAGCATGAAGGTCTTGCCGTCACGAATGGTTGCCGATACCGCAGGAGAGTTGACCAGGATTTCCAGAGCGAGGGCGCGCCCATCACCATCCGCCTTGGGAACCAGTTGCTGGCTGATGATGCCGCGCAGCGATTCACTGACCATGATGCGGATTTGTTCGCGCTGTTCGGTGGGGAACACATCGAGGATACGGTCGAGGGTTCGGGCAGCGCTTCCGGTGTGCAGGGTGGCAAGCACCAGGTGACCGGTTTCCGCAGCGGTGATCGCCAGCGAGATCGTTTCGAGGTCGCGCATTTCTCCAACCATGATGATATCCGGGTCCTCACGCAGGGAGGCGCGCAGGGCGGCTCCGAAAGATTCTGTGTGGGTATGGATTTCGCGTTGATTCACATGGCAGGCGTTGGAATCGATGACGTACTCGATCGGGTCCTCCAGGGTGATGATGTGATCGGTTCTCGAGGCGTTGATCTCGGTGATCAAGGCGGCCAGGGTAGTGGACTTACCACTACCGACCGCGCCGGTGACCAGAATCAGGCCATTGTGATATTGCAGCAGGGGTTTGATGGCTGCCGGCAATCCGAGATCTTGCATGGTCCGGACGGTGGTGCTGATAACCCGGAATACCATTTCCCAGCCGAGGCGTTGTTTGATGACGCTGGCACGGAAACGTCCGAAGTCGGTGTCGTAGGCAAAATCGACATCGCCGCATTCTTCAAGTCGGGCGAGCTCTGCTTCGGGCAGATAGGTGCGGGCCAGATGCTCGGTTTGTTCTGCAGTCAAATAATCTGCATTTTCCCATAGCGGTTGCAGCAAACCGAATCTGCGCCAGGAGGGCTGGCAAGTAGGGGACAGGTGGACGTCCGAGCAATCGTACTGCTGGGCCAGTTTTAAATATTCGTCCACATGATTCAGGACGGCGATGGTTCCGGAGTCTGACATATTGATTACAGGTTTTGGTAGTGAGTATAAAGGTTATCTATGGCGATGATTAACTGTCGGGATCTCCCTGGCGGGCATTGGAAATATTAGCGATCCATTGCTCGACTTCTTTTTCCACTGCCTTTTTCAAAACGGGGCGGGACAAGCGGATTATTTGCCGTCCGGCGATTCCAAGCAAGCCTAAAAGCGTTCGTGAGCCGGAAGAAGAAGTTTTTTTTTCATTGTCTTCGCGGCTGCGCCCCTGCAGCGGGGTCAAAAGGTTTTTGGCGACAAAGAGTCCGGCCAGGATGCCTCCCCCGATCCACCAGTAGCGATAGGCATGGAAAGAGGCTTCCAGCTTTCTGGATACGTTGAGAGCATCGCCGAGTTGGGCGGCATCGCGGGTGATCTGCAACCGGGATCGGTCGAGATTGGTGAGCAATTTTTCTCGTTGGCTTAGCGCTGGCGGTGTCTGTTTTCGAGCCATTGACGGTCTTTTTCAATTTCTTTGAGCGAGTCCCTGAAGGCAGTTTGGGATAACCTTTTTTTAGCGATGATTAAAAGAAGAAATGTGCCAAAAAAATGGATACCCCCCGTGCAGAGAACCACTTTGGGCCACGACCATTCGAAATGGAGAGTCAGCATGCCAATCACACCGGTGAGCACGGTTATGTAACCGAGGGCAAAAAACAAGAAGGCGGTCAACAGCACAAACAGCTTCACCAATACTTCTCCACGAATTTCTTTGAATTCGAGTTGGAAAAGTTTGATCCGGTTCAGCAAATGATCAAGCAGCGCGGCAAAAGTCGAGCTGGTTAAATCACCCAGACCCGGTCTGGGCGGGGGAGCGGAGGGCGAACTCGAACCAGGTGCTGGGTTGTTCGCTCTCATAAGTGGGAGAAGGCTGACAAGATGCCCGGCTTACGCAGGGAAGGATGAAAGGAAAAAGCCGGGCTCACTTCATCCGGTTGCAGATGAGTGAATCCCATGCCGGAGGTGCGTGAGCAGGAATTGGTCGGATTCAAAAAATTAGCGTAGAATGCGGCCGATAATATATCCCAGGCCGACAGCCAGAAGGATGGATTTGGTAGGGTTTTGACGTACGTAGCGCTCTCCCTCTTCTTTGTAGTCATCGATGCGCACTTTGATATCCGCCCAGTTCTCATCGGCATAATCACGAAATTGATCGGCATTTTCTGTAGCGGAAGTTCTGAAGTTTTGAGCAGTTTCTTCAGCTTTCCCCCTTAATCTGGCAGCTTGCTCCTTGGCACTGTCTTTCAGTTCTTCGGCTTTCTGGCTGGCGGCGGCTTTGAGCTCTTCGGCAGCCTGGACGGCATGGGCTCTGCTAGCTTCGAGACTGTCGCCTACGCTGCTGTTATCCGCGCTTGTTGTATTTTTGGTGCTCATAGTGCTGGTGGAATTGATGGCTCGGCTCTGCTTGTATTTGAGTCGAATTGTTACGTGGAAAAATAGCCATGATCCTATTTAAAAGCAAGGCTAAGCGTGTAACATTTAAGATTTGGTATTTATCATTCAAGGATTCATATCCAGCGGATGATTTTGCATCTTGTCATGTCATAAGGGGAAAAAGTGACCTCTACCTGGTGCCCGACAGGATCAGTGGGAGGGCTGGGAGTATTGTGGTGGAGCACTGCCAGGGCGTGATAGCCGTTGGGCATTTCAATTTCGAAAAGCCGCTGGGCTTCGCGGATTTGGCGAATGATTCCTTGGGCGCTTAGCGCGGGACGTTCAGGCATGGATTTGTATGGTTGTGGTAAATGTCTGAAAATCACCCAAAATCGATCCAGGTGACCAGTGGTGATAGTTGGGCCCGACCATCCTGATGCCAGAAAAGCGAAGGCTGCTGGGCTTTTCCAAGCGGGCAAATTCGACTGGCACCCAAATGCCGGACATGACCAACATGTTTTTGACTGAATGGATGAATTGCAATGCTGCTCAGATGGGATTTGACCAGAAAAAGTTGCTGCGGGATTTGTTTGATTTCAGGCAGGGGTTTGACGAACACCACTCTGTTCAGGGGAGATACGGCAAACAGGGGATCCTCTTCATAGATAACGGTCCAGTCGGTGCTGTTGCTACTGGCCCAGAGTTTTACCCCGGGGTCGTTTGATTGGCGAAACTTGTAAGAGTCCCGTAAGGCGGTGATGGGAGCATTCTCTTCGGGGGAGAGGGCGCGGCGGGGGCTGTGTTGGTTGAAGAGATCCATTTCCCTTGCCAGTTCGGCGGCGAAGCCGGGTGGGTCGATGTTTTTGCCAGCAGCAACGTAAAAAACGTGTGGCGACAGACAGCCTTGCTGGTCGAAGAGCGAGGCATCCCGCGCAGCTCGTTTGGCGGCAGACTGATCCTCGTCTTCAAAGATAATGCCAAAGCTGATACGGTGGCCGTGGGCAACGAGTGTTTGGTCGGCACGTACGCACTGGCTGAAATGTTGGATCGTTGCATCGCTGCCAAAAACGATGATGGCCTTGCTGCTGCGCAACCATTCATCGGGGAGTTCAGAACTCATTTCGACGAGCTTTTTTAAATCTGCAGGCAGTGCATCCACAAAATCGGTGAGCTCAGGCAATTCGCAGGAGGGCAGTTTGATGAAGTTGTGAGAGCCGAGCAACAATCCCCGGGTGAGGGATTGAATTCCCGCCATCGGGGTATTGCCGGCGATGATATGGAGAATGGACTCTGGGGCGATCGCCTGGCTTTTGAGATCGCCATGCAACTGTGGGCTGTCAAGAATCCCGGGGTGGCCCAGTTCAGCCTCCACCAGATCGAGAAGTATGGCGCTGCTGCTGCTCTCGGTGCAGGCACTGTCTCTAAGCGTATCAGCGAGACCAGCGGCTCTATCGGCGGTGGTCATTTATCGGATGCGTTCCTGCGAGAGAGAAACCCGGGTGATGTTAAATTTCAAACGAATGTGCTTCAGGTGGGATTCATCGGCCGGCATGATGAAGCTGACCGGGGTCCACAGCATGGGTTTGAGTCTTGTGACAATAGGGATTTTAAAAGGCTTCAGGCTTTTGTTCCAAAGATTGAAGCGGAGGGCGAAGTCTGAAACCGTCTCGCTGGGGGTCTGGGTGGGGGGAGTGGTGCCGAACCAGCCACTGAGTTCGGCTTGGGTAATCGTATAACCCAGCGGGTTGCCGATACGGGCACGGATCAACATGCCGCCCTCTTGTCTCTCCGCGCTGTCGATGCTCATAAGAAACGAACCGTAGGGTGATTTCATCATTAAGGCTGCTTTGGAATCGACACTGGTAATGGCGAATTCTGAGAGCTCTTTTTTCTCGCTCAAAAAAGCTCTCTTGATGATCATGGATAGTCGCAGCAGTTCGGTAGCCGACTCGTTGGTGCTTTCGGGGAGATCGAAAGATGTTTTGGTCCAGCGGTTGGGTTGTATTTCGGTCTCGATGGTGACTTGGAATGGAGTTAGTGTTTTCTGCCAGTCATCGAGTCTCTGGCTGAATATTTCATATTTTTCTCCGGGTTCGAGTTCAGGCGCACGGGAGCCAAAATCGCCTTTCAGTTCAAATTGCTGAACGGTCAATCCAAGGGAGTTGCCTATCTGGACATGGGCACGGGAACCGCCACCGGAGATGGCTTCCAATTTATCCAGCCTTACCAGAAAAGTTCCATGCCCGGTTCGGATGGGGGCGTGTCCGCTAGCTCCGATGTTCAGATAGGCCAGGGATTCCCGCTGCTGTTGTGCCTTAGCGATTTGGGCCATTCCCTTTTCCACACGCTTGAAGCGCTCACCTTGTTGAAGGACTGCATTGCCCGCCTGTTCCTTGGCGTCGGCACTTTGCAGCTCAGAGGTTTCGATGCGGTGGGTAAAGTTATCAGTGCGCTCGCTCTCATCCTGGACACGGTCTTTCAGGTCTCGGAGATTGTTTTTTAAAACGGTGACTTCTTTTTCGAGCAATTCGATTTTTTCCGCTTCTTCTTCACAACTGGAGAGGAGAAACAAAAGGCTGAGGCCAGTGAGCACCGGGCGGATGCGAAACACAGCAATTTGATTCCAGAGCAGCTGCAGGCGGTCGGGAAAAGTGCTGGGTCTCAATAAAGCCGAAATCATATGGAGGGGAGTTTAGCCGACCTCTTCATCGGGCTCAATACCCAATGTTGACTGACTACGGATACCTGTTTGTTATTTATCCGCCAAATGTGGATACAAAAGAAGTGAGTAGGGCAAGGAAGAGCAACCAAATGGAGATATTGACCACAGTGACGCCGATCAGGGTCGCGGCGATAAAGAGCAGGGGCCTCCAGCTTCCTCCAGACTGGTCCCCTTGGTGACTCTCCAGAAATTGTTGCATCATGGCATAGTTTCTGGAGTTGGACTTAAACCAGGCGGAGAAGATGTCTCCCAGCAGGGGAACTGCTCCGAAAATGGCGTTCAGAAAAACATTCCCCGACATTTTGAGCATTAGTTTGAAGGGGAGTCCATGTCGGCGGGCATCCGCCAGCAGAAAACAGGCGACAATCGAGGGCAGGATTTCACCGCCTCCAGGGATCAGGCCGAGAATGGGATCGAGGCCAATACGAAATTTTGTCCCTGGGATTCGAATGAATTCATCCAGCACCCAGGCGATTTTCCGCGAAGCCGGACTCAGCTTTGACGGTGCGGGCTCAGCGGGTTCAGCTGCTTGAAGGGGCTTGTCAGGCAATTCAGAAATGTAGGGCTTCAGGGGTTTTTGATCTCTAACAACATCTGGGCGTTTGAGTTGAACCTTTCCAGGAAAGAAAGCAATCGTTGCATGGCTTCTTCCGGTTTGTGGCCAGCAAGTCCCCGGCGAATGATCTGGATTTTTTCCAGCATATGGGGAGCGAGCAAAAGTTCTTCACGGCGAGTACCGGATTTATTGATGTCGACAGCAGGGTAGATGTAGTTTTGGGCAATGTGGCGGTTGAGCACCAACTCCATGTTGCCTGTGCCTTTGAACTCCTGGAAAATAGCATCATCCATGCGGCTGTTGGTTTCGATCAGGGCCGTGGCAACGATGGTCAGGGAGCCTGCTTCGCGGGTATTGCGCGCTGCAGCAAACAGCTTTCTCGGGATCTCGAGAGCACCCACGGAGAGTCCTCCGGAAGCGGTGCCGCGGCCTTTACCCTTGGTGGCATTATTAAAAGCACGAGCCAGGCGGGTGATGGAGTCCAGCAGAATGAATACATGTTCTCCCGCTTCCACCAGACGTTTGGCCCGTTCGATGGCCAACTGGGAAATCCGGGTGTGGTCTTTCACATTCGAATCATTGGAGCTGGCCATGACTTCGGCTCCTGGAAGCGAGCGTTTGAAGTCGGTGACTTCTTCAGGTCGTTCGTCCACCAGCAAAACCATGAGCTTCACTTCGTCTTCATAGTTTTCCAGAATAGCTTCGGCAATGTGTTGGAGGATGGTGGTTTTTCCCGTCCTCGGGGGAGCTACGATCAGTCCACGTTGGCCGCGTCCGATGGGAGCCATCATGTCGATCACACGGGTGGTGTAACGATCCGGCCGGGTTTCCAGCGCGTAACGCTTGCAGGGGTTGATGGCGGTGAGCTCTTCAAAGTAGGGAAGATTGTGGTAATCTGCCGGAGGGCCACCGTTGATTTCCAGTAGTTCGGTTAATTGCGGGCCACGGTTGCCTTGCTGGGCTATGCATTTGACGTGAACGCCGTCTCTCAGGCCATGCACTCGAACCACCTCCGGGGTGATGAATACATCGTTGGGGGACTGTTGGTAATTTCTGTTTTCCTGTCTCAGGAAACCGAAGCCTTTGGGGGAAATTTCCACTAAGCCAATCGCTTCGACAGGAGGCCCTGGATCAACGGGCTCCCGCTGTTTCTGGCGCCCTTGATTTCTTCTTTCGTCTCCGTCTTCTCCCCGGTCATTTCGATCATTTCGATCATTTCGTTCTCCACCGCTGTTGTTACGTCGTCTGTTGCGATTGCGACCTCCTCGTCCTTTGTTGCCCCGGCGATTTTGATTTCTGCGAGAGTCATCCCGGGAATCGGAGCCCGAGCGCCGGTTGGATCGTTGGTGATTCGAAGAACGTCCATCACTTCCACTGCCGGGACCTTCCAGAGAGACATTGTCGGGCTGTCTGTCTTCGGGTGCCGGGGGAGCGGGAGAGTTGTCAGGATTATTTTTTGAGGGCGAAGCCGACTGCTGATCTGTCGAAGACCGGTCGGTTGGTTTTTTGCGAGCGGGGCGGCGGCGGGTAGAGTCAGCCGTGATTTTTTTTCTAGGCTTTTCAGCCGGGGCTTCGCTAGCCGGCAGTTTTGCTGGTGCCGGTGGATTGGTGGTAGAATCGGGTTGTGATTCGCTCATGTCGATAGTTAAAAGTTACTAAAAGGAATTAAGGCAATGGCTCTTATTTATTTGGCCATCATTTTTTCCAGGATGTCGTCGGCGATTTCGAAAGTGCCGAATACGCTGATCGTATCGTCGTAATCATCAAGGGCTTCGTACAGGCGCAATACCTGGGAGGCAATCGATGCATCGGTGATTTCTACAGGGGTACTGGGGATGAATACCAGCCCCTGGGATTTTAATTGCAGTTCGCCGTCCCGCAAGACTTCGGCGACGGAGTTCAACTGGTCTGCCGCAGTGAGGATGATGTGTTCCCCGTCATCCGTGCTGACATCATCAGCACCTGCTTCCAGGGCTTTTTCAAAAATTTCCACTTCGCCGATGAGTTCGGCATCGATAATGATCTCACCTTTTTTATCAAACATATGGGCGACCGTGCCGGAGGTTCCCATATTGCCGTTGTTTTTATTGAAAGCACTGCGGATGTCTGCGGCTGAACGGTTTTTGTTGTCTGTGGCCACTTGAACCAGCATGCCAACTCCGCCTGCGCCAAAACCCTCGTAGGTGATTTCTTCAATAGTGCCGCCACCAAGTTCGCCAGTGCCTTTTTTGATCGCCCGTTCGATATTGTCCTTGGGCATCGATTGGGACTTGGAGCTGTCTATCGCCTGACGCAAGCGAGGGTTCATCCCGGGGTCGCCGCCGCCATCGCGCGCTGCAATGGCGATTTCGTGAGCAAACTTACTGAAGACTTTGCCTTTTTTGGCATCCTCTTTAGCTTTGATATGCTTAATCTTTGACCACTTGTTGTGTCCTGACATCGATCCTGTGCTGGAGTTGACCAGTCATTGCTCGGAAGAGTCCTGTGACTGGATAATGAAATCGACGAATACTAATTTTAGTAAACGAATGTATGTAATAAATGCTTTTGCAGAGAAGAACCCGGGGTTCAGACTGATTAAGAATATTTCAGTTAATGAACAAGCGGATGGCGTTAAAACGCGACTGCCCGAACAAGAACAACGAAATCTGGTTCTGAATTCTGAATCAATGTCCTGAAGGACACTGCTGGAGTTTCAAGGAGCGAACCGACCCCTGCTTCACTATAACTAATGACGTTTCCTTGAGGCTGGCGCAAGCCTTTTTTGCGTATTTTTTTCCCGTCCCACGAATGAGGACTTTTTACTGGCGCGGGGTCAATGAATATTGGACAATGGGCAATGGACAATGAAGAGGGGAAAAAGACCTATTGTGTGAGACGACTTGGAGATCAAGCCAGGCCGTATGATGGCGTCTTGTCTCCGCAAGCGTGGCAGAAGGCGGACTTATTGAGTGATTTTTCTTTTCCTTGGCTGGATAGGCAGGCACCGGAAACGCTGTTTCGTGCTTTGTGGGACGATGAGAATTTTTATTTCCGTTATGACGTGGAAGATGCGGATGTGGTAATGGTGGAGGGGGCAAATTCAATGGAGAAGGTGATGGGCTCGGATCGAGTGGAGATTTTTTTTACCACAGGTGACGAACTGGATCCCTATTATGGATTGGAAATGGATCCCCGGGGGGAGGTTCTGCCCTATGAGACCCGCTATCACCGCGAGTTTAATTGGGATTGGTCCTGCCCGGAACTGCAGGTGTGGCCAGAGTTGACTGAGCAAGGCTATAACCTGGAGGGTGCGATTCCCCTGCAGACATTTCGCGATTTGGCTTGTTGGTTTGAAAAAGACGGGCAGCCCTATTTGAAAGCCGGTTTGTTTCGTGCCGAATTCAGTCATGGGGCCGAGGGGCAGCCAGTGGTGGAGGATTGGATCAGTTGGGTGGATCCGAAGGTGGAGGTTCCGGATTTTCATCTGCCCTCGGCATTCGGAGTGCTGGAGTTTGTGGGGGAGTGAGCTTTAAATATTCATTTCCCGCCTGAAGCGAAAGCTAATGCGATGGCTGGCAATAGTGTAAATCGTTTCATTTTTTATTCTTCGCAACTTGCTGAATAAAAGCAATGATATCGGCGAGCTTTTGCGGATCAAGGGCAGCTTCGAGGCCATCCGGCATGGCGGAAAGAGCAAGGGATTTGAGGGATTTGATCTCGCTGCGCAGCAGTGAGCGCTGGCTGCCATCGAGAATCTGCAAGGTGAGGCTGCCGCCTGATTCTTCAATGATCATTCCGGCGAGGGAGTCTCCGTTATTGAGGATGATGTTGTAGAGCAGGTATTTGTCTTCGATAGCGCGGTTAGGATCGAGGATGGCAACGAGCATTGCGCCTGAAGAGTTATCGGAAAGGGCAGTCAAGTCGGGGCCGATATGACGTCCTATGCCGTCGAGTTGATGGCAGACGGAACACAGTGCGGTGAATAGCTCACGCCCTTTTGCTGCATCACCTTGTAGTTTCAGGGCGGGAATAAATTTTTCGACTACGGCTTCGCGATTGGTATTTGCGTTGTTTTTGAATATTTTTTCTGCCCGGCTGCGAATGTCGGCATTGCGGTAGCGGATCAGGCGATCCCTTCCTGCGGCATCAATGGAGGCGGAGGCAATATTTTCATTTTCGAGCGCATTCAACAGCTTTACTGTATCGCTTTTTCGGTTGAGGCATTGGCTGACAATACTGGAGCGCAGGGCGGGAGAGCTTTCCGGCCAGGCCTTGAGCAGAGTATCGACTTGTCCGGATTCGGCCAGACGGAGGGCGGCTGCGCGTTGTAAATCACCGGGAGATTGAGCGCTCAATAGTGAAGCCAGGATGAGGGTATCGGAACTCCGATCAGCGGAGTGACGCCCCAGCAAAGTGAGTGTGGCGATTCGGTTTTTTACCAGAGCTTTACTATTGACGGCCATACTGCGGGCCGTGTCGGTGAGGCTGGATGCGGCATCGAGAGTTGAGCGAAGGGCGGGCGATGCCTTTTTGTGATAGGCCTCGATTTTAATTTTTCGTCGATCCATGACGGACAGGAAGTTGGCATAAACCGAGAAGCGAGTGGTGGCATCGAGATCGCGCCCGATATTGAGTGTGTGATTGACAGCTTCCTGGTTGTTGGTGGCGAGAGCAGTTTCCAGAAGATAGGGCAGCAGCGAATAGGTGAGTTCAGGTGCGGTTCTTGCCAGTGTTGCGGCAACCGTTTCCAGGTGGATTGGAAGTGAACTCATCGCGGCAGCGGTGAAAAAAACATCCTTGCTGTGGGAGATCGCCAGATTGGCGAGAGTTTGGCCGGCTTTGCTGCCGGGCCATTCTCCAAGGGCTAGCGCCAACTGAAAGAGGACATCGGCATTCTTGTCGTTTGAGAGGGCTAACAGAGCTTCCAACAGTTCTGGATTTGTATTGGCAAATTGTTCGCTCAGTCTGACGGCATGGCGACGCACACCCGGGTGGGCATCGGAGAATCCTCTGGAGATATGTTTGTCGTTCAGCAACTTCAACCCATCGAGCACACAAAGGGCGTGAAGTCTTGCCAGAGCTTGCGGGCTTGTGAGCAGCAATTCGTCCAGGTGAGGGAGTGTGGAAGAATCGTTTTTCCACAACAGTATTTGGTGGGCGGTGTCGCGGGTCCAGCCATTGGGGGAAGCGAGCAGGGCGACTAGTTCAGGAACTGTTTTTTCAGTGAGATTCGGGGCAACTGCGCTACCGGTTATATCGGAGACAACTCGATAGATGCGTCCACGTTCGGAGCCCGCACGCAGGTTGAGAACTTTTTGCCAGACCTCGGGGATCCATTCGGGGTGTTCGATCACGTAGCGGTGCATGTCAGTGACCCACAGGGCACCGTCGGGGCCGGTGAAGGCACTGGTGGGACGGAACCAATTGTCGGTCGAGCTCAGGAATTCAGATTCACTTTCGTCTTTTGCCCGGTGGCTTTGACGGGCAACATTTTCTGCCGGGAAAAAAACTTCGCGGTGAACCAGGTTGTGAACAGGTTCGCAGACAAAAGCGTTACCTGAAAAAGCAGCTCCAAGGCGGGGGTCACGGTGGATGGTCAAGCCACAGCCCGAAGTGATGCGGTTGGCAGCAGAGGGGACGTTGAACCGAGCGGCGCTTTCTCCCGCCGGGTAAACACGAGGGGCCTGGGGGATCTCGGGCACCTGGTGTTTGGCACTGGGGTAAGTGATGTGGGGATTTCTGCGCAGCCAGGCGTCAGGCAGGACAAACTGATAAAGTGGAAAGGAATTGCTGCAGCCATACCAGTTGCCCCAGTTGTCCCTTGTGCGTCCGTTCTGGGTGCGTCCGGTTTCCAGTTCGATCTCACCACTGTCTGCTTTGATGCGCAGATCAAAACCTCCCAGATCCACACTTTTGCCGGTTTTTGTTGATACTACTTTACCTCCACTGTCGCCGTTAGCGAGGTGCAGCCAGTTGTCGAGTCCCCAGGCAAGGGTATTCACACGGTGTTGTTGATTGCCTTCCCTGAACCCTGAGAATAGGACGGTTTTTATGTCGGCTTTTCCATCTCCGTCACTGTCTTCTGCATAGAATACTTCAGGAGCGGCAACGACGATGACTCCCTTGCGCCAGGCTTTGACCGAGGTTGGAAAACGCAGGCCTTCCATAAACAAGGTGGAGCTGTCATATTTCCCGTCGCCATTTTTGTCTTCGAGAAATCGAACCCGCCCGCCTGGTGTGCCTTTGCCATCCGGACCAAGAGGGTAGTCCGCCATTTCCACCACCCACAGTTTTCCATCCGGTCCCCAGTCGAGGCTGATGGGATCCATCACCATGGGTTCGGCGGCGATGAGCTCTACTTTCAATCCGGCTTTGGTTTTGACCGTGGCAACAGATTCCGCAAGAGGCAGAGGTTGCGGCATTTTGAAACCGGGCGGGATGGTTTCAACCTTTTCGTAGGCGAGAAGATCGATGGGGCAAAAGGAGGAAGCGATGAGTGCCGACAAGAATAAATATTTTGGGGTCATGGGGCTGGGTGTTGTTCGAATTAAACAGATTGGCAATCTGTTCTACAGGTGTTGGCGCTGCCAGGTTCTGAGAAGGGGATAGGAACTACTTGTTTTGCTTTTGCCAATTGTCAGGCAACATGGCTGTGATGCTTTTCAACAGGGTGGGTTCCACTTGCGGTTGGAAGCGTGCGGGTTTGGCATAGTATATCATAGAAAAATCGGCTTCGTACCCACCTTCGTTTAATATTCTGACCGAGGGAATGTAGCAGGGGGTGTCATTGCAATAGGCGGACACCCACAAGCGATCCGGTCCATAAATCTGTTTCAATTTCAGAGCGTAATCAACCACCACCTCACCTCCGAGGAAGACCATTGCCAGCGCATTGCCAAAGCGCCAGGTCTGCACGGGCAGGCTGACGGTAGTTGCCAGCGCTTCTCCAGAGTCCATTTTTTTCAGCAGCCTCTGGGCGAGATGCCGTCGTTGGCTTCTTTTGTCAGTAGCTGCTGTTTGTTCGATTTCAGCCCGGGATGGGGCCGCTTCCAGCGGAAGGTCGACAAACTGGAACTTTACTTCGGGCAGGGCCTTCAAGGGAATCATTTTTTTGCCGAGCAGTCGTTGCACTTCTCTGGCGATTTCTGTGCCATGCGACTTGGTAACAGCCAGTTTCCCATTACCCCGATCTCTAGGGTTTGCATCGGCGCCGCAGCCTATCATCACCAGTCCTACTGCGCCCTCATGATCCTGCTCCATGCCATCCGAGGCGTAACCCGCCCAGTCTCCACACACATAGTTGACGGCACCTAGAGTGGTGCAGTGACAAGCGTAATTAACGAGCATCGCGACAACCTCTCCCTTTTCATCTCGTGCGGCCAGCAAAGGCAGGGCATGATCCACTTGCGTGGAGGCTACATTTTTTACTTTGCGCCGATTGACAGCAAAACCCGCACTGCCTTGAGCCCAGGACAAGCTGCAAGGTTTTTGTTTTTGTATAGCCATTGAAACGGCTTGCACAATGCCCTGCAGCATTTGCTGCCCGTAACGGTCAACGGCTCGCCACTCTTCTTCGCTGAGAGAGGTGGCAAATATCGTCGGCAGGTAATCCCTCGCCGGGTGTGGAGCATTGTGTGAATGGGTTCCCGCAAGAACCACACGGGCCCGGGAAATCCCGAATTTATCTTTTAATTGTTTGGCGGCAAGCTCGGCGATGCTGCCTGGAACAGCGATGGAGTCAACCGTTACCATGACCACGGGTTCCTTGTCACCGATGACCAGGGCGCGAGCCCACAATTTTTGCTCCACGCCATCATTCCATGCTGTGCGGCTGCCGTAACCGCTTAGACGGACAGGGTAGTCCGGGGTGATATCCACCCGTGCTGCTCCAATGGGAATCAGGGGTGATTTTGAATCTGCAGCAGAAGTGTTGGCAATGATCCAGGTTAGCAGAAAAAAAGCCAAAAAGCCCGGTTTTAGAATTTGTTTGAAGATTGCAGGAGGGGAGATGGCGGGGGTGCTGTCGGTGGTCATATTGGGGGGCGTTGAGTTGGGCTGTCTTAAGTGATGCTCCACTCCAGAGTCTGCAGTGATTGCTCAAGGTCTCCGGTCTGGAAAATGGTAATAATGGAAACATGTTCGTAGTAAATTTTCATCGGGTCATCGTACTTGCGATGGCCGTTTTGAAATTGGTTGCGCAATCGGGAAACCAGGGTGAGCCAGATCGAAAGTAGATCATTTTGTGCGGCACGCTCGACAATGGATTGGTGAAACTCGATGTCCAGTTCGACGGTGCTGGCGTAATCGCTGGTTTCACAGGCGATGCGCATGCGTTTCAGAATGGAGTGCCATTGGTCGAAATCGTTGGCGTTCAGGTCTTGGAAAAATGAGCGCAGGGCGAAGGTTTCCAGAGTTCTGCGAAGCGGGACAATCAGCTCCTGGATCGAGTTGGGAGGGGAGGTGGCAACACGCACTCCGCAGTTGGGTTTGGCCACAACCATACCCTCGTGTGACAGGCGTTGCAGAGCTTCCCGGATTGGACCGCGACCAACCTTGAATTGTTTGGCCAGGGCAATTTCGCGCAGAGGGCTGCCTTCTTCCATCCGCCCTGCAATGATATCCGTGCGCAGTCGATTGGCAATTTGTTCGCTTTGCCCCTGATCTGGTTTTGTCGCATCCATCGACCGACTAGCTAAGCAAGATTGGATAAATTGTCAACAATGCCAGTTAAAAGAATAGGGTGTAGTGGATTTATTTGGAAAAATCGGACATATTGTTGACAATATTGGCGCTGTTCAAATGCCTCGGGGGCATTATTGCGCTAATTTCTCGTTGATTTGCCTTTTGAGTTCCTTGATCTTGAGCTTGATCCTTCCTTGCTCTTTGACTTTGGAGCGCATTTGGGAAGTGGTGTTGCTTCCCGATGCAACGCTTTCCCTAAGACGATCAATATCCTTTTTGTATCCTTCAATCATCTTCTCACGGCGGACAATAAAGGGATCTGCTTTTTTGGGTTTTTTGCTTGCCAGAAACTGAAGGACGAAGGCGATGTCTTCCTCGGATAATTTTGCGATAGGGAGCTCAAAAGTTTTGGAATCTTTTTTCCGGATGACCGCTATTTCTTTTTCATATCGGGCCGTGATAATGACGTCAAGTTTGCGTCCGGCTGAATCAGTGATCAGGCGATCGACCGGCAGTGAAGCGGGGCTCTCTACTGCGATTTCAGTGAGGGAGGGTTTTCTCTTTCCAGTCGAGGACTGCTGCTTGGATTTTTTTTTCTCTGCCGGGGAAGTGGGAGGCGAAGGGAAGGGACTGCCGATGGACTTTTCCTGTCCTGCCATTTTGTCTTGCGGTTCAGGATCCGGAGGGAGGCTCAGATTATCAGTTATGCCCACATTTTTCTCATTCTCTGGCAACGGTTCCGTTTTTTTACATGCTGAGAGGATGAGAGACAGGGAGAGGGTCATGCCCGCAAGTGAGCGCAGTATATAGTGATCGTTGGTGGATTGCATTGCTTGATGTTGGGAGAGTTGATACAAAGTTGGTTATTTGTGTTCGGAACGGTAACGTTCTATATCCTGTTGAAGTTCGAGAATTTCTTTCAATTTGGAGGAAATTTGTTTTTGGTGATGTTTGATCATTCCCGGGTTGCCAGCTTCATCTTCGATCTCTCGTTTCAGCCGGAAAATACCTTTTTCCAGTCGGGCCATTTGTTCCAGACGGCTTTGAATGTAAGGAGGGTTGTTTTTAGCAATGGGAGGAACGATTTTGTCGTCAGTTTTTGCTACTGGCAGACGGGCTACAAATTTCCTGTCTTTGGATGACAGTTTGTTAAGCGGGTAGGAGAAAAATTTAGAATCTTTCTGGCGGATGAATTCGACATGCGTCGTGGTGCGACCGGTAATTCTTACAGGTATAGATTTTCCATCCTTGGGATCTGTCAGAGAGTATGTGACTGGGTATTCAGGTTTTTTGCATCCCGACACGCTAAAGATAATGGCGATGAATACAGCAGATAGAAAGGCGTGGGGACGAGCCGTTCTGTAAAAAGGTAACTTTCCTGCGTTAGAACTCAGCATCCTGAACCACTAACACAAATAGGCATCATTTTCAAATAAAGTGCGCTTTGAGAGGAGAATGAAAATGAGGGTTCCTTCCCAGATGCCTGGTTGAGATCTTAATGGGGCAGGCTATCACCGCTCCGGTCGATCCCAGATAAAGTGCTTGAGCCGGATATGATCGGCTAGTTTGGCGGCTTCGATTGCTCTGGGGCTGCCGGAGTTTGCGAGGCTGTCGGCAATGCGGATAGCACTGCGCCATTCTTTTTTTTCTAGCAACAGGCGAATGGCTCCCAAACCCGCCCGGAAAAACCATTCTACCTGCGCTACCGGTGCATCGGAATCAGAGCCTTCGTTGAGCCGGTCAGATTGCACCACGTCATTGTAGGTATTCAGGGCGTCATCCAAACGCCCAAGACGCTCCAGGCATTTGGCTTTGCGGACGGCTGCCTGGTTGCGCCAGGAAGGTGAGGCCTTGTTTGCACTGATAATACTGTCGAATGACTGGATGGCATCCAACAGCTGATCGGGGTTGTTGTTTTGAGAGGTTGCGATGTTGAACAGGGCCTGGCCCCGGTCTGCCCAAACAGCCAGTTTCAGTTCAAGGGGAGCGGGGGGATCGTGATCGAGGATACTGTCAAAAGCAGCGATGGCATCGTCAAATTCATCAAGTTTAAGTTTCAGTATTCCCTGCTCATGACGGGCATGGAGAGCCAGGGGGGAGGATTCATTTTCAGCTAGTTTTGCCCAGAGTTCAATGGCTCGTGTGCGCTCTGCGGGTTGTCTGGAGAGGCTGGCGGCCTTGCCTGCGGAAAAGAGGGCCGGGCCATAAAGTGGGGATTCGGGATGGTTATCCGCCAGTTGCACAAAGGCACTCACAGCTTGGAAATAATCTTTTTCCTGATAGTAGGCGCCGCCCAATTTCAGCCGGATTTCCGGGGTACGCTGTGAGTTTGGCCAATGATCAAGGTAGCGCAGAGCCTGTTCTATGATGGCGGAGTGATTGCCATCACTTTCTTCGATCCAGACGGCGATGTAATCCAGGGATTCCTCCTGCTGTTGGGAGAGTTTGTAGTCGGTCGCAGCATTCAGGTGCTCTCTGGCGGATACGGGTTTAGGAGGGACTTCGTTGAGGTAAAGTTCGGCGAGGGCAAGGTGGGCATCGGCGGCTCGAGCATGATTGGGAAATTTATCCAGAAAGAGAGAGAGCGTTTCGAATGCCTGACTGAGTGAACGAGCGGCAAGGAAGAGCCCTTGTTCGAGCAGGAACTCCGCTTGCAGTGCCTGCTTGTTGCTTTGTTTGAGCAGGTTCTCGTATTGGATGAAAGTTTTGTTATCATCAGCATACAGAGCTGTCAGGGCTACATTGTATGAGGCAATGGCAGAGGGTCTGGTGCTTCCCTTGTGATGGCTTGCCTCGATGAATTTACTTTCTGCTTTAACAAAGTCGCCTTGTTTGAAAGCAGACAAGGCTTGTAGAGAAGCCACTTTGGAATGTTGATCAGCAGACAGTGGGGAGGATAGTAATTTGCTTAAGAGGGGTTGTGGGGTTGTTTTATTTTGGCGGATGAGGAGCTCTGCCAGTTTTAGACTTGTGGGATAGAACAGGGGATGATGCGGGTGGCTAGCTGCAAAACTTTTCAGTTTGTCCGGAAATTCCTGCGCTTGGTAGTACTGGGAATAAGTTTGTCGCTCGGGGTGGATGGCATCTTCGTTGGCCCATTGAGCAAGAATTTGGCTTAGCTCTGGCAGAGAGAAGGCTTCGATTTGTGCCAGTTCATCAAAAGCGGATGGGAGCAGCGGGCTATCCGGGTGGTCCTTGATCAGATGCAGATAATGCCTGATCGCCTCCTGCTTTTGATTGACCGACAGGCAGGCATCACCCAACAACATTACAGCTTTTTGATGGATCGATTGAGATGCCGGATTCTCGTTTTTCCGGAAGCTTTCAAGATAGGAAATTGCTTTTGGGAAATCACCCATTTGCATGGCAATGCGGGCGCGCAAAAAGCGCAAGGCGTCAGGGGGGGCGTCGGGTGAAGTGCTGTTTGGACGGGAATTCAGCAGGGCCAGTGCGGCCTCGCTTTGCTGTTGTTGCAGATAGAATTCTGCACCGAGGAGCTGTGCCCTGGCTGCAATTCCGGGCTGTGGAGAATTGAGTAGGGATTTAAGAAGTCCGTGGGCTTTTTTCGAGTTGCCCTGAGCTGCCAGGTTTTGTGCCAGAGCGAGTGTGCCCCAGTCGCGGTATTGGAATGCGGGCTCGGCGATGAGAAGCTGGAGTAACCTTTGAGCTTCAGGATTTTGTCCGTTTTCTGTCAAGGCAAGTGCGTTCCAGAATTGGGCAGTTTTGTTTTGTTGCAGGGTCGTTTGCTCGGAAAACAATAGCAGGGCTTGTTCATTTTTCCCGGCACGAACCAGTGCCTGTAGCAGCAGCAGGGTGATTTTTTGCCTTTTCTGGTCGTTGAACGTTTGCCCGCTGTTCTTCAGCAGGGATTCCAGTTTTTGTGCAGCAAGAGAGGGTGCTCCGTCACTCAAGGCCTGGACGGCATCCCTGAATTCAATGGAGACTGCCGGTTCGGCCCGAGAGCAAAGGGGAGTAAAAATCAACAGCAGGCTGAACAGGCGCAGGCAGAGGTTTTGCCGTAAGCCAGCTGCTTGCTTGATGAATGGAAGCAGATAAAGGATCAGGTGTTCTGGTGGGAATTCAGATAGCTTAGAATCTTGCTGTCATCGTCGTTGGCAGCCCAAACAAGTCGCAGGAAATCAGCGGGGGCAATGTTGTGTTTCCTGAGAAATGCGCGGTCGCCACCGCAGCCAAACATACTCTCGGGATGTAGTTCGCCACGAAGTTTTGCCCGGGCCTTGGCCAGAATACGTGGCAGCCAGGAATAACCTTCAAGGTCAGCATCTTTTGCGGGAAGGTCGCTGGATCTGATATGGGGCTCATTGCGTGCGCCCTGTTGCATAACATCGAGATAATCCCGTCGGACGGAGGCGATCATCAAAGCTGTTGTCGGTGAGGGGTCGTTGTGCACTGCACAATCTTCGACATAGTCGAAAAATTCCAGCTCCTGATATCCGATGGCTTTGAGAAAGTCATGGTCGCTCTCGTCATACCAATGAGTGTAATCCTTTTCATCGGCTCGATAGCTTTCGAGGCAGCGCTCGAAGAGGTTGATGAAAGTAAAGTCCCAGGTATAGTTTTGCATGAATGATGGTTGTTATTTTGGCTTGGTGATTATTTACCGACTGAGTTCCAGCATTCTCTGTAAAGGTTTTTCAGCTTGTTGACGAATATCTTCGGCCATGGTGACTTCCGGGCTGAGGTTGAGCAGACAATCATGCAATTTTTGCAGGGTATTCATTTTCATGAATTTGCATTCTGAACAGTTGCAGCGGTCGGTCGGCCCCGCTATCAGGTTTTTGCCGGGAGCTTCTTTGCGCAATCGGTGAAGCATACCGCTTTCGGTGATGACGATGATGTTTTCCGACTCTGAGTTCTGGCAGAAAGCGATCATTTTTTCCGTTGAGCAGACTTCGTCGGCAAGCAAACGCACGGCCGTGGTGCATTCGGGGTGGGCAACGACGGCTGCATCGGGGTATTCGTCTTTGATTTTCTGAATGCTGTCACGAGTGAATTCGACATGGACATAACAGGCGCCTTGCCAGAGATCCATCTTGCGTCCGGTCTGCTGCATGACCCATTCACCGAGATTCTGGTCTGGCACAAAAAGAATAGGGCGGTCTGCCGGGGCGGCTTCGACGATTTTGACCGCATTGCCACTGGTGCAGATACAGTCGCAAAGAGCCTTCACTCCCGCACTGCAATTGATGTAGGCGATGACGTAGTAATCTTTGTCGCGATTTGTATCGAGAAAAGCTTGCAACTCGGGTGCCGGACAGGATTCTTCCAGTGAGCAACCTGCGTCTTTGTCAGGCAGGATCACCGTTTTTTCAGGATTCACGATCTTTGCTGTTTCTGCCATGAAATGGACGCCACAAAAAGCGATGACGTCCGCATCGGTTTCACTGGCTCGATAAGCTAGGCCGAGAGAGTCACCGACGTAGTCAGCAATATCCTGGATTTCCCCGATCTGGTAGTTGTGTGCCAGAATAACGGCATTGCGCTCTTTTTTCAGGGCGAGTATCTGTTCCCGGAGATCGGTGCCTGTAGCGACGGCTGACATAGTTTTAGTGTAGATGGAAAGGTGAAATGAAAGTGATGTCCGGAAAGACTTTGTGTTACCTTAAGCGAAACGCACAGAGAGCTAATTGTCAACGGGGAGAGCGGGAGAATTAGCAGGTCAGAACCAGGGCGTCAGAGGCGATTGAGGCGGGATGCAGCAAACTCTGGTGATGCTAGAGTGCAATGCCTTTGTATTTGAGAGATTGCCATCCATTGTGATGGTAGCGACTTTTCCCCTGGCTTATTTGTCGATGGTCTCAGAGATGGTTCCGATTTTTTAAAATCTCAATCAGCCGGTCAACCTGATTACTGGAATGTGCGGCAGAAAGAGTGATTCGCAGTCGGGCCTGGTCACGAGGGACGGTGGGGTAGCGGATGGCGGGGATGAGCAGGCCCTTCTGGTAGAGCCGGGCAGATAGATCCAGGGCATTTTCAGACGATCCGACAATGAGGGGCAGGATGGGGCTTTGCGATTCCGGGATTTGATCAATAGCACGGCTCACCCGGCCGATGTGGTGGTGAAGCTTTTCACGTAGCTGTTGTCCTTCAGTGCTGATGAGCAGATCAATCGCGGCCAGTGCCGCTACGGCGGTCGCTGCGGGTGGTGCGGTGGAGTAGATGAAGCTCCGCGAGCGGTTGATCAGTAGATCGACGATGGCCCGGCTTGCACAGAGATAAGCACCACTCATCCCAAGCGCTTTGCTGAGTGTGCCCATTTGCAAATCGATCTGTTCGGCCAGGCCGAGATCATCGGCCAGCCCTATGCCCTTACCGATGATTCCGAAGGCATGGGCTTCGTCGAGTAACAGCAAGGCTCCATGTTTTTCCTTGAGGCTGACAATTTCGTTCAGTGGGCAATGATCGCCATCCATTGAGAACACCGATTCGGTAATGACGATGATGCGGCCATCACGGCTGATTTTTTTCCCGGCCCACTGCAGGTGGGAATCCAGGCGATCGAGATCGTTGTGAGGGTAAATGCGCAGGGTGGCTCCCGATAACCTTGCGCCATCAATGAGAGAGGCGTGGCAAAGTTTGTCCAGAATGAGGATGTCACCTTTTCCTGCCAGGGCAGTGATCGTTCCGACCGCGGTTGCGTATCCCGTTGAGAAGGTGAGCGCGGCAGCACTGTTTTTTAATCTGGCGAGGTGCTCTTCGAGCTCAAGGTGGGGGCGCAGGGTTCCACAGACCAATCGAGAAGCCCCTGAGCCTACCCCCCAGTGATCGAGAGCGTCCTTGTAAACTGCGATGAGCCCGGGGTGGCTGGAGAGGCCCAGATAGTCGTTGGACGAAAAATTGATAAAAGGCTGCTCGGCGATGATCAGCTCGGTTCCCTGTGGGGAGTCAATGGGGCGCAGTTGACGATGCAAATGATCATTGCGCAAGGTCTGTAATTCATCTTCCGGGTCGCGGGGCATCGAAGAATTGAGGGTGGTGAATGAGTGTAGCGAATCTAAGAAAGTTTGAGCCCCCAGTGGAGAAGGGCACGGGATTCATACCAGACGGTTGGGGTTTTGCTGCCAAGAACAACAACGATGATGTTTCGTCCGTTATGTGTGGCACTGGATACCAGGCATTTTCCGGCCGCCCGGGTGTAACCGGTTTTCATGCCAGTGCAGTAGGGGTAGCTCAGGAGGACTTTGTTGGTGGTTTTGACCGGTTTGGTCCGACCGTTGGCAAAACGGAAGGTGAGGCTTTTGGTTCGGACGGTCTGGCGAATGAAGGGTTGGCGCATGGCTGCAGCCGCTAGAATCGACAGGTCGCGGGCGGTGGAGTACTGGCCGGGAGCGGGCAAACCGCTGGCGGTTTTGAATACTGAATTGTTCATGCCGAGTTGGCGCGCACGCCGGGTCATCTGGCTGGCAAAGGCGGGCATGCTGCCGGCATGATCCCGGGCCAGGCAGTGGGCGATGTCGTTGCTGCTGCGGACGAGTACGGCTCGCAGCAAGTCATCCTTGCGGTAGTGGTCACCGGATTTTAATCCCATTTTAGTGGGCTCGACGTAGGTGTCGCTGGGGGCAACACGAATATTTTTACTCATGTTCCCTGCTTCAACGAGGATCAGAGCCATCATGAGTTTTTGCGTGCTGGCCACGGGGTAGTGGGTGTCGGCATTTTTCTGATAAAGAACGGTGCCGCTATTGGCATGGATGACGATCACTGCCCGGGCCGAGACGGAGGGGCGAGGAGCTTTTGGATGGATACCGCCGAAACTGGGGAGGGACGGTTGGGGGTAGGATGAGTTGGTATGGGGAGGGGCTTGCCGTGGAGGTGCACCGGGAGCTTGGGTGGAGGTTGACGACTGACAGGCGTTCAGCAGCAATAAGGCAGAGCCTATGACCAGGGCGCGCGTGTAAGGGAAAAGGAAGGGTTTCACAGAGGAGTTATTTTTTTGGATTGGAGCCAGCTACTTTTTTTAGGCGTTTTTCGATTTCTTCATCATGTTGGGCGCCGAGATCAATGGCGAAAAAATAATGACGGCGGGCGAGTTCAATGGCGGGAGGATTGCGTTCCAGATAGAGCAAAGCCAGATTGAAGTGGGCGTCTGCGTAGTCCGGGTCGAGAGCGATGGCTCGCATGAGTTCGGTTTCAGCGGCTCGTCCCCAACCGTAATCGCGGATCACCACGGCGAGATAGAGGCAGGTGCGCGGGTCTTTGGGGTCTTCGTGCCGAGCCCGGGTGAGGGATGAGATCGCCAGGTTGAATTTTTTGAGGTAATAATAGCTTAGCCCGAGGGTGAGCCAGTTTTGAGAGATGCGTGGATTGATCTTCACCGATTGCTCGAGGTGCAGGGTAGCATTTTGGTAATCTTTCAGCCGGTATTCGACAATGCCGAGATTGGAAAGAGCCAAGGCATTGTCAGGGGCGGCCTTGGCCATTTTTAGATAGGCTTCTTTAGCCGCCTTCCAGTCTTTGTTTGCTGATGCCAGGGCACCTTCTTTGGCGAGTTCCCTTACGTTCTCAGGTAGGCCTTTGTTTGATTTGGAATTTTCCCTCCCTATTTGCAAACCACTGGCACTGCTGTTTTTCTTGAACTGGGAGTCCGGGGAGTTTTTCTCGCCGTCTGATTTTTCAGTGGGTTCGTCAGATGGAGAATTTTTGTCACCGCTTTTCTTTTTTTCCTCAGGAGTAGATTTTTCACTCGTTTTGGAGTCGGGTGAATTATCTGATTTTTTGTCTTCGGCGAACAAAGACAGGGTCAGACCCAAACAAAGAGCAAGGGTGGCAGAGGCTCTGGCGCTTGGTTGGTGGTGGCGGAATGAGATGAGGCGTTGAATGATCATAGTAAGGGAAGTCGGTGAATATGCTCAATTTTTGCTTGCGTTAAACAGATAATTCAACAACTGTATATAAGAACACTGTTCATATGCTGACTACAAGACAACAACAAGTAATGGATTTTTTGCGGGAAGAGCACCGTAAAACCGGTATTATGCCTTCAACCAGGGAGATTCAAGAGCATTTTGGTTTTTCCAGCCAGACGGCTGCGGTCAGTCATTTGGCTGCCTTGGAAAAAAAGGGGGTGATACAAAAATTGGCGGGAAAAGCCCGGGCTTTGATGTTCACCGATGAGTTGGAGCGAGAGACGATCGTTGATATTCCGATTTATGGACAGGTTCCGGCCGGTTATGGAGATGACGGGGTGCCTGAGCCAGAGGGGCAGCTGTCGGTAGATGTGCGCTCGATGGGCCTTTCTACAAATGCAAATGTCTATGCTTTGAAGGTGAGGGGGGATTCGATGATTGATGCTCACATCATGAACGGGGATGTGGTGGTGATGGAGGACAAACCAGCAAATAACCGGGATATTGTAGCGGCCTTGATTGATGGTGAAACGACATTGAAACGTTTGGTGATAGAGAACCGCAAAAGGTTTTTACGTGCTGAAAATGCGGACTATCCTGATTTGCTCCCGGTTCAGGAATTGCTGATTCAGGGAGTGTTGGTTGGTTTGGTCAGAATTTTTAATAAAAGATGGTAGGAGTAGTAAGGAGGGGGATAGGGAAGAAAGCCGGAGTTTGGAACGGCTAGGTGGGAATCGGGAATCGAGAATCGGGGCGGGTTTATCTCTACATCTTTTGGCGTTCTCCTTTGACATAACGGATAACATCGACGGTATCGATGATGAGGGAGAGCAGATTGGTCAGAGTGACGAAGCGTAACCATAAGCCGAGAGGGGACTGGGAAGGGTAATCTGGCCAGAGGGAGAATAGATAGAAGCATAGCGGGATCCACAGAATATGGCCAAGACCCAGGATGCGGGAAAACCCAAAACGGTCGGTGAGCATCATCATCAGTGCCATGCTCAAAATCATAGTGATCAGGACAACTTGAGCGGCTTGATGCTGAAACATCAAGGCAGGTATGATGAGGTTGAGGATCACCATGAATAAGAGCCATACTCTAACTGCAGGGCTGGATTGGATCAGGCCTTTGTTGAATGTAATAAAAGCTTTCATACACATGATTGAGACGCCGGTTTTGTGCTGAGCTTGCAAAAATGTGATTTGCTGGGCAAAAGGAGGGGCCTTGTTCCTTGACTGGCTAAATCGCAAATGATAAGCCATCGGGGGGTGAGTATTCTGAAACATATGACTTTGCTGTTGTTGACAATTGTCGGCTTGCCGGCATGGAAAGCGCCATGCGCAACCAATTGATTTTTAATTCCAGGTTTATGAACTGGATGTGAAAACGGCTGATGCTTTACATGCAAGGCTTATTGCCGGAGGCGATTCTGCACTACAGGTGGTGGCCAAGCTGCCGGATTTTGTGAAACAGCAGGAGAGTATGTCTGGAGGCTGAATTGAGTTTCCAACCTTGGAAATCCCATTGCTAAAGCCGACAGCTGGAATATGACAGTGGTTTGTCGCCTGTGTGAAATTCACTGACCTGTTTGAGCCCCTGAGAGCCAGTTAAGGGCAATGGACTATGTTTGTTTTCTGGTAAAAACCCAATCGTTGTCCTGGCTGAGTTTTTTATTGAAGCCATAACCCGCAGTATCGAAAGATTGCAGGGATTCGGGCTCGTTAAGAGCTTGGAGGATGAGGTAATCGACCATCATGCCACGGGCCTTTTTGCCGTAAAAAGTGATGAATTTGTAGACACCGTTTTTCCAGTCTTTGAACTGTGGGGTGATGATGCGGATACCGGCGGCTTCGATGGCAGCGGTATCGATGGCGGTGAAATATTCTTTCGATGCGAGATTGATCAGAGTGTCTTCTTTGGTGCTTTTTATCGCGGCAATGAGAGATTGGGTCACTAGATCCTTCCAGAATGAGTAGAGATCGTCGCCATGGGAATTTTTCAGTGAGGTTCCCATTTCCAGGCGGTAGGCCTGGATCAGGTCGAGCGGGCGTAGCAAACCATATAGGCCGGAAAGGATTCGCAGATGCTTTTGGGCATATTTGAAATCACGACTGGTGTATTGATCCAGAGTGAAGCCGTTGTAAACTTCTCCCTTGAATGTGAGCAGAGCGGGGCGGGCATTGTCTTCAGAAAAAGGACGGGACCAGGATTGGTAGCGTTCGTGATTAAGGGCCGCCAATTTAGGACTGATTTTCATCAGGGCTTCGAGTTGTGGCTCGGAAAAATGACGCAGCTGATCAATCAGCTCAGCTGACTGATCCAGGAAATCAGGCTGGCTGGGGTTGATCGCTGGAGTCCGGCTTTCGAGATCCAGCGTTTTTGCAGGTGAAATGATGGCAAGCATGTGATGACTATAGAACACATTGTCGAAGTCTCTTCAAAAAGCTGTGGGGCTTTGGAATTTAGTAATAAAGGGAGCCTATCTTTCTAATTATTCGAAGTGGTCGCGATTGATTTTCCATCCCAGGTAAAAACCGTAAACGCTGCCAACAAAACTAAGGATTAAGGCCCAGGCGAGACCAAAAAAATCCCCAATCCACCAACCGACGGCACTGCCCACACTAGAGACGATCAAGATAAAAATCGCACTCATGGAAACTGATGTGATGTTCTATTCAGCTTTGCCGGAAGGGTCGGGTTTATTTCAGGCCAGCAGCTCGGGAATGACATGAGCTTCACCCCGAGCGACACTGGTGAGTCTCATTGGAGCACCTTGATAGGGGTAGGTGAGTTGGTTGTGGTCCATCCCGAACTGGTGCAGGAGGGTGGCTTGAAAATCATTGATGGGGACAGGATTCTCAGCAACGTCCCAGCCTATTTCATCGGTTTCCCCATAGCTGAGTCCTCCTTTGGCTCCGCCCCCGGCCATCCAGGTGCAGAATGATTTGGGATGGTGGTCCCGGCCAGTCACCTTGGTGCTGCCATTGCGGTTCTCTCCCAAGGGAGTCCGTCCAAATTCTCCACTCCAGACTACTAGCGTGTCGTCAAGCATCCCGCGGTCTTTGAGATCTTTGATGAGGGCGGCGATAGGTTGGTCTGCCATGCCGGCATTGAAGGCTAAACCCTCTTCCAGGCCTGAATGATGATCCCATGAGGCGTGGATGATATTGATAAAACGCACCCCGCGTTCGACCATGCGTCGGGCGAGTAGGCAGTTGCGTCCAAAAGTTTTATATTGGCCTGGTCCACCGCCCCGGGTGGCTTTGACCTTAAGATCCTTGCGGTCAACTCCGTAGGCGTCCAGAGTGGCTTTGCTTTCGCCGGAAAGGTCAGTCAGTTCCGGGGCTGCTGATTGCATGCGGAAGGCCAGTTCATAGTTGGCAATGCGGCTGGTGATTTCTGGATCGTGGACTTGACTGAAGCGTTCATGATTGAGTTTGGCCAGCGCATCCAGTCCTTTGCGTTGGAGTTCAACGGGCATGCCTTTTGGATTGGAAAGGTTGAGGATAGGTTCGCCTTCGCTGCGTAATCTCACTCCGGCATAAACCGAGGGCAGGTAACCGCTTTGCCACAAAGTGGCGCCTCCGCTGGATCCTCTGCCTGCAGTGAGGACAACATAAGAGGGGAGGTTCTGATTCTCGGTTCCAAGTCCATAAGAGAGCCAGGATCCCATCGAAGGTAAGCCGAATTTGGGTTCACCTGTTTGCATCAACAGTTGACCCGGGTGGTGGTTGAACTGATCGGTTTGCATGGTTTTGATCATGCAGATGTCATCAGCGCAACTGGCGATATTGGGCAGCAAATCACTGAACCACATGCCGCTTTCGCCGTGCTGTTTGAAAGTGCGTTTGGTACCCAGCAGCCGGGCGGTTTCTTTTTGAATGAATGCAAAACGCATATCTTTCAAGAGGGACTCGGGCATCTTCTGTCCGTCCAGTTTTTGCAGCGTGGGACGAGGGTTGAACAAGTCCAGGTGGGATGGTGCCCCGGCCATGAAGATGAATATACAGCTTTTGGCTTTTGCTGGAAAATGACTGTGTTTGGGAGCGAGTGGATTGGTGGCAAGCTCGCCGGTGGAAGAGAGAGCTGCGTTTGCAGAGCCCGTCAAAGAGCTGAGGGCGATTCCTCCAAGCCCGCTGGCAGCGGTGGTCAGAAATTCCCGGCGGGTATTTTGAGCGGCTTCAATGAGAGGATTCATGGGGCAGGTAGGTAGAAGGCGAAAGGGAGGGGTGACTAGCTTCGGGTAATGAACTCGTCGGTGTTGAGGATGATTCGGGTGGTGGCGATCCAGGCGGCGAGTTGTTCCTGAGTTACGTTTTCGGCTTTGGAATCACCGATTAATTCAAGTGCACTTTTGGGATTGGCTTTATACCAATCACGGGATTGATTGAGCAGTTGCAGCAGCACTTGTATTTCTGAAGAACTTGCAGGGCGACCCATGGTAGTGAGGAAGGCCTTGTTCAGGCGAGCTTCTTCATTGGGGAGTTTTTCTGTGAGCAGTTTTTTGGCCATCTCTCTGGCGACCCCAAAAAACACTTCGTTCTGCAGGGTGGCCAGTGCCTGTAAAGGGGTGTTGGAACTGTTTCGCGATTGATTGCTCACGGCGGCATCCGGACAATCGAATAATACCAGGTTGGGGTCGGGTGCGGTGCGTTTGTAAAAAGTGTACATGCCTCGGCGGTAGAGGTCTTCACCTTTGGAAACTTTCCATTTGAAATTGTTTGCGTAACTGAGCGCCGCGACATCGGCGGGAATGGGGGGGAAAACACTGGGCCCCCCGACTTTGGGGCTGAGCAGTCCAGCAGCTTGCAGGTAGAGGTCGCGAATGATTTCCGCTTCCACGCGAAAACGGTTCTGGCGGGCAAGCAAGCGATTGGCTGGATCGATCTCGGTCAGTTCACTGCGATAGTTGGATGACTGGCGATAGGTGGAGGACAGGACAATTTCACGAATTATTTTTTTGCGGCTCCACTTCGCATCATTGATAAAATAATAAGCCAACCAGTCGAGCAACTCGGCATGGCTGGGAACTTCACCCGCAGCACCAAAATCCTGGGGTTGGGTGGAGAGGGCGTTGCCAAACAAATGTTGCCAGATCTTGTTGACGGTCACCCGTGAGGTCATGGGATGGTCGGGGCTGACGATCCAGTTTGCCAGATCAAGGCGGTCAGGGGAAAGTGCCTTGGCTTTCACTTTTTTCTTTTTTTGATCTTCGCTGAGTTTTTCGAACCGGGGGCGGGGTTTCATTGCTGGCCAGGTGGCCGAAGTGGCGGGTTGCAGTTTGCCCAGTTTTTTGTCAGGAGTCAGGAAGTTGCCGCGGGTGAAGAGGTAAGTGTCGCGGCGTTTGTCTTGACGTTCGCTTAAGACACGGGTGATGCCACGGGCATTGTCAGTGCCGCGCAGTTTGCTTAAAGCTCCTTGCAGTTTGGTAGCCAGATTTTTATCGGTGACTTGCCTGTCGAGCAGGTCTTTGGTGGTTTTCCATTCTTCGTAACGTTCGATGATTTTTTTCTCGGCATCATTGGGGAACTCGTCGACGTATATGGCATCAAAGTCAGCGTTATCGAAAAAAGCGTAGAGTTGATAAAATTCCTTCTGGGTAAAAGAGTCGTATGGGTGATCGTGGCATTGGGTGCAAGCAACGGATGCACCCAGCCAAACAGAGCCAATGGTGTTGATGCGATCAATCACGCGTTTAGTGCGATCTTCCTCGGCGTCGACCCCGCCTTCCAGATTGAATTGGGTCATGAGGTGGAAAGCGGTGGCTAACCGGTCTTGACGACTTGCATTGGGTAGCAGGTCACCTGCGATTTGTTTGAGGGTGAACTGGTCAAAGGGCATGTCGGTGTTGATGGATTTGATCACCCAGTCACGCCAGCGATAGGCATCAGCCCGGGTGCTGTCTTTTTCATAGCCACTTGAATCGGCATATCGGGCTTCGTCCAGCCAGTGACGTGCCCAGCGTTCGCCGAAATGTTGGGATTTGAGCAAGCGGTCGACGACTTTCTGATAGGCGTCGGGGGAGCTGTCCTCGACAAATGTCTGAACCTCTGCAGGGGTGGGCAGGAGGCCTGTCAGATCGAGACTCAAACGGCGAATCAGAGTAGGGCGGTCAGCTTCGGGGGAGGGTTTTATTTTTTTGAATTCCAAACGAGCCAGAACAAAATTATCGATGGCATTTTTTGGCCATTTTTTCTCTTTGACGTTTGGGCTGGCTGGTTTTCTGATGGGTTCCAGTGACCATTGCTGGGGCCATTTGGCACCTTCCTGGATCCATTGATTGAAGATGGCTATTTGCTCTTTACTCAGGGCTTCCTTGGGAGGCATGCGCTCATCTTCATCGGTTGATTTGATGCGGTGAATCAGTTGGCTTTTGGCGACATCTCCTTCGACGATAGCAAAATCTCCAGATTTAGCTTTGGCAAAAGCGCTGTTGCGATTGAGGAAGCTGAGGCCTCCTTTTTTCTTAACGCCACCATGGCACTCGGCACAGTGTTCACGGAGAAGAGGTTGGATTTGACGGGGAAAATCGACAGTTTTTTTCCTGGAAGCTGGTGCGGAATAAAGCTGTGCCAAGGTGAGGGGCAGCAGCAGGACGAAAAAAATTTTAGTGAGGGTATGAATCATCGCCTTGGGGGTTGGAAATGGAAGGTAGGAATTTCAAGACTGAATCCGTATCCAAGTCAATATAGGCCAGACGCCCTGTTTCTCAAGTGGACGATAGGAACATCTCTCATGGAGATTTTTCCGATCATGAAAGGTCTTGTTTTATGAAGGGGCATGAATAGCTCATTGCCCATCAGAGAAACAATTTTTGTAACTATTCAGGTCTGTGGATTCCTTAGTGTTGGGAGTTGCAATATGCAGCGTCGGCTTTAGCCGATGACGATTGTTCAATGGCACATGTAGTCGGCTAAAGCTGACGCTACAAAGATGAGCTCAATAACAACCTGAATAGTTACCAGTTTTTTAGTTGCGAGGGTTTACACTTTCTCCACGTCAACCGAAGTGACTTTATATTCGGGGCACATGGTATCACCGTCGTGGACATCAGAGGTGATATTGTTCACCATGTGTTCGGGAAAATGAAAAGTGGTGAAGAGGATGCCGGGTTTGACTTCTTCACTGACTTCAGCTTCGAGGGTGACTTCACCACGGGCAGAGAAAATACGCAGGTGGTCTCCGCTGCAGATTTTTTTCACCTCGGCATCGACGGGATTGATTGTCAGAACATCCTTACTGACGATTTCACTGTTGCGGGTTCGGCGGGTCATAGTTCCGCAATTGTAATGTTCCAGCAGGCGTCCGGTGGTGAGGATGAAGGGGAACTGCTCACGGTTGTCCTCGATCTCAGAAGATTCCTTGAACTCGATGAAATGAAATTTGCCCAAGCCTCGTTTGAAGGATTCGGTGTGGAGAATGGTGGTGCTTTCGCAGCCTTCCTGGATCGGCCATTGTTTGCCATTGTCACCCAGTCCCTCCCAAGTGGCACCTGCGAAAAAGGGGACGATGCCTGCGACTTCGGCGAGAGTTCCTTCGGGTGTGCAGGCCGATTGTTCGTAGCCCATTCGATTCATGATTTCGACCATGATCTGGCCGTCGGGTTTGGTGCCTTCGAGAGGCTCGACTGCTGCGTTGACCCGTTGGATCCGGCGTTCTCCATTGGTGAAGGTGCCGGATTTTTCCAAAAAGGAAGAAGCGGGCAAAATCACGTTGGCGTATTGGGCGGTCTCGGTCATGAAAATTTCCTGTACTACCAGAAAGTCGAGATTCGCCATCGCCGCCCGGACGGCCTCCGAGTTGGGGTCAGTTTGCACGACGTCTTCACCCATCAGCCAAAGGGATTTCAAATCACCGTTGCGGGCAGCTTCAAACATTTCCGGGATTTTGTATCCGATTTCCCCGGAAACTTTAGCACCGTAGTATTCTTCATAGTGAGCCTGTATTTTGGGATCGGTGACATCGAGATAACCCGCGCCCTGGTGGGGTTGAGCACCCATGTCGGCAGCTCCCTGCACATTGTTTTGTCCACGCAGAGGGTTCACCCCGACCCCTCGCCGTCCGATATTTCCAGTCATCATCGCCAGGTTGGCGATGAGCATAACGGTTTTGGCTCCCTGGCTGTGCTCTGTGACACCGAGGCCATGGAAGGACATGGCGCCCTTGGCACTGGCGTATTCAATCGCAGCAGCTTTGACTTCCTGGCGATCCACACCAGTGAGTTTTTCAATTTCATCGAGGTCGAGGGATTTCAGGCCGGCTTCTAGTTCTTCCCAGTTTTCGCAGCGTCGTTCGACAAAATCCTGGTCTACCAGCCCGGCTTCAAGAATGTAATAACTGAACATGTTGAGCAGGGCGACATTGGTGCCGGGGCGAAGTTGTAGATGATGTTTGGCGTAGGGAGTGATCTCGATTTCCCGTGGATCAATGATGATCAGCGGTATGCCCTTCATGGCACGCTGCTTGATTCGGGCTCCGGTGACAGGATGGCCCTGGGTTGGATTGGCTCCCACGACCAGCATGCATTCGGTCTCGTTGATATCATCGATGGAGTTGGTGGCCGCACCTGTTCCAAAGCTTCGCTGCATGCCTTCGGCGGTGGGTGAGTGACAAACCCGGGCGCAGCAGTCGATGTTGTTGGTGCCGATGACTGCACGGATGAATTTCTGCATCAAATAATTTTCTTCATTGGTGCACCGGGCTGAGGAAATACCTGCGATGGCATCGGGTCCGCTGTCTTTGAGGATGCGGTTGAGGTTCTCAGCGATGTGATCATAAGCTTCCTCCCAAGTGGCTTCTACGAGTTTGCCCTCACGGCGTATGAGAGGGCTTCGCAAGCGATCAGGGTGATTGTAAAAACGAAAGGCGTAGCGTCCCTTGAGGCAAGTATGGGCACCATTGGTCTCCGCATTTGGTGGGGCCTGAATGGATAATACTTCATTGCCTTTGGTGGCTACTTCCAGATTGCAGCCGACGCCGCAGTAGGTGCAGACCGTGCGGGTGTGATTGGTCGCTTCGATGGATTTGGATTGGAAAATGTCGGAAATCGCGGAGGTTGGGCAAGCTTGCGAACAGGCACCACAGGAAACGCAGTCAGAGTCTTCGAAGCTGGTATCGAAGCCCTTGATGATGCGGCTATCAAAACCACGACCGTGCATGCTAAGCACAAATTGCCCCTGGATTTCATCACAGGCCCGGACGCAGCGTGAGCAATTGATGCACTTGGATAAATCCGAGGTCATGTAGGGATGGGACAGGTCCTTCTTGCGATCGAGGTGATTGCGGCCCTGGGGGTAACGCACCTCGCGGATACCGACTTTGGCGGCTACGCTTTGCAGTTCGCAGTTGCCGTTTACTTCACAGGTCAGGCAATCGAGCGGGTGGTCGGTGAGCACCAGTTCGACAATATTGCGGCGCAGGTCATTTACTTTTTCCGATTCAGTGAAAATGTGGAGCCCGGGAGTCAGTGGCGTGTGACAAGAGGCGACGGTGCGTCTCGGGCCATCGACTTCCAGCGCGACCTCAACGGAACACACGCGGCAAGCTCCGTAAGGTTCGAGTTGGGGGGCGTCACAGAGAGTGGGTACGTGGCCACGTCCTTTGTGACGGTCGATGAAATTGAGCAGGGATTCTCCTTCGCCGATCAGGTGAGGAGTTCCGTCGATATAAGCGGTTTTGTCTTTGGCGATCTGGATCATGACAGAAGAAAGTTAGCTTTTGAAATAGGGGCGAAGTTCGTCTTCGAAATACTGCAGTGCATTTTTAATCGGCAGGGGGACTCCACCTCCCAGTGCACAGAGGGACGTTTGTTGCAAGGTGTCGAGCAGGTCATGAATAAGGATAGGATCGATCTGGTAGTTGTCATCTTTCCGCGCTTTGGCGATCAGTTCCTGGCCACGAACCGAACCAAGACGGCAGGGAAAACATTTGCCACAGGATTCATCGGCGGTGAATTGGAACAGATGCTCGATGTATTCGATCATCGGGAAGTTTTCCGGGATGCAGACAATGCCCGCGTGGCCCAATAAAAAACCAGCGGTGCTGAAGGATTCAAAATCGACCGTGAGTTCTTCGATTATTGCAACGGGCAGCAGGCCGCCTAGCGGGCCGCCGACCTGAATGGCTTTGACCGGCACTTTGAAGCCTCCCGCCAAATCATCAGTTACGACGGAAAGTGGGGTTCCCATGGCGACTTCGTAGATGCCGGGGCGGACGAAATGGCTGTCGAGTGAGACCAACTTGGGGCCGGATGATTTTTCTGTGCCGATGGCGGCAAACGCTTCGCCACCCATCGTCAGGATCGCTCGAAGGTTGGCGAAGGTTTCCACATTGTTAAGAATAGTGGGTTTGCGGAATAGTCCTTCGACGGTGGGGAAGGGCGGGCGCACACGGACTTCCGGGCGTTGCCCTTCAATCGAGGCGAGCAGGGCGGTTTCTTCTCCGCAAATGTAAGCTCCGGCTCCCTTGATGGTTTTAAGATCAAAACTGAAATCACTGCCAAAAATGTTCTCGCCGAGCATGCCTGCCTCTTTCAGATCGGCAATGGCTTTATTGATGATGCGGATAGAATCGGGGTACTCGGCGCGGATGTAGAGCACTCCGGTTTGGGCTCCAGCGAACCAACCGGCAACGATCATGCCAAGGAGCACGGAGTGGGGTTGTTTTTCCATTAAATACTTGTCGATGTAGGCACCGGGATCTCCTTCGTCAGCATTGCAGACGATGTATTTGATTTCGCCTTCGGCTTCACGGCAGGAGTCCCATTTGAAGTGAAGAGGGAAACCCGCTCCACCACGTCCCCGCAGTTTGGAGTCTTTCAATTCCTTGAGCAGGTCTTTTTGCCCTGCTTGGAAACATTTTTTGAGCGGAGCGTAATACTCATCGATGCCCGGGAAATCGGCGGTCAGGATGGGTGTATCGAGAGCAGATTCGACGTGGTATTGATCCAGCGCGGCATCAGCGTTTTCGGCGGCGTCGGAGTCATTGTTGAAAATGGACTTCAGCTCGGCGTTGCTTTTGCCCGAATAATTTTGGTCCTGATACTGAAAGGCTCTGGCTTCGTGACAGCGCCCGAGGCAGCAGATGTGACCGATTTCTTCTTCTTTAAAATGCTCTGTGAGATCGGTTTGTAAAGTTTGCTGGCTCTTGGCACAGAGGCAAGCGCTGCCATTGCAGACAAAAACCTTTTTTCCTTCGTTTTCTTTCTTGAGAAAATCGTAAAATGAAACTGCACCCAAAGTAATGGCGTCACCGACGAGGTGCGCTTCGGACAGGGCGCGAACGGTTTCCTGATCGGTAGCGGTGCCGGTTGTTTCGGCCGCTTTGACCATGCGTTCAAAATGATTTTGGTCCATTCCTTTCCGGAATGAGATAGCACTGAGGTTTTTGGACATAAGTTTGCAACAGGTTAGCCTGAATTTGCTCAAATTTCAAGATTTGAACAAAGCGGCTCAATGAAAAATAAAAGGCACACCCGCATCTTCAAAAGCTTTTTTTTCAGCTTTCATGTAGCGGTCGGCCAGGGCTTCAAATTTTTTATCAGCTCGATAACTTTTTAGAAAACTATTTACTTGTGAGCGCAGGGCCTCATTGCCCTTTTTGATGCCGATGGCCCATTCTTCCTTCCGGATTGGCTGCAGCAGGGCTTTGCTTTTATCAGTGTGTTGCTGGTAAAAACGGTAGATGGAGATCTGGTCGTAGATAAAGGCATCGGCTTTGCCTTGCACAACTTCGAGTGCGCACATCGAAGCTTCGTCGAGCACCACGAGTTCAATACCCTCGAGTTCTGCCTGTGCATACAAGTGACCGGTGGTAGCCAGCTTGACGGCGACTTTGGCGGTGCTTTCCTGGAGGTCGTCGACATTTTTGTAAGGGGAGTTTTTGGCAACCAGCATGCACAGCCCATTGCTGACATAGGGCTCTGAAAAATCGATCACTTGCGCTCTTTTTTCGGTGCGGGTCATGGATGAAATGATGAGATCAATCTTGCCGCTTTGCAGTGAGGGGATAATGCCGTCCCAGGCGATGTCTTCGATTTTCAATGGACGTTTGAGGTAGGCGGCGAGATCCTCGGCCATGCGGACACTGATGCCGTCAGGCTTGCCGTTGGCGGACCGCATTTCGAAGGGCGGGTAGGCAAGTTCCATGCCAACGATGAGGGGAGGGGCTTTGGATGAAGGGCTTTCGGAGTCGGCGGGTGAGCAGGCGACTATGCAGGTTAGTGAGATTAAGGCTTGGAGCGAACGAATCATTGATATAAGTATTTGGCTGGCTTGAAGAAGCTTCACGCAGAGATGCAGAGACGCAAAGGAAAGAATGAGAAGGAAATGAAAGAGGAATATTAAAAAAAGATCTCCCGTGAGGTTCGCTTGATCCGTTTTTTACTGACGCTTGTCACAGCTTGCATTGTGCTGTTTTTTTTTCCAGGTGTGAAGTTATGGATCATTGGCCGGATTGAGGTTTTTTTCAGGTCTCCTTTTATCACTACGATGCTGCTTGTGGCGGTAGCTGTTTTTGTGCTTTTATACATCGTCAATAAAATACAGAGTTCGGAAAAAAGCGATGTGGTTGATATGGCTACAAGGGAGGAAGGAGAGTAGTTGATATATTTTCAGTAGGGTTTAGTAAGAAATAGCTGTATATGCCTTTCTGGCGATACGGTTTGTTTATTGCCAATACTATTATATATGAGCCATTCAAACCAAGAGGAATCTTCCTTGCGCATTGTCATTGTGGGGGGAGTTGCGGGGGGAGCCAGTGCTGCAGCACGGGCGCGCAGGCTGTCTGAGACGGCGGAGATCACAATCATCGAACGCGGTCCCGACGTTTCTTTTGCCAATTGCGGATTGCCTTATCACATCGGCGGAGAAATCAAGGATCGCTCGCGTCTTGCGGTGCAAACGCCTGAATCGCTTCAAGCGATGTTGAATATTAAGGTTAGCACCCGAACGGAAGCACTTGCGATCAATCGTGAGACCAAATCGTTGACGATCAAGGATCTGCAAAACGGGGAGAGCTCCGAGCTCAACTACGACAAACTAGTCCTTTCACCTGGGGCGAGTCCCTTGCGTCCGCCCTTGCCGGGTATCGATGACAACCGGATCGTTACACTGCGCACATTGCAGGACATGGATAGGATCAAAGTGGCTGCCGAAGGGGGGCCTCATGTGCTGGTGATTGGGGCTGGTTTCATCGGCCTGGAAATGGCCGAGCAACTGGTGAATATCGGCAAACAAGTCACTCTGGTCGAACTGACCCCACAGGTGCTGCCGCAAATGGATGCCGAGCTTACTCGTTTGATGGAGGATGAGCTGCGCGCTAATCGGATTGACCTCATTTTGGGGGATGGCATCAAAGCTTTTCAGTCGGCAGGGGGGCAGTTGCAGGCAGAGCTTGATTCCGGGCGCAAAATTCTGACCGATCTGGTGATCCTTTCGATCGGGGTGCGTCCGGAAACGTCGCTCGCCAGGGAGGCGGGTTTGGATCTGGGGAAACGTGGCCATATTGTGGTCAACGAGTTTCAGCAAAGCTCTGATCCGGATATCTATGCAGCCGGGGATGCCGCCGAAACCAGTGATCCAATTCTGGATACTCGCACGGCGATTCCACTGGGAGGTCCTGCTAATCGCCAGGGACGAGTTGTGGCTGATCACATTTTGAGGCCTGACATCGCCCGTCCTTATCCCGGATCGCTTGGCACAGCCATCGTGCGTGCTTTTGATACCAGTGCTGGGGTGACAGGCTGGACGGAGGAGCGGCTTAAAGCCGAAGCGGTGGATTTTGGCACCACTACAGTTACGGACTTTAACCACGCGGGTTATTACCCCGGTGCGGTGCATGTGACGGTCAAAATTCTTTGGGATGTCAAGGACGGGCGTTTGCTGGGTGGGCAGGTTACCGGAGCACTCGGAGTGGACAAACGTCTTGATGTGTTGGCAACGGCGATTCGCGGACGGCTGACAATTGAAGATCTTTGTCATCTTGAAATGGCATACGCCCCACCCTTTGGCAGTGCCAAAGATCCGATCAATATTGCGGGTTTCAATGCTACGAATATTCAGGACGGGTTATTCTCTCCCACTTATGGTTTTCCCGCTGACGGCACACAAATTGTCGATGCCCGTCCCGCACTGATGGCCGAGGCGAAACCGATGCCCGGGGCAATCAATATACCCTTGCCTGAATTGCGTGAGGGGATGGAAGAGCTTGATCGGAACAAGCCGGTTGTCACTGTTTGTGCGCTGGGTAAGTCGAGTTATTTTGCGGCAAGAATTCTTAGCCAGAATGGTTTTGAAGTGAAAAGTCTCGTCGGTGGAACCAAGCTACATAGCTCAACAGCGCAGCCTGCATCCATGGTGAGTGATCAAACGACAGGTTCATCGCCCGTGTTGTCTGCAGCCCGGTCAAGCACTCAAGTTGCGCTTCAGCTTGATGCGACCGGACTCGCTTGCCCGGGACCGATCATGAAGGTGAAGGATGCACTGCTTGATCTCAGTCCCGGCCAGGTGCTCGAAGTAGCTGCCTCCGATACTGGTTTTGCTACTGACTTGCCTGCATTTTGCAAAGCCCAGGGCTTGGAGTTTCTGGATGTGAAAAAACAGGCAGGAATTATTACCGGAAGATTACGCAAATCAGCTGATCCCAGTCAAACCAATGAAGCGGTATGCAGCACGACTTCCAATCAAGGCGCCAGTCTGGTGATTTTTTCACAAGAGATGGACAAGGTTCTGGCAGGTCTGGTGATAGCCAACGGAGCTGCGGCCATGGGTGGCCCGGTGACGATCTTTTTCACTTTCTGGGGAATCAATGCCTTGCGCAAAGACAGCGCTCCTGCAATTCAGGGCAAGTCCTTCATGTCCAAAATGTTTGGCTGGATGTTGCCTCGCGGACTCAATCAACTGCCGCTTTCCAATATGCACATGATGGGTATGGGGACGACGATGATGAAACAACGCATGGCGAGTAAGGGGCTGCCCAACGTTCAAGGGTTGCTGGCTGATGCCAAGCAAAACAATGTCAGGCTAGTGGTGTGTTCGATGTCGATGGAAGCCATGGGGATCTGTCTGGAAGAGCTGATCGATGGAGTTGAGGTTGGTGGTGTTGCCGATTTTTTGGGGTCTTCCGCAGAGGCTTCGACCAATCTGTTCATTTAGAGGTCGGTTTTGAGATGCTTTTGGTTGAAAGTAATGATGTGAGAGGATCGACGGTAACTAATATGATGGCTCGGAGTCAATGACATAGAGCGAAGCGAACATTTAGATTTTGTTGAGCACACCATCATCGGCTTGTTCTGCGCGATAGCAGCTACTTCAAAGTCCTAAATGGGGGGGCTTAGGGATTTGCAAATGCGGGTATGTGATCGGGGCTTTGTTTATCAGCGATGCCGTGCACTTTTACGTCTAAGCCGCCCTCCGGGTGTCTCTAATCTACCCAAATAGTTTCATCCACACCCCCTCACCTATTACTCTGAATGGCGTGCTGTGACTAACCCACATAGCCCCCTGGTGTCCCTCCTTGACTTCCATGCGCAAGGGAACTCACGGATACGTTAGGGCCATAAGCTTCCATGATTGAAGTGGATGCCTCAAGTTGACGCGCAACTTTACGCATTCGCCATTCCTTTCGAATACTATCATTCGATGCAAAAAGCACCCCAATAATAATACCTAGTAAGCTAAGAATAACATGAATCTTTCTTATCTTATTCAAAGGCAGAACTTATTGTTTATCTTACGCCGGAAAATATAGAATAATTCCTTTATAGTCATCAACAGGATAATACAGCGGTTATTTTATGTGGAACCTGCCCTGGATCGAAAGTCGAGAGGTGGATCTCGCTAAGGCGATAAGAATAGCCAAGGTATGAATGAAAATGAAGTGGGGGATTTCTGTGGTTGACCACGGCGGGCAGGAACGGGACTATGATAGGATGAAAATTAAAGTTTTGAAAAGGGGGCTGTTTGGACTGCTGGTGACAGGTGTGATGGCTTCGGTTGCTGTGGCAGATGATACGGCTATTTTTGACGGCAAGAGTTTGCAGGGCTGGAAGGCACCGGATATGAGTTTCTGGTCGGTGAGGGATGGAGCAATCACGGCGGAGTCCACGGCGGAAAAACCCTGCAAGGAAAACCAGTTTCTGGTCTGGCATGAAGAGGTGGGTGATTTTGAACTGACTTTGAAGTTCAAGCTGGTGGGCGGGCCCAAGGCAAACTCGGGGATCCAGGTGAGAAGCCAGGTGGAAGCGGATGGGCATGTGAAGGGGTACCAGGTCGACATGAGCCAACCGGATGCCGCGTATTTGGGAGCGGTTTACGATGAACGTGGCCGCAAGATGCTGGCTTTGCGCGGGCAGAAAACGGTGATTAAAGCTGATGGGGAAAAGGTATCCACTCCATTACCTGATGCCGATGCTTTGCTGAAGGGATATAAAGCGGGGGAGTGGAACGAATACCGGATCCATTTCAAAGGCAACAAACTGACGGTAAAGATAAACGGCAAGACAACTTCAGTGGTGATTGATAATCAGGAGAGTGAACGCGAAATGAAAGGTGTGCTGGCCTTGCAAATGCATTCCGGTCCACCGATGAAGGTGCAGTTCAAGGATTTGAAGTTGAAGAAACTTTGAAGAAAGGAGGTAGGAGTTAGTCGTCGAGAATTCTATCTCCTACCTGCTAACTTCTTCTTCACAATACCCGGTCATTGCCGCCATCCACGGGGATCTGGGCTCCGGTGGTTTTTGAGAACAGCGGGCTGGCCATGGCGGATACCATTTCGCCGACGTTGCGGCTTTTGATTTCCGTTTTCAGCAGGTTGCGGGCTTTGTATTCAGCCACCGTGATGCCGTAACGTTCGGCGCTGCGGGCGAGGACTTCGGGGGTCCAGATCTTGGTATCGAAGACGGCATCCGGATGTACGATGTTGCAGCGTACGCCTTCTGGCGCGAGTTCGAGGGCGGCGACGCGACACAGTTGGGTGAGTCCGGCTTTGGCGCAGGAGTAAGAGGCGGCTCCAGCTCCCGGGGCTTTGACGTTACGTGATCCGACCAGCACGACTGCCGGGTCGATGCCTTTTTTGAGATAGGGGATGGTGTATTTGAGCAGCTTCTGGTGGGATGTGAGGTTCACCGCTATCGACAGGTCCCAGTTGCGAGCTTCCAGTTCGTCGAGGTATTGACCGGCGGTGAAAACCCCGGCGTTGGAAATCAGGATGTCGATGCCGCCGTAACGACGCACGGTTTCTTCGACCGCAGCGAGCACTTTTTTGTCATCGGTGAGATTCACGATCATCGCGTCCGCGCCGATTTTTTCCATTTGCGGAATGATGTCGGGATTGAGATCGAGGGCGACGACTTTGGCGCCTTGTTGGGCGAGCGCTTCGGCACAGGCAAAGCCTATACCTGCGGCAGCACCGGTGACGAGAGCGACCTTGCCCTGGTGGACGGGTTTGGCTCCGGCACTTTTTCTGAGCTTGGCTTGTTCCAGTTCCCAGTATTCGATATCGAATATTTTGGCAGCGGGCAGGGCTTTCCAGCCTCCGGCAAACGCGTTCTCGGTTTGTTGGATGGTTTGAACTGTGTGCTCGGTGATGTCGGCGATGATGTCGGTTTCGCCGAGAGTCGCACCAAAAGCGAGGGTTCCGTGATTTGCCCATACAGCCCAGCGCGGTGCCGGGTCGAGGATGGTGAGCGAACCGTCGTTGTGTTTGTCGAAATATTTCTGATAGTTCTCGGCGAACTTATTGACGGAGGCTTCTGGGCTTGCGTTGCCTTGATGGGTCAAAGCTATGCGTTTGGTGCGGATGACGTGATCGGGGGTGAGGGGGCCACGAGTGGCGAGAGAGCTGGCGTTTTTCAAATTGGAAAAACCGACGGCTTCGCGGGATTGATTGATTTTTGCATAAACCGCACAGCCGCGCTTGAGCGAAACTTGACGCCGCAGTTCAGCGAGTTGCAGCAGGTCTTCCGCCGGTTTGTGCAGGCGGGTGGCTTTGCCGATTGATTTACGTTTGGATTTTTTTGCCAGGTATTTTTCGGCGAGCGTGACCAGTTCGATCATCAGTTCGTAGCTTTTTTTTGCGTCTTTGTGAAAGGTGAAGATGCCGTGGTTCATCAGGATCATGCCATCCAGCTGGGTCGGGTCTTCGACTTTCTGCATGGCTTTATGAACCGCCAGGGCGAGGTCAAAGCCGGGCATGACGTAAGGCACGACGATAACGCGCGCGCCATACACTCCTTCAATCACGGCACGTCCATTTTTGTTATTGGTCAGCGCAACCACGGCGTCGGCGTGGGTGTGATCGACAAATTTGTGAGGAATGACCGCGTGGACAATTGCCTCGATGGATGGGTTCGGAGCATCCGGATTGAGCATGGCAGCGCGCTGGTGGGTGACCATGTCTGCATCGCTGAGTTTTTTGAGTTCGGCCATTTGCAGCAGGGTATCCATGCGAACCGGAGCAAAGCCGGCTTTTTCAATGGTTCCCAGATCCCAGCCGCTGCCTTTTACGTGCAGGACGTCAGTGAGTTTACCAAAAAAATTCTTTTCGCGTGTTTTGACCGAAGTGTTGCCGCCACCGTGCAGAACCAGTGAGGGCTCTGCGCCGAGCAGGCGTGAAGTGTAGACACGGGTGGCGAGGTCGCCGCGGAATTTTTTAGCGTCTTTGTTGGACCAGAGTGATTTCATGTGAAAAGGAGATAGTAGTTAGGAGGGAGAAGATAGAATGAGGCAAGTGGGCTAGCTTTCGATGAGTTTGAGGGCGGAGTCAATAGAGGCGTTTTCGTGGACGATGGATTGAAGGGCGGCCGCCATTTTGGGAGGGGCTGAATGTTGCCAGACATTGCGACCGATGGCGACACCGGCAGCTCCGGCGTCCATGGCATTGCGGACGATGCTCAGCAGGTCGCGGTCATTGCCGCCGGAAGCTCCGCCCAGAATGATGACTGGCACGGGGCAGGCATCGATTATTTTGCTGAAATCGTCCACCGAGGCTCCGGTGGGATAAGCGGTTTTTACCACGTCGGTTCCCAGCTCGACCGCCATGCGGGCGGCAAAAATAATGTTTTCCACTGTATAATCATTCGGTCGCCCAATGCCGAAGGGCAAGGTTTCGAGAATGACCGGCAAGTCGGCTTCGAGGGATTCGGAAATCAGTTCGGCGCACTCACGGATGATTTCCGTTTCATTGCGGTGGTGGGTGTAACACATGTTCATCACCGCATGGGCGCCGACAGCTTCGGCTTCGTCGGGAGAATAGAGGCGGAAGGGCCCGGTGTCTTCGTTGTCTCCGTAGGGCGGTTTGTAGCAGTCGGTGCGTAAACAGACTCCTTTGCCGCTGAGTTGCTGATGGCAGGCCAGGGCAATACCCAGATTTACGACGTAGCCATCCACAAATGGATTCAGGGACTCGATGAGTGTGGCGGGATTGTCCAGTTCGGGAACGGGAATGGCGGTTCCGTGATCGATGGGGGTGATCACGGTTCGTCCATCGGATTGGAAAAATTGTTTTAGGTATTCTGATTTGGAACTCATAGGTATAATCGCACGCAAAACGAGTATCATGTTCACTGGGAGATGACAAAAAATATCTTGTTTTATGCGACTACGAGAGGGGGG
>DAOUQC010000038.1 GCA_030625775.1 Verrucomicrobiota bacterium
GCTCGATATCGAAGAAGAGAGCGAATCTCCTGTTGTTGATGAAACGGCGGAGGAAGAGGAGACCGTCAAACAAGAGGTAGCGGCTTCTTCTACACCAATGTCGATTCGGGATTTGGCGAAAAAAAGCATGCAATCCCAACAAGGTGGGCAAGCTGATGATGAATTGATTGTGCACTCTCTGGAAGAAGCGGAAAGTGAGGCCACTTCAGACGAAGAGGAAGTGGCTATTGTATCATTGGATTTTGAGGATGAGGATGGTAACAGTGGTGAGGAAGAGGAAGTAGAGATTATTCTTTCGGCGGCAACCGGTGATGGTGGCGATCAGGAGATCACATTGAGTCGGGTTGATTCTTCCGCAGGGAATGATGAAGAACGAAGTGATGATGAAATTCCGGCGGATACGACGGATGATTCTATATTGGCTGATTCGGGTGCCGGGGATGAGCAATCTTCTGAAGTAATCGAGGCAGAGGAGAGCAGTGCTGAGGAAGGTGGGAAGGGTCCACAGAATCAAGGTGTGCTGGAACTTGAGCCCGAGGCGAAGGGGCGTTTTGCCAAATCCGAACCGACGATTGTTGAGGGACAGGATTTGGATGTGCCGACTTTCCTGCGTGCGCGCAGAGATTAATCCGGGCCCTTTTTATCAGCAGTCCAGGTTTCTCCAATTTTTAACCCCAATGAATTGATATGATGAAATTACTAAAAACTATCCAGGTGTTAGCGGTTTGTATACTGACTTTTACCCTTAATGTTAGCGCTGAAAATTGGCCGAATTGGCGTGGGCCAAATAATGATGGTTCTTCTGGTGAAAAGGGATTGCCCGATAAATTTTCTAAATCCGAAAATCTGCTTTGGGAATCCGATTTACCAGGGGATGGGGCCTCGGCACCGGTTGTGTGGGAGGATGGTGTCTATCTGACTTCGATTGATGAGTCGGTGGATGGAGTGGTGGCTTTGAAATTGGATCGTAAAACGGGAAAAATTATTTGGGAAAAACCTTTTGGTAAAGGCATGCGCCAGGATGATCGCAGTACTTACGCGGCCCCTTCGGCGGTGACCGATGGCAAGATGGTGTTTTTCTTTTCTGGAACAGGGGATTTGGTCGCTTTTGATTTGGATGGGAAGAAGATATGGGCACGCAATATTCAGAAGGACTACGGGACTTTTGCTTTTGGTTGGACTTTTTCAACCAGTCCGGTTTTGTGGGAGGGAACCCTTTACCTGCAAGTATTGCAACGTGATGTGGCGGTGGATGACAAGGGTTTTAAGGATCGCATGAACGAGTCATACATTCTCGCGATGAATCCTGAAACCGGTAAAGAAAAATGGAGGCACATCCGTCAGACTCCGGCTTTGATGGAATCACGGGAAGCTTTTTCCACCCCCGTTCCCTGTGAGCACAATGGCAGGAAAGAATTATTGGTAGTCGGTGGAGATTATTTGACCGCACATGATCCTCTGACGGGAAAAGAATTGTGGCGTTGGGGGACATGGAATCCGGGTAAAGAAAAATTCTGGCGCCTGGTCCCTTCACCTGTTTATGGAGAGGGCACGGTGCTGGTCTGTGGACCAAAACAAGCACAGGCTTATGGGATCAAAGCGGGAGGTTCCGGGACTTTGAGTGATGAGGCGATCGCCTGGAAAAGCGAGGGGAAAGAAGTGGCTGCCGATGTTCCCACGCCACTGTTTTACCAGGGACGTTTTTATCTGCTCAATGGCAGGAAAAAAGTAATCAGCTGCATCGAACCCAAAACAGGTAAGGTGCTGTGGAGTGAAAAACTGAATGCCAAGGTGAAGCTCGAAGCATCCCCCACCGGGGCTGATGGAAAAATTTACATTATCAGTCATTTGGGTGAGGTGTTTGTTGTAAAGGCCGGTGATACATTTGAATTGATCAGTGAGTCGAATATGGGCGTTTCCCAGAGTACGTTTATTCGCTCGCCGATAGTGGCGGCACAGGGCAATTTGTTTATTCGTGCCAATGACAAACTGTATTGTATAGGGAAATGAGGGGTGAAAAAAGTAGGTTGGGGGGGGCATTAGGGCGAACTGCTGTTATCTTTCTGGCTGCGGGGCTTGGGCTGTGTGGTGGCACAAGTTTTGCCGAGGATGATGAAAAAAAATCAGATGCCTATGCGGGTAAGACGGTAGCAGATTTCAATTTTGGCAGGAATTTGATTGCCAATCGAATGAAGAATGCGCCGCGCCTGGGTGAGCAGGCTCCGGATTTTTTGCTGTTGGATGCGGAATCGGGCAAGGAAGTTCGCTTGAGTGAGTTGTGCAGGAAAAAGCCGGTGGTGCTGTGGTTTGGAAGTTCGACTTGCGGTGAGTCCTGTAGATCGATCAGTCCGCTGGCCGAGTTGTCGCAGCGTTATAGTGATAAAGTGCAGTTTGTATTGGTGTACATTCGCGAAGCGCATGCGAAGGATGGTTTGGGATTCGGGCCCACTGCCTACATCAATGATCCAAAAACATTTGCCCAGAGGCGAAAGGTGGCAGCCACTTGGAAAAAACGTGAAAAAATTCCGTTTCCAGTGCTGGTTGACGGCATCGAAGATTCCATGGCTGTTCGCTGGGCAGGGTGGCCGGTTCGGCTTTATGTGATCGATGAAAAACAAAAGGTGGTGTATGCCGGCCAGCAAGGACCCTGGTATTACAATCCCGGCAAGTGGTATCAACACGAAGGAATGACCAATCTGGTGGTCGACAAGGACTGGGAAGGGATCAGCAGGGGGAGCCTTGAGGATTTTTTGGAAAGCTTTAGTAAGGCGAAAAGTGAGTAAAAAGGCAGGGGCTTTTAAACTTGGTGAGATCAATGCATTTGGGCTGGAGGATCCGGCACATCCGAGGAGGTGAGGAATTGGGATCGGAAGCATGAACGGCAAAGCCGCCATCGCAAATGGTAAAACCCCCGATGCCAAAGCCGGAATTATATTGAGCCACAAAATTAAAAAGTAATAAGGTGCTCGAAGTTAGAAAGATAGTAGGCATTGCCAGATGTAGGTGTAGCCCAACTCCTCGATATTATTCCACTGGGTGCGAATGATTTTTTCATCCCCCAGGATTTTTGGCATCTCCTTTTTCTTTTCCTCCCATGGGAAACAGTTGCCGGGTTTGATCCGTGGATCCGGTCTTCCATACATTCCATATCCTTCTCCACCCGGGAGGTTTTTCGGATCAGGCCCCTGAATCGTGGATGCTGCCGGTGAAGAGGCGCCCGATGAATAGACTCCGTATTCCCTGGTGAAGTCGGTGAGCGCCTGCATGTTCTCGATACTGGTATCGTTCTGCATGATGGCACTGGCATCCATGATGTATCCACCGTCCTGCGCCACATTGTCGATCACTTTTTTGGCGCTTTCACGCACCTCGTCCGGTGTTCCATAACTCAGGATCACGTTGGGGATGCCGCCACTGAGGCAGAAGCGGTCACCGAATACCTCGTGGGTCTTGAAGATATCCCCCTGGTCAACGTGATAGACGATGCATCCTTCCGGCAGCTCCCTGAACGTTTCCAGATGATACGCCCAGTCGCCTTCGGCATAAAAAAGCACCTGGTGGCCATTTGCCCACATCTCCTCGATCAGTGGTTTCAAGGTCGGCCAATAGTGCGAGCTGAATTGGTTGGGCGTGATGAAGGGGACACAGCCGCGATGCATCCAGAAACCGATGGGTACTTTCTTCTCGGGATCGGCGGTGCTCAGTGCTACGTGTAACAGATGCGGCATCAGAGCCTCGCAGGCTTTGAGAACTTTATCCGGCTGTTCGACCATGTCAATAGTTAGTCCTATATAGCCACGCAGTTTATCAGAGAGAATGTCAAAAGGTGCTTTAAAAATGCCGGCAATGGCTGAAACTGTGCCGCATTCTGACTGCAATTGGGCATTCTGTGTTCCAAACGCACCAAAATAATCCATCATGGCCATGCCTCCTTTTACAAAGGAGAGGTTGTTGTGGTAGGTGCTGGGTTCGCCGGGGCGAATCACCTGGCTCGAAACACGAGGGAGCCAGACATTGTAGAGATAGCCAGTGGGATCATCGATGAGCGCATCGTATTCGTCGGAGCGCATGAAGGGCTCATTTTCCGGGGGTTCGAGATACTGGAAACCAACATCGGGTTCGGTCTGGATTCCGGGGACTCCGTAATACTTTGTGCCTATGGCTTCGGTCAGTCCGGTCCAGACATAGACCATGTTGGCGACCACGGCGTCCCAATCGAAATCGTTGGCGCATTTGCGGACAGCGGCGAAGGCCTTCTCGTAATCATGGGTCACTTCCTGGCAACTGTAACCTGCGTACTTGGCCACAAATTCCGCGGTGAACGGTCGGATCGGAATTTTATCGGGCTTTTCGTTGCGCATTGCCGAGGTGTATCGGTTGAGCCTCTCGGTGTAGAGTTTTTCCTTGTCCATGGTTTTTATAGGTTGAGGGTGGGTGCTTCGGTCTGGAAAGGATGCCATGTGTGCCGGAAAATTCCCAGTGGGTGACGTATGTTTTCCAGATCTTCAAAAGGCGAGCCCTCCAGCAGGATAAGGTTGGCTTGGTTGCCAGCGACGACATCGGCCGAGGGGCAATCCCATAGCCGGCGGGGGAGGGATGTGGCCGATACCAGCACGTCGGTGACTGATCCACCGGCGGAGTGAAGGTGAAATAACTCATCGATCAGGGACTGTCCGTGAACCACACCATAACTGCCGGCATCGGAACCGGCCACGACGGGCACACCCATTTCATAAGCCAGGGCGATGTGGATATCATGGTTCTCCAGAATGGTACGGAGCCGGTCACAAGTCTCAGGATTCCAGCCAGCCAGTTCAGGCCTTTGCAGTTGGAGGTCCACCGGGGAATAGGTGGGCACCCAGGCAATTTGTTTGTCTGCCATGGTTTGCAGGATGTCTCTGGTCATGAAAAATCCGTGCTCGATCGAATCGATCCCGGCTTCTACAGCGATCAGGAGGCCGTCTTCGCCACTGCAATGGGCATAGGTCAGTAGTCCTAAGTCCTTTGCGGTATCGACTATCACCCGAGTTTCCTCCAGAGTGAACTGGTTGCCGCCCTTCATGGTTCCTTTTTCGAAATCGATGATTCCGGTGAGCAGGACCTTCAACTGGCTCGCAGTGGGAGCGACCTCCCGGACGGTCTGGACGATGCTATCAATGTCGGTGACTTCCCGGCCCATGAAACTGCCGTAGCGACCGGCTTTGCGAATGGCAACACCAGGGCTGAGCAGATCGGCAACTGATTGCGGATGGTCATCGATTTCCTGCTTCAGGCGTGTGTTCACACCGTGGATGTCCCCGGCATCGCGAATCAGGGTGATTCCTGATTTGATATTTTGATCCATACTGGTGCGGGCCTGGTCCAGCATTTCCACGAAGGGAGATTTGAGGTGGGCCTTGCGCTTTTGAAAATTGAGTTCCCCGCCTTCCAGGAACAGATGACAGTGGCCCTCGACGAGACCGGGCATCACGAAAGGGGAGTGGATGACCTCCACAGACGGATCATCGATATCCGGGCTATTCCTCGTCACTTCCTCGATCATCCCATCGCTCACCCGGATCCGATAGGGGCCTTCGCTATGGTGGGCGGCTCCGTCGAAGTAGGCATCGGTAGTGATCAGCTTGGCACCCATGTCAGTTGGTTTTGTAAAGCTCTTGCACCCGGAGGATGGATTTAAAGCCACCAAGTTCTAGGGCTTCCTTGAATCCGGTGTAAACGAAATTGTCCTCGTCTAGAACTTGGTAATTGCGCCCGGCTGTTCCCAGGATAGTATCCAGGCCGAGCGGCATGGCCATGGTCAAGAAAGAGGACTCGAGCTGGACTTTGAGAAGGCTGCCGTCGAGTGCCTGCTTGGGAAGCATGACTGAGAGATTGGACAGGCCGACAATGGTGTGGATGCCTTTGAGACTGGGGTCGGCACCGATCAGGCGTATCGAGTCGATTGCCTGGCGGGTTATGCTCTCGGTGTCTGCCGACAATGGCCCAAGGGCGACATCGACGAAAATGTCATCATTTTCCATGTCACCGCTGCGTTGCATCACCTGTTCGGTTAGCCGCTTCGCTGTGGTATGAACTTCTTCTGCGGTGGTATTGGCAATTTTTTCGCCATTCTCCATTCGCTCGGAGGCCATGAGCACAACTTTGCAAGGCTGGGATTCGATCAAGTCCAACATCTCCATGCGTAGTTCCGACACCGAGTTCATGATCGGTTTCCTACCCTTGGCCTTTCCCGGGTCGTAGTTCTCAAGGCAGATCTGTTGGACTTCCTTGTTGGGATAATCAAAGGATAGCGGTAGGTCAGTCGCCTCCTGAACTTTGTGGATCACATCGACCAGGAATTCCGGATCGTCTGAAGCCGCAGTGCCCACATTGATTGTCAGGTATTTTGCTCCTTTTTCTTCTTGCAAAACCGCGAGTTGCTGGATGCTGTCTAGATCCTTGGCGTCCAGCAGTGCTTTGGAGCTTTTGAACCCCGGGTTGATTCGTTCTCCGATAATGGTCAAGTTGTCGATAGAAGTCATGGTGATGTAAAATAGGGGCGAACCCAGTTGCGGCGTCTAGGGAGCTTTCAATTAAAATTGGTATGGTTTGCGTATGGTGGACGGGGTGGCAGGAATGTATTTGGGAGGCCGATACCCGGAGAAATTATTGTGATTAACAATGTAATAGCGCTGCGGTAAGAAATTAGGACATTTATCATGAGGGATATCTCACAATTATTCCAAGCCCTCGATGACATCGATCAAGGTGCTGTGGTCTGATCCGAATAGCATAAGATGAACCCCGGCAAGTCCCGGGATTTGCCGAACCCGGGCGACCGTTTCACGGGCCAGGGCCACACCTTCCCGTTTCAGGTCGTCGGCTTGCTGCAAACGCCGTTGCACTTCGGCCGGGATTTTCATCCCTGGAATGCGCGGCAGCATCCTCAGGGCGCCGGCTGAGATGATGACCGGAATTCCAGCGAGAATGAACAGGTCCCGGTCTATTCCCTCATCCCTGACCAGACCCATGAAGTCTTCGAAACCGGGGATGTCCATGATCGCCTGTGTCTGGATGAAGTCGGCACCGGCAGCGGCTTTCTGTTTGAGCCGCCGGATGGGAATATTCGCGGGTTGGGTGTAGGGATTGATCGCTGCTCCCAGAAAGATCTTGGGAGCCTTGGGCAGAGGTTCCTGGAGGAAATGGATGACCCCTTTTTCGCGTAGGTATCGGGCTTCGTAGAGCATCAATGAGGAATCCATGTCGAAGACCTGTTTGATTTTCGGTATACTGGCGTAGGAATCCCCGGTCAGACACAGCATGTTGTGTACGCCGTTCATTTCGTTCTGGATGAGTTCGGAAACGAATGAGGTCTTGGTGTGGTCGCGGCAAGTAGCCTGGGTGATTGGCTCCATCCCGAGCTTGGCGAGTTCCCCGGCTGCCACTGTCGAGGGAAGGGAAGGCTTGGCATTTAGATAAGCGGTGGCATTTACCGCGTCAAAATGGTCGCGAACGACTAGCGCTTCCGCCCGAAGGTGGGAAAGATCCGGACCCCGCGGTGAGCGAACCTCACAGGTTTTCACAAAACGTCCACTGCGCAGAGCCGCTTCGAATTTGGAAGCAGTTTGGGTTGGTATCTCAACCCGGTTGGTGCCGAGATCCAGATAGGGTATTGGCTCGCGGCCGGCTTTGTCCCTTCCGCTTAGCATGTTAAGGTAGGACGATGTAAATGAGAGGCTTGGGTCTGGAGAGGGGATTAGGCTAGGAAGTGAGAACGAGCCTTTGCCCTTGCGACGGTGAATTCGCACCCAGATGCACTCGCTATCCGGGTAGACCTCGCACTTGCCTTCCAGAGTCCCGCCGCAGGGGCCGTTGCGCAAGCCTTTGGGGCAGCTCATCGGACAAATCAGTCCGGTCTGGGAAAGCACGCACTGTCCGCAGGCGCGGCAGTCGAACATCATTCCCTTGCAGAACGCTTCCGATCTGGCTATCAGTTTTGCAAACATTTTGTTAGTTTCCTAACGGGCTTTTAAGAGTCGTCCAAATCCGGGCGGTGGCTTGCGGCATAATCATGCAGAGCCTGGATATTTTCCTCCGGAGTATCGTAAGGGATTTCACATCCGGCACCAACAATGTAGCGCTTCCCAGCCTGACGGTGGCATTCCGCAACAGTGGATGTGACCAATTCCGCGTTTCCGTTACGCATTACTCTAACCGGATCAATATTTCCCAACAGAACCTGGTCAGGGCCCATTTTTTTGCGTCCTTCTTCCAGGGGGGCGAGAAAGTCGAGATCGACAATATCACATTTCAGCCGAGCCATGTCTCCGAGAATGGGACGCGTATTTCCACAGATATGAAGCCGCACCAGGGCGCCCATTTCATGAATACCATCGATGAGCTTTTTCTCAAAGGGCCACACAAATTCCTCGTAAATCTGCGGGCCAACCAGGGAAGCTGCGGCATCTCCCAGCCCGATCGAGTCCGCTCCCGCGTCTATTTGGGCACGTGCAAAGCGGAGTTCCATCTCGATGATGAACTCGAAGAGGTCGCGGACAAAAGCGGGATCGTCATAAAAGTCCAGCATCAGCGTGTTAATACCACGGAGGTCGGCAGCTTCGGCACAGGGGCCTTCGATCCAACCTTCGACGAGTTTTTCCTTACCAACTTTCTCCACCATCAAGGCTACAGCATTGATACCGTTGTTCATCCTCCCGCCACCCAGGGGGTCAGGAATTTTCAGGCTGGCCAAGTCTGTCTTGTCGGCAAGGCGGGCCTGATTTTCCACGATCGCCGCCGGTTGGTTGTCGAAATACTCAATCACTGCACCACAGTCGGCGGCTTCACGTGCTGGATCGGACATAGTATTGACGTAGTCAAAATCGAATTTCTCCGCAGTAAAGATCTGTCCTTCTGCCATCACCCGGTAGTCAGTTGCGTAATCGCGGTAGTTGGCGCCGATCTGGTCGGCGGCAAACATCATGGTTATAGGCATCAGGGGCAGCCGGTCAACCTCGCGACCCTCCAGAAGGGCTAAAATACGCTCTCGTCCGTTCATTGGGATTCTCCTTCTGTTGAGGTGATGATGCCTGCATCACATTTTGGTTCAATTCGGGAACCTGGTGGTAAAACCAGGAATTCACTGTCATCCCAAATACCGTTGAGCATTCGCTGGATCATGGAAAGATCGCCCTTTACTTTTTCAAATTTCCAGCCCCGCTCGCTGGCTTTCTCGCGGGTGTGTTTTTCGAAACGGTCATCCGGCTCGATCCCCATTTCGATGTAGGTGAACTGGCCGTAATTATGGGTGAAATCGCATAGCTCCCGGTAGAGGAATTTGGCATTGTCCTCGCCGTATTTGTCCACCAGTTCATTGTAGCTTGAATTCATCCCGCTCGTCTGGGCAATTGAAAGCTGGCTCAACTCATCGCTACTACTTTCATTTTCAATCCAGCCGCTGCTTTTGAAATAGACGCCCGGGTGTTCGTTGAAATAGTCGAGGTAGCGTTCCTTGCTGCCGAGCAGCAAGGTAATGCAGTCGTGGGCGCGCGGCATGACCATCGGAATGTTACGCGTGTGGATTCCGGCCAGGCCGTTGCTGCAGAGGCCATACCCGAGCAGCAGCGCATCGTATTTGGAGTCGTCGCCCTGATCGACCACCTCCTGGATGCGATCCTGCATTTGGGAACAGGGGATTTCGTGGAGTCCTTTTGGTAAATAATCAACATCCACCTCGTTGGGAGAGCGATCAATAGCAGTTTCCATTTCGCGTGAAAACACCTCACAACTAATTAACTTTAAGCGCATTGAATTATTCCTTATGTTGGAGGAATTAATTTTTCCAGTCTGGAAACCTCTTTTCTTAAGGCTCTGATGAATTCTGGATTGGTGCCACAACATCCACCGATAAAATTGGCTCCTGCAGCCATCAAATTACCGGCATAAGCGGCAAATTCATCAGGGCTAGTCCGGTAGACAAGCTCTCCATCGACCAACTCCGGCGTACCCGCATTCGCCTTGATCCATATCGGACGATCAGTCGCCGAGTGGAGGCGTTCACAGATAGCGACAAATCCGGCGACTCCTTGTCCACAGTTGGCTCCGATCACATCCGCTCCCGCCTTGGTCAAAGCTTCGGCGGTTTCCTCCGGCGTCACCCCCATCATGGTGCGGTCGTTGTTTGCCCCGGAATCAAAAACCATGCAGGCAACAACCGGCAGCCCTGTCGCACGTGCGGCGCTGACAGCGATCCGCGCTTCGTCGAGCTCACTCATGGTCTCGACAACGATGGCATCGGCCTTGCTCAGCGCCTGTGCCTGTTCCTCAAACGCAGCTTGCAGATCCTCCTCCCTGGTATCGCCCATCATCAGTATTTTTCCACTGGCACCCATCGAGGCAAAGACCAGAGCCTGGTCACCGGCGGCACGGCGAGAAAGTTCCACACCTGCTTGATTGATCTCAACTGTATTTTTTGCTGCCCCGCTTTCCTCCAGTCGCAGTCGGTTTGCTCCGAAGGTGTTTGTCAGGATGATCTGGCTACCGGCATCGACGTATGCTTGTGCCACGGCAATGACCTGGTCGGGATTGGAGAGGTTCCAAGTGTCGGGGCTGTCTCCGACCGCCAGGCCCCGGGCCTGGAATTCAGTACCCCACGCTCCATCGGTTACAACTGGCCCGTCAGCGATCAGTTTCTCTATCGATAAAGGCATTCTTTCTAGGGTGAATTAATTTCATCAGGTCACAAGATCTGTTCCAACACAGTTTTTTTTCTATCAAGCTCCCACTGCTTTCCGGGCGACTGCGACCGCACCCACCGCACTGTCGCTGTATCCGTCCGCCCCGATCTCATCGGCAAAACGTTGCGTAACCGGTGCACCTCCTACCAGAATCGTTACCTTGTCTCTTACTCCGGCTGCCTCAATGGCTTCGATAGAGGTTTTCATTGCAGGCATTGTCGTGGTAAGCAGGGCAGACAGGACAACGATCTGCACATCCTTCTCCTTGATTGTTTCGACGATTTTTTCCGGCTCCACGTTGACACCCATATCGATGACTTCAAATCCGCCCCCCTCCAGAACCGCAGCGACAAGGTTCTTTCCGATATCGTGCAGATCACCTTTGACGGTGGCGACTATGACACGCCCCAGCAGTTCGACACCTGACTCGAGCAGGCGGGGTTGGATCAACTCCATGGCACCTTTCATTGCACGGGCCGATAGTAGCAGCTCGGGAACAAAGCATTCACTCGCTTCAAAGCGTCGCCCTATTTCATCCATCGCAGGAGTGAGGTGTTCAGAAACCAGACTCAGGGGATCGGTTTCTCCGCTGAGAGCTTCTTCGGTGATTGAGCGAGCAGTCACAGCATCACCAGTTATTACCGCTTCATAGAGCTCTTTCAAATCCTTCATAGCAAGAATTATTGGGGTTAGATTTTTCTCTTTGGTGAACTTGTCAGGGTTTTGCATGGATGTCAATGAGAGCTGAGGTAGATCGAAGGTAGATTTATTTTTACAGTTGGTGGAAACGAGATAAGACTGGCAGTGCGGCAAGGCGCACTTTAAAAAACCGGAACAGACGATGGCGGTCAATTTTACTCTCGATTCACTTAGTGTCGAAGCACCTGCGGGAGCCAGGCTGTTTGACTTGGCTGAGCAACTGGGGATAAATATTCCCACTTCCTGCCGCAAGCAGGGCAAATGCCGTGAATGCCTCGTTCAGGTGACCGAGGGCATGGAACATCTGTCTGAGCGCACGCCCGAGGAGGAATACATCCAACCTTCCTTCCGGCTTGCCTGTCGCTGCCAGGTAACAGCGGATGACGGAGATGTTTCTTGTCACACTCTGCGCCGCAGCCGGATGAGAGTGGAAACAGAGGGGAAAAGCATCACCGACACCTCGCGGAAAGATATTGCTCTTGATCCGGCGGTTGTTCGTGTAAGGGGCAACTGTATCCTGCTCGATGGCCGTGAGATTGCACGTTCCCATGAGCCGATCCACGGACTTGTTGTCGATATTGGAACCACAACCTGTGTGGTTCGTCTGCTAAACTTGGAAAACGGGCAGATCGAAGCTGCCGCTTCATTTGAAAATCCGCAGCGATTCGGCGGATCTGATGTTATGGCGAGGATTCAATATGACAGCGAACGAAAAGACCAGTTGCTGCAGCGGACCCTGCTTGCCTATCTCAGCCACACCATTGAAGATTTCTCTGTAGATCCAAATACGATTTATGAAACTGTAATTACCGGTAACTCTACAATGCGCGATCTTTTTTTTGGATTCGATCTTAGCACCATTGGCCAGGAACCTTTTCAATCAATCACAGAAATTGAATACCTTGGTGGTTGTCGAACGACCACAGCTGTCGAGGTGAAGGCGGGAAAATTGGCGATTCCAATGAATCCCGAAGGGAGAATCTACGGCATGCCTTTGATCAGTGGACACGTGGGAGCTGATGCTGCCGCCTGCATGCTCGCGGTAGGAATGTGCACGGAGGAACGGACAATTGCAATCATGGATGTCGGGACTAATACTGAAGTTGTGGTGGGAAATAAGGACAAAGCCATCGCCGCTTCCTGCCCCGGCGGCCCCGCGTTTGAGGGTGGTGCGGTAAGCTGTGGAATGCCAGGGCTGGAGGGGGCGATTGAGCGAGTTGCCATTGATGGCGAAGGCCGGATGGAGATCGGGGTGATCGGTGGTGGAGAGCCTGAAGGTATTTGTGGGTCCGGCTTGATCGATCTGCTCGGTGAACTGGTACGCACAAAACAGTTAAATGTGAAAGGTCGTTTTGAAGGGGTTGATAATCCGCTGGTCATTGACCGGGAGCACCACATTTTATTCACAGAAAGTGACGTCAATGAACTTGCACTTGCCAAGGGGGCAAATGTTGCAGGCCTCAGCATTCTTTTTAATCACATGGGTCTTGCGGCTGATGATATCGATGCTCTCTACCTTGCCGGTGCATTCGGCAGGCATCTCGACACCCAGGCTGCAGCACGGATTGGTTTCCTTCCCAGTCTGGATGCATCCCGTTATCATCAGGTCGGAAATGCCGCTATCGAAGGTGCTACAATGGCTCTGCTTTCCCTGAATGCGAGGAAATCGCTTGAGGGACTCATTCGCAAAACTACCCATCTCCGGCTGGAAGCAGATCCCTGTTTTTTCGATATTTTTGTTGATGGCTGTCTATTTGGACCCTCTGAAAGATCCTGAATTTCAGCCTATTCAGGATGCTTGAATTTTTAAATGTGAAACAGTTGGAATGATCTGACTAATTCCCGGTGGATGAAAAGCTGACTTGGGAGTCCGGTGTAATTTCGGCGCCGGGAAGTGAATGGCGGGCTGCCCAGCGTCGGTATTGCCACGATCTCCAGTCGCTATCTCCCAGCCTGTCCTGTTCGTCTCGGGAAGCGCTCAGCAGTTCTTTTTTTGCGAGACCGGCGGTAGATCCGAAGGTTGAAAAATCACTGGCCACTTGTTGCAGAATCGGCCAGGCGGCAGGTCCGAGATCAGCGAGGTAAGCGACATCGAGTTTTGTCACGCCATTTCCGGGGCACAAAGATTTTTGGTAATTGTATCGGGCTACAAAAGCCCGGTCGTTGAGAAGTTGGACAAAAAAGAACAGTAGAAAAACGGTGAGCAGATTTGAGTTCATCAACCAGGAAAATTTTTGCTCCTGGTTGATTTTGATTGCCAGTAGGATGAACCTGACAACTTCAATGTGAAATGAGCATGAAGGTTGTGAGAAAAAATGATCAAAAATCATTCACTCTACATAGCCCGCTTTACAAAAAAGAGGTAAAATTGTAATCGCACCATTTCAGCACATCAGGCATGATTATTTACGTTAGCATTAATGCATGGCGTAAAATACAGGAATCAATCAATTAACATGTCGAACCTCTCCATCGAGTATATCAAACCGACATCCCGTGCCTTGGGTAGGATGACGACTATCCTGTTTCGCCCCTTTGATATAGGAAAGTGGTTTGTGCTTGGATTCACTGCCTGGTTGGCGACTTTGATGGATGCGGGGAATTCTGCGGGAGGCAATGCACAAGTGGGGGATTCGGGAGAATCGGGTAATTCTGCCCAGTCGCAAAGTTTCGAAGGACTTATCGAGCCCGCAAGGAATTTTTCACAGGAGAACCTTTCCTGGCTTATCCCGGTAGCGGTGGCCTTGATCATACTGGTCATTGTCATATCCCTGGTTTGTTTGTGGATCAGTTCACGGGGAAAATTCATGTTACTCGATAATGTGGTTCATAACAGGGCTTTGGTGAAGGCTCCGTGGAGGCAGTTTCGTGCAGCGGGGAATTCGCTGTTCTGGTGGCGATTGCTTTTTGGTTTGCTGGTGCTTTTGGTTTTGGGAGGGATAGCCGGTGGAGCGGCGTTTTATCTGGTTCCGACTTTTGATGCTGAGGTTATTTCATCGATTTGGATTGCGGTGCTGGTGATTTCCGGTCTTGCATTGATTCTGGCTGTCATTGTGAGCACCTACGTGATCATGTTATTGGAAGATTTTGTGATTCCGGTGATGTACCGCGATGCCTTGCTTACTACAGAAGCTTGGCGACAAGTGCTTGCTTTGCACAAAAATTATCCGGGGCAATTTGTAATCTACTTCTTATGGAAAGCTCTGCTGGGGGTGGCTACCTTGATCATTTTGATGACGGCCTTTTTGATCACCTGTTGCATTGCGGCATGCTTTTTGGCTATTCCATACATAGGGGCTGTCTTGTTATTGCCGGTGACGGTATTTTATAGATCTCTCGGACCAGAGTTTCTTCGCCAGTTTGGTGAGGAGTATGATCTGTGGCATGGATCGGAGGATCGTTACGGTTTTGCTACTGGAACCAGACCGGGAATTGGAACCATTAATGGATACGAATAGCTCTGGGTATCAGCCAAGTCATTGATGTAATAATTCCACTCATCCGTGCTATCCGTGTCATCCGTGGTTGTTTTTAAAAGGTGCGGGGCTAGAATATCCCCATGAAAATAAGCTCCCTATTCTATTCAGGTGCCATTGCTGCGATCATCGGTAGCTCACAGATCGCTACTGTAGCTGCTCCAAAGGTCAAATTGCAGCAGGTATATGAAAACCTGGTCGTTGAACGCCCTGTGTTGGTGGCGGTTCCGCCGGATGGAACGAAGCGTCAATTTTTAGTTGAGCAGACAGGGAAAATTAAAATCATGCCGGGTGATGAGAAAGGCAGTGATACTACGGTGTTTCTCGATCTTTCGGATCGCAAGATGGCGGAGAAAGACTTTGAGGAAGGGCTGCTGGGGCTGGCCTTTCATCCGAAGTTCAAAGAAAACGGCAAGTTTTACGTAAGCTATTCCCAGCAGGGGCCGAAGCGTACGCGCATCAGTGAATTCAAAGCCCTGGATGGGAATGTGGCGGATTTGTCGAGCGAGCGCATCCTGATGGAAATCCAGCAACCGGAATGGAATCACAATTCGGGCAACTTATTGTTCAACCCAAAGGACGGCTTTCTCTACATCTGTGTGGGGGACGGTGGTTTCAAAAACGGGATTTTCATGCTGCCTCAAAAATTGACCCGTTGGAATGGCAAGGTATTGAGGATTGATGTGGATGGAAAATCACCGGGTCTTGCATATGGAATTCCGAAGGACAATCCCTTTGTAGATACCCCCAACGCTTGTCCGGAGATTTACGCTTTTGGTTTTCGCAATCCCTGGGGTTCGTGGATTGACCCCGATACCGGCCTGTTCTGGTTGGCTGATGTGGGGCAGGATTTGTGGGAGGAAATCGATCTGGTTGAGAAGGGGGGGAACTACGGATGGGAGTATCGTGAGGGAACTCACGAACAGACTTTCAGGAAATCTTTGATGGAACTCTTGCTGCGCAAGGCTGATCCGCCGAGGGGAACCGAGTTCATCGATCCGGTGCACGAATATTCACACGCGGATGGCTTGAGCATAACGGGTGGTTTTGTGTATCGCGGAAAGAAGATACCCGCTTTGCAAGGATATTATATATACGGAGACTGGAAATATGGAACTGTCTGGGGTCTGAAGATCGATGAAAAAACGAAGAAGGTGATCGAAAATGTGGTGTTGTTTAAAGCGAAAGACAATGCCGAGGAAAAGTTCAACTGGACCGCTTTTGGTGCGGACAAAAATGGCGAAGTGTTGATGATGTCGTGGGACGGCCGGATCTTTCGGATGACTGACGCGAAGTGAGTTGTGTTGATGAGGATGCAATGTCGGCGAAGATTCCTTGGTCTCGCAGTTTGTCTGGCGTCATTATTTTCGGGTTCGGTCTGGCGAGATGCGTCAGCCAAAGAATCCGAAAAGCTGAATGTTTTGTTCATCGCCATCGATGATCTGAATTGTAGGCTGGGCTGTTATGGCTTTGAGCACATTCAATCGCCGAATATCGATCGACTGGCGAAGCAGGGGCTTCGATTTGATCGGGCCTACTGCCAGTTTCCTTCTTGTGGTCCGAGCCGGGCTTCTGTGCTGACGGGGTTGCGACCGAATACCACTGGAGTTCTTCACAACTGCATTCGTTTTCGCGACGTCAGTCCGGATGTTGTCACCTTGCCGCAATTGTTTCGACAGAATGATTATCATGTGGCGCGGGTTGGAAAAATCTTTTACCAATCGGTTCCCACTGACATCGGAACCAGTGGGCAGGATGACCCCAATTCATGGGATGAAGTGGTTAATCCCCACGGACGCGATAAGGACGAAGAGCATTTGCTGACGGTTTATACTCCGGATCTTCCGTTGCCTGATCAGATGTGTTATCTCAAGGCGGAGGGAAGTGACCTCGAACAGACAGACGGGAAGAGCATCACTGAAACGATTCGATTGCTTGAGGAAAATCAGGACCGCCCCTTCTTCATAGCGGCGGGTTTGTATCGTCCACATATTCCCTATATTGCACCGAAGAAGTATTTTGATCTTTACGATTTGAATAAAACGCAGCTTCCTGCTTTGCCTGGAAACTACCGTGATCGAGTTCCGGCTGCGGCTCTCGCGTCCACTCCGGTCTGGCCTAATTTTGGAACGACGGAACGCGAAGCCCGAGAATGCATTCTTGCTTATGATGCCTGTGTTTCTTTTGTCGATGCCCAGGTGGGTCGATTACTTGAGGCGCTTGATCGCTTGAAGCTACGCGAACGCACCCTGATCGTTCTTTGGGGGGATCATGGCTATCATCTGGGTGAGCACGGGCTGTGGCGGAAAAACTCGCTCTACGAAGAATCTGCGCGCACTCCGCTTATTTTCGCCGGGGCTGGGATTAAACCAAGCGCTGAAGGTTGTTTTCGCCGAGTGGAGTTTGTTGACATTTACCCGACGATTGCCGGTCTGGCTGGTTTGAAGGCTCCAGAAAATCTCGAAGGAATCAGTCTCCAGCCACTGTTGGAAAATCCAAAAGCTGTATGGGAGCGTCCGGCCTACACCCAGGTTCAATTTCGCGAAAATCCGGGTTACTCGGTTCGTTCGGGACGCTGGAATTATGTTGAGTGGGGGAAGGGAGGTCGAGCAGGTCGTGAGCTTTACGATCAGAATATTGATCTACAGGAATTGAACAACCTGATAGACCAGCCGGATCACGCGGTCGCGCAGAAAAAATTGCAATCCTTGCTTAGGCAGAAGTTTGGTGGCGAGTAAGAGGCCATCAAGGGGAGAAAAAACGCATAAAGAGTTCGTTTACGGAATCATGACCACTCGTGGAATTAATGATGGGTAGGACACTTTTGGTATTCGATCGGTTCGCAACGATCGCTATAAATACATCCGGAACCTGACCCCGGATATCGAGTTTCAAAATACCTGTATGAAGTCGCCCGAATTCCTCTCATGGAAAGTCAAAGCGGATGCTGGCGATTCCGATGCGGCAGATAAAATTAAACGTTATCAGGTTCGTGCAGGAGAAGAGCTGTTTGATATTAATGAAGATCCTTACGAATGGAATAATCGGGCGAATGATCCCAAGCTTGCCTCAATCAAAGCCAAGCTCGGGAAGCAGTTGGAAGCCTGGATGAAAGCCAGTGGTGACAAGGGGCAGCAGACCGAGGTGGAGGCTTATGAATATTAGGTTCGCAAAAGGCGGAAGAAAAAATAGAGGAATCAGGTGGGGGATCGCAACTTTTGCTTTGACTGTCTGTTTTATTATTTATGAAAACACCGATTCAAATTTTAGGCGCTATTTTGTTACTGGTGGGCTTCCAGCCTTGTTCGATTGCCCAGGATGCGAAGGGGGTTGAGCGTGTGAAGCGTTTGCTTAAACGATTTCCCGAAGCGGATCTGAATAAGGATGGCAAACTTACCCGGCAAGAGCAGGAAAAATTCCAGCAGAAGCGGCGGGGCGAGCGATCGGGTAAACAGGCCCTTGCCCCCACGCATAAGGACGTCGCCTATGGGGATCACGAAAAGCAGGCTTTTGATATCTGGCTGGCCAAGTCCAAAAACGAAAAGCCGACTCCCCTGGTAATTTACATTCATGGAGGTGGATTTCGTGGCGGGGACAAACGTGGAGTGAGTGGCAAGCTGGTTCAGTCTTATCTGGATCAGGGCATATCTTTTGCTTCGATGAACTATCGGCTCAGCGACGTCGGGCCTTATCCGATCATGATGAATGACAGTGCACGTGGCTTGCAGTTCATCCGTTCGAAAGCGAAGCAGTGGAATCTGGATTCAAAACGTGTTGCCTGTTATGGTGGATCGGCCGGGGCAGGCATCTCTCTCTGGTTGGCTTTTCATGAAGACCTCGCAGATCCGGATAGTAAAGATCCCATCGCTCGTCAGTCGACTCGCATCGTCGCTGCCGGGACTCAGAACGGGCAGTCGACTTATGATATGAGAACTTTTCGTGAGTGGTTCGGGGTTCCGAATTTGAAACCGGAATCAGCGCTGATTCCTTTTTATGCGATCAATTCGAAAGAGGACTGGGATAGCGAGCGAGTGAAAAAACTGATGACGGACGCTTCACCAATTTCGCATCTGACGAAGGACGACGTGCCGGTATTTATGACTTATGGCAAAGGGGATGTTTCGGTTGATGAGAATTCGAGTGGTGGTCTCTGGGTTCACCATGCAAGGTTAGGGATCAAACTCAAGGAGGCGATGGATAAGTTGAGTCTGGAGTGTCACGTCACCTGGCGCGATCATTCGAGTGAGGAATACAGGGATCTTCACGCTTTCCTCAGCACGAAAGTGAAAGGAGAACAATAGTCGTTGTTTGTGATGTAAAACGCAATGCCATTGTGTTGGTCTTCGAGGGCAGTTGGATGGATGGACGAATTGGCAATCCATTCTATGCCGACTTAAGCCAGCGTTGCTTCAAGCAAGCCATATAGCCGATCCACTTCAGCCGCTGTTTCCGCATCAAGGTGAAAACTCACCGGGCCACGAGTGAGGGTGTTTTTGAAAATACCCTGTTTTTTGAGCAGGTATTTTTCAATCGCAAGGAATCCATCGAGACTGGTTTGCAGGGAAATAAGAGAGGCAATCGGAGTGGATAGACGATAAGCGGCTGCATCGTCTCCAGCTTCGAGCGCATTCCACAGCGCGACTTGGGCTTTGATGATTTCCGCGCCCGGCATGGTGCCGGCGATGCCACGTCGGTAGCTGTCAACCAGACAAATTCCTCCCGAGCCTTCGAAGATGACAGCCTGACCGTCAGTGGCATCACGCAGAGCCGACAGGTTTGGGCCGATGGGTGTGGCCTCGGGTTTGAAATATACGCGGTCAGCTCCGAAGTCTTTCAACAGTTGAGCCTGGGTTTGAATTGGTAAAGGCTTGCCTACATAACCGCTCGCATCCTGCACGATGAGAGGAATCGAGATGGCTTCAATAATCGCGGTAAAATAAGCGACCACTTCTTCACTGCTGAGTGCGGTGGCGACGGGCGGAATTACCATGACGGCAGCGGCCCCCGCAGACTCCGCGTGACGGGCATGGCGAATAGCGGTGTGGGTGGATTCGGCACCGACACTGATAACAGCGCCGCCACGATCACCGGCAAACTCACAAGCCTTGTGGGCAAGTTCGTCACGTTCCTCGCTCGAGAGGCGCAGGGTCTCCGAGACCATCGCCATGGTGATGCCCTGAACGTTATTTTCGAAAAGCCAGTCAATCTCGGTGGCAAGAGTGTCGAAATCGATTGAAAAATCGTCGTTGTAAGGAGTTTGAAATACGGGGTAGAGGCCTTTCATATAAGCGGGAATTGACCATGGTTTGTCGGAATGTCACGCAGTCGGATGAAAAAATTGTAATTTTTTCCAAAATATGCCCTGATGGATTTGTAGTTTTGGCTATTACCCCGTGAAGAGAGCTTCTGTCTGTTGAAATGTCTGTTGAAAAAAAAAGCGAGAATGAAGAGGAATTTGTGATGCTGATCACCCGGCATCAATCTGCGCTGACGGGTTTTTTGTACAGCTTGTTGGGCAATCGCACGGCGGGGGATGAGGTGTTGCAGGAGACTAATCTGGTGTTGTGGAAGAAACGGGGAGATTTTGAGATGGGAACCAATTTTAAAGCCTGGGCGTTTCGGATTGCCCGTTTTCAGGTGCTGGCTTTTTTGAAGCGGGAAAAAAGGCGGCCGGAATTCACCTTCGATGAAGAGGTGATTGAAAAGCTGGCAATCGAGGCAGAATCCACTTTTGATAAAAATGATGACAGGGAGCAGGCATTGGACTCTTGTTTGGAAAAGCTTCCGGATGAGGACCGGGAGCTGATTCGCGATCATTATTTCAGTGGTTTGTCGATGGCTGATCATGCCGAGCAGGCGGGTCGGACGGTGGGGGCTCTACGCCAGGTTTTGTATCGGATTCGCAACGCACTGCGTCTCTGCATAGGTAATAGTTTGGGAGCCGAGGAGGTAGAAGTATGACAACTGTGGATAGAGAAGAGGTAGTGGTTTTGACTGAGGCCCTGATCGATGGATCGATCAATGCGGGGGAGTTTGCTCGTCTTGAGCGTTGGCTGAAGGAGGATGAATTGGCCCGGACTTTGTATCTAGAGCATTGTTCGGTGGATGCTTTGTTGCATTGGCGATGGCAGTCAGAACGAAGCCCACTGGGAGTGGGTGATGCAAAAGAAAGCGAAGAAAAAGTAATTCACTTTCCGGTTTTAAATCACTTCAGTTGGGCAGGAGCGATGAAAGCGGCAGCAGCGGTTGCGGCACTGTTGTTGGTGGGGGTGTTTTTGACTAACAGGGGAGGGGGGATTGATAGTCAGTTTGCTGTGATTGAAGCAGCTGAAGGAACGCAGTGGCGGGTGGTGAGTGGTGCAGAGGATCAAACAGGACGTCAGACTTTGTTGGTGACGGAAGGTAATCTTGAAGTGGTATTTTCCAGTGGTGCACGCGCAATGGTGGAAGGGCCGTCACTGTTTGAAATCCGTGGTGGCAATGAAGCGGTGATGGAGTGGGGCAAGGGTAGTTTTCAGGTTCCTCGGAAAGCAGTCGGGTATTCGGTGAGCACGCCCTGGGGGAGGGTGATTGATCTGGGAACGGCTTTTGATCTATCAGTTACCAATGATGGTCTGGCTGAAGTGAAGGTGACCGAGGGGAAGGTGAGGGTCATTGCGAATGGAGATCGGAAGGAACTGGTGAGTGGTGAGAGTCTGGCAATGAGCCGGTCCGGCCTGACAAAAAACAAGGGCCTGGTGATGGGCGGGGCGCAATCAGGTGAAATAGACAATCGGAGTAGCTATCAGCAATTGATCCGCAAATCAAAACCGGTGGCCTACTGGCCCTTCAATGGCGAAGTTGACTCTTTGATCACTGAAAAGGGGATTGTTAAACTGGTTCCAGGACCGCGTCCGCCCGAGTTTCCACTGTTTGGCAAATCCAACACAGCGGCATTTTTTGGAGAACAGGGAATGCTGAGAATGCAGGATAGGGGAGAGAACAGTCCCTTTGATTTTAATAATGGTGACGAGATATCAATCGAAGCCTGGGTGAACCCCGATAATCAAGTTCATGAGGGAGGCATTGTTTACATAGTAGGCAAAGGCCGGACGGATAACCTGACTTTTCTCAAGGAAAATCAGAATTTTTCACTGCGCTTGTGGAAGCTGGATGGCCAGATGAAAGCCACCTTTTTGTTTCGCAGTGCGCCAGACGGTGGGTGGGAGGGGGACTATCATCGCTGGACGACTTTGCAGGGGTTTGTACCCGGTGACGGATGGCATCATGTTGCGGCTACTTATCGTTACGGGGATCCATCAAGCATTAGAACTTATCAGGATGGGGAGCTGATGCCGGGTGAATGGGATATGGGCGGAGCATCAGGCCGACGACCGGTGGTGGATGACGATGAATTGTGGTTGGGGGCGGCCAAGGGTGGAGCGCAGGGAAATAAATTTACCGGCATGGTCGATGAGGTGGCAATTTATAGAAAAGTTCTGACGCCGGAACAGATTTTGCAGCGGGTGAAGAAGAGGGAGCAAAAATAATACAATTTAAACTGACAAAAAATCCTTATGAAAAAAACAAGTATCATTATTTTGAGTCTGGGCATCAGCCTGACTCAGGCGGCTGAGAAAAAGACGCTGACTTATCATGAGCAGGTTCGCAGTGAACTTCCGGTGGCTCACTGGAGTTTTGACGGCAAGAAGCCCGTAATGGGAACAGTGCAGGGTAAAATGAAACTTGGCGAAGCAGGCCCTGGCAAGAAAGATTCCAAGATGTTTCAAGGGGAGAACAAGGCGGCCAGGTTTGAATTTTTGAAGACTGGAGCGTTTGTGCGTTTGAAGGATGTGGGGCCTGGCAGTCAGTTCGATTTTGACAACGGAGATCCGATTACGATCGAGGCCTGGGTCAAACCTGACAAAGGCGGTGGAGCGATGGTGATTCTGAGTAAGGGGCGCACGGGGAATTCCGGAGTCGCGGGCAGTAATCAGAACTATGCCTTTCGGGTGATCGGGAGTGGCAAGGGGTATCGGCTCGGGTTTCTGTTTCGCAGCCGCAAGGAAAATGACCAACCGGAAGGTTGGCACCGCTGGACTTCGACGGCGGATTTTATGCCGGACGGGAGATGGCACCATGTGGCGCTGACTTACACTTTTGGAAAACCAAAAAGCATCCTGGGTTTTGTGGACGGAGAGGCGACGAAGGGGAAATGGGATATGGACGGTGAGACCACCCGTCCACCGGTGGTGGATAATGACGAGCTGTGGGTGGGATCTGCTCAAAAAGCGGGTGAGAGTTCAAGTTATAAAGGTTTGATGGATGAAGTGGCACTTTATCGCCGGGCTTTTACCGAGGAGCAATTGGCCACTCGTTATTCTGTGGAGCCGTATCAGCCCAAGGTGGACCGTTCGACTTTGAAGCCTGGCAAGGTGAAGGTGGAGATTGTTGAAAATCTGAGCAAGGGCAACAGCTGGCCTCGTTATTTTGCCAAGCCTGCCATGGTGTATCAGGATGACTCCTTTGCTTTTTTCCAGGTGCCGCATAAGTACAATGAAAAAGGACTGCGGGAGGATTGGAGCACACCGCTGTTATTCAGAGCGACTGCGGAGATTGTTTTAAAAGAGGGAGAAAACAATATTTTGTTGAGAACGCGTGGTGCCGGACGTTTGTGGATGGATGGCAAAAAAATTGCCGAAATTATTTTTGCCAAAGGTGGGGGAGGTGCACACAACGAGGTGTCTGAGATGCCCAAAGCGGTGGCGGCAAACCTTCGCCGTATGGCGATGGGGGATCGTCAAAGTCTGGTGAAAATCAAAGGGGATGGAAAGCCGCACCTCTTTGTTTTAGAAATGATCGCGGGTAGCAGTGGGCGCAGGCCGACTCTGGGCGAGACATCAGTGAGTGTTTCCCATGGAGGTGAAAAACTTGTGTTAATGTCTCCGAAAGTCAGGATGGAACTCGGGGATGAGGGGTGGAATCAATTTCGCAGGGAAAGGGATGATTTTTATCGCCAGTTGGATACAAAGAATCGGCAGGCATTGAAGGCCAACGATCAGGATTACTGGAAGCATCGCCATGATCTGGCGCAGCAGGTGATAAGCAAAAAGAAAACGGCGGATCCGGGAAACAAGGTAGGCAAGTTTCCGGTGAATAATAAAATCGATCGCTTTCTGGCATTGAGCTGGGTGAAGGAAATAGAAGCAGCTAAAAAAAGTTCAGTCGCCGGTGGAGTGGATTATATCAAGGATGTGAAACCGATACTGGCTGACCAGTGTTTCCGCTGTCACGCGAAGAAGACCAAGGGCGGCTTGCGTTTGGATGGCCGTGTGGCTGCTTTAAAAGGTGGCGATTCGGAATATCCCGCCTTTGTGCCTGGGAAGCCTGATAAAAGTTATTTGCTGGAGTTGATTGATCCGGTGATCGCCGAGGATGATATCATGCCGCCCAAGGGAGATCCATTGAGCAAGGAGCAGCGCGAGATTTTGAAGAAGTGGATTGCCCAGGGCGCCAACTATGCATCGGGAAGTGGGAAAATCGAATTGAGCAAGCGCACCACTGATCTTGAGTTTTTACGTCGGGCCAGTCTGGATACAGTGGGAGTGATTCCCTCTGCAGATGAAATCACCGCTTATATGAAAGCCTCTGTATCTGAGCGCAGGTCTAAGGCGATCGAACGATTGCTGGCCGATGAACGCTGGGCGGATCACTGGGTTTCCTACTGGCAGGATGTGCTGGCTGAGAATCCGAATATCCTGAAAGGGAAGCTGAACAATACCGGAGCGTTTCGTTTCTGGATTCATGAAGCGCTGCAGGACAACCTGCCGATGGATCGCTTCGTGACCGAATTGGTGATGATGGAGGGAAGTCAGATGGAAGGTGGTCCTGCCGGTTTCGGGATGGCGTCTCAGAATGACGCGCCGATGGCGGCCAAGACCCACGTGTTGGGAACGGCTTTTCTCGGAATAGAAATGAAATGCGCCCGTTGTCATGACGCGCCTTATCACGAAACCAAACAAATGCAGTTGTTCGAGATGGCGGCGATGTTGAATCGAGGAATCCTTACCTTGCCCAAAACATCCACTGTGCCTGCATCGACTTTCGCCGGGCGCAAACCATTGATTGTTTCCGCAATGAAGCCCGGGGACAAGATTGAGCCGGCGTGGTCTTTTCCTGGAGTGATGAAGGAAAAAGCTCTGGCTGATTGGGTAGTGGCTAATAAGAGTGATCACAGGGAAAAATTGGCGGCGTTGATCACTTCACCGAGCAATGATCGTTTTGCGCAGGTGATGGTGAACCGGATGTGGAAACAGTTGATGGGAGCTGGGTTTGTAGAGCCAGTGGACGACTGGGAGGCGACTCCACCGGTGTATCCGGAACTGCTGAACTGGTTGGCGGACGAGTTTGTGTCGAGCGGTTATGATATGAAAGCTCTGACACGTTTGATTTTGAATTCGAATGCTTACCAGAGAAAGGCGCGAGTATTGAATGCCGGTGAGTCACCGAACTTCGCCGCTCCTGTTCAACGGCGCATGGGAGCAGAACAGGTTGTGGATTCACTGCTGGTTGCAGCTGGGAAGCACATGGATACGGAGGAAATCACCTTTGATGCCGATGGAACCCAACAGGCAAAAACCATGATCAGCCTGGGATACCCACGGCGATCATGGGAGTTCGCTTCCCTTTCCAATGAACGTGACCGTCCAAGCCTGGCTTTGCCAAGAGCCCAGGCAGTGGTGGACGTGTTGAAAAACTTCGGTTGGACGGGGGCCCGCCAGGGGCCTCACAGCGTGAGAGACAATGAGGCGAATGTCAGGCAGCCAGCGATTCTGGCGAATGGATCGCTGGGAAAACAGGCGACGACTCTGAGTGATAATAGTGCAGTCACGACGATTGCAGTCAGGAATGGGGCGACACTGGATGAAGTAGTGGATGCCGTGTTTCTCAGGGTGCTGACACGCAAGCCGACTCCGGATGAGCGCAAGCTTTATACGGATTTTTTGAAAAAGGGATTCAAGCAACGCGTCATTCCGGAATCTGACAGGAGGGCACAAGTGGTGAGGGAGCCTCTCGGGCATGTGTCCTGGTCGAATCACCTGTCTGCGGAAGCCAACAGTATCATGCTGGAAATGGAGAAGAGAGCGAAGGAAGGGGATCTGCCGACAGTCAAACTCCAGAAAGAGTGGCGTGAAAGAATGGAAGATATGCTGTGGGCGATGATGAATTCACCCGAGTTTATTTTCATCCCATAGAATTTTAAAAACACACAGAGTCTGATAAAATTTAAAAAGGGAAGCAATTATGAAAAGAAGACAATTTTTAAGAACAGCTGGACTGGGAGGAGTGGCAGCTAGCGTAGTGCCGCAATTATTGGGCGCTGAAAAAGGGACGACTATCCCCGTGGTATATCCCAAGGGTAAAGTAGAGCATTGCATTCACATCTGGCTTGGAGGTGGAGCAGCTCACATTGATACATGGGATCCGAAAGCGATGGGCGATGCCAAGGCGGCCAAGAAAAAAGCGGGCTCGTATTATAAAGCGGTCGATACCGTGGTGCCGGGTGTGCAGGTTTGTGAACATTTAAGTCGCTGTGCCAAGGTGATGGATCGAATGACCGTGGTCCGGACGGTGAATCATGACGTGATCGACGAACATGCGGCGGCAGTGAACCGGATGCATACCGGGAGACCGGTGAGTGGAACGACCGTTTATCCTTCTCTGGGTTCTGTGGTGGCTCATGAAAGAGGCTCGGCTGCTGAAGATGTGCCTGCTTATGTCGTGATCGGGTATCCAAGTTCTTCGCGAGCTCCCGGTTTTCTGGGATCGAAAGCGGGTTTCCTCTATTTGCTGGATACCGATTCGGGTCCGGAAGGATTCAAACGTCCTGATGGAGTCAATTTGAAGCGGCATATGCGTCGGACTGATTTATTGGCAAATATGCGAAATTCAGCTGCCTCGCAACGAGGCAAGGCCGTGGTGGCAGATTATGATGCAGCGGTGGAAGAGAGCCTGCGTTTGTCGGGTGAAAAATTCATGAAGGTTTTTGATCTCGCGGATGAAGAAGCCAATTTGCGTGAATCTTTTGGCGGTGAATTTGGTCAACGTTGTTTGTTGGCACGTCGATTGATTCAACGTGGTGTGAGGTTTATCGAAGTGGCGCACAATCTGAACTTTGTGAACGGCACCGGTTGGGATACGCATAACCAGGGGCAGTTGAATCAGCATATTTTGATTGAGGAATTGGATCGTGCCGTCTCGACGATGATTCTGGATTTGGAAACACACAAATTGTTGGATAAAACGCTGATTGTGGTGGGAACCGAATTCGGACGACCAGCTGCCTTTGATGGTGGTGGTGGGCGAGGGCATCAGAGCACTGCTTTTTCGATCGCTCTGGCAGGTGGTGGATTGAACCACATGGGTGCTTACGGAGTGACGGATGATCTGGGTAAAAAGATCGTCGAGAATCCGGTGAGTGTACCGGATTTGTTTGCCACAATTCACTGTGCCATGGGGATTGATCCTTCCAAGGAGTTGGATGACGGGGACCGCCCGGTTCCGATCACGGATATGGGCAAGCCAATCCAGGCTCTGTTTTAATTATTCCTCTTTATTAAATTGAAGGTTGATTTCGGCACCAGAGCTTAGGAAACTGAGCGGGTGTGGGAATACCTGAAAGACTGGTTTGAATTAGGAGCACCCCTTTTTCTCATTGCGGAGATACTGGCAGTTGCCAGTATTGCTCATGCGGTGATGACGGTAAGGACTTCGCAGGGAACCTGGGCGTGGGCTTTGGCTCTACTTTTTTTCCCGCCCCTGACCGTTCCTTTGTATTGGGTGTTCGGACGGCGGAATTTTCATGGTTATAAACAGACGATGAAAGAGGCCGTCGAAGGGCATGTTGATCTAGTTGAGGCTGCACGAGTTGGAATTACTGCCTATCACAGCCCCTTGGTGAGCGAAGAATACGAATACGGAGCGGTGGTTGAGCAGTTGAGCCGCCACCGTTTCACCGGGGGCAATCAGGTCGATTTGCTGGTGGATGGAGAGGCGACCTTTGAAGCTATTTTTGCGAGTATTGAATCGGCACGTGAATATGTTTTGGTGCAGTTTTTTATTATCCAGGAAGATGAACTTGGCGAAAAATTGAAGCAGCTGTTATTGAAAAAAGCGAAAGAAGGGCTGCGGGTATTTTTATTGTATGATGAAATTGGCAGCCACCAGTTAAAAGCGCGATCCTATCAGAACGTGCTTCGGGCGGGAGGGGTGAAGGTGACGGCTTTTCAAACGACTCAGGGGAAAAGCAATCGCTTTCAAGTGAACTTCAGAAATCATCGCAAAATCGTGGTGGTGGACGGTCAGGTAGCTTATGTTGGTGGGCACAATGTGAGCAATACTTATCTGGGGCAGAATGAACGATTTGGTCACTGGAGGGATACCCATGTGAAAGTGGTGGGTCCGGCGGCATTGAGCACACAATTGGTATTTCTCGCGGATTGGTATTGGGCTGAGCGGGAGTTGTTGGAATTAAATTGGAAAATAGGTGATGCCAGTAACTATCAAGAAGGGATGACGGTGTTGTCACTGCCAACGGGGCCTGTGGGGGATCTTGAAAGCGGGACTTTGTTTTTTCTCAATGCGATCAACCGGGCACGTCACCGCTTGTGGATTGCCAGTCCCTATTTTGTTCCGGATGAACCTATCAGTTACGCTCTGCAGTTGGCGGCGCTGCGCGGCGTGGATGTGCGGATAATGATTCCCGAGAAGCCGGATCATAAGATGGTGTATCTGGCGGCTTTTTCCTATCTTCAGGATATGGATGCGGCAGGGGTTAAGATGTATCGCTACCAGGATGGATTTCTGCACCAGAAAGTGATGTTGGTAGATGATCAGTTGGGATCGGTGGGAACATCTAATCTGGACAACCGCTCACTGCGTCTTAATTTTGAAGTCAGTATTCTGGTTATCAATAAAAAGTTTTGTCGGGATCTTGAAAAAATGCTGGAGGAAGATTTTCGTCATTGCCGCCGCATCGATGGCAGGGATTATTCGGAGAAGAAGCTTCCCTTCAGAGTAGCGGTCAGGGTGGCGAGGCTGATGGCACCGGTATTGTGAAGGCTGTAGCGGTTTAGGAGTTTAGCTTTTCAGGGTTATGAAAATCGCCCTTTTTTTCAAGTTGTTCGGTATTTGGTAGGCCTGAATATCTAATCCTACAAATACCTGAAAAGCTAAACCTCTCCGCCCTACCAGATTTCCTGCTCGGTGAGCTGACGTTCGGCAGCTTCGCTCCAACCGCGGTTGGCAGCCGGACTGGCGGGGCTGGGATGCAGGATCTTGCCGATTTTTACTGTCAGGGATTTTTCCTTGTCGAGACGTTGCAGGCATTGTTCGGCAAAACCACCAATGCCCACGGCCCAGTCCGCTTGGAGGATCTCCAGGGCTTTACGCAGGTGGGTGTCACAGGCGGAAAAGAGCTTTTCTTTTTCCGTGGCTTTCAACTTGTCCGGGGTGACATTTTTGCCACCTTCTTCCATGAAGACCAAGGGACAATAGTTGAGTACAAAATGATCCTTGAAAAAGTTTTCAGCTTCTCCGAAGCGTTCAGCCATCAGTCCCCAGAGTCGGCGACCGCTGACCTCGGAACGGATACACTCAAAGCCGACAACCGGGCGTTTGGGGTTTTCAAGCTTGGGTTTGCCAACCTGAGTTTCGATTTTCATCCACTCACGAACTGCTGCGATTTCACCAAAAGGAACGCCGGTCTGGGTCATGCCGTAAGGGCCTGGGTTCATGCCGAGAAAGACAGTGCGTTTGGTGCTATTGGCATAAAGAGAGAGGAAGAGCTCATGTGATGGCCGGGCATAAATGAGAGGATTGTAAACATGCGTTACCGGTGGGGAAAACGAAAGTGCGTCCACTGTTCGGGAGAGTTTATCAGAAGCAGCGAGCAGTTGTGTGGAAACGTCCATATGGCTTCGATTGTCATAAACCCGAGGGCCAGTTTCGTCAAACTTTTGCCTCACCCGGCTTGCTGTTCATTTATTGCGATTTCCTTTGGTAAGTATTGCAGCCTGGATCATGCCTGTGCTAAGTTACATGCAGATGAATAAAGGGAAAAAATCTTTATGGGAATACTTTCACCATCGGCACACTCACGTAGGGCTGTTGATTGTATTGGTGATTGTTCTGTTATGGCTTTTGTTGAAGTTTGCGACGTAAGCACCAGTGATCCGTGCCGTATAATTCGTGCTGTGTAGAAAGGAGATCATGATTAAGAGAATTTTGACCCCGCTCGATGTTTCTGCCTATGCCGACGCAGCAGTGTCGCGGGCTTGTAACCTGGCTGAACTGGCGGATGCGGAGATCACGGGCATGGTGGTGCTTGATACGGAAGGTATTGAAAAAAGCGTGAGGCTTCCTTTTCGAGCGGATCTCAGGAATTACCCCGGAGAAGGTGTGATTGAGAGCGAGTTGGAAGCGGCCAGGAAGCTCAAAGAAGTGGTGGAGAATTTCGAAAAAGCAGTGGGCACACGTGGCGTTCACTCGAGATTGTCAAAATGCGAGGGCAGCCCTTACCAGCAGATTCTGGGGGCATCCTGTTTTCATGACCTCTTGATCATGGGCTTGCAGAGTTATTACCATTTTGAAACCGAGCAGGGGCCAGGGGATACCCTCGACAAGGTATTGAAAAATGCGGTGATTCCCGTCATGGCGGTTCCGGCGCGGGAACCTGGTAAATTGGAATCGGTTTTGGTGTTGTTTGATGGCAGTCCTGCTGCCTCGCGGGCACTTCACGCTTTTGCAGAGCTGTGGCCCTATGAGCGTCCGGCGGTACGTCTGTTGGCGGCAGATGTAGACCAGACCTTTGGCGAAAATTTGCTAATAGAGGCAGAGCGTTTTTTGAGAGCGCATGGGCTTGAAGATATCGAACGGGTGGTGGAGGGGGGCGGTGTGATCCGTTCGGTGGAGGATCAGCATCTGGAGTGGTCGGACATGATTGTATTGGGGATTCACTCGGGGCATCCGATGAAGGATCTGGTCATCGGCAGTGTGGCCCGGCATTTGATCGAGCACGGGCACCGGACCTTGCTGTTTTCGCAGTAGGAGGGGAAGTGGGAAATAGTGACAGGAAAGCAACGAGGCAACCGACGGAGGTAGGTTTGCAGGTGTTCTGAGCATCATGAGTTTTGGTGTTGGGAAATGTTTGTTTTGAGGACATTATCAAAGAGGCTTTTGATAGAACGAAAATAAGCTGGTTGGAGGTGAGGTCTCATTATAAAATGAGCGTATGTTTGCAATGGGACGATTGGCTGTGTTTTTGATGAGTGGTCTGATGCTCTCGCCTGCCTTTGCGGATGAATCATTTACCGGGGTGCAAGTGGATGAGGGCAAGGTGGTGAAACAGCAACTGTATGAGGGCTCGGACAAAGCTTGTGGGCCGGCGGCAATGCTCAATGTTTTGCGATTCGGGACGCCGGAGATGCAGAGAGCTTTCGCCGCTTTGGTGGGTGGTAATGATCGTCCGCGACTGCGTTTTGTGGTTGATCGCTATTTTAACAATCGGCAATCGCTGGTATTTCCCCGGGCCAAGCGACTAGGTTTCAAGGGGGTTTTTGGCTTGGATTTAAAAAATGCCTTCAACGAGCTGTTGGAGGAAAATAAGCTGGAAGCGCTGGTCTGGATGGAATTGGATCGACGGGAGGAAGAGGGGGATCGTGATTTTCTACAGCGTGTGCATGGGGAACTGGAGAACTCTTTGAGTAATGGTGTGCCACCGATCATTCAATTGCGATCCTACGCGGCGATGCGTGAAAGTGAAGGTAATTCGAGAGTGGTGTGGCGGGTGGCGGGTAATCATTTTTTGGTGCTGACGCGACTGCCTTCTGTATTGAGAAAGCAGGATGAGGGTTTTGTGATCGATGCGATCGACCCGAATGGAGGGCGCCTGGTTTCAGCTTATGTTTTTGGAGAGCGGCAGTTGCCTTTTCGGGCAGAAAAATCTGCCACTGGTCCCGGAGAAGTGAAATGGCTGAGTGGGCGGCCCTTTCTGCTTGTCAAAGCGCCCGGGGTGGTGTCGCTTCAGCCTCACAAGGCGACTTGGGAGGATCGCGTGATTGTGACACTGAGTGGGGTGATCGGTCAATTTTGAGTATTTTGGAATTATAATGAAAATCGACATACTTACGATTTTTCCAGAGATCTGTCGCGGACCCTTGAGCGAGAGCATCATGGGGCGTGCGCAGGAAGCGGGGGCGGTGGATATTTGTGTGCATGATCTGCGGGACTGGACGACGGATCGTCATCGGCGGGTGGATGACGAGCCCTACGGGGGAGGGCCGGGCATGGTGATGAAGGCTGAACCGTTTTTTGCAGCAGTGGAGGATTTGCGCACGGAGCAGGCGAAGGTGGTGCTGATGACGCCGCAGGGTTCTTGTTTTGACCAGGCCACGGCGTGCGGGTTTTCCCGGGAGCAGCATTTAATTTTGTTGTGTGGGCACTATGAAGGGGTGGATCACCGGGTGGTGGAGGCACTGGTGGATGTGGAGTTGTCGATTGGGGATTACGTACTGACCAATGGAGCGATCGCGGCGACGGTGGTGGTGGATGCGATTGTCAGATTGATACCCGGGGTGCTGGGAGATGATCAATCGGTGGAGGAGGAATCGTTTTCAGACAGCAAGCTGATCGAGGGGCCGCATTATACACGGCCTTCAGAGTTCAAGGGCATGGCGGTGCCGGAGGTTTTGTTGTCGGGGCATCACGCGAAGATTGTCGAATGGCGGCAGCAGATGGCTGAGCAGCGGACAAGGAAAAATCGTCCGGATTTGCTGAGCTGAGGTGTGGTGTGGTGCGAATCGCCGCGAAGGTTGTCTGGAGGGTATCACACGAAGATACGAAAGCACGAAGGGGGAGGAGATGAGAAAGCCGTGCGACCAGGGCGAACCGTCCCGGTGAGCCGTTGATTTAAGGTGGCTCGGCGGCGAGATTGATGCAGTGGCAGAATCGGAGTTTTGTCCTACGGCACTGGTCGGCGGTAGTTAAAAATCCAATTCGAGAACGACAGGGCAATGATCGGATCCCATGGTTTGGTGATGGATGTCTGCTTTGGCAAGAGTTGGAAGCAGGGCTGGAGAAATACAGAAGTAGTCGATGCGCCATCCGACATTATTGGCCCGGGCATTGGCGCGGTAACTCCACCAGGAGTAATGATCGGGTTCGTCCGGGTGAAGGTGGCGAAAGGTGTCGATGAATCCGGCGGCAACGATGTTGTCGAAACCACTGCGTTCTTCATCTGAAAATCCGGGGTTGCGGCGGTTTTGTTTGGGGCGGGCCAGATCAATTTCCTGATGGGCGACGTTGAGATCCCCGGTAAAGACAACGGGTTTGCTTTTTTCAAGTTTTACGAGGTGGGCCAGAAACGCAGCATCCCATGATTGGCGATAGGGCAGGCGGCGGAGTTCGTTTTGTGAATTCGGGGTGTAGACATTGACCAGATGGAAATCCGGATACTCCAGAGTCAGAACCCGGCCTTCATTGTCGTGTTCTTCGATGCCAATACCCTGGGTGCAATCGAGTGGTTCTGTTTTGCTGAAGACGGCGGTACCGGAGTAGCCTTTTTTTTGTGCGCTGTTCCAGTAGTCGTGGTAGCCGGATAAGACCGGGTGCTCGACTTGGTCTGGGTGCGCCTTGGTTTCCTGAATGCAGAGGATGTCGGGTTGTTCGTTTTCCACGTAAGCGACAAAATCTTTTTTCAGGGCGGCGCGGATGCCGTTTACGTTCCAGGAGATGAGTTTCATAGGGCGTTTTCGGAATTAGATGAAGAGACCACGGATTTTACAGATGACAGGCATTTTCAGGTAAGAGTGAGGCGATGGGAAAAGGCGGAAGGATGGAGCACCAGCTCAACAAGAGGTAAATAGGTAAATAACTGTGATTTTTTTTAGACAAGATAAAATGAGTCCGGCGCTCCTGTTCTGTAAGTGGGCTGTGTTGTATTTTCCAGAGATGAATTGAAGAAGATGGCTTTGTTTGGAAGAGCTTGGAGTTTTTTCTTGAATCGCTGGAGACCTGTGGCAAAAGTGACGGCTGTCCGGCTAACGAGTTACGGCGAGTCAGTTGATGATATATTAAAAACAAGATGATCGAAGTTCGAAATCTCAGTAAACACTTTGGTGATAAAGTGGCAGTGGATCAGCTGTCATTCACTGTTAAAAAGGGTGAAGTGCTTGGTTTTCTCGGGCCGAATGGTGCGGGGAAATCAACGACGATGCGAATGATTACCGGTTATCTTCCGATGACGGGTGGCTCGGTGAACATCGGGGGAGCCGATGTGGTTGAGGATGAACTGGCGGCGAAAAGCCGGATTGGCTACCTGCCCGAGAATGCGCCGCTTTACAACGATATGTCAGTTGATGGGTTTTTGCGTTTTGCCGCTGAGCTGCGCCAAGTGCCCGCTGGACAAATTACCGAGGCGGTGGACAAGGCGGTAGAGACTTGTTTTTTGCAGTCGGTGAGGCAGCAGAGCATTGATACTTTGTCGAAAGGCTACCGTCACCGCACTTGTCTGGCGCAATCGATCATTCATGACCCGGATGTATTGATTCTGGATGAACCCACCGATGGTTTGGATCCCAATCAAAAACACGAAGCGCGGGAGTTGATTCGGCGGATGGGCGAAGACAAGGCGATTGTTTTTTCCACCCACATCCTTGAAGAAGTCGAAGCGGCCTGCACCCGAGCGATCATTATTGATGAGGGACGCATCGTTGCGGACGGTACTCCGGACGAGTTAAAGAATCAGGCCACACATGCCGGGGTCGTGGTGACGAGGTTAAAGGGCTTGGCCGGTTCGGGGATCAAACAGGAATTGGAGCGCTTGAGTGAGGCCGGATCTTTGAAAATCTGCGATTCGGGTGATGACAACATTTGTGCCCGGGTGGATCCGGCCAAGGGGAAATCGAGCGAGGATTTGTCTTCGGCGATTTTTCACATGGCAGTTGATAAAAATTTGACTGTGGAAGAGCTCAGAATTGAGGAAGGACGACTGGATGATGTATTCCGACAAGTGACTCAATCTGACACAGCTACAGGAAAAGCCTGATTTTAAACAAGTATTTCATTTGAACTGACGACAGAAAATGGGAAATGCAATTACCGCCGTTCTGCTTGATTTTGCACTGCCTGCCCTAGTGGTATCGGCAGTGTTTCTAGCGCTATTGAAATTTGTGATGCCGCCTGCGGTGCGCACGGTGTTCAAGCGTGAAGTACGCAGCTATTTCATGTCACCGATTGCCTATGTGTGCGTGGTGACCTTTTTGCTGGTTTCGAATGGGATTTCATTTTGGTTCGGCGGTGTTCTGGAGCGTGGGGAAGCGGATTTGTACATGTCCTATTTCCAGTATTTACCGTGGTTTTTCATCGTGGTGGCTCCTGCGGTGGGTATGCGTTTGTGGTCGGAGGAACAGCGCCTGGGCACGATGGAGTTGATGTTGACGATGCCGATTGCTCCCTGGCAGGCGATTGTGGGCAAATACCTGGCGGCCTCTGTGGTTTTGTTTTCGATGTTGGTGTTGTCCTTTCCAATCGTATTGACGGTAAATTATCTAGGCAGTCCTGACAACGGCGTGATGTTGGCTGGATTTGTAGCGAGTCTGTTGGTGGCCTTGAGTTTTTTGTCGATCACCTCTCTGGTATCGGCCTTCACCCGCAGCCAGATTGTGGCCCTGCTGATTTCGATCGGCCTGTGTCTGTTTGTGTGGTTGGTGGGCTTACAGCCAGTGTCAGATTCCTTGTTGAAGTTATTTCCGTCGATGCCTTGGATTTCGAGTTTTGTATCCGGCTTGAGTGTGCTGACTCATTTTAATGAATTGAGTAAGGGTATCCTGGTGAGCCGGGATCTTATTTTCTTTTTGAGCTTTATTGTATTCTGCCTGTTTGGAACGGCAGTGGGATTGAGACTGAACCGATCCTGATAAGAGAGAAAATTGAGTAGTATTTACCTGCCATGAGCGAGTCCAATGATACAGCGGTAACCAACGCAAATGAAAAACCTCGTGAGAACCGAGTCCTCTACACTTTGGTGGGTGCGGCAGTGGTTTTTGTGATTGTGGTGTTGATCAATTACATCGCCGGATTTGTAAATCTACGTCTCGATTTGACGGAGAACAAAGTTTACACTTTGTCGGATGGCACCAAACGCATTCTCGATCGCATTGATACGCCAATTACGATTCGTTATTATGTGACCGATGATGCAGGGGTGATGAGTCCGGCTGAGCGTACCTACGCACGCCGGATCGATGACTTTTTGACGGAATACAAAAAAGCCGCCAAGGGGCAGATCACGATCAAAAAATTGAATCCCGAACCAGACACCGATGCCGAGGATTCGGCGAGATTGGATGGAGTGGGACCGGGAATGTCACGCGAGACGGGGAATCAGGTTTATCTTGGTTTGGCGGTTGAATGTGTGGATCAGGTTGAGGTGTTGCCTTTTCTGGCAGCGCGTCCCGAGACTTTGCTGGAGTATGACTTGTCACGTGCCATTGCGCGCGTGCATGACGCAAAAAAAGCCAAGGTGGTGGTGATGACTAGTCTCAAGGTGGCGGGTAGTGGAATGATGGGCGGGATGATGGGACAGCAACGTCCACAGGAACCGTGGTTTTTTTATTCTGATATGCTGAAGGATTACGATGTACAGACGATCCCTATCAGTAGTAAAGAGATTCCAGAGGGCACGAATGTTTTGATCGTATTGCACCCCTATGACATCACTGATGAGGGGCAGTTTGCGATTGATCAGTATTTGCTGAAAGGCGGCAAGGTGATGATTCTGGTGGATCCCAAATTATTTGCTGCTCGTTTCTTGAGTCCACCGCCCAATCCTCAAATGCCTCAACCGGGTGGTCCGGCTCCATCCTCGAATGTGGATAAGTTGTTTGCTGCCTGGGGGATAGAATTCAAGGCCAACGAAGTGTTGTTGGATATGACCTATCAGACACAGATTCGTGGAGGTGAATACGCCCCGACGATTCTGTCGTTTTCCACTGATGCGCTGAACGATGATGATGCGATCACCAGTCACATGAGTGATATTTTCTGCATCATGCCGGGTGCCTTTTTGGGCGAACCCAAAGAGGGAATCAATAAGGAGGTGCTATTGCATTCTTCCCGCTTGAATCAGTTGGTGAGCAGTTTTTCAGCAGACCCCACCCAGCAGGGCAACGTGGCCAACATGCGTGAAAACTTCAAGGAATCGGGTGAGGAGAGGGCTTTGATCATGCGCCTGAGCGGGGCTTTCCCCAGTGCTTTCCCCGATGGCGATCCTGCGGTAAAAAAGGATGAAGATGATGAAAAATCCGCTGATAAGAAGGCAGAAAAGAAAGAGCCAGAACCAGCTCCGTCGCTGAAAAAGAGTAAAAAAGACGGAGTGGTGCTGTTGTTTTCGGATGCCGATATGATTTACGACCAGTTCTGTGTGCAAAAGCAGGAAATTCTTGGGCAGACTTTTGTGCAGATGAGCAATGGCAATATCAGTCTGTTCCAGAATGCGGTGGAGCAGATGGCCGGTGACCCCGAATTGATCAATGTTCGCAGTCGCTCATCAGCCCGGCGTCCTTTTACCAAGCTTAATGAGATCCTGCGAAAATCAGAATCAAAATACATGGGCAAGGTGCGGGAACTGGAAGACGAACGCAGAGCGGCTGAAGCCCGTTTAAATGAAATCCAGGCAAACAAGCCCGAGGGGCAGGAGGCGATTTTGACGGAGGAACAACAAGCTGAAATCGAAAATTTCAAGGTCAAAGCGGTGGAGGCAAATAAGGAATTGCGGCAGGTTCGCAAGGATTTGCGCAGTGAGTTTGACTCGTTGCAGGCCTTGATCAAGATCGGCAATACCTTCGGCGTGGTACTGCTGGTGATCTTGGCAGGTATTTTGTTGTCACTGATTCGACGGGCTCGTACAGCGGCACGATAGTGGCTGGAGCACATTACAAACAAGCAAGCAAAAGGGCGTCATGGGAAAAAAGCAGCTTAAATATCTTCTTATTTTACTCGTTGTGATGGGGGCTGCGGCCTTGGCATTGAAGATGATGCAGTCAGGCAAAGTAGAGAAGTCCAGGAGTATTACTGACCGGGAGGATCTGATCGCGGATTTCCCTATTAACGATGTGGCTGAAGTGGAAATTGCGGACGGGGCTTCTTCCGTGACTTTAAAGAAGGGGGATGGGGATGCTGGCTGGAGGGTGCTTGAGCGAGATGCTTACACGGCAAACTCAGAAACACTGGTAAAGTTTTTAAAAATGATCTGGGGCTTGAAAATCACCCAGAATGTTCAAGTGGGAGAATCTCAATATGGTCGTTTGCATTTGTTGCCCTCGAGTGAAGGCAAGGAGAAAAAAGAGGGAGAGGTTGAGAAGACAATCTACTTCAAGGGAAAAGATGGTAAGGTTTTGAAAACCATCTACCTCGGCAAAGCCTATGAGCGGATGGAAAATAGTTCCAGCCCCCTTGGTGGAGGCCCGCGCATGAGCAAGGTGGCGCGTTATGTGAAGATTGCCGACGAGGATGGAGTTTTTCTGGTTGCAGAAACTTTTGACGCAGCTGATGCCGATCCGGCAAGATGGTTGGAGGAGAAGTTTTTCAAGATCGAGAATATCAAAGCGGTGGAGATCAAGTCAGATAAAAAAGAGGAGGACTGGAAGCTGACACGTAACAAATCCGAGGAGGACTTTATTTTGGTTGATGCCAAAAAAGAAGAGAAGTATGACGCGACTCGAGCCAATGCGATGAAAAATGCCTTCTCAAGTCCACGCTTTGAGGATGTGATTGTGGGTGAGGCGGCAGTGAAAAAGCCAGGTAAGACAACCTTTCTGATCGATACCTTAGCGGGTTTTCACTATGTCGTTAAAGTCGGCGAGAAGAGTGATTTGAATGAGTATTTTCTGACAGTTGATGTCAGTGCCAAGTTGGATGACAAACGAGAGGCAGTGAAGGGCGAGAGCGAGGAGGACAAAAAGAAAAATGATGAAGCCTTTGCGACGGCAGTCGAGGCGCAAAAGGAGAAACTTGCGTTTGAGAAAACCCTGTCGGGTAAAGTATTCAAGGTACGCTCTTATGTGGTCGATTCGATCAACAAGAAGCGTGCGGATTTGATGAAACAAGACAAGCCTGCGGGCGGGGCTCCGGGAGCAGGGATGCCTGGTGGTTTGCCCGGCGGTGGGGCGGGAGGTTTGCCTCCGGGTTTTAAATTGCCACCAGGATTCAAGATGCCTGCCGGCATGCAAATGCCGGGCGGACATCCTTCGGTGAAAAAGCCAGCGGTTTCAGCTCCAACTCCAGCCCCGAAAGTCAAGGCGCCGGAAGTCAAAAAAGATGCGGTCAAGAAGCCTGAAGTGAAAGCTGCTGGAGATCAGAAACCTGCAGCTAAAAAAGAGGCGAAGCCTGCACCTCCTGAGGAGGTGAAGAAAAAAACAACGGATGGAGCGGAAAAACCTGCTCCGAAAAAGAGCGGGGAGTAAGGGCGCGGGAACCTCGTTTCACTTTCTTACTTGGACAGCTTGATAGCTGTTGTCGTCAGGCGTTCGCAGGCGACGGAAAGGTATTCTTCATCGATTTCGAAGCCGATGAAGTGATCAACGTTTTGCAGCTTGGCGGCCGATGCCGAGTGGCCGATGCCAAGGAAGGGGTCGAGCATGGTTGTTTGTCCGGGAGTACTGCCGTGCAGTTTGATGCATTTCTCTGCCAGTTCGATCGGGAAGGTAGCGGGGTGGGGGCGTTCACCTTTGCGGCTTTTGATGGTTTTGTAGGGCACAAACCAGTTGTTGCCACGGCAGCGTTTGTCTTTTCCCTCGGTGTGCCCCCAGCGGGCAATGTTGCTTTTGTGGGTGTAGGGCACACCGACAGCCAGCCGTTCGAGAGTGTTGTCACCGCTTTTGGTGAGATGAAAGAGATACTCGTGGCAGTCGGTGATATAGCGTTTGGAGTTAATGGGCTTGAAATGGCCGGCCGAAAGGTGGGGTATATCAGGGGTCTTTACCGAGATTGATTTGATCCAGTGCAGGGTATTCTGTAAAACAAAGAGATCCCGCAAACGCAATACCAGTTCGTGTGGCATGTAGGGTTGTTTAGGTGAACCTGCGACGTTGAGGAAGAGGGCTCCATCATCCTTGAGCACACGTTTTACTGCAGCGGCCCAGTCCCAGGACCAGCTGAGGTATTCCTCGGGGGTGCGCTGATCTTCATATTTGGAATACTTGATACCGAGATTGTAGGGGGGGGAGGTGACAACCAGATCAACGGATTTTTCAGGAATTTGTGAGAGTCCGACGATGCAGTCACCGAGATACAAGTCCAGCCGGGTGGCAGAAGGTTGCGGGGGAAATAAACTGGAGTCAGGGTTCATCGGGTAAAAGTTGGCCGAGCCAGAAGAATCAGCAAGACAGTGGCACGGATCTGTCAAAAGGTAAGCAAAATGAGTTCCGGCATTTTTGTTTGACAATTAAAACAAGTGTTTTAAACGTGTAATTGAAACAACTGTTTTACTTATAGATGGCATCACCTGAAAGCAATAGTGCGGAAGCTTCCGATACCCGGGATCGTGTGATCGATGCGGCTGAGAAGCTGTTTGCAGAGCAGGGGTTTGAGGCGGTCTCGTTGCGACAAATTACGGCCCAGGCCGACGTGAACCTGGCTGCGGTGAATTATTATTTTGGCTCGAAAGAGGGGCTGATCGTCGAGGTGATGGCTCGTGTGGTGGGGCCGATCAATGAAAGGCGTCTGGTGATGCTGGATGAGGCCGAGTCCGAAGCTGGAGGTGAAGCGGTTGAAGTGAAACGTATTTTGGAAGCAGTGTTTTTGCCTTTGATGGCTTCGATGAATGAGTCTGAGCATTCCAGGAAGGTGATGCTGAAGCTGGCGGGTCGCTGCATGAGTGAAACGGGTAGTGAGATGCCGGAAGTGGTAGGGCGGCTTTTTCGTGAGGTGGCGGATCGTTTTTGTGCGGCTTTGTCTCGCGCTTTGCCACATCTTGCGGAGGCTGAAGTTTACTGGCGTATGCATTTTACCATTGGAGCCATGTTGTATGCATTGAATCAGCATGAGACTTTGGTATTGCTTTCAAACGGCCGGGTGGAGGCAGACGACGCTGAGAAAGCGTTGCAGGAATTGGTAGCATTTACGGCGGGTGGTTTGTGTGCGGAAAATGTCTCGTGCGGAAAGGGGGCTGGAAAATGAAGTCTCTGAAAGGTCTAACTTTAAGTCTGGCTGTCTTTTCGGTGGCGTGTGCAGGTACTTCGCCGGATTCGAATAAAGGGAAACTCGGAGTGGATGTGGCTGATCACTATCAGGCGGGAGAGCGCCAAGGGCGACCGCTGTCTGACATTCGTTGGATTGAGACTTTTGGCGATAGCAAGCTCAACGGATTGGTTAAGGAAGCAGAGAAAAACAACCGTGATATCGCCGCGGCCGTGGCCAACATTGATATCGCCCTTGCCAGAGCCCGGGAGGCGGGCAGCGATCTGTATCCGCATCTGCAAGGTCTGACTACCGGGCGCCGGGCCAAGCAGAATTTTATCGGTTTACCGCTAGGTCCGGGAGGGGGATCTGATTCGGTGTTGAGTAGTTTGAGCAATGACTTTGGTGTGTCGCTGGACATGAGCTGGGAGTTGGATTTGTGGGGGCGGGTGAGAGCCGGGCAATCGGCTTCGCTGGCAGAATTGGAAGCTACGCAGGCTGACCGGGCTTCGATCGAATTGTCGATAGGCGGCCAGACCGCCAAGGCATGGTTTGCTTTGATAGAAGCCCGCCAGCAGCAGGATCTGGCAAAGCGAACTGTTGAGATTTTTGGTAATACTGAAAAAACCTTGAGAAATCAATTTGAGTTGGGTGCGGGTGATAATCAGAAGGGGTTGGCCGCCCAGTTGCGCCTGGCGATGTCTGACCGGGCAGCCGCCCGGGAGGCCTTGGTTCGACGGGAGCAGCAGGCTGAGCAGATCAGCCGCCAATTGGAGATTTTATTGGGACGCTATCCGCGTGGTGAGGTGGACTCAGGACTGAAATTGCCTGGTATGCCCAAAACTCCACCAGCAGGGATTCCAGCATCCTTATTGGATAGGCGTCCGGATTTGGTGGCTTCCGAGCGTCGCCTGGCGGCAACGGACAAACGCATCCTTGAGGCCAAGTTGAGTTTGCTGCCGAGGATTTCGCTGACCGGATCGGCAGGGCAAACCAGTGCCGATTTGGCTAATATTCTGGACAACAATTTGAGCGTTTGGAGTTTTGCGGGCCGGGCGGCACAGCCGATTTTTCAAGGAGGGCAGATTCTGGAAGCGATCAATGTGCGCAAGGGGGAGGCCAAGCGCTCTTTGGCTGACTTTGAAAAAACGGCTTTGGTGGCTTTTCAGGAAGTTGAAGATACTCTGGCTGCAGAACGCTTTTTGAATCAGAGGGAACAAGCTCTGGTGGAATCAGCGAGCTTGGCAAGTGATGCCTATAAAACCGCAGACGAAGAGTATGCTAATGGTGTGGGGGATGTGCTGACGATGTTGACTTCCCAGCGTCAGATGGTGTTGCGAGAATCAGAGCGTTTGCTGATTCGTCGGCTGCGTTTGGACAATCGGGTCAACTTGCATTTGGCTCTGGGTGGGGATTTTCGAGAGCGGCCAGTCAGGAAATCAGTAGTCAGTAGTCAGTAGTCAGTAGTCAGTAGTCAGTAGTCAGAATGAAGAAATTTGCGAAAGTATTATTGGGTCTGGGGATTTTGGCTGCAGCCGGAGTGGCGGTCTATTTGCTTTGGTTAGGTAAACCGCAAGCAGAAGTGCTTGATCACGTGCGGGTATTGCCGGCAGTGGAAGTGGTGCAGGTGAAAGCTGAGGATCGAAAGATGGAAGTGCCGTCCCAGGGGGTCGTGGAGGCAAGAAAAAGAACCCAGGTGGCTGCTGAAGTGGCGGGTCGGGTTGTCTTTGTTTCCGAAAAATTTGATAAAGGCGGTGAGTTTGAGGAGGGGGAACTGCTGATAAAAGTGGATGCCGCTGACTATGATGCGGTCGTGTCTCAGGCGAAAGCTTCCCTGGCTGAAGTGGAGCTGGCTCTTGAAACCGAAGAAGCCAGAGCAGCCCAGGCAAAACGGGACTGGGAAAGCCTTGGTCGCTCCGGAGTGGCGAAGGATTTGACTTTGAGGAAACCTCAGTTGGTCAGTGCCCGTGCCCGTCTGGAGGCCTCCAAAGCAGCCCTGGAGAAGGCCAAGCGGGATTTATCAAGAACGGAAATTCAAGCGCCCTTTGCGGGGAGGATCAGACAGACGAAAACCGAGCTGGGAGCCTACCTGATGCCGGGAAGCACTGTGGTGGAATACTATACTACAGAACCTTATGAATTGAGGATGCCCATATCGCTGGACGAGTTGCAATTTGTCAAAAATGTCAAACAAGGAGGGCGTGGTGCGGCAGTAGAAATTGTTACCGCAGCGGGAGGGGAACTGT